>NZ_JBIUBV010000003.1:0-539008 GCF_044548405.1 Streptomyces sp. NPDC052040 | reverse complement strand
CGGGGCTTGCTTGCTCCTGGGGGGGGGGGGGGTGGGGTTGGGGGGGGGGGGGGCCCCCGCCCGCCCGGCGGGGGGGGGGGGGGGGGGGGGCGCGGGGGGGCCCCCCCCCCCCCCCCGACCCTGTAAGCCCAAACCGCCTTGCCCCGGTCGGTGTCGGGCAGAGCTGGGCCCGTGTCGCCGGTGCCGGTGTCGGCAGCGCGGGCGGGTGTGGCGGCCAGGGTGAGGACGGAGGCAGGGCGGGTACGGCAGCCGCCCCGGCGAGAGCCGTGAGTAGTTGAGTATCCGGCGCCTACTCCACAGTGACGTTGGCAAAGCGTGCACCTTTCCCATTCGCGATACGACGGTGCGGACACGCATGCGACACCTCGGCCCCCTTGGTAAAAGACGAAGCCAGGGCGCCATAAGGAATCCCCCCGAGAAGACGCCGTCCCATTTCCGGGACGGCAAGGTCAACAGCAGCCTAAAGCCGTCGAGATGGGCGAACCGCCCCATCATTAACTGCTTCATCTAACCGTTATTTTACATTCGCAAAATCTTCACAAACATGAGGGAACCTCTTTAAATCGTGACTTAGGGCACAACCGAAGGTGACGATATGTACCAGTTGGCCATGCTTTAAACGGTGGACAGAGAGCAAACATTGATCCTAGATTTGTGAAGACGTGAACATGACCATCACAGGGCCACCCTCCGCAGGATGCTTTCTCTTTGCTCATCGCATCTTCGGGAGGGTGTGGCATTTGTATTTACTTGGGCGACCGCAAAGACGGCCCTTCACGTCTCTTCTGAGCGCCTTTCGAGTGGTCGACCAGAATTACCCATGGGGACTGAAATGAAGATACGCAGGGAAGCCGGCTCCGCGCGGAAACGTGTCGTGGCGCGCACGCTGGGGGCCGCCGGGGTCGCGGGAGCTTTGGCCTGGGTCGGGATGACGGGTGGTGCGACAGGAGCACATACCGAGGCGAGCGGCACCCCGGCAGCGAACGCCGCCGATGCGGCCCCTGGATTCGCCGTGGAGACCTTCGCGTATCCGCACGCCGACAAGATCCTCGCGGAGAAGAACATCGTCCTCAAGCGCGGCGACGGCCATATCACGCTCGCCGACTGTGTGAGCGGGACCGGGCAGCTGGAAGTCCAGGGGCGGAACAAAGGCACGATCTGCTTCCAGGTCACCGGGAACTCCGGCTGGCTGACCCTGGAGATCCCATCCGTCTACGGCATCCGGGGCAACGACTACTCCACCCAGGTCGATATGACCGCCGGAACCGACAAGAAGTCCTTCGACATCGACAAGAACGCGTGGACCTCGGTCGGGGAAAGCGCCGACGCCCACGGCCGCGATTTCCTGCTCGTGGAGATCAGAACCAGTCGGTAGGACCCTCGCAGCGGAATCCCCGTGCGGACAACACTCCTCACCGATCCCTGACCACCTCTTAGGAAGAAAGTTCAAGGAATTCCCATGCCTCGCGCTCTCCACCGCTCTCTGCTGCTGGCCGGCTCCATCGCGGCCTGCTGTGCAGCCGGACTCCCCGTCATACCGGCCGTCGCCCTCAACGGCGCCGACGCCTCCGATGCTCCGCTCTCTTTCGTCGCGAAGATCAACGTAGGCAATCAGACCGCCTGCACCGGCGCCCTGGTGGATCCGCAGTGGGTGCTCACCGCAGCCTCCTGTTTCTCGTCCGACGCCAAACCCGCCGCCGGCAAGCCCACCGTGACCACCACCGTCACCGTCGGCCGAACCGACCTCACCAAGACCGACGGAAGCGTCCTCGAAGCCGTCGAACTCGTCCCGCGCACCGACCGCGACCTGGTCATGGTCAAGCTCGCCAAGAAGATCACCGACCCGAACATCACCCCGGTCCGCCTCGCCACCACGGCAGCCGCGGACAACGAGCAGCTCACCGTCGCCGGATTCGGGCGCACCAAGACCGAATGGGTGCCCAACAAGCTTCACACCGGCACCTTCACCGTCCGGTCCAGCGCCACCAGCACGGTCAACCTGGACGGCTCCGACTCCGCGACCGTCTGCCAGGGCGACGCCGGAGGGCCGGCCCTGCGCACCGTCAACGGCACCCCCGAGCTCGTTGCCGTCAACTCCGCCTCCTGGCAGGGGGGATGCCTGGGCGTCGACTCGGCCGAGACGCGCACCGGCGCGGTCGACACGCGCGTCGACGACATCGCCTCCTGGGTCGCCCAGACAGCCTTCCGCGTCCAGGACGACTACACCGGCGACGGCATCGGCGACCTCGTCGGCATCTGGGGCGACGGCAGTGCGCACATCTACCCGGGCGACAAGGACAAGGGCCTGTCCGGCACGAACACCCAGCTCGTCGGCGGCACGAGCTGGAAGACCACGCTGCACCTGGCCAAGGGCGACTTCACCAACGACGGCGACGCCGATGTGATGGCCGTGTGGAACGACGGGACCATGCACCTCTACCAGGGCAATGGTGACGGCACCGTCAAGGCGCAGACGCCGGTCACGACGGGCGGCAACACCTGGAAGACGCTGAAGCAGCTCACCGCGGGCGACTTCAACGGTGACGGCAACGCCGACATCCTGACCATCTGGTACGACGGCACCATGCACCTGTACCCGGGCCTCGGCAATGGACAGCTCGGCGGGGGCATCACCGTCACCACGGGCGGCAACACCTGGTCCACCGCGCCGCAGCTGGTCGCCGGAGACTTCGACCACGACGGCATCGCCGACGCCCTGGCCGTGTGGAACGACGGCACCCTGCACTTCTACAAGGGTCAGGGCGACGGACAGCTCGCCGCCGGCAAGACGGTCACGGCCGGCGGAGACACCTGGGACAAGATCAAGCTCATGGCCGGCACCGACGTCGACGGCGACGGCATCGCCGATGTCCTTGCGATCTGGGGCGACGGCACCATGCACAAGTACAAGGGCCAGGGCAACGGTCAACTCGGCAACGCCGGGGCTGCGCTGCCCGGCGGCGCCTCCTGGAAGACCTTCCTCCAGCTCTCCTGAACCAACCCGGTCCAGGAATCGTGTGTGCCGGCGACATCCCGATCCGTCGCCGGCACCCGGCCTTGACGCGCACCGGCGCGCAGCCGGTCACGGCGAGTGCGTTCCCGAGTAGGCAGGGGGGAGGCAGGGCTCAGCTCTTCTTCAGCAGCAGTTCCGTGTTGCGGTCTCCCGGGGTGCCCTGGAGGGTGAGGGAGCCGTCGTGGGCGTTGAAGGAGAGTTCGCGGTAGAGGGCGGCCAGGCCGGTCTGGGAGAGGTCGGTGAAGTCCGTGCGGTGCGGGGCGGCGGACTCGACCAGGGTGGTGTGCAGGGAGAGCGTGCCGTCCTTGTTGTCCACCAGCTCGATGACGCGGGCCAGTTGGGGGAAGTCGACGTGGGAGGCGGTGGAGATCTCCCAGAAGGAGTGGCCGCCGCTGCCGGTGTGCGGGGTGATGGTGTTGCGGTGCACATGGCCGTTGACCCAGGCGACGACATTGCGGTGCCGGCCGAGCAGGGCGAGCAGCTCGGCGCCGCCCGAGCGCTTCTCGTTCGGGCGGGACGGGTCGGGGCGCGGGACGGGCATCGACGTGCTGGTGTAGTGGCTGAAGACGATGGCGTACTCGTCCTTGTGCGCGTTCAGGGTGCGCTCCAGCCAGGCCAGCTGGGCCGCGCCGACCGAGCCGCTGAAGTTGCCCTGCGCGTCGGTGGTGTCGAGGCTGATGCCGACGACATGGTCGGAGACGCGGAAGGAGTAGTACTGGGTGCCCTCCGCGAGGTTGGCCTGCGTATAGCCGTGCCCGACCGGGCCGGGGCCGGTGTACGCCGGATCGAGGTGGGCCTTGACGTACTCGGCGGGGGTGAACAGGGCGCGCCGCTCGTCCGGGGTGACCCGGCGCATCGCACGGGTGTGGGACTTCAGCAGGTCGCGCAGGCCGAGGCCCTTGGGGTCGGAACCGTCGTTGATGCTCTGCTGGAGCTTGCGGGCCTCGGCGGCGGTCACGCTGAACAGCTTGCGGTCGCCGGTGGCGAAGTCGGTGAGGTAGGAGTCACCGTGTCCGAAGCAGCCGACCAGGATGGAGTCGTGGTTGCCGACGGTTGAGTACCAGGGGAGGTTCAGGCCGGGGCTGCGCACCTCGCGGGTCGCGGCCTTCAGGAAGCTCTCCAGGTGGGGGAAGCCGCGCTGCTTGTACTGGTCGCGGACGGTGGAGTCGGGCTGCCAGTACAGGTTCACCCCGCTGCTCATGGCGCCCTCGTAGTGGCGCGGGTCGCCCGAGTCGGGGGTGATGCGGCCACCGCTGAGCACCTTCAGGTACCAGTCCAGCTCGTTACGGGAGTTGTTGTCGGTGTTGTCACCGGTGGTGATGGCGAACTCCAGGGGGCTGCCGGTGACCGGCGCGCCGCGCAGCGCGTTGATCCGCTCGACCAGGGAGATCGCGCCCTGCACGGTGAGCGCCTCCTGCGGGCGCCAGGAGTGCGGCGAGGCGGACTGGATGAACTCCGTGCGCAGCGGGTGCTGGCTGTCCATCACATGGAGGTCGGTGAGCTGCACGAACGCGGCGAGCGCGGTGCGGCGCCCGGTGCGCCCCGCCTTGGGCGCGGCCAGCTCGCCGCGCACCACCCGGCTCCAGCCGGGGCCGTCGCCGAGGCGGCGGTAGCCGGAGCTGGTGCGGGCGGCCGCGACCGTGGCGAGCGTGGTGCCCTTGGTGTACGGGGCCAGGGGCGCGGCCGGTACCGGCCGGGAGTGGGCGGCGGGCGCCTCCCCCTGGGCCGGGTTGCCCGCGGCCCGGCTCACCTCGGGCCGCAGGGCGAGTCCGACGCCCGCGGTGAGGGATGCCGCCCCGGCGGCGAGCAGGGTGCGACGATGCAGAGCGGTCGTCGTGGTGACAGAGCGTGTGTGCGGCATGCGGCAGTCTCCCCGATGCGAGCGCGTCAGCGAGCAGTGATCGCGGGCCTCGCTGTCCCGAACTTCCCGCTGCCTACGGATCCTTGGCACCGGCGGTGACCTGCGCGCGAACGCGACCGCAACGCACGGCGCCGATCACCGTACGTGGATCTTGGACCACCCTGGGCGTCCACAACCGCTCCACGGACGGCCGGGAAGCGGTCACTCCGTGTTCATACGGCGGGGTAGGGGGCTCGGGGCGGCGGGACAGCGGGACAGCGGGCTCGGGCCGTGGCCGACGGGGCGGGCTCGTCCGGTGCGCGTCGCCGCTCTCACACCGTCGCCTCCTCCCGCTCCGGGTCCAGGGTCGTGTCGTCCAGGTGCCAGTGCAGGTCGCGGACGCCCGGTTCCAGGGACAGCCGGGCGATGAGCTGTTCGAGGCTTCGGGCCGGGTCGCCGTCGAGGAGGACCGCCGCCCGCAGGAAGGTCGCGTCCTCGCCGTCGCGCCGTACCCGCAGCCCGGTGGGTGCGAGCCCGTCGTTGGAGAGGGCCTGGAGCAGCAGTGCGCGCAGATGGGCCTCGTCGCGCCGGTCGCAGACCAGATGGACGGTGGCGCGTACGCCCTCGCTGTCGGGGTCGCGCTGGGGGACGCGGTCGATCAGCCGCCCCGCCGGGCGCAGCAGCAGGTGGACGGCGAGGACGACGGCCGTGCCGAGCGCGCACAGTTCCAGCCGTCCCGAGGCGGCCAGTACGCCGACGGCCGCCGAACACCACAGGGTGGCCGCGGTGTTGAGGCCGCTCACGCCGCCGCCCTGGCGCAGGATGACCCCGCCGCCGAGGAAGCCGATGCCGGAGACGACGTAGGAGGCGACGCGGGTGGGGCTGCCGGGGTCGCCGACCACGTCGCTGTAGAGGACGAAGAGGGTGGCGCCGACGGCCACGAGGGCGTTGGTGCGCAGTCCGGCCATGCGGGCGCGCCACTGGCGCTCGACGCCTATCAGGGCGCCGCAGCCGACGCCCACCGCGAGCCGGAGGGCAAAGTCGAAGGTGGTCAGGTTGGCCATGGGAAACTCCCCTGGTCCCGCCGCGGCGGGACAGGTCGGGGGCACGGCGGTGCGGCGGCGGTGCGGACGACCGCGGCTTCCGGCTACCGGATGCCCGAGGGGTGGGGGGACACGGGACTGCGGGGCCCGTCGGGGCCCGGGCTGCCACTACTGCTGTCGCCGTCCATGTCGCTCACCTCCTCGGTCCGTGCTTTCGGCCAGTACTTCCGGCCGGTGCTTCCGGTCGACGCTTCCGGTCGGTGCTTCCTCGGCTTGACGTGCGTCGTCTCGACTCCGACATAGTTGCACAGATGTGCAACTAACCTCGAGTGCGGTCTCTTACCTTTTGGCTATTTGCGTACTGACGCAACAAGGGGCAGACTACGTGACGGTCCCCGCCATGCCGCCACAGGCAGACGGGTGCCCGACATTTCACGACCGGACCGAAACGACCGGCCCGACACGACCGGGCCGAAACGACCGGACCGAAACGACCGGCCCGACACGACCGGGCCGAAACGACCGGACCGAAACGACCGAACGGAGGCACCCGTGGACATCGACCCACCGAGTCCCGGCTGCCTCGACGGCAGTCTCTGACCGCTTCCGTGCGACCGACGGCCCCGCCCGCCCCTTTCCCGGCGGCCCGGCCGTGCCGCGGCGGAAGCCTGCGGGCGCGCCTCCATGGTGCCCGGCCCGCAGCAGCCATCCGTTCTCACCATCTGCTTTCTCACCGCCCTCTCGCCCCGCCCGGCCGACCCGGCCGCGACGTACGACACGCGTTCGACGTGTGGTCACGCCGCCCGGGCCGCCGCACGGCCAGAGTGTGGTCGGAGGTTCCTGTGATGTCGTTCCGGACGGGCACACCCACGCCCACCCCCGCTCCCCCGCCCGCCGCGCGGTCGTCCCTCTCCGCCCGTTTCGCGGGCCGTCTGTCCCGGGTGACCTGGGTGGACATCGTGGTCGCCGCGGCCGTACTGGTGCTCTTCTACGTCACCCTGCGGGTCGGGAAGGGGACCACGGTCTCCTTCACCACCAGCCGCTCCGCCCATGTGGACACCGACGTCGGCCGACTGCCCTACGACGCCGCCCGCTCGCTGCTGCGCATGTTCGTCGCGCTGGCCCTGTCCACCTGCTTCACCTTCGTCTACGCCTACGCCGCCGCCAAGTCCCGCCGCCTGGAGCGCATCCTGATCCCGGCGCTGGACATCCTCCAGTCCGTCCCCGTCCTCGCCTTCCTCACGGTGGCCGTGACCGGGTTCGTCGCCCTGTTCCCCGGCTCGATGCTGGGCCTGGAGTGCGCGTCGATCTTCGCGATCTTCACCTCGCAGGCGTGGAACATGACGTTCAGCTTCTACTACGCCCTCACCTCCCTGCCCCGCGAACTCGACGAACTGTCACGGTCGTTCGGCTTCACCCGCTGGATGCGGTTCTGGAAGGTGGAAGTTCCCTCCGGGATGATCGGCCTGGTCTGGAACGGCATGATGAGCTTCGGCGGCGGCTGGTTCTTCCTCGTCGCCTCCGAGGCCGTCACCCTCGGCGGCACCGACTACGCCCTGCCCGGCGTCGGCTCCTACGCCGGGGCCGCGATCGCCGCCGGGGACCTCGGCAAGGTCGGCTGGGCCATCCTCACCATGGCGGTCATGGTGACCGGGGTGAACTTCCTGTTCTGGCGGCCCCTGACCGCCTGGGCCGAGCGCTTCAAGAACGAGCAGTCCGAGGCGGGCGAGATCCAGAAGTCCGTCGTCCTGGACCTTCTGCGCCGCTCGCACTGGCCGCAGCTGCTCGGCCGGGCCCTGCGCCCCGCCGGGCTGGCCCTGAACAGGGCGGGCAGGGTCTTCGGCGTCGACGACCGCCCGCTCGCTGTCGACCGCGGGCGACAGCGCACCGGGGACATCGCCTTCGCCGTGGTCGCCGGGGGCCTGACCCTGTGGGGCCTGATCAGCCTCGGCCGCTACCTCTACGACCGCACCGGCCTCGGCGTCTTCGGCGAACCGCTGCTCCTGGGGCTGGCCACCCTCGCCCGTGTCGTCGTACTGGTCGTGGCGGCGACCCTGATCTGGGTGCCGATCGGTGTGAAGATCGGCTTCTCGCCGCGGCTGACCCGGATCGCCCAGCCCGTGGTCCAGGTCCTGGCGTCCTTCCCCGCCAACTTCCTCTTCCCGCTGGCGGTGTGGTTCTTCATCAGGACCGGTCTGACGATCGATGTCGGCGGTGTGTTCCTGATGGCGCTCGGCGCCCAGTGGTACATCCTCTTCAACACCATCGCCGGTGCCATGGCCATCCCGACCGATCTGCGCGAGGCCATGGACGACCTGGGCGTCACCGGCCGACAGCGGTGGAAGCGGCTGATCATCCCCGGGATCTTCCCGTCGTACGTCACCGGCGGGATCACCGCCTCCGGCGGCGCCTGGAACGCCTCCATCGTCTCCGAGGTCGTCGGCTTCGGCGGCACCACACTCGCCGCGACCGGCCTCGGCGCCTACATCGCCGAGGCCACCGAGGCCGGGAACTACCCCAGGCTGCTCGCGGGAGTGGCGGTGATGAGCCTGTACGTCGTCTCCCTCAACCGCCTGTTCTGGCGCCGCCTGTACCGGCTGGCCGAGTCCCGCTACTCCCTCTGACCTTCCGCACCTCCAGAAACTTCAGGACGCGTTATGGCAATGAACACCCTCATCCCGACCAAGGGCACCCGTCCCGCCGACGGCGAACTGCTGCTTCAGGCCGCGGGCCTGACCAAGTCCTACGCGGGCGCCGACGGCGAACTGCCCGTCCTGTCCGGCATCGACCTCCAGGTCCACGCGGGCGAAATCGTCGCCCTGCTCGGCAAGTCGGGGTCCGGCAAGTCCACCCTGCTGCGCTGCCTGGCCGGTCTCGTGCCCGCCAGCTCCGGCACCGTCGCCTACAAGGGCACCCCGCTCACCGGCGCCAACCCCGGCACGGCCATGGTCTTCCAGACCTTCGCCCTGCTGCCCTGGCTGACCGTGCGGCAGAACGTCGAACTCGGCCTGGAGGCCAAGGGCATCGGCGCAGCGGAACGCGCGGACGCCGCCCGGCAGGCGATCGACCTGATCGGCCTGAACGGCTTCGAGTCCGCCTACCCCAAGGAGCTGTCCGGCGGCATGCGCCAGCGCGTCGGCTTCGCCCGGGCGCTCGTCGTGGAACCGGACGTGCTGATGATGGACGAGCCGTTCTCCGCCCTCGACGTACTGACCGCGGAGAACCTGCGCGGTGAGCTGATGGAGCTGTGGGAGTCGGGCCAGTTCCCCACCCGCGCCATCGTGCTGGTCACCCACAACATCGAAGAGGCGGTGCTGATGGCCGACCGCATCGTGGTCCTCGGCTCCCGCCCCTACGGCACCATCCGCGAGGTCTTCGAGGTCGGTCTCGACCGGCCCCGCGACCGCACCTCGGCCGCCTTCGAGGACCTCATCGACCGGGTCTACCGCACCATGACCGGCCGCCAGAAGGAGGGCCGCACCCCGGGCCGCACCGAGGCCGTGGAGCTGGACAAGCGCACCCCCGCCACCACCCCGCTGCCCCGGGCCGGTGTCGACGGCCTGTCCGGTCTGGCGGAGATGGTCCTGCACCGGGGAGGACGCTGCGACCTGGCCGATCTGGCCGACGATCTCGGTCTGGCGGTCGACGACGTGCTGCCGCAGGTCGACGCGCTGGATCTGCTCGGCTTCACCACGCTCACCGGTGACGACCTGCTGCTGACGGCCACCGGCACCCGTTTCGCGGGCGCCGACGTCCAGGAGTCGAAGAGGATCTTCGCCGAGGCGGTCCTCAGCCATGCCCCGCTGGTGCAGCTGATCACGCGCAGCCTGCACCAGAACCCGCGCCGCAGCCTGCGCGCCGGATTCTTCCGTGACCTGCTCGCCCACCACTTCACCAGCGAGCAGATCTCGGCCCAGCTGGAGACGGCCACCGACTGGGGGCGCTACGCCGAGCTGTACTCGTACGACGCCGAACCGCAGGAGTACCGGCTCGACGAGCGGGGCGAGGAGTACGCGGCCCCCGGTGACTGGACCGGTAACTCCCCTGAGTAGAGGGGACCGCGGCCGCCGCAGGGAAGCAGGGTCACCGGAGGCGGGGCGCGGTGTCAGCCCAGTGCCGGGCGCGCCCCGAGCGTGCCGCGCGCCCGGGCGGGCTGCTCCTGCGCGGCCGTCGCGGAGGCCTCGTGCTCCGTGTCCCCACCGGGTCCGGAGGCTTCGCCGGAGTCGGCCGCCAGCTGGGCCTCCTCCAGCAGTCCGCGCACCCGGGCCGCCCGGTAGTAGATCCGGGTGCCCTCACGCCGGGTGGTCACCAGCCCGGCGGCGCGCAGCTTGGCCAGGTGCTGGGAGGTGGCGGCCACATGGGCGCCCAGGATCCCGGCCAGCTCGCTGACCGGCAGTTCACGGCCGCTCAGCGCCCACAGCAGCCGGTAGCGGGAGGGGTCGGCCACGGCCTTGAGCACCGCCACCACCCGCTCCGCGGACTCCGCGTCCCACGCCTGTCCTTGCACATCCATGCAACTATGGTAACGGCGGACGGCCCCGCTTTGCCCTGCTCACCGGTCGGCCGGGGCGGTCACGGCTCCGCGGCCCGGCGCGCCCCGGCCGGGGCGGGCCGCCCGGGACACGC
Organism: Streptomyces sp. NPDC052040; assembly: GCF_044548405.1. Classification (NCBI taxonomy): domain Bacteria; kingdom Bacillati; phylum Actinomycetota; class Actinomycetes; order Kitasatosporales; family Streptomycetaceae; genus Streptomyces; species Streptomyces sp. NPDC052040. The sequence goes on along the minus strand of NZ_JBIUBV010000003.1, from coordinate 528,486 downwards.
CGGTGTCGCCGTACCAGGTGTGCTCGCGTGGGCGGTGCCCCTAAGGTTCCGCGCATGGTCATGGCGACGGTTCGCGAGTGGTACGACGACGAGGGGTGGGGTGTGTTCGACTCCCCCGAGACTCCCGGTGGCTGCTTCGGCCACTTCTCCGACATCCGGGCGAACGGCTACCGGGTGCTGACGCCGGGGCAGCGGGTCGACCTCAGCTGGGAAGCCCCCGGCTTCCAGCAGGACGGATACGACTACCGGGCGGTGGCCATCGTGCCCCGCTCCGACTGACGCCGGGACACAGGACCCGAGGGCCCGGGCGGGGTGCCCTCCCCCCGGACGAGGGAGGGCACCCCAAGGAGAGGGTCAGCGGCGGCCGTAGTGGCCGTGGCCCCAGTGGTTCCAGTTGCCCCAACCGCGGTGGCCCCAGCCGTGGTTCTCATAGCGGTGGTGGCCCCAGCCGCCGCGGTAGCCGGACCCGTAGCGGCCGTGGTCGTAGCCGTGGTCGTAGCCGTGGCCGAACCCGTGGTCGTAGCCACGGTCCTGGGTGACGTGGGAGACGGCCGAGGGCGCGGCGGTTGCGGCACTGGCGGCCGTGGCGCCGCCCATCAGGAGGGCGGCCGCGACACCCAGCGCAGCGACAGGACGAGAAACCTGCATGTTGTGCTCCTTTCGTGGCAGGTGCCGGAGGCGCCTGCCTGGTCGGACACATCAATGTCTACAGCCAACATGTCCAGTTCGGTTGGCAATTCTCCCCAAAGACACCTTTTGTGATGGTCTGGGGCGAGTCAGGAACCGGGGCGAGGCACGGCGGCGTCTCGCGCGGGCGCGCAGCGGCGCGGGTACGCGCGTACACGCGCACGCGACCGACGGAGCCGCGACACGGCCGGAGAAAAGTTCCGGTCCGGATGCAACCTGACGCCGGGGCCGTGCGTATACGGGGCGATACCGCACTTCACTGGGGGACCCCATGCACAACGACCGTTCGCCCGTTCGGACCGCCGGGCGCCTCGGAGCCGCCGCCGCGGCCTGTATCGCGCTGCTCTCGGTGGTCGGCTGCTCGACGGACGCGGGTACCGGCGTCCGGACCTACGCGGACCCGTCGGACGCCCCGGCCTCCACCGCGGCCGCGAAGGCCGCCGGCGGGGCCAACGACGGCACGGGCAAGGCGAGCCCGGCACCGGCCATGCCGGAGCCCGCCGTCCTCGCGCAGGCGCGGGTGAACGTCTCCGACGGGCAGCGGGTCGGGGTGGGGATGCCGATATCCGTCACCTTCCCGAAGCCGGTGGCCGCCGCCGACCGCAAGGCCGTGGAGAGCTGGCTGCGGGTGCGCACCTCGACGGGCACGACCGGCGCGTGGAGCTGGGTGAAGGACCAGAACCTCCTGGAGGGCCAGCGGGTCGACTTCCGCCCCCGCAGCACCTATTGGCAGCCCGGCACCGAGATAACCCTCGGCCTCGGCTCGCACGGCGACCGCCGCTTCACCATCGGCAGGTCGCTGATCGCCACGGTCGACGCGAGCACGCACGAGATGACCGTCAGCACCGGCGGCACCACGCGGCACATACCGATCACCGCGGGCAAGCCGGGGCGGGACACCTGGAACGGGACGATGGTCGTCATGGACAAGCAGCGGCGCGTGTACATGGATTCCCGCACCGTCGGCATGGGCCCGAACGACACGTACCACGACTACTACTTCTGGGCCGTGCACCTGACGACGTCGGGGACGTATGTGCACCAGAACAAGCGGGCGAACGTGGCGGCCGGGCACAGCAACATCACCCATGGCTGTGTCGGCCTCGCCGACGACGGCACCGCCGAGAACTTCTACAACAAGGTGATGGTGGGCGACGTCATCGAGGTCACCGGGGCGAACAAGGCGAAGGTGGCCACCGGAAACGGCTACGGTGACTGGAACCTGACATGGCAGCAGTGGCTCGACCACAGTGAGGCCGGCGCCGCCACCACCGCATGACCCCGTCGCACCGGCACAGCCGCGCGGTCGCGCCGTACCGAGAGAGCAAGTGACGGTGACCGAGGACGAGTTCGACCTCTTCTACACAACTGCCTATCCACGCCTGGTCGGTCAGCTCTTCGCGCTGACGGGCGACCACGCCGAGGCGCAGGACGTGGTCCAGGAGGCGTTCGTCCGTGCCTGGGACCGGCGTTCGTCGGTCCTCAACGGCGATCGTGATCCGGAGTCGTGGATCCGCACGGTGGCTCATCGTCTGGCGATGAGCCACTGGCGGCGGGCGCGCCGCTGGTGGGAACTGGTCCGGGGGGAGCCCGCGCCGCGCCCGGCGCCCGAACCGAGCACCGACCACGTGGCGTTGGTCACCGCACTGCGGCGGCTGCCCGAGGCGCAGCGGACCACGATCGTGCTGCATCACCTGTGCGATCTGAGCGTGGAACAGATAGCCGCGGAGACCGGGACGGCCATCGGCACCGTCAAGGCCCGGCTGTCACGCGGCCGTACGGCACTCGCCGCCCAGCTGGGCGACACCATCCCGACGGAGGAAGCCCGTGTCTGACCAGCAGTCACCGCATCCCCTGACCGAGCGGGAGCTGTCCGCCCGGCTCCACGGCCTGGCCGAGGACGGCGCGGCACCGGCCCCGGCGACGGGGGCCCAGGTGCGGAGCCGGGCGGTACGCCGCCGCCGCGGGCGGCGCGCCGCCCTCTCCGCCGCTGTGCTGGCGGTGGCGGCCGTCACCGCCGTCACGGTCGGCGGCCATGACTCCCCCACCGGGCGGGCCGTACCCCCCGCGGCGCCGCCACCCCGGCCGTCCCCGTCGCCCGTCCAGCGGGTGACGGTCGACCTGGACGCCCACACCCTGACGATCGAGGGCAGGACGTTCCGGATCAGCGGGTTGCAGGACAACTGCCCGATCGGCGAGACGGTGGTCACGGTCACCGGCAAGCATCCCCTCCTGACAACGCCCCCGGACAGGCTGACCAAGTACCGGGACGACGAGCGATGGGCGGTCACCTTCACCGACCGCAGTCACCACCAGCGGCTGCTGCTCTGGGCGTTGGACCCCAGTGCCGGTCTCAACGCCATCGGCGAGGACGCCGGTACCGGCGCCATCGCGCTCTCCCCCGAGGACGGGAAACGGGTCTACGACACGATCCGGCTCGGTGCACAGGTGGAGATCAGGGGCAGGCAGGGCGCGAGCGCGGACCCGGTCTCCGTCTGCAACGACCGTCGGCCGATCACCACTCGCTGAGCGTCAGGGCGCCGTGGGCAGCAGGACGTCCCGGCGGGGCGCCGGGCCTCGGGTGGAGGTGCGGACACGGGTGAGGACGGGCTGTTCCAGCAGGCGGTGGCTCGTCTCCGCGAGGAACAGGGTTGCGCCCAGCCAGGCCAGGCCGTTGACCCAGACCGGGACCGCGCCGTGCAGCACATGCTGCACCGCCAGATGGACGGGAACGTTCCACAGATAGAGGCCGTAGGAGATCCGCCCGGCGTGGGCGAGGGGGCGGGCGGCGAGGAGGCGGGCCGGGCGTCCGGTGCGGTCGGCCGTCACCGCCAGGATCAGGGCGGCCGCGGCGAGTTGAACGGCGCCGATCCACAGGGAGTAGGTGACGCGGGACCCCAGGCCGCCCGCGACGTAACCGGCGGTGATCACCGCCAGGGAGCCGAACGCCAGGGCAGGTGCCCAGCGGGGCCGCGGGGGCAGCGGGCGGCGGGCCAGCGCCAGGGCGAGCAGGCAGCCGATCAGGAGGCCGTCCATACGGGTGTCAGGACCGGTGTAGATCCTGGCCCATTGCTGGGGGGTGCCGAACGGCAGTACGCAGCGCAGGACTTCGGCGGTGAGGGACAGCAGGACCGCGGCGGCGGCGAGCAGGGTGACGCGGCGGCGGCGCAGGGCGGCCGCCAGCAGGGCGGGCCAGAGCAGATAGAACTGCTCCTCCTGGGAGAGGGTCCAGGCCCAGGTGAACAGCTGCATGGCCCCGCTGTCGGCGTATGCCGTGACCAGGTTGGCGCCGAAGAGCGCCGAGGCGCCGATCCCCAGGGCGACGGTGTGCGAGGGCTCGCCGAACGCGGCCAGGGTGGCGCCGGAGACGGCCAGTACGAGGGCCAGGGCAGGGAGCAGCCGGGCGGCCCGCAGGAGGGAGAAGCGGCGCAGATCGACACGGCCGGTGGCGCGGAACTGCGCCAGGAGCAGCGTGGTGATGAGGTGGCCGGACAGTACGAAGAAGAGGGAGACGCCCAGATGGCCGCCCGGGAGCAGGTTGTTCGCATGGATTCCCAGAACCCCGGCCATGGCGAGGCCGCGCATTCCGTCGAGTTCCGCCCGGCGGCCCGTTCCGGCCGCACCGCTCGGCGGTTTTCCTTCTGCGTCGTGCACAGCCGCCACTCGCCCCTTCGTCACCGGCGACGGCCTCAGGGGCCCATGCGTGGTGCAGTATGGCGTGAATTGCGTACGGGGCAGGGGAGCCACGTGCGCACATGTTGTCGTCCCGGCGCACCGAAAAGGGGGCCGGTCCGGAGGATGCTCTCCGGACCGGCCCCGTCGTTCCGCAGGGGGTGTCAGGCGGGGGGTGCCGGGCGGGTGCCGGGGACGGCCCGTCCTCGGAGAGGCCCGAGCGGTGTCAGGCGGCGTCCACGGCGACCGTGCGGTAGCAGGAGCGCAGCCCGGCCGGTGCGGCGGTGTCGGTCCAGGACGGTGATGCAGAGCCGGGCAGGTCGGCGGTCTTGAGGAGCAGGGCGTCCGACTCGGTGCGGCGCCATACCTCGTGGTGGGTGGCACTGGAGTCGTTGACGGGCCAGGTCAGCCGGACGCCTCGGGGGTGCCCGTCGCCGAGGGGGTCACGGGCGCCTGCGGGGCCGGGCCGGGCTCGTCGGACACGTCGACCCGGGCCGGACGAGGCCGCGGTGGAACTGATCGGGCATCTGCTGGACGAGATGCCCCGGGGACTGGAGGACTGCCGCTTCGCCCTGGTCCCGGCCCGGCGCGGCGCCGACGTCCCGGCCGTGTTCGGCTGGACCGCCCCGGCGCCGCTGCCCCTGCTGTGCGCGCTGCTGCGCAGTTGGGAGGACCGGTTCGGCGCCCGGGTCGTCGCCGCGTTCGGCGGCACACTGCGTGTCTCGGTCGCGCGACCGCCGCGGGAGAGGTCCCAGGCCGACCGCCTCGCGCTGGAACATCTGCTGACCACCGCGGACGACATCGCCGGTGACCCGCCCTCCGCCTTCCCGCACTACGCCGCCCGGCTCGTGGGGGAGAACGAGTGGTCCTTCCGCTGGGACCGCGGGGCGCCGCGACCCGCGCGCCACCCCGGCCCGGACGGGCGGACACGTCGTGCCGGACCCTGATGTCCTCCGCATGGCCGCGGCGCGGCTCGGCCCGGCGGGGAGGCGCGCTGGTTAGCTAAAGGACGGTCGGGTCTTCGGCGGAACGAGGCGGGCATGAGCGGCGTGAACGAGGTCAACAAGCGGATCATCGGTCAGTTCCGGGAGCAGGGCGGCCTCGTGGGCGGCCTCTTCGAGGGCAAGCACCTGCTGCTCCTGCACACGGTAGGGCGCCGCACCGGCCAGCCGCGGATCAACCCCCTGGTGTACGCGGCCGACGGCGCCAGTTTCCTGGTCTGCGGCTCCGCCCGGGGAGCGGACAAGGACCCGGCGTGGGTGAGCAATGTCGCCGCCATGACCGAGGTGACCATCGAGGTCGGCGTACGGACCCTGCGGGTGGCACCGACCGTCGTGCGGCCCGCCTCCCCCGAGTGGGAGCGCCTCTACGGGATCTGGTCGGCGTACTGGCCCGACAGCATGGAGTACGAGACCAAGACGTCCCGCAGGTTCCCCATGGTGAAGCTGGAGCCCGCGGCGCCCGCGGAGGCCTCCGGGGCGGCGGCCCGGGCCGACGGGGACGGGAGCTGAGCGCGTCCCCGATCTGGGTCCTCGGGGCCACGGGCCGCACCGGCCGGGCGATCGCCGCGCGGCTGGCGGCGGATGCCGGGGTGCTGCCGGTCCTGGTAGGACGCGATCCCGGGCGGCTGCGCGCGCTGGCCGGGACGCTCGGCGGGACGACGCGGACCATGGCGGCCGGGTCGGTCGATGCGGCGGCGGAGCTGCTCGCCCGGCACGCCCCGGCGGTCGTGGTCCACACGGTCGGTCCCTTCACCCGGACGGCGGGACCCGTCGTCCGGGCCTGCCCGCCCGGCACCCACTACGTCGACCTGGCCAATGAACTGACCGCTGTCACCGCCCTGTTGGGGCTGCACGAGGAGGCGGTCGCGACCGGACGGTGCCTGGTCACCGGTGCCGGATTCGGGGTGCTCGCCACCGAGAGCGTCGTACGGACGCTGTGCGGGGAGCGGTTTCCGGCGCGACGGGTACGGGTGGACGCGGTACCGAGGGGCGGGGACCGGGCCGATCCCGGCGGAGCGGGCGGGCGGGTCGGGGCGGCGCTGGCGGGAAGCGTGGTCGCCACGCTGGCGCTGGGCGGCCGCCGCTACGAGGGCGGTCGGCTCGTCCGCGCGCGGCTGGGGTCCGACGCCGGGCGCCTTGTCCTGCCCGACGGTTCGGCGGTACGGACCGCGGGCGCCCCGACCGGTGAGCTGGAGGCCGCCCGCCGGGCCGGCGGGGCACCCTTCGTGGTCGCCGCGTCGGCCATGGTGCCCGCCGGACGGGCGGTGCGCGCCCTGCTGCCGTCGGCGGCGGTGCTGCTGTCGTGTCCGGTGCTCCGCCGGGCCGCCGAGCGGCGGCTCGCCGGTCTGCGGGTCGCCGCGCGCGGCTCGGGCGGGGAGCACTCCTGGGCGCGGGCCCGGGTCCAGGACGCCGACGGCACCGTACGGGAGGGGTGGCTTCGCACGGGCGGGGCCGGGGAGTTCACCGCCGCGGTGGCGGCCGAGGTCGCGTGCCGTCTCGCCCGGCGGGAGGGCCGCCCGGGCGCCCACACCGCCGGTTCGCTCTTCGGACCGGAGCTGGCGGTGGCGGCGGGGGGACGCTTCCTTCTCGGCGGAGGCGAGTGCGGAGGCGGGGGCTGGGGTGGAGGCGGGGGCTTGGGCTCGGGCTAGGGCTCGGGCTCGGGGCGGCTCAAGCGGCCAGGGTGGACCGGGGGTTCCCGTCGGTGGGCGCGGGCCAGGGGTGGCCGTCGTCCGGAGCGGGCCGGGGGTGGCCGTCCGCCGGGGAGGACCAGGAACGGCCGTCCGCCGGAGTGGGCCGGGGCTGGCCGGGGCCGGGGCCGGGGTAGGGAGGTTCGGGGGACGACGGGCCCCGGGCTGCTCGGTCCGGGCGTCTGCTGCGCGGGGTGCGCTGGGGCCACCACAGGACATAGGCGGCGGAGCCGACCGCGAAGGCCAGCCGGATCAGTCCCTGGGTGGAGGCGGACGGAACCAGCAGCGCGCTGCCGTACAGGGAGATCAGCGCGATCCAACTCACCCAGGGCACCAGCCGCCGCTGCCCGATCGAGTCCCAGATCAGCGTGCCGAGCAGGACCGAGGCGTTGTAGTACGTGTACACGCTCGGGTCCAGCACGATCCGCGCGTCGGCGGCGAGCAGCACCACGGCCGCCCAGCGGTTCCGCAGCACCGCGAGCGAGCCGAGGCCGAGGCCGAGCACCATCTGCGCGGGCCGGTCCCACCAGGGGGTGGCCGGGTCGTCCACGCCGAACCAGCGCAGTGACGAGGCCGACTGGTTGGGGATGGTGAACCGGGCGGCGGCCAGGGTCTCCATATGGCTGAGGTAGAAGGGCAGCCAGGCGGCGGCCACCAGCCCGGCGGCCCAGGCGGCGGAGCGCAGCCGGGCGGGGCGGGGCAGGACCAGCAGCAGCGGCAGAAAGCCCACCGCCCAGGGCTTGGAGTCCATGGCGAGCGCCAGGAAGACCCCGACGGCCACGGCGTTGCCCCGCACCAGCGCCCGTACCGCGAACGTGGTGAAGACCAGCGCCAGTACGTCGTCGAGGTGCGCGAACCGCACCGAGACCTCCACCCACATGGGGATGAAGGCGGCCCCGGCCACCAGGACCCGCTGCTGGAGGCGCCGGTGGTTCAGCCCCGTGCCCAGGTTGTGGTCGGCGGCGGCCCGGCCGATCAGGACCAGCAGATACAGGCCGAGCCCCGACATGAGCGCCTCGGCCAGGTTCTCGCCCACGGCCGGGGGGAACGGCGCGAAGAGCCCGGCGGCCAGGAAGCTGACCGGTCCTATCTGGAGTTCGGGATGGTTGGCGTAGAGGGCGAGGCCGCCGCCGGGCACCTGACTGAAGAGCAGTTCCTCACCGGTCTTCAGATAGTGCCAGGACACGGCCCCGTGGCGTTCGGCCACGATGAACCAGGCGACCGTCCACAGGGTCAGCAGCGCATGGTGCCACCGGACCGGAGAGCGCCCGATGCGGCCCACCCGGCCGATCGGACCCACCCGGCCGATCGGACCCACCCGGCCGATCGGGCTCATCCGGCCGACCGGACCGGCACGGCCGGTCGACGCGGCCTTCGCCGTCTGCGCGTTCCGCGCGTTCCGCACGTTCCGTCCTTCCCTCTGCCCGCGTCCGGCGCGGGACGGCCGAGGACGCGGCCACCGTGGATCGCCGCCGGTCCGGCAGGGAGCGGGTCCGGGGCCGTCCGCGTCCAGGGTTCGGTCCGGGTCCGCGGGAGCCGTGGCACCGGTGCGGCTCCCCGCCCGGACGGACGGCCGTTCGGGCCGCCCGGGGGCCGGGAACCGATCGCCGGGGTCTCGGGGCGCCTGTCGCGAATCGCCGGAAGCATAGCGACACGATTGCCGGTTTGCGCAACTATAGGGTCAACTCCGGGCGGGTATGAACGCGCCCGACCCCAGGTGCCGCGCCCCACCGGCCGCCCGGGCGATAATCCGGCCATGGCCGCACCGTCCCCCTTCCCCGCACCGCACCCGGACGGACGGACCCGGCGGCCGCTCGGACCGCCCGGCTTCCGCCGCACCGGATCCGCCACCTCCGCCCGGGCCGCCGCGTGACCCTCCCCGAACCGCACCGGCGCCTGCTCGCCGACGTCCTCGCCGTGGGCGCCCCGTACCCGCTGGTGATCGCGGGCGGGTACGCGGTGCTGGCGCACGGCCTGGTGGACCGGCCCAGCCACGGCATGGACGTCGCCACGGAGAGCGCGGAGCCGATGGCGGACATCGCCGCCGGAGTCCGGGCGGGCCTCACGGAACGGGGCTGGCTCGTCCACTCCACGGAGACGGTCCCCCTCTCGGCCCGGCTGCTGGTCGGCGACCCGGCCGGGGGCGGGGAGACCGAGTTGAACATCCTCAAAGAGGTGTTGTGGCGTCCGCCGGTTCCCACCGGGCTGGGTCCGGTTCTCTCCCTGGAGGACGCCGTGGGGACCAAGGTGCGCGCCCTGGCCGACCGCGGCTTCGCCCGGGACCTCATCGACGTGTACGCCGCCTCGGACCACTGGAGCCGTCCCGAACTGGAGGAACTCGGCCGCCGCCACGCCCGGGACGCCTTCGACCTGACGGACCTACAGGCCCGGCTCAGCGGCATGGAGTGGGTCGACGACCTGGAGTTCGCGGCCTACGGTACCGAGGGCGACGCGCTCACCGGACTCCGCCGCTGGGCCCAGGAGTGGGCGGACGACATCGCCGAACGGCTCGCGGAGTCGGAGGAACCGCCCGAGGGGTGAGGGCCGCCGGGCCTTTCGGCACATCCGCCGCCCTGCGGTCCGGCACCGAGGGCGGGGGCCACGGGGATGTCACGGGGCGGCGTTAGCATCCGCTGCATGACGACTACTGACAACACCGGCAGCACCCCCGGATCCGTCCTCGATGTGCAGATTGACGCCCTTCAGGGCGGTTCCGCCCAGCTGTCCCAGTACGCGGGCACGGCCGTGCTCGTGGTGAACGTGGCCTCCAAGTGCGGACTGACACCGCAGTACGCGGGCCTGGAGCGGCTTCAGGAGCGGTACGCGTCGCAGGGCTTCACCGTGCTCGGGGTCCCCTGCAACCAGTTCCTCGGGCAGGAGCCCGGGAGCGCGGAGGAGATCGCGGAGTTCTGCTCGGCGACCTACGGCGTGACCTTCCCGATGACCGAGAAGGTCGAGGTGAACGGCGACGGGCGGCACGCGCTGTACGAGCGCCTGGTGGGCTTCGCGGATGCCGAGGGGCACAGCGGTGACATCCGCTGGAACTTCGAGAAGTTCCTGATCGGCAAGGACGGCCGGGTCGTCGCCCGGTTCTCGCCGCAGGCCGAGCCGGAGTCGGCGGAGGTCGTGGCAGCCGTGGAGAAGGCACTCGTCTGACCGCTTGCCTCTGCCCCTGCCCCAGCGGCGGAGGGGAACGTCCTGCGTCACCGGGCGGAAGGCGCCCGGTGACGCAGGACGACGGGGTCACGGGGTGAACGTAGGGCAGCTCAGCGGAGTTCCTCCGGGCACGGGGTGCCGCGGGGCAGTTGGTAGGGGGCCGCCAGGCGGTAGACGCCCGCTCGGGGGGCGAGGAGTTCGGTCCACTTGTCGCCCGAGGTGTCCTCGGCCGTCTCCATCAGGCAGCCGTTGACGTTGTCGTACGACTTCCGGGTGCCGTCCGGGCGGTGTTTCGACCCCTGTGTCTCCTGCGGGGGCCTGACGCCCTTGCCCTCCGTGTCGACCAGGCCCAGCCACGGCGAGTACGGGATGCGGATGAGCACCCGGCCCGCCTTCTTCACCTCGATCGTCAGTTCGCCCTGCTCCGCGCGGTCGACGACCGCCGGGGGGTCCGCCAGCGGGACGGGGTCGGTGACGGCGTAGAGCTGCCAGTTGGCGTCGCCCCAGATCTCCCGCAGATAGGGCATGCCCCGCTGCACGAGCTGCCGCTCGCGTTCGCCGCCGTTCCCGTCGGGCTCGTCCTTGGGCAGGACCACGTAGTGCACGGCCCAGCGCTGGAGCCAGGCGTGGTAGTTCGCGGAGTTGAGCGTGTCGTCGTAGAAGAGCGGGTTGCGCTCCATGTCGGCCTGCCGGTTCCAGCCGCGCGCCAGGTTCACATACGGCGCCAGCGCGGAGGCCTCGCGGTGCGAGCGGGCCGGGACGACCTCCACGCGGCCCCGTTCCGCGCCCACCACCTGGAGCTGGTTCACCAGCGGGGCCAGCTCCCGCGCCCAGGACGCCGCCGGGGTGGTGTGGATGATGTCGTCGACCGTCTTGGCGCCGATCCAGACGGTGAACCCGGCGAAGGCGATGACGGTGACGTACCACTTGCGGCTGCGCGGCACCGTGAACGGCAGCGCCGCGACCAGCGCGACCCCCGCGAACAGCATCGCGAGCCGGGTGATGTTCGAGCCGATCTGGGAGCTGATCAGCCACACCAGGAGCACGGACAGCCCGTAGACCGCCGAGGTGATCCGGACCGTCAGCCACTCCTTGGGGACCAGCGCGTAGATCAGGACCGCGTAGAGGAAGGGCAGGATCACCGACGCCCAGGTCATCGGCTGCGTGCCGGAGAAGGGGAACAGCCAGGCGGAGAGGGCCACCACCACGGTCGGGGCGAGGCCGAGGGCCCAGGCGCCCGGGAAGCGCTTCTGGAGGAACAGCGCCGCCGCGACCAGACCCACGAACAGGCCCGCCACCGGGGACGCCATCGTGGCCAGGGCGGCCAGCGGGGCGGCGCACAGGGCCTTCGCCCAGCGTTTGTGGCGCCAGCGGTACGGCCAGCAGAAGACGCAGGCGGTGGCGCCGAGGGCGAACATCGTGCCGAGGCCGAAGGTCACCCGGCCCGAGATGGCGTTGCACAGCAGGGCGAACACCCCGGCCATGGCGGGCCACCAGGGGTCGCGGACCGCACGGCTGCGGATGAGGACCAGCATCAGCAGGCCCGCCGAGACGGTCCCCGCGATCATCATCGTCGTACGGACGCCGAGCACCGACATCAGATACGGCGACACCACGCTGTACGACACCGGGTGCATACCGCCGTACCAGGCCAGGTTGTACGCCGAGTCGGGGTGGCGGCCCACGAACTCCGCCCAGGCGTCCTGTGCGGCCAGGTCGCCGCCACTGTTCGCGAAGGTGAAGAACCAGACGAGGTGCAGCAGCCCGGCGACGGCCGTGACCGTGAGCGCGGGGTGCCTGCGGGCCAGGTCCGCGGCGCGCGTGGAGCGCAGCCGGGTGAGCAGGGCGGACAGGGAGCGGCGCCGGGGGGCCTGCGGGCCGTCCTCGGCGGGGGGCTCGGGGCGGTCGCCGGGGCCGTCGGGGGGCGGGGGCGCGGTCGGCTGCACGGTCGTGTCAGCGGTGGGGCCGGTCGGTGGTATTCGCGGGCCCGCGCTCCGGGCCGGACGAGAGCCCGGATCGGCGTCGTCGGCGTGTGTCCGCTCCGCAGTGGCCACCTGAAGGCACTCCCCGTGTCCCGTTTCCGTTTGTCGCCCCGTGTCCGGTTCCGTTTCCGCCCCGTGTCCGGACACCCGCGAGATGTCCGCCGACGTTCCGCCGGGGTTCTCTCGGAGGTCCGTTCCGGGCCAGGCTCTGCGGCTCGCGGCCTGCCCCGGACCTCGCGACGCTAGCACGCACCCCGCCGACGGACCCCCGGGTGGGGGCCGCCGACGGGGTGCGCCGTGTCACGTCCGGCGGACGGGACGGAGTGCGGGCCGTGGCTCGGACAGGCGTACGGGCCGTAGTCCGGCCTTGAGTGCGGGCCGTGGAGCGGGCTGCGGTGCGGACCGTGGAGCAGGCCGTGGTGCGGACCGCGGAGCGGGTCAGCCCATCCGGGTGAACTTCGCGCCGTAGGCCGGCTCCGCGAGGTCCTTCTGGAGGGCGACCGGGATGGTCACGGCGTGGCTGGAGCCGTCGCCGACCGTCAGCTTGCCGACGACCGTGCCCGCCTTCGCCTCGTGCGGGACCGTGGTGCCGCCGTCGCCGATGGAGAGCTTGGTCCGCAGGCCCGGCCAGCCGATCGCCGTCATGTCGCGGGTGGCGACCACCGGCGTGTGCCCGCCGAGCCGGTCGTCCACATACCCGACGACCTGGCCCTTCTTCACGACCGTCGCGGTGGTGAGGCTCTGCTGGACCTTGTCGATCAGCTTCTGGCTGTTGGTGATCGCCAGCTGGAGGCTGTCCCAGACCTTGCCCGTGTGGGCGTTCTGGTTGAGGACCGCGCCGTAGATCGTCTGCGTCTTGCCGTTGACGACCTTCGTGGCCGCCCACACCAGGTTGCCGCCCGCCGGGGTGGACGAACCCGTCTTCAGACCGATCACGCCGACCTGCTTCACCAGCAGGTCATTGTTGTTGTAGATCGTGCCGGTGAGGCCGGGGACATCCGCCTTGGCCATGCCGACGATGCTGCGGAACACCGGGTTCTGCATGACCTTCTTCGCCAGCTTCAGCTGGTCGACAGCGGTGCTGACGGTCGACTTCTCCAGACCGCTCGGGTCCGTGTACGTGGTGTTCGTCATGCCGAGCTGCTTCGCGGCGGCGTTCATCTTGCCGACGAAGGTCTTGTTGTCCGAGTCCCAGCGGGCCAGCAGCCGCGCCGCGTTGTTCCCGGAGGGGATCATCAGCATCTGGAGCACCTGGCGCTCGGTGAACTGCTGTCCCTTCTTCACGTGCGCCGTCGACTCGTCCTCGTTCTTGGACTCGTCCTCGGCCTGCTGGTCCACGGTGATCTTCGGGCCGCCGTCGTTCCCCTTGAGCGGGTGCTCCTGGAGGGTGACGTACGCCGTCATGATCTTGGTGACGCTGGCGATCGGCTGCGGGGTCTGCTTGCCCTGGACCCCGAGCGGGCCGACGCCCTCCACCTCGATCGCCGACTGCCCCTGACCCGGCCACGGCAGTTCGAGGCTGCCGCCGCCGAAGGTGTACGTCTCGTCGCCGGTGAGCCCGAGCGTCGGGTTCGGGAGCGGACGGACCGCCTGCACGATCGCAAAGATGATCACAAGTAGCGCGGCGAGCGGGGTCCAGATCTTGATCCGCCGCAGCGCCGTGCGGACCGGGGTCTCCGGCGGCGGCGGGGTGTTCGTCAGCTCGGCGAGCAGGTCCAGCGGGGGCTTCGGCGGCAGCGGCTGCTGCGTCGTGCGCTCGGGCCCGACCCGGGGCAGCGCGGCGGTCGCGTCGGCGGGGGCCGCCTGGGCGGACTTGGACTGCGCGGTCTTGGAGTCGGCGGACTTGGAGTCTGCGGTCTTGGAGTCTGCGGTCTTGGAGTCGGCCGCGTTCGACTCCGGGGCCTTCGGCGGGGCGGTCTTCGACGGAGAGGTCTTGGGCTCGTCCAGCGACTTGAGCGCGACGAACTTGCTGGTGCGCTCGGTGTCGGACTCGGGGGCGGGCTTGGACTCGGACTTTCCGGACTTTTCCGACTCGTCTGCCTTGCCTGCCTTATCCGCCTTATCTGACTTCTCGGAAGGCTTGGCGGCGCCGCCGAGCTTCAGCATGGTGGTCGGCTGGTCCACGGCGGGACGGCGCGGAGCCTTGAAGACGGCGGTGGGCTGATCGACATGCTCGTCATCGCCTTCGGAGCCCTCGTCGTCACCGGACTTGGCATCGCCGGACCCGGACTCAGCGGATCCCCCGCCGGGGGAATCCCCGTCAGAGACCTCCGCGTCCGCGTCCTCGCTCTGGCCCTCGTGCGCGTCGGCGTCGGAACCCTTGTCCCCCCGACCCGCCTTGCCCTCGGCGTCGTCAGCAGCACTCTTCGCGTCGGCCTCGGGCTCCGCCCCGGCCTCCGCCTCCGGCGAGTCCGCGTCTACGTCCTCACCCGCGCCCTTGCCCGTGTCGCCGTCAGCGCCCTCGCCCGCGCCCTTGGCCGTGTCGCCGTCAGCGCCCTCGTCCGCGCCCTTGGCCGTGTCGCCGTCCGCGCCTTTGTCCACCGCTCCGGACCCAGACCCGGACTCGGACCCGGCCCCAGCCTCGGCTTCCGCCTCGTCCGCGCTCCGGACCCAGGACGCCAGCGAGGCGCCCGACCGCGCGCCGCCACCCACGGTGGAGCCCTTGTCGGCCGGGGAGGCCTCGTCCGTCGCCGTGGCGGCGGAGTCCCGCAGCTCACGCACGGACAACAGCGCCGTCGCCTGATCGACCCGCGCCTTCTCGCCGGTCGTCGCGCGCCCGGAATCGCGGCCTTCCGCCGCCGGCCCCGGAACCGGGGCCCTGCTCCCCGACGTCGCTTCCGCCGACGACTCGTGCCGCTTCGACCTGTCGGGGGACTCGCCCGCCACCGATGCCTCCTCCTTGCGCCACGCACCCATCGCGGCGCCTTGCCGAACCATGAACCGCCACCCGGGCATCACCGCCCGAACCATGTACCAGTGTCCTGTGTGAGGGATTGACCACTGCGCTAGACGAGAACGACATACCTACCGGTTCCACTACATTCCGGTCACGCACCCTCGACAGACCAATGTGAGAGGGGTCACCCTGTCATTCATCCACGCGGGGAGGCATGGATGGGCAGGAGCCGCAGAACAATTCCGGAGGAGCTTCTGCTGCTGGCACTGGACCCGGCCACGGGTACCACTGCACAGCCGCAGTCGCTCGACCTCGGTCTGGCCGGAGCACAGCTAGTGGAGCTGGCGCTGGCCGGACGGATAGCCCCAGACGGGGATCGTATCGCCGTGGTGGTGCCACGGCCGACTGGAGATCCAACTCTGGACTGTGCGTTGGAGTTGCTGCGCAGGCGCGGCGCTCCGGTACGGGCCGTGCACTGGATCGGCGGGCCGCGTCTCGGGCTGCGCCAAACCTATCTCTCGCATCTGGAGCGGTGCGGCATGGTCCAGGCCGTGCCGGGTCAGATGTGCGGGGTGCTGCCGACGACGCGCTACCAGGCGACGGAGACGGCCATCAGCCGGGAGATCAGGTCCCGGCTGGATTCCGCGATCCGCACCGGCGTGCCGCCGGACCCGCGGACCGCGGCGCTCGCCGCACTGGCCCACGCGGTCGGTCTCGGCAAGCACCTGTACCCGGGCAACGAGGGGCGCTCGTCCCGTTCCCGGCTGCGGGATCTGATCCGGCACGACCCCATGGGCGGCCTCGTGGCACACGCCGTGATGGACGTCCAGAACGGCGCGGCCGCCCAGCCTCGCCGCAACCCGGCCCCGGCCGGCCGCCAGGCCACCGCGGGCAGGACCGCACCGGAGGCCGCCCGCGGTGTTCCGATGCAGCCGCGCCGCGGCTCCATGGCACGCGTCGTGGCCCACTGAGCCGCCGTTCTCCGGCCCGGCGCACCGGCGCCGCCCACAGACCGGTTCGGGAGCCGCAGGCCCGCGCGGGGCGGTGACACCGTGAAGTCCTTCGGGACGCCAGGTGTTCACCGCCCCGCGCGGCCGCATTACCAGGTCCGGGACGGTTCAAGGGCCCCCGGAGACCGAACCCTTGCATATACGGCGCATATCCGCAGTTTCCCAGCGGTAGAAAGCACCTTGGTGGCAATCTGCTCAGCAGCAGATACACAAAGTAGAGGCAGTAGCCGGAGGTGCACGTCCGTGGCGTCGAATGTCAATCCCACTGTCCGACGGCGCCGCCTGGGTCAGGAGTTGCGCCGTCTCCGCGAACTCAAGGGCATGACCGCCGAAGAGGTCGCCGAGCGGCTGCTCGTCTCGCAGTCGAAGATCAGCAGACTGGAGAACGGCCGCCGCAGCATCAGCCAGCGCGACGTCCGCGACCTGTGCGGTGTCTACGAGGTGGAGGACCAGCGGGTCGTCGACTCATTGATGCAGATGGCCAAGGATTCGCGCCAGCAAGGGTGGTGGCATGCCTTCGGCGACATCCCGTACAGCGTCTACATCGGTCTGGAGACGGACGCGGCGAGTCTGCGCGTCTATGAGTCACTGATCGTCCCGGGCCTGCTCCAGACCCGGGACTACGCCCAGGCGGTCATCGAAGGGATGTGGCCCGAGGCCACCGCGAGCGAGATCGACAAGCGCATCCAGATTCGCCTCAAGCGCCAGGACCGCCTCACCGACCCCGTCAACCCGCTGCGCTTCTGGGCGGTGATCGACGAGGCGCTGCTCCGACGCGTGGTCGGGAACCAGCAGATCATGAACGATCAGCTCGAACACCTGGCCAAACTGAGTGAGATGCCGCATGTCACTCTCCAGGTCCTGCCGTACGACGCCGGGGCGCACCCGGGCATGTACGGCAAGTTCGCCATCCTGGAGTTCCAGGACGCGATGGACGCGAGCGTCGTGTACCTGGAGGGCGTCACCAGCGACCTCTATCTGGAGAAGCCGCAGGACGTCCAGAGCTACGCGGTGATGTACGAGCACCTGCGTGCCCAGGCGTTGAGCGCCGAGCAGTCGCGGGACTTCATCTACAAGGTGGCGGAGAGCTACCAGTACCAGCCGTCTGAAAGCCAGAGTCGCGGATAGTACACCTGAAGAAGTAGGCCTGAAAAGATCTCGACGATTGCGCCATCCGGATGAGTGAACGGCTCCTGTGCCAAGCGATGTTGGAGCGTAGCTTCGACGCAGAGCCGCCGGAATTGCCACCCGCGGCTGGGTACATCTGGCACAACCATCGGAGTAACTATGCTGAATCGGCAAGGCGCGCTGACGAATTGGACCAAGTCCTCGTACTCGGCCGTGAACGGTGACTGCGTAGAGGTCAAGGCACAAACAAGCAGCAGCTCGATCGCCGTCCGCGACTCGAAGGCACTACAGCGCCCGGCCCTCGGCTTTGCCGGGGAGGCCTGGTCGGCATTCGTCCTCGACGTATGCCGTGGGCAGGACTGACGAGCTACGCCAACCAGGTCGCCCCGCAGCGGGAATCAGGCCCTCTCGACCGGTCCGCCGTCCTGGCCGAGGGGGCTGATCGCTGTCCGGCTGTCCTAGAAGTCCTCGATGAGACGGCGCGTCTTCAGCGTGATCGGATCGTCCGCTCCCAGGACACGCTCACACAGCGGCAGATTCCGGCGGGCGAGTTCTTCTGCCTCGGCCCGCTCCCCCGCGGCGGCGAGTGAGCCCGCCAGGCTGATGCGGTTCTCCAGCACATAGGGGTGGGCGGCTCCGAGTGCCCCTTCCTGCCCCTCGACCACCCTGCGTCCGTGTGCAATGGACTCGGCGAGGAGACCGCGCTTCTCAAGGATCCAGCTCAGCAGGGTCGCGGCGGAAAGAGTCAACGGGTGCTCGGGCCCGTGCAGGCGTTCACGATCCGCCAGGGCCCGGCGGGCGGCACTCTCCGCCTGCTCCCATCTGCCGAGGCGGAAGAGGCCGTAGGCGTAGTTGTGACGAGCGGTCACGGTGGTGAAGGAGTCGCCGATGACCTCTTCGCAGGTCGCGACCGTCGTCGGCCCCACCCTGTCGAATTCGTCGACATCGCCGGATCCCGCCAGGTGCTCGATGACGAGGGCCCGCGCGTGAAGGGTGTCGGGGTGATGGGGCCCCAGAACTCTGGCCCGGATCTCCTCCGTCTCGTTCAGCGCCCGCACGGCTTCATCGACCCTCTGCATCTGGCTCAACGGCCCGCTGATTTCCTGAAGGCTCTCAAGGGTCTCGGGGTCGTCCGGGCCGAGGATCCGCCGCCGGCCCTCAATGACCTGTCGGTACAGAGCCTCGGATTCCACGAATCGGCCCTGCCGGAACAAGGCCGCGGCCAGCCGGTGCTGTGCGCGGAAGCCCGCCGGGTTGTCAGATCCCAGTAGTTCCGCAGACCGCTCCGCTGCCTTCTCGGCAAGGGAGAAGGCGGCTTCGTAGTCCCCGCTGTTGTGCAGATGACCCGCCAGGCAGCTGGCCACGTCGACCGCCGTCCGGGCGGAGGCCCCGTCCTGGACTCGTCGCAGCAGCGTCGCGGCATGAGGCACGAGTCGCTCGACTCCGCGCGACGGCGCCAGCCCACGCAGGGGCGCCGGTACCGCCTCGTCGAGGATGCGCCCGGCCGATTCGGCGACACGCGCTCGCTGATTCCGAGGCATCGCGGTGTACACGCTGTCCAGCAGGACTCCGTGCGCCTGGACGCACCGCACGACGTCCCCTTCTTCTTGCCAGCTCACGAGTGAGGCCAGGGAGTGGTCGAGCAGTCCTCGCAGAGCCGCTTCCATGCGGTCCTGGGGCAGCGGCGGATCGAGAGCAGGCAGATCTGCCACCCCCACACTGCCGGGGTGGAGCAGCGACAGGGGCACCGGATCCGAACTCCAGCAGCTCAACAGCCGGATCAGTGTGATCGATTCAGGGACACCTGCCTGTGCGAGGGTGCTCAGGGACAGTTGCCAGGTCTTGCTCACCAACTGCCGGGAATCCCCATCGCCGCCACCGGCTGACGCCCCTCGGTCGATCATTTCGATGGGACTCTCGTCAAGCTTTCGCTGGTAGTCGCTCATGGACCAGTTCTCCAGGAGTTGACTGGACAGAAAGGACCCCGCCAGCGTCAGGGCGAGGGGAAGGCATTCGAGCCGTCGAGCCATGGCTTCGGCGTCTGCGCCGGTACCGGAGGCTGGGGCGAGATCACGCAGCACGCGAGCCGCATCCTCCAGCGGAAGCAGGCCCACGGAGTGCAGTTCGGCATTGCTCCACGCCTGCGATGTGCCCTGCCGTGTCGTGACGACGACGGTGCCCCGAGGGCTTGAGCGCAGCCATGAGCCGTCCTCGAGCGCGGAGGGATCGTCGGCGTTGTCCAGAACCAGGATCCACGGCTGGGGCGAGGCATCCAGATAGTGCCAGACGAGGTCCGCGGCGGCTCGCTGTCCGGCGTACGCGGAGACCAGCTCCACTGTCTGGGCACCGCGGTCGGCCGCAACGGCGAGCATCCCCGCCCGGAGAGTCGCCCGATCGGCGGCGTTGACCCACAGGCCGACGCATCGGGCTTCGCGTGTCGCGGTCTTGAAGAGTTCGTAGGCGATCGCCGTCTTGCCGCAGCCGCCCATGCCGTGCAGGACATGCACTTCGCCGCTCACGGCCTCAGCGGCGGCCGACAATCTGCGCATGAGGTCGCGCCGGTCTCGCAGGATGCGAGGTACCCGTCCGACGACCGGCGTCCGAACCGAGTCGGGGGCGGGCAGATCCACCCCCGGCGAACCCGGCTGCGCACGCACGACCGTGCGCGGCAGGGAAGGCTCGAAGACGAGCTCTTCCGGTGAGAGGTAGTGGTGGTGATGTTCGGTGATGTACTGGTCCCCCGTGGACTGGTAGATGCGGCCCTGTCCCGAGGCCCGTCCGTGCACACGATTCTCGGCGTGCCGCCGCTCGTCGCTCACCGCTCGGTGATGTGCTGATCGCGTCCCGCTTGGTAGACGCGCCCACTGCCGGAAGCCCGGGCACGCATCTGCACCGCGCTCGGAGCCTGGGGAGTCGTGGGGGCGAGATCGGCAATGATCTGTCGCAGATCGTCGGCGGCCTCCGGGTGCTCACGCAGAAGGCGTCGAAGACGGCCGGCCCACTCGTCACCCAGTTCCTGTACTGCCGTCTCGTCACCGGACTGCCGGGCGCGGAGCAGTTCCTCCCGTGTCGCTTCCAATTCACCCTCGACAGTGTCAGCACGTGCTGGGCTGACCCGGCGCCACACCGCCGAAAGACCGTCCCGGGCTCTTTCCCACGCCTCCGTGGCCATCAGCGTCACCACAGTGGCTCCCGCGGAGCGAGCCAGGTCCATCAGCTGAGCTTCCATCCACGTCCCCCTGCTCCATCGGCAGTGTCGGCTCATTGCCAACTCCACACGATAGGTGGGCCGAAGGGTGGTGTCAGGCACTCATCCCCGGATGGGAACCGTGCGCGACCGCGGTCTGGTCAGGCCGGAGCGGGCGGCCGTGATCGAGAGGGTGAACACGGATGAGGGCGGTGGGGACGCGGTGCCCGCCCCGGGTGCGGAGGGCACCGGCGGGACGAGCGGCCAGTCCTTGCGAGGTGTGGCACGGCAGTCTCTACGCCCGCGGGTAGCGCTCCAGCCAGGCCGGGGAGGAGGTGGCGGGGCCGTGCAGGGTGGGGCCCTGGGTCATTTCCAGGGCGAAGTCGTCGGCCAGGACCAGCATCGTGGGGCGGCCCTCCAGTTCGGCCACCCAGGCCGGGGGCAGGGAGGTCTCGCCGTGCAGGGCTCCGAGGAGGGCGCCCGTCAGCGCTGCCGCGGCCGACGACGGGCCGCCGTGGTTCACCGCGAGGGACAGCGCGTGGCGTACGTCCTCGCCCACCAGCGCGCAGTACACGGCGACCGCCAGGGCTCCGTCCGCGGTGCCCTCGCCGGACAGTTCCTCGATCCGTTCGGGTGTGGGCATGCCCTGCCGTACGGCACCCAGGGCGCGTTGCAGCGCGTCCGCGACCGGCTGCCGGCCCGGGCAGGCGGCCAGCAGCGCCAGCGCCCGCTGTACGGCCGCGTCCAGGATCTCCCCGCGGGCCAGGGCGTGCACGATCACGGCGTGGGCGCCCGCGGCGAGATACGCGGTGGGGTGCCCGTGCGTCTGGACCGCGCACTCGATGGCGAGCTGGAACACCAACTGCGGCTCCCAGCCCACCAGCAGCCCGA
This sequence comes from Streptomyces sp. NPDC052040, assembly GCF_044548405.1. Lineage (NCBI taxonomy): Bacteria > Bacillati > Actinomycetota > Actinomycetes > Kitasatosporales > Streptomycetaceae > Streptomyces > Streptomyces sp. NPDC052040. The sequence goes on along the minus strand of NZ_JBIUBV010000003.1, from coordinate 507,188 downwards.
AGGGCGCGGAGCGGACCGCCGCCTCGGGGCCCTGTTCGCCGGGATTCTTGGGCGCCTCCAGGGTGCCGAGGGTGCCGTCGCCGAAGCCCAGCAGACAGGCCCGGGCCGGGGAGCGGCGGGCGTAGAGCCACTCCTCGCGGGCCAGCCAGCCGTCCTCCGCGCGGCGTTCGTCGGGCCCCCAGTCGTGCTGGGTCGCCGCCCAGCGCAGATAGGCCCGGTGCAGATCGGTCGGCGGATGCCAGGCGCCGGTGTCCCGGCGGACCTGGGCGCGGATCAGCCCGTCGACGGAGAACAGGGTGAGCTGGGTGAGCTGGGTGACCGCGCCGCGGCCGCCCTGGGCGGGGGCGAGGTCCAGGAGGCCCTCGGGCCCGTGCTCCCGGCGGATCTCCTCCAGGGGCAGCCCGTCGACCGGTGCGCCCAGCGCGTCGCCGACGGCCGCGCCGAGCAGCGTCCCGCGCACCCGGCTGCGGAAGTCCTGCTGCTCGGTGCGGCCCCAGACGGCACCGGCCGTCGCAGCCATCCCAGGCCTCCTCACCGTCCCGCCCGTACGTCCGATGCGCAGCACTGTAATCGAACGCAGAGGATCGGTCGGGGGCCCAGGACCGTCATGCACACCACACTTCGGTGACCGCCCGAAAATGATCTAGGAGCGGCCGGAAGCCCTCTCCATAGTGGGATCATGGCCGAAACCAGAACCCCCCGCTCCCTGCCCGCCCTTCCGCTCGCCGCCACCGCCCTCGTCGGCACCGTCGCCCTGTACATCGCACTCGTCGCGTTCGGGAACATCACGGACTTCGGGACCAATCAGCAGTTCGTCCGGCATGTCCTGGCGATGGACACCACCTTCAAGGACGACGACCTGATGTGGCGGGCGGTCACCTCCCGCGCGCTCCAGGACTGCGCCTATGTCGCGATCATCGTCTGGGAGACGCTGGCCGCGCTGGTCCTGATCGCGGCGACCTGGCTGTGGGCCCGGCGCCACCCGGATGCCCGGCGGTGGTCCACCATCGGTCTGGCGATGCTTCTGGTGCTGTTCGGCGCGGGCTTCATCGCGATAGGCGGGGAATGGTTCGCGATGTGGCAGTCCAAGTCCTGGAACGGTCTGGACGCGGCCACCCGCATCATCGTGCTGACCGGTGTGGTCCTGCTGGTGACCCATCTGCCGGGAGCGGCCCGGGAAGAGGGCTGATCTCCGCCCCCCTCCTCCCGGACCGGGACCCCTCGGCCGCCGGGGCCCTCAGTCCAGGACCGGCAGCAGGTCGGGCAGATGGCCGTCCGAGGCCGCCGCCGTGCGCACGCGTTCCTCCGGGACCTCGCCGTAGAGCGTCGTACGGGGCTTCGCCGGGCGGCCCGCCGCCTCCGCGACCGCCACCAGATCCCGTACCGACTTGTAGGAGCCGTAGGAGGAGCCCGCCATCCGTGAGATGGTCTCCTCCATCAGGGTGCCGCCCAGGTCGTTCGCGCCCGACCGCAGCATCTCCGCCGCGCCCTCGGTCCCCAGTTTCACCCAGCTGGTCTGGATGTTGGGGATATGGGGGTGGAGCAGCAGCCGCGCCATCGCCACCACCGCCCGGTTGTCCCGCAGGGTCGGGCCCGGGCGGGCGATGCCCGCCAGATAGACCGGGGCGTTGGTGTGGATGAAGGGGAGGGTGACGAACTCCGTGAAACCGCCCGTCTGCTGCTGGATCCGGGCGAGGGTGCGGAAGTGGCCGAGCCAGTGGCGGGGCTGGTCCACATGGCCGTACATCATCGTGGAGGAGGACCGGATGCCCAGCTCATGGGCGGTGGTGACGACCTCGATCCAGGTGGCCGCGGGCAGTTTGCCCTTGGTGAGCACCCAGCGGACCTCGTCGTCCAGGATCTCCGCGGCCGTGCCGGGGATGGTGTCGAGGCCCGCCTCCTTGGCCGCCGTCAGCCACTCGCGGATCGACAGTCCGGTGCGGGTGGCGCCGTTCACCACCTCCATGGGGGAGAACGCGTGCACATGCATGCCGGGGACCCGGTCCTTCACCGCCTTGGCGATGTCGAAGTAGGCCGTGCCCGGCAGGTCGGGGTGGATGCCGCCCTGCATGCACACCTCCACCGCGCCCACCTCCCACGCCTGCTGGGCCCGGTCGGCGACCTGCTCCAGCGACAGGGTGTAGGCGTCGGCGTCCGTGCGGCGCTGGGCGAAGGCGCAGAACCGGCAGCCGGTGTAGCAGACATTGGTGAAGTTGATGTTCCGGGTGACGATGTAGGTGACGTCGTCGCCCACCGCCGCCCTGCGGACGTCGTCCGCGATCCGGCACACCGCGTCCAGCGCGGGACCGTCCGCGTGCAGCAGCGCCAGGGCCTCGGCGTCCGTCAGACGGGTGGGGTCGTCCGCCGCCGTGCGCAGCGCCGCCCGTACGTCCGCGTCGATGCGCTCCGGTGCCATGCCGGGCGCGGCGGCCTCCCGCAGCGCCTCCCAGTCGCCGTACACCTCGTCGAAGTCGTCCCGGCGGTCGCCGGTGCGGCCGTCGGTGTCGATGGTGCGGTGCAGATCGGTGCGTCCTGAGGAGGAGAACACCTCCTCCGGCTCCTGCCAGGGGTGCCCCTCGACCACCGCGTCGGGCCGGGCGAGACCGGTCTCCGGGTCGGCGAGGGCCGCCACATGCGGCCGCAGCCGGGGGTCGAGCCAGGGCTCCCCGCGCCGCACGAACTCCGGGTAGACGCAGAGCCGTTCGCGCAGCTCGAAACCGGCCGCCGCGGAGTGCTCCCGCAGCCGTTCGATGCCCGGCCAGGGCCGCTCGGGGTTGACGTGGTCGATGGTCAGCGGGGACACCCCGCCCCAGTCGTCGATGCCCGCGCCGATGAGCCGCTCGTACTCGCCGTCCACCAGGTTCGGCGGGGCCTGGAGGCAGGCGCTCGGGCCCATGATGTGCCGGGCCACCGCCACCGTCGCGACCAGTTCGTCCAGTTCCGCGTCCGGCATCCCGCGCATCGCGGTGTCCGGCTTGGCGCGGAAGTTCTGGATGATCAGCTCCTGGACGCCGTGGTACGCCCGCGCCACCTTCCGCAGCGCGAACAGCGACTCGGCGCGCTCCTCGTGGGACTCCCCGATCCCGATCAGCAGCCCGGAGGTGAAGGGCACCGAGGAGCGGCCCGCGTCCTCCAGGACCCGCAGCCGCACCGCCGGCTCCTTGTCCGGGGAGCCGTAGTGGGGTCCGCCGGGCTCGGACCACAGCCGCCGGGCCGTGGTCTCCAGCATCATCCCCATCGAGGGCGCCACCGGCTTCAGCCGCTGGAAGTCCGTCCAGGACATCACGCCCGGGTTGAGGTGGGGCAGCAGGCCCGTCTCCTCCAGGATCCGGATGGAGATGGCCCGTACGTAGGCGATCGTGTCGTCGTAGCCGTGCGCGTCCAGCCACTCGCGGGCCTCGGGCCAGCGGTCCTCCGGCTTGTCGCCGAGGGTGATCAGGGCTTCCTTGCAGCCGAGCGCGGCGCCCTTGCGGGCGATGTCGAGGACCTCGTCCGGCGACATGAACATCCCGTGCCCGGCCCGGCGCAGCTTGCCGGGGACCGTCACAAAGGTGCAGTAGTGGCACTTGTCGCGGCACAGCCGGGTCAGCGGGACGAAGACGCTCTTGGAGTACGTGATGACGCCGGGCCGGCCCGCCGCCGCGAGGCCCGCGTCCCGGACCCGGGCGGCGGACGCCGCGAGGTCCTCCAGGTCCGCGCCGCGGGCCTGGAGCAGCACCGCGGCCTCGGCGACATCGAGCGCGACACCGTCACGGGCGCGTTTGAGAGCGCGACGCATGGAGTTCTCGGTGGGGCCGGTTCCGGAGGTCGCGGAAGTCGTCATCCTCCGAGCATACGTTTGCCGTGATCGGCCCGGGGAGGGCGGACGGGGGCGCCCGTGGGGGCCGGTCGCGGCACCGGATGTTCCGCCGGGGCGCGGCTGGGGATCGGCTTGCCGTGCACGGGAGTTCACGGCGCGGGACCACACTGGAAGGGTCCACTCCTGCCCGTCCCCCGTCATTCCGGCACGTTGGGAGCAGCAGCATGTGCGAGGACGACCACGGCATCGGCAGACGCGCCCTGTTCGTGACGGGTGCGGCCGCCGCGCTTACGTTGGGAACCGTGAGCTTCTCCCACGGTCCCGCCGCCGAGGCGGCCGACAACCAGGAGACGAGGACGGTGCGCGGCACTCTGCCGCCCGGCTCCGCCGACTTCGTCCACCTTCCCGTCGACGTCCCCGCGGGCGTCCGGGAGATCAAGGTCGCCTACACCTACGACAGGCCGTCCGTCCCGGCCGGCACCCCGGGCAACGCCCTCGACATCGGCCTCTTCGACGAGCGCGGCACCGAGCTGGGCGGCCGGGGCTTCCGCGGCTGGTCCGGCGGCGCGCGCACCGAGTTCTTCGTCCGCGCCGACGACGCGACCCCCGGCTATCTCCCCGGCCCGCTGCACCCCGGCACCTGGCACATCGCGCTGGGCCCCTACACGGTGGCACCGGAGGGCCTCTCCTACGAGATCACCGTCACCCTCACCTACGGCGTCCAGGGCACCACCCCGGTGCCCGGGTATCCGCCGTCCCGGGCCAAGGGGCGGGGGCGCGCCTGGTACCGGGGCGACTGCCATATGCACTCCTGGTACTCCGACGGCCGCCGCACCCCCGCCGAGATCGCGGCGCTGGCCCGGGCCGCGGGCCTCGACTTCATCAACTCCTCCGAGCACAACACCACGTCCTCGCACGCCCACTGGGCCGATCTGGCGGGCGACGATCTGCTGATCATGCTCGGCGAGGAGGTGACCACCCGCAACGGGCATGTGCTGGCGCTGGGCACCGACCCGGGCACCTTCATCGACTGGCGCTACCGGGCGCGGGACAACCGCTGGGCCCGCTTCGCCCAGCAGATCCACCGGGCGGGCGGCCTGGTGGTGCCCGCCCATCCGCACGCCACCTGCGTCGGCTGCGGCTGGAAGTTCGGCTTCGCGGAGGCCGACGCGGTGGAGGTGTGGAACGGGCCCTTCACCCCGGACGACGAGGCGACGCTCGCGGAGTGGGACAACACCCTGGTGGCGTCGGTCCGCGCGGGGCACGGGCGCTGGCTCCCGGCGATGGGCAACAGCGACGCCCACCGGTCCCCCGACGCGATCGGCGCCCCGCAGACGGTGGTCCTCGCCGACGATCTGACCCGGGAGGCCATCCAGGAGGGCATCCGGGCGGGCCGCTCCTATGTCGCCGAGTCCAGGAACGTCTCGCTGGACTTCACCGCCTCGGGCGGCCGGGGCGAGCACGCGGGGATCGGGGAGCGGCTGCGGACGGATCCCGGCACCCCGGTCACCGTCCGGCTGAAGGCGCGGGGCGCGCCCCGCTGCACGGTCCGTTTCGTCACCGACCAGGGGGTGCTGTTCACCAGCGATCCGCTGCCGGTGGCCGGGGCGGGCACGGTGGAGTGGCGCACGACCGCCTCCTACGCGGCCTACGTGCGGGCGGAGCTGCGGCACGAGGCGGCGGCGGGGCCGGTGCCGGGCGTGATGGCCGCGTTCACCAACCCCATCTTCCTGGGGCGTTCGTAGGCCACGGGGGTGTAGACCACCAGGGGGCGCGCCCGTGCCTTGCGCGCCCCCGAACCGCCCCGGTTCTCCGCCCGCCCGGTTCCCTCAGCCCTGCCAGACCAGCGCCTGGAGTTCGCTGTAGGCGTGCAGGGCGTAGGAGCCGACGTCGCGGCCGGTGCCGCTCTTCTTGAAGCCGCCGAAGGGGGCCTCCATATGGCGGCCCACGGTGTTGACGCCGACCTGGCCCGCGCGCAACCGCCGGGCGACGCGGAAGGCGCGGGCGGTGTCCCGGGACCAGACGTAGTCGATCAGGCCGTAGTCGGTGTCGTCGGCCAGGGCGACGGCCTCCTCCTCGTCCTCGAAGGGCAGCACCACGACCACCGGGCCGAAGATCTCCTCCCGGACCACCCGCATCCCGGGCGCGCAGTCCGCGAGCACGGTGGGGGCGACGTAGAAGCCTCGCTCGCAGAGGGGCCGTTCGCCGCCGGCGGCCAGGCGCGCGCCCTCCTTGCGGCCCAGTTCCACATAGGCCTCCACGCGGTCCCGGTGGGCCGCCGAGATCACCGGGCCGACCACCGTGCCCGGGGCGCGCGGGTCCCCGACCGGCAGCCGCCTGGCCAGCGCGGCGAGTTGGTCCACCACCCGGTCGTAGACGCCCCGCTGGGCGAGCACCCGGGTCGGGGCGGTGCAGATCTGGCCGCTGTAGAAGGTGAACGTGCTCGCGATCCCGGCCACCGCCGCGTCGGTGTCCGCGTCGTCGAAGACCAGGGCGGCGCCCTTGCCGCCCAGCTCCATCAACTGCCGTTTCAGGGACCGCCCGCACGCCTCGGCGATGCGCTGCCCCACGGCCGTGGACCCGGTGAAGCTCACCATGTCCGTGTCGGGGCACTCCACGGCCGCCTCCCCCAGCTCCGGCCGCGAGCCGCCCACCACATTGACCACGCCCGGCGGGGCGCCCGCCTCCTGGAGGGCGCGGGCCATCCGGTAGACGGAGAGCGGGTCCTGCGGGGCGGGTTTGACGACCACCGTGTTGCCCATGGCCAGCGCGGGGGCCACCTTGCCCGCCGCGTTCGCCCAGGGGTTGTTGTACGAGGTGACGCAGAGGACCACGCCGACCGGGCGGCGCTCGGCGACCGCGCCGAGGACGGCCGCCGGGCCCAGCGGACCCGCCTCGTTGACCTGCGGCGGCAGCGGCTGCTCGGCCGGTTCCACCCTGGCGTACCGGCGGAAGCGGGCGGCCGCCACACCGACCTGCATGGCGCGCGCCGTACGGGTCGTGGCGCCGCTCTCCGCCTGCGCCAGCTCAGCGCAGGACAGCAGGTCGCGCCGGATCAGCTCGGCGGCCCGGGCCAGCACCGCCGCCCGCTCCTCCGGGGCCGTGCGCGACCAGGGTCCGAAGGCCTCGCGGGCCGCCGCGCAGGCCGCGCGGACCTGGTCCGGCGAGGCCTCCGGGGCCCAGCCCACGACGGTCCCGGTGGCCGGGTCGAGGACCGGATGGTGGCCGTCCGCGGGCTCGGTCCAGGCTCCGCCGACGAACAGCCGCTGCCGCTCGGTCACCGGGTTCCCACCGTCCTGGTGTCCCGGCCGGAGCGCAGCACCCGGCCCGGCACGGCCCCGGTCACCGTGTCGTCCCGGATCGTCTCGACGCCGTTGACCCACACCGCCCGTACGCCGATCGCCCGGGAGTCCAGGCGGGGGCTGTCGCCGGGCAGGTCGTGCACCAGGGTGGCGCGGCCCGCGTCGACGGTCTCCGGGTCGAAGAGGACCAGATCGGCGTGGAAGCCCTCCCGTATCCGGCCCCGCTCCCGCAGTCCGAAGAGTTGCGCCGGGTCGTCGGTGAGCATCTTGACGGCCCGCTCCAGCGGCACCAGCCGCCGTCCGCGCAGGCAGTCGCCGAGGAAGCGGGTGGTGTACGGGGCCCCGCACATGCGGTCCAGATGGGCGCCCGCGTCGGAGCCGCCGAGGAGGACGTCCTCGTGGAGCCAGGTCTCGGCGCGCAGCGCCCAGGAGGCCGGGTCGTTGTCGGTGGGCATGGGCCACAGCACGGTCCGCAGGTCGTCGGCTGCGCAGATCTCCACCAGGCAGGCGAAGGGGTCCTGGCCGCGCTCGGCGGCGATGTCCTCCACCACCCGGCCGGTGAGGCCCTCGTTGCCCGGGCTGTAGGTGTCGCCGATGACATAGCGCCCGAAGTCGTTGAGGCGCCGCAGGACGCCCGCCTCATCGGAGCGGGCGCCGCGCAGCAGTGCGGCCCGGACCCCGGGGTCGCGCAGCCGGGCGATCCGCTCGGGCAGGGGCAGGGCGAGCACCGGGCCCCAGCCGGGGAACAGATGGAGCGCGCAGAAGGTGCCCAGTGACATGTTCATCGGGGTGAGGATCGGCATGGTGAGGGCCACCACCCGGCCGCCCGCCTTCCGGGCGCGTTCGCTCGCGAGCAGCTGGCGCGGCACCCGGTCGGGGACGGCGGCGTCGATGCTGAGCACATTCCAGTTCAGGGGGCGGCCCGCGGCGGCGCTCATGTCCGCGAGCAGGTCGATCTCGGCGTCGCTGAACCGGTCGAGGCAGCCCGCCACGATCGCCTCGATCTGGGTGCCCTCGTGCTCGCCCACCGCCCGGGACAGGGCGAGCAGTTCGGCGGGACGGGCGTGGCGGGAGGCGACGGGCTGTCCGTCGCCGTCGGAGTGGGTGGCCGACTGGGTGGTGGACAGGCCCCAGGCCCCGGCGTCCATGGCCTCGTGCAGAAGCCGCAGCATGGCGTCCAGTTGGCCGGGCGTGGGCTGCCCGCCGACCGCGTCCGGGCCCATGACATGGCGGCGCAGTGCGCAGTGGCCCGCCATGAAGCCCGCGTTGACGGCGATCCGGCCGTCCAGGGCGTCGAGGTACTCCCCGAAGCCGTGCCAGGTCCAGGGCGCCCCCTCCTCCAGGGCGACCAGGGACATGCCCTCCACCCTGGACATCATCCGGCGGGTGTAGTCGGCGTCCCCGGGGCGTTCGGGGTTCAGCGGGGCGAGGGTGAAGCCGCAGTTCCCGGCGGCGACGGTGGTGACCCCGTGGTTGAGGGAGGGGGTGGCGTACGGGTCCCAGAAGAGCTGGGCGTCGTAGTGGGTGTGGGGGTCGACGAAGCCGGGGGCGAGGACCAGCCCGGCGGCGTCCTCGCTGCTGCGGGCGGGCTCGGTGACGGTGCCGAGGGCGGCGATACGGCCGTCCCGTACCCCGACGTCGGCGGTGCGGCCCGGGGCGCCGGTGCCGTCCACGACGGTGGCGTCCCTGATGACATGGTCCAGCATGCGGGGCATCCCCTCAGACGGCCCGGCGGAAGCGGGTGGTGCGGTGCACGGGGTCGGTGTCGATCTTCGGGATGACGTGCTCGCCGATCAGCCGGATCGTCTGGAGCGTCTCCTCCTTGGGGATCCCGACCGGCAGTCCGAAGCTGAGCTGGTCGGCCCCGGCCTGCTCCCAGCGCTTGCACTGGGTGAGGACCTCGTCCGGGTCGCCGCAGACGAGGAGTTCCTCCTCGATGAGGACCTCGATGAACTCCTCGGTGTACTCGGGCAGCGTCTCGGGCCAGACCGGGAAGCCCTCGGGGCGCGGGAAGGTGTCGTGGTAGCGGAAGACCAGGGAGGGCAGGTAGTGCAGTTCCCCGGCGGCCGCGATCCGTACCGCCTCCTCGTGCGTGGGCGCGCACACGGCGGTGGTCGTCACCATCACGTTGTCGTTGACGAAGGCGCCGACCGGCTCGGCGTCCACGACCGCGGTCTTGTACTGCTCCAGGACCCATTCCATGTCGGAGACCTTCTGCACGCTGAAGCCGAGCACCCCGAGGCCCTTGCGGGCGGCCATCGCGTACGAGGGCGGGGATCCGGCGGCGTACCACATGGCGGGGTGGGCCGGCCCGTACGGCTTGGGCAGGACCTTGCGCGGCGGCAGCGACCAGTGCCTGCCCTGGAAGCCCGGATACTCCTCCTGGAGCCACATCCGGGGGAACTCGGCGATGGTCTCCTCCCAGATCTCCCTGGTGCGGTCCATGTCGGTGATGCCGGGGAGGAAGCCGAGGATCTCGTGGGAGCCCGCGCCCCGGCCGCTGCCGAACTCGAAGCGGCCCTCGGTGAGGTGGTCGAGCATGGCGACCTTCTCGGCGACCTTCACCGGGTGGTTCACCGGGGCGAGGGGGTTGAAGATGCCGGAGCCGAGGTGGATGCGCTCGGTGGCGTGGGCGAGATAGCCGAGGAAGACGTCGTTGGCGGACAGGTGCGAGTACTCGTCGAGGAAGTGGTGCTCGGAGGCCCAGGCGTACTTGAAGCCGGAGGCGTCCGCCTGGATGACGTACTCGGTCTCCTCCATCAGCGCCTTGTGCTCCGCAAGCGGGTCACGTGCTGCCCGCTTGCCGACGTATCCCTGTACAAAGAGCCCGAATTCCACGGAGGTTCACCGTCCCAGGTCGTTATCTGACGCTTCGTCAGGTCTATGGTGCCGCCGACTGTGGCACCGCCCGGTGGCAGCGTCAAGAGCCGCCGGGCGCCCCGGGGAACGGGACGCCCGCCAGCCAGCCGCCGTCGATCACCAGGGGCTGCCCGGTGAGATAGGAGGAGTCCTCCGAGGTCAGGAAGAGGGCCGCCCGCGCCACCTCCTCGGGCCTGCCGATCCGGCCCAGCGGGACCAGCCCCCGGTACAGCCCGGCCAGGGCCCGGGCGGTCTCCTCCGGGTCGGCGTCCGGGTCCAGCAGGGCCGGGTTGGCCATCGGGGTGTCCACGGCGCCCGGGCACAGCGCGTTGACCCGGATCCCCCGGGGCGCCAGCTCGATCGCGGCGACCCGGGTGAGACCGAGGACGGCGTGCTTGGCCGCCGTGTACGCGCCGGTGGCCGCGATCCCGGCCAGCGCGGTGTACGAGGCGGTGTTGACGATGGTGCCGCCCCCGGCGGCCGCGATCTCGGGGGCCACGGCCCTGATCCCCAGGAAGCACCCCACCTGGTTGACCCGGACGACCTCCTGGAACTCCTCCAGCGGGGTGTCGACCAGGGCGTTGAACCGGAGGATCCCGGCGTTGTTGACCAGCCCGTCGATGCGCCCGTAGGCCTCCTTCGCCCGGGCCACGGCGGCCGTCCAGTCGTCCTCCCGGCCCACGTCGAGCCGGACGTAGAGCTGCCCCAGTTCCCCGGCGAGGGCCTCGCCCCGGTCGTCGAGCACATCCGTGAGGAGGACCCGGGCGCCCTCCGCGGTGAACAGCCGTGCCTCCTGCTCGCCCTGCCCGCGCGCCGCGCCCGTGATCACCACGACGCGTCCGTCCAGCCTGCCCATGGCCCTCCTCAGCCCAGCCGGGGCGCGACCTCCGCCCCGAATGCGGTGATCTGGTCGGTGAGTTCGTCGCGGCTCCGGCTGCGGAACCGCACCTGGATCTGGTGCACGCCCATCTCGCCGTAGCCGCGCAGCGAGTCGGCGACCGCCTGCGGCGACCCGGTGACCGTGCGGCGCCCGACGTCCCAGCCCGCCCGGCCGACATACAGCGGCCCGGCCAGCGCGCCGACCGTGAAGGGCTCCTCGATGCCCGCCTCGGCCCGGGTCCGCGCCAGCCGGGCGATCAGCCCGGGCATCCGCTCCCGGGGGTCGCCCTGCGGCAGCCAGCCGTCGCCCCGGAGCGCCGCCCGGCGCAGGGCGGCGGGCGAGGAGCCGCCGACCCAGAGGGGGACCCTGGCCTGGACGGGCCGGGGCCGCTGCCCGAGCCCCTCGAAGGCGTAGGCCTTCCCGTGGTGGACGGGGAACTCGTCCGGCCCCAGCGCGGCCCTGAGGGCGTCGATCGACTCGTCGAGCAGGGCTCCCCGCGTCCCGAAGTCCACGCCCAGCGCCTCGAACTCCTCGGGCACATGCCCGGCCCCCACCCCGAGGACCAGCCGTCCGCCGGAGAGCCGGTCCAGGGTGGCGTACTGCTTGGCGGTCACCAGGGGGTGCCGCAGCCCGACGAGCGCGACATGGCTGAGCAGCCGCACCCGGGTGGTGACGGCGGCCAGATGGGACAGGGTGGCCACCGGGTCGTACCAGACGGTGCCCATGGCGGGGGCCAGCCGCCGGGGTACGGCGACGTGGTCGCAGCTCCCGAGGTAGTCGAACCCGGCGCGGTCGGCGGCCCGGGCGACCTCCACCAGGTCCTCGGGGCCCGCCGCGGCCTCCCAGGACTCGGCGAAGAGCACGCTCAGGGCCTGCACGGGAAGCTGCATCCCGTACCGCAGGGGCCCGGTCAACGGCCGCCGCCCGGACCGGCCCAGCGGCCGTCGGCGGTCAGGCCCAGCAGCTCGATCGCGTTGCCCCGCACGATCCGCTCCACGGTCTCCGGGTCCAGATGCGCCATCTGGGCCTCGCCGACCTCGCGGGACTTCGGCCAGGTGGAGTCGGAGTGCGGGTAGTCGGTCTCGTAGAGGACGTTCCCGGCGCCGATCGCGTCCAGGTTGCGCAGGCCGAAGGCGTCGTCGAAGAAGCAGCCGTAGACATGCCCGGCGAACAGTTCGGACGGCGGGCGGGCCACCTTGTCCGTGACGCCGCCCCAGGCGCGGTTCTCCTCCCACACCGTGTCGGCGCGCTCCAGGATGTAGGGGATCCAGCCGATCTGCCCCTCCGCGTACATCACCCGCAGCTTCGGGAAGCGCTCGAACTTGCCGCTCATCAGCCAGTCGACCATGGAGAAGCAGCAGTTGGCGAAGGTGATGGTGGAGCCGACGGCGGGCGGGGCGTCCGCGGAGGTGGAGGGCATCCTGCTGCTGGAGCCGATGTGCATCGCGATGACCGTGCCGGTCTCGTCGCAGGCGGCGAGGAAGGGGTCCCAGTCGTCACCGTGCACGGACGGCAGCCCGAGGTGCGGCGGGATCTCGGAGAAGGCGACGGCCCGCACCCCGCGGGCGGCGTTGCGGCGCACCTCGGCGGCGGCGAGGTGTGCGTCCCACAGGGGGATCAGGGTGAGGGGGACGAGACGGCCCTGCGCCGCGGGTCCGCACCACTCCTCCACCATCCAGTCGTTGTAGGCGCGCACGCACAGCAGCGCCAGTTCGCGGTCGCGGGCCTCGGTGAAGGTCTGGCCGCAGAAGCGCGGGAAGGTCGGGAAGCAGAGGGCGGCCCCGACATGGTTGACGTCCATGTCGGCGAGGCGGTCGCGCACGTCGTAGGAGCCCGGCCGCATCTGCTCGTAGGTGATGACCTCCAGTCTGATCTCGTCCCGGGAGCAGCCGACGGCGGTGTCCAGACGGGTGAGGGGGCGGCGCAGGTCCTCGTAGACCCACCAGTCGCCGAGCGGCCCCTCGTCCCCGGGCGCGCCCATGACCGGGGCGAACTTGCCGCCCAGGAAGGTCAGTTCCTTCAGGGGCGCGCGGACGATGTGCGGGCCCGCGTCCCGGTGCTTCGCGGGGAGCCGGTCCCGCCAGACGTGCGGGGGCTCCACCGTGTGGTCGTCGACGGAGATGATCTGCGGGAAGTCGGAGGTGCTCGGCGAGGTCTCCATGCCGGTCACCGTAGCGCCGATCTGACGGATCGTCAGCAACGAGGGCCCGCCCCGGCCCGAATCCGTTCCCTCCGGCAGGGGCAGAGCGTGTGTGGACTCTGTGACGCACTGCTTCACAGCTTGTGATCGCCGTCTCCCACGGCTGACGTATCCGCCATGAACAAGGCAAACTGGCCTCTTGACTGTGACGTTCGGCAGGGTGCCAGGGGGCAGCGATGGACGGTGTACCGCGAGTGCCGGAGCAGCGAGGTGCCGAGGAATCGGCGGCTCTGCGCTTCGGGGTGCTCGGACCGGTGCGCGCCTGGCGTGAGGACGAGCCGCTGGCCACGGGCTCGCCCCAGCAACGGGCCCTGCTGGCCGCGCTGCTGCTGCGCGAGGGGCGCACGGCGACCGCGTCCGAACTGATCGACGCGCTCTGGGGCGAGGAGCCGCCGCCGCGGGCCCTGGCCGCCGTCCGCACCTACGCCTCCCGGCTGCGCAAGGTCCTCTCCCCCGGTGTGCTGGTCAGCGAGTCCGGCGGCTACGCGGTGCGGCTGACGGACGCCCGCGCCCTGGACCTCGCCGCGGCCCAGGAGCTGGCCGGGGACGCCGAGAAGGCGAAGGGCGCCGGAGATCTCGGCCGGGCCCGGCGGCTGCTGACCGAGGCGCTGGCCCGGTGGGACGGCGAACCCCTGGCCAACATCCCCGGCCCGTACGCCGAGACCCAGCGCACCCGGCTCCAGGAGTGGCGCCTCCAACTCCTGGAGACCCGGCTCGACATGGACCTGGAGCAGGGCTGCCACGCCGAGGCGGTCTCGGAGCTGACCGCCTTGACCGCGGCGCAGCCGCTGCGCGAGCGCCTGCGGGAACTGCTGATGCTGGCCCTGTACCGCTCCGGACGCCAGGCGGAGGCCCTCGCGGTCTACGCGGACACCCGGCGCCTGCTGGCCGACGAACTCGGTGTCGACCCCCGCCCCGGCCTGAAGGACCTCCAGCAGCGGATCCTGCGGGCCGACCCGGGTCTCGCGGAGCCCTCGGCCCCGGCCGCCGAACCCGCCGCCGCCCCGGTGCGCCCGGCCCAGCTCCCGGCGACGGTCCCGGACTTCACGGGCCGCACCTCCTTCGTCGACGAGCTGAGCGACGTGCTGGCCTCGGCCGAGGGCCGGGTGATGGCGGTGTCCGCGCTGGCCGGGATCGGCGGCGTCGGCAAGACCACCCTCGCGGTCCATGTCGCCCACCAGGCCCGCACGGCCTTCCCCGACGGCCAGTTGTACGTCGACCTCCAGGGCGCGGGCCACCAGGCCGCGGAGCCGGAGACGGTCCTCGGCTCCTTCCTGCGCGCCCTCGGCACCACCGAGTCCGCCATCCCCGACACCCTGGAGGAGCGGGCCGCGCTCTACCGCTCGGTCCTGGACGGCCGCCGGGTGCTGGTCCTGCTGGACAACGCCAAGGACGCGGCGCAGGTGCGTCCGCTGCTCCCGGGCACGGACGGCTGCGCGGCCCTGGTCACCTCCCGCGTCCGGATGGTGGACCTGGCCGGTGCGCATCTGGTGGACCTGGATGTGATGTCCCCGGACGAGGCGCTGTCGCTGTTCACCAAGATCGTGGGCGAGGAGCGGGTGGACTCGGAGCGCGAGGCCGCCCTCGACGTGGTCGCGGCCTGCGGCTTCCTGCCGCTGGCGATCCGTATCGCGGCCTCCCGGCTCGCCGCGCGCCGGACCTGGACCGTCTCGATCCTCGCGGCCAAGCTGGCGGACGAACGGCGCCGCCTCGACGAACTCCAGGCCGGCGACCTGGCGGTGAAGGCCACCTTCGAACTGGGCTACGGCCAGCTGGAACCGGCCCAGGCCCGCGCCTTCCGCCTGCTGGGCCTGGCGGACGGCCCGGACATCTCCCTGGCCGCGGCCGCCGCGGTCCTGGACGTCCCGCCGGAGGACGCGGAGGACCTGCTGGAGTCCCTGGTGGACACCTCCCTGGTGGAGTCCGCGGCCCCGGGCCGCTACCGCTACCACGACCTGGTCCGCCTCTACGCGCGTGCCTGCGCCGAACGGGACGAGCATCCGCCCAGCGAGCGGGACGCGGCGATGTCCCGGCTGCTGGACTTCTACCTGGCCACCGCGGCGGCCGTCTACGCCATCGAGCGGCCCGGCGACCGGCTGGTGGACCACCTGGAGAAGCCCGGGACCCCGGGGCTCGCCTTCCCCGGCCGTGGCGCGGCACAGGACTGGCTCTACGCGGAGGCCGTCTGCCTGCTCGCCTGTGTCCGCCAGTCGTCCGGCGGCACCCGGCTCAGGCGCGCCGTGGACCTGCTGTGGGCGGCGGTGGACCTGGCGGAGTCCGGGGCGAACTCCCGGGAGTACGAGGCCGCGGCCACGGCCCTGCGCGATGCCGCCCGGACGGCGTCGGACGGGCGTGCGGAGGCCCGGGCGAACCTGGTGCTGGCCAACGCCCGCCACTGGTCCGGCTCCTTCGACCAGGCCGACCGGGAGGCGCGCGAGGTCCTCAGGCTCGCCGAGGCGGCGGGCGATCCGCTGCCCAGCTGCTGGGCGGCGAACATCCTGGGCGCCTTCGCCTTCTACCAGAACCGCCATGCCGAGGCGGAGGAGTATCTGGAGCGCGCCATCCGGGAGTTCCGCGCCTGCGGCGACCTGTCCGGCACCGCGGCCGCCCTGTGCAACCTCTCCCGGCTGCATCTGGCGACGGGCCGCGCCGAGAGCGCGGTGGGCCTCGCCCGGCAGGGCACGGAGATGTACGAGGAGCTGGGGCACACGCTCAAGGCCGCCAACGGCCACTACGCGCTCGGGATGGCGCTGAGCGAGCACGGCAGGTTCGCCGACGCCTCCGCCCGCCTGGGCGAGGCCCTCCAGGTCTTCCGGGCCAGCCGCCAGCGGCTGTGGGAGGGCATGACGCTCTTCCGGCTCGCCGAGGTCGACCTGCTGGCCCAGCGCCCCGCCCAGGCCGCCACCAACGCCGAGATGGCCCTGTCGGTGCTCCGGGGCATCGGCGGGACCTGGCGCCGCGGCAATGTCCTCACGGTCCTCGGCAAGGCCCTGACCCGGCTCGGCCAGTCCGGCCGCGCGACCGTCTGCTGGCGGGAGGCGCTGGAGATCTACCAGGGGCTGAACTCCCCGGAGGCCGCGGAGCTACAGGCCCTGCTGGCCCCGGCGACGGCGGCTTGAGGACGCCCTCGGGGCGGCCTCAGGGGCGGCGACGCGGGGAGCCGTCAGGGGCGTTCATCGTTCGTTTATCGCCGTCCGGCAGTCTTCTCTTTGTCGATCCGTGTGTCGGGGGGCAGGCGGACCGCTGATGAGACCGCCCCACTAGGTCTCTAGAGTGGGCGGTTTGTGGGGCCCGTCCGGCCATCCTCGGGGGAGTGGCCGGGCGGGCCCTCGACAGTCCTGAAGCACCACCCAAGGGGAGGCACCAGCATGAGCGACACCACCAAGCAGCAGCCGATCGTCAAGCCGGCCAACACGCACATCACCGATGCCCCGGCCGGCGGCGGGATCAGGCCGCTCAACACGCACATCACGGACGCCGAGGCCGGCGCCGCCGTCCAGCCGCTGAACACGCACGTCACGGAGGCTCCCGCGGCCCAGCCGCCGGCGATGCAGGCCGCGGGCGCCCAGGACGGCGACGTCCGCCCGGACAACACCCACATCACGTCCGACCCGAGCTGAGGCCTCTCGTCCGGATCACGCCGGGCTCGATCCGGACGGAAGAACCTGGCAGAGCCCGCCTCCTCGACCACGGGGGTCGGCCGCGGCGGCACGGAGGGGAGCCGCCGCGGCCGAGGTGTGCCGCGGTCCGGTCCGCGGTCAGGCGCGGTCGGCCGCCTCCCGCCGGGCGTGCCCGCGCAGTTCCCCCTTCACCACCTTGCCGCCGGCGTTCCGCGGCAGCTCGGCCAGGAACTCCACCGCCCTCGGCACCTTGTAGTTCGCCATCTCGCGGCGGGACCAGGCGATCAGATCCTCGCCGGTGACCTGGGACCCCGGCCTGCGCACCACATAGGCCTTGCCGACCTCGCCCAGCCGGGGGTCCGGCACGCCGATCACGGCCACCTCCGCCACATCCGGGTGCCGTCCGAGCCGTTGCTCTATCTCCGCCGGGTAGGCGTTGAAGCCGCCGACGACGAACATGTCCCTGATGCGGTCGGTG
Source organism: Streptomyces sp. NPDC052040 (assembly GCF_044548405.1). Classification (NCBI taxonomy): domain Bacteria; kingdom Bacillati; phylum Actinomycetota; class Actinomycetes; order Kitasatosporales; family Streptomycetaceae; genus Streptomyces; species Streptomyces sp. NPDC052040. The sequence goes on along the minus strand of NZ_JBIUBV010000003.1, from coordinate 490,050 downwards.
ACCCTGAGATTGCCCGCCCGGTCCAGGACGCCCACATCGCCGGTGCGCAGCCAGCCGCCCGGGAGCAGCACCTCCGCGGTCGCCTCCGCGTCCTCGAAGTAGCCCCGCATCACCTGGAATCCGCGGACCAGGATCTCCCCCGCGGCGCCGGGCGGCAGCGGCTCGCCCCCGGGTCCGGCGATCCGCACCCGGGTGCCGGGCACGGGCCGTCCCGAGGTCTCGGCGACCACCGAGGGGTCGTCGCCGCGGCGGCACATCGTCACCAGGCCGCTCGCCTCCGACAGGCCGTACGCCGTCAGGACCGTGGCGACGCCGAGTTCCCCGCGCAGCCGTTCCACCAGGCGGCGCGGGACCACCGCCGCGCCCGTCACCACCAGGCGCAGGGCCGAGAGGTCGTGGGCGTCGCGGGCGGGGTGGTCCAGCAGGGACTGGTGCAGGGTCGGCGGTCCCGGCAGCACCGAGATCCGCTCCGCGGCGATGTTCGCCAGCGCCGTGGCCACGTTGAACACCGGCTGCGGGACCATGGTCGCGCCCCGCATCAGACAGGCGAGCACCCCGGCCTTGTAGCCGAAGGTGTGGAAGAAGGGGTTCACGATCAGATAGCGGTCGCCGTGCTCCAGACCCGCCAGATCCGTCCAGATCCCGTACGTGCGCAGGGTCTGGGCGTGGGTGGTCACCACACCCTTGGAGCGGCCCGTGGTGCCGGAGGTGAAGACGATGTCCGACGGGTCCGCGCCGCCCACGGCCGCCGCGCGCCGCCGTACGGCCGCCTCCCCGACGCGCTCCCCGGCCGCCAGGAAGTCCCGCCAGGTGCGGAAGGCGGGCGGGGCGTCGTCCGCCAGGACCACCGCCTGCTCCAGGTGCGGCAGGCCGGGAAGGGGACCGTGGCCGGGTCCCTCGCCGGCCGCCCGGCGCAGCGACGCCACATAGGAGGTGCCGAGGAACGTGCCCGTCACGAACAGCAGTTTCGCCCGGCTCCGCGCCAGGACGTCCGCGGTCTCGGCACCCTTGTAGCGGGTGTTGAGGGGGACCAGGACCGCGCCCGCCGAGACCGCGCCGAGCGCCGAGACGATCCACTCCAGGGAGTTGGGGGCCCAGACGGCCACCCGGTCGCCGGGGCCGACGCCGTGTGCGATGCACGCCGCCGCCGCGTGCTCCACCCGGGCGCCCAGCCCGGCGTAGGAGAGCCGGGTGCGGCCCTCGACGACGGCCTCCGTCTCCCCGTACCGGCGGGCCGCGCTGCGGACCAGTCCCGGAATGCTGCCCCACTCCACGTCACCGCGCATGGTCCGCCTCCAGCGATTCCGTCCCATTAGCTGACTACCCGTCAGATTAGCGATAGCCTGACGGACTGTCAGTCACCGGTCCGGATCCCCTGCGAAAGGTGCGTCCATGGCCAGGGCGGGACTCAGAGGACTCAAGGACGCGACCGCCGTCGCGGGCATCGGGCAGACCGCCTTCGCCCGCCGACTGCCGCAGTCCGAGAAGGTGTTGGCGTGCCGGGCGATCCTCTCCGCGCTGGACGACGCCGGGATCGCGCCCGGCGAGGTCGACGCGCTCGCCTCGTACACCATGGAGGAGACCGACGAGGTGGAGGTGGCCAAGGCGCTCGGCCTCGGTGACCTCACCTTCTTCGCCAGGACCGGCTACGGCGGCGGCGGTTCCTGCGCCACCGTCGCCCATCTCGCGGCGGCGATCGCCACCGGGCAGGCGACCGTCGGGGTCGCCTGGCGGTCCCGCAAGCGCGGCAGCGGCCCCCGCCCCTGGCGGAACACGGCCGCCCAACTGCCCGTACCCGCCCAGTGGACCCGGCCCTTCGGACTGCTCCGGCCGGTCGACGAGATCGGCATGCTGGCCCGCCGCTACATGCACGAGTACGGCGCGACGCGGGACCACTTCTTCCAGGTGGCCCTCGCCTGCCGCAACCGGGCCAACCAGAACCCCGCCGCGATCATGTACGAGCGCCCGCTGACCAGGGAGATGTACATGACCTCCCGCTGGATCAGCGAGCCGCTCTGCCTCTACGACAACTGCCTGGAGACGGACGGCGCGCTGGCCTGCGTGGTGGTCTCCGCCGAGCGCGCCCGCGACTGCCGGCACCGGCCCGTCTATGTCCACGCCGCCGCCCAGGGCCTGCCCGCCCAGCACCACGGCATGGTCAACTACTGGAACGACGACCCGCTCACCGGCCCGGCCTGGACCGCCGCCCGGCATCTGTGGAAGCACGCCGACTTCACCCCCGACGATGTGGACGTCGCCCAGATCTACGACGCGTTCACCCCGCTCGTCCCGCTCTCCCTGGAGGGCTACGGCTTCTGCGGGCGCGGGGAGGGCGCGGCCTTCACCGAGGGGGGCGCGCTGGAGATCGGCGGACGGCTGCCCCTCAACACCGGCGGGGGCGGCCTGTCCGAGGCCTATGTGCACGGCTTCAACCTCGTCACCGAGGGCGTGAAGCAGCTGCGCGGGACCGGCACCGCCCAGGTCCCGGGCGCCGCCACCTGCCTGGTCACCGCCGGGGAGGGCGTGCCGACCTCCGCCCTGCTGCTGAGGAGCTGACCCATGACCGACGCCCTGCTGTCCCCCGTGCCCGACGAGGACGGGGCGCCCTTCTGGGAGTACGCGGCCCGGGGCGAACTGCGCGTCCAGACCTGCGCCGACTGCGGTGAGCCCCGCTTCCCGCCGCGCCCCTGCTGCCCGCACTGCCGGTCCTTCACGAGCGAGTGGCGGCCGGTGAGCGGCAAGGGACGGATCTGGTCCTACGTCGTCCCCCACCCGCCCCTGCTCCCGGCCTACGCGGCGCGGGCCCCGTACAACGTGGTCGTGGTGGAGCTGGCCGAGGAGCCCCGCATCCGGCTGGTCGGGAACCTGGTCACCGCGCCGGACGCGCCGCTGGACTCGGTGCCGCCGGAACGGATCCGGATCGGCGCGCGGGTGCAGGCCGTCTTCGGTGCGGACGGGCTGCCGCGCTGGGCCCCGGAGCGGCCGTGAGCGGGGGGCTGCGGTTCGCCGCCGACGCGGCCACGGGCGTCGCGGTGCTCACCCTGGACCGGCCGGACCGGCTCAATGCGATCGACCCCCCGCTGGCCCGCGAACTGGCCGCGCGCTGGCGGCGGTTGCGCCACGACGACTCCGTACGGGCCGTGGTGCTCACCGGCGCGGGCGGGCGCGCCTTCTGCACGGGGATCGACCGGGACGCCCGCATCCCGCAGCCGTCCTCGCCCTTCATGGTGGACGATCCGCTGCTGGACATCGGCCCGAAGGCGAACGGCCTGTGGAAGCCGGTGATCGCCGCGGTGTCCGGGATGGCCTGCGGCGGGGCCTTCTATCTGCTGGGCGAGAGCGAGTTCGTCGTGGCGGACCCGACCGCGTCCTTCTTCGACCCGCACACCGCCTACGGGATGGTCAGCGCCTACGAGTCCGTCCACGCGGCCCACCGGATGCCGCCCGGGGAGGCGGCGCGAATGGCCCTGATGGGCACCGCCGAGCGGATCTCGGCGCAACGGGCCTACGAGATCGGGCTGGTGTCCGAACTCACCGCACCCGGCGGCGCGGTGGAGGCGGCGGTGCGCTGCGCCGAGGTCATCGCCTCCTATCCGCCGGAGGGGGTGCAGGGCACGGTGCGGGCCCTGTGGGCGGCCCAGGAGGCGGCGCGGGCCGCGGCCTTCGCACAGGCGCCGCAGCTCATAGCGCTGGGGAATCTGCCGCCCGAACGGCAGGCGGAACTCTTCGCCGGGCGGCGCAAGGGCGGTCACCGGGTCAGGTGAGCGCCGGAACCCCGGTCACCGTGTGGCGCGGTGCGCGCACCCGGCGTAATCTCGAGGCGACGGCCGCCGTCCGCCGCCCCTTCCGTCAGGCCCGTACGACGGCCGTCCAGGGCCCCGCTGGACGCCAGGGTCTTTCGTTGGGATCGGGCCGGGTCAGGGAGCGGGGTCTGGTGCCGAGCGTCGCAAGGCGGAGGAGGGCGTCATGGCGGAGCCATGGCAACCGACGACAACGCCGCGAGGCGCGGTGCCAGGGCCCGCGAGCCCGGCCTGATCCACTCGAGAGGCCCTAGGCCGTCCGTGCCGTGCCGGTGCCCTTCCCGGCGTCCAGGGCGTACACACAGCGGTCCTTGCTGCACGCGTAGACCACGCCGTCCTTCACCACGGGCGAGCCGGTGATCTCCCCGCCGGTGGCCAGCTTCCAGCGCAGGCGGCCGTCGTCGGCCTTGAGCGTGTAGAGCAGATGGTCCGTGGAGCCGAAGTGGATGCGGCCCTCGGCCACCGCCGGGGTACCCACGATGTCGCCGCCCGCCTGGAAGCGCCACTTGGGGGTGCCGGTGACCGCGTCCAGCGTGTACAGGCCCTTGCCGCTGCCCACATGGACGTGTCCCGCGGCGACCAGCACCGGGTCGGCCGCCGCCCGGGCCTCCGTGGCGATGCGCCAGCGGTCGCGGCCGTCCGCCGCGTCCAGGGCGTAGACCGTGCCCAGGTAGTCCGCAAGGTAGATGCCGCCGCCGGCGACGGCCGGGCCGGGCACGAAGGCCGGCGGGCACAGGAAGACCGCCGGCGCCTCGAAGTGCCAGCGCACCCTGCCGGTCGCGGCCTCGATCGCCAGTACCCGGGTACCGGCCGAGACGTAGACCGAGCCGTCCGAGGCGTGGGTCAGGCGCACCGGGACGCCGCCGCACGAGGCCGCGTCCCCGATCGGGTACGACCAGCGCTCCTCGCCGGTGCGCGCGTCCAGGGCGCGCAGCCGGGTGTCCTGCCAGATGTAGACCGTGCCGTCATGGAGCGCGGGCCCGGCCTCCGGCGACTCGAAGTCGGTCTGGGCGCCGCCCGTCTCCCACAGCTTCTGCCCGGTGGACGCCTCCCAGGCCTGGACGCCGCCGCCGCGGGTCCCGGTGACGACCGTGCCCCGGTCGGCCCGGAGCGTGTAGACCCAGCCGTCCAGGGACAGCCGCCACAGATCCGTGCCCGCGCGGGCGTCCAGGGCGAAGAGGGTGGGGCCGTCCGAGGCGTGGACCCGGCCGTCGGCGACCGCCATGGACCAGGCGACGTCCCGGGTCTTGAAGCGGCGGCGGCCGGTCGCCACGTCCAGGGCGTGCACCTCGAAGGAGGTGACATAGACGAGGTCGTCGGCGACCGCCGGGGTGCCCCAGAGGTCGTTGGACATGCGGAAGCGCCACGGGCGCCAGCCGGAGGCCGTCTCCGGGGGCGGGGGCGGGAGGGCGGGGGCGCCCGCGGGCGCCCCGTTGACGCCGCCGGACGGGCGGGACCAGGACGCGGCGAGGCCCGCCTCCGGGGGCGGCGCCTTCACGGCGGCGGCCCGGGCGTCGGCGACCCGGGGGCCGGGCCCGATCGGCACCGGGGCGCCCGCCAGCCGCACCGGGCCGCCGTCGGGGGCACCGACCGGCACCGGGGCGGGGGCGTGCGAGGGCGGGGGCGGCACGGCGGGTCTGCCGCCCCCGCCACTGCGGCCGGTGGGCACGGGCGGCTTGGCGGGCGGGCGTCCGCCGCGGCGCGCCTCGATCAGGGTGACCGCCTTCTCGGGCAGCCAGGCCGAGGCCGTACCGCTGTCGTCGGAGCCCGAGCCGAAGAGATGGGGTGCCAGCTGGGCCTGGAGGTCGGCGGGGTTGGGGCGGCCGGTGGCCTCCATCTGCATACAGGACTCGATGAGCGGACGCAGTTCGTCCGGCAGCCCGGACAGGTCCGGGCCCTCACGCAGCAGCATGAAGACGGTCTCGACCGGGTTGGCGCCGTGGAAGGGGGGATGCCCGGTGGCGGCGAAGACGAGCATCGAACCGAGCGAGAAGACATCGCTCGCGCCGGTCACACTGCGCGAGTCCTTCGCCTGCTCGGGGGACATGTAGGCGGGTGTGCCGACCGCGACATTGGTCATCGTCAGACGGGTGTTCGATACGCCGGAGGCGATACCGAAGTCGATCACCCGGGGGCCGTCCTCGACGACGAGGACGTTGGACGGCTTGAGGTCGCGGTGGACCAGGCCCGCCCCGTGGATGGACTGGAGCGCCTCCGCGACGCCCGCGGCCAGCCAGCGCACCGCCTGCGCGGGCAGCGGCCCGCAGTCGGTCACTATCTCCTCCAGGGAGGGCGCGGGCACATAGGCGGTGGCGAGCCAGGGCACGGCCGCGCGGGGGTCCGCGTCGACCACGGCGGCCGTGTAGAAGCCGGACACCGCACGGGCGGCCTCGACCTCACGCGTGAAGCGCACCCGGAACAGCTGGTCCTCGGCCAGTTCCGTGCGCACCGTCTTGATCGCCACGCGCCTGCCCGACGCCGAGCGCGCGAGATAGACCAGCCCCATGCCGCCGGCACCCAGCCGTCCCAGCACCTCGAACGGCCCGATCCGCCGCGGATCGTGCTGCGTCAGCTGATCCACCACTAGCCTGCCACCTCCCCGTACGGGTCGCATCGCCCGCCTTGTGCACGCGACCCCGTGCAGCGTCTCACCACCGCACCGCCGCGGCGGCACGGACCCCGATTCTTCCTGTCCCGGCCCCCTGGTGCGAACCCGGGGGCGGATCGGGGTGTCTCAGGACAAAACCACGCCAGGCCGCTCCGGGAAAGCGGCGCCCGCATGATGGAACGCCCGGCACACCCCCGAAGTGCCGCGCCCGGAAGGCTCCGGCGGCCTCCGGAGCACGCGGGAAGCCCCGCCCAGGACGCCCCCGGGACCCGCCCCCGACGCCCCCGGCACTCCCCTGGGCCTCGCCCCGGACGCCCCCGCTACCGCCGGAGCAGCGCGAAGGAGGCCCCCTGGTCGTCCGCGACGACCACCACCCTTCCGTACGAGGTCTCGAACGGCGGTACCCGCACCCGGCCCCCCAGTCGGCCCACCGCCTCAAGTGCGGCCCCCACGTCCTCGACGCCGAAGTGCACGAGGAAGTGCGGCGGCATCTCGGCCGGGAAGACCTCCCCGACCGGCGCGCGCCCGAAGTCGGGAACCGCGCCCGGGCCGAACAGGGCGTCGTGGAACAGCCCGGTGTAGAAGGTGTTCGCGGTGGCGGTGTCCCGCGCGTACAGCTGGGCCCAGGCGAAGGAGCCCGGCCGGTGGCGGCTGCCGAAGCCCGGGTGCGTCCCGGCCTGCCACAGCCCGAACACCGCTCCCTCGGGGTCCGCGGCCAGCATCGTCACGCCGAGGCCGTCCACGGGGGCGGGCGGCACGATCACCTGGCCCCCGGCCGCCCGGATCCGCCCGGCGAGCGCGGCGGCGTCCGGCGTCGCGAAGTACACCGTCCAGACCGTGGGCATCCGGCCGTCCCGCTTGCGCACCAGCGCGGCCACCGCCCCGCCGTCCGAGCGCGCCCAGGCCACGGAGCCGGACACCTCCTCGAAGGTCCACCCGAAAAGCCCACCGTAGAACCGCTTGCCCGCCTCCAGGTCCGGCAGCTGGACATCGGTCCAGCAGGGGACGCCCTCGGGGAGGGCCGTGCCGTCGCGCCCCGCGCCGCCCGGGGACGGGACGCCGCCGGGCGCACCGCCGCCGGGTGCACCGGAGGCGCCGTCCCCCGGGGGCGGGGACGGCGGCAGTGACGGCGGATTTTCGGCCATGCCGCCAAGTTAAGAGGGATTCCCGCGCGGCGCGCGTCCGCATACTCCCTCCTCACCGGCCCGGGAGGGGCTTCCGGACCCCCGCACTCCCCATTTGCAGTCGGCCGAATCGCGCTCCCATCACCCCTCGGTAAGCTGACGGCATGACAGGACAAGTGCGTACCGTCGACGGCCGCGTGGCCGGCCGGCGTGGGCAGGCGACCCGGCAGAAGCTGCTCGACTGCCTCAGCGAGATGCTCAGCTCATCGCCCTACCGGGACGTCAAAGTCATCGATGTCGCCCGGAAGGCCGGGACGTCCCCGGCCACCTTCTACCAGTACTTCCCGGACGTCGAGGGCGCCGTCCTGGAGATCGCCGAGCAAATGGCCGCGGAGGGCGCCGGGTTGACCCAGCTGCTCGAAGGCCGTTCCTGGGTCGGCAAGGCGGGCTGGCAGACGGCCCAGGAACTCGTCGACGGATTCCTGGACTTCTGGCGCAAGAACGATGCGATCCTGCGCGTCGTCGACCTGGGCGCGGCCGAGGGCGACAAGCGCTTCTACAAACTCCGCATGAAGATCCTCAACTCGGTGACCAACTCCCTCGCGGACGCGATCGCCGAACTCCAGTCCAAGGGCAGGGTCGAGAAGGACGTGAAGCCCGCAGCCGTGGCGGGCGCCCTGGTGGCGATGCTCGCCTCCGTGGCCTCCCACCAGAAGGGTTTCACCTCCTGGGGCGTGAAGCAGGCCGAACTGCGGCCGAACCTGGCGCTGTTGGTGCATCTGGGCGTCACCGCGAAGAAGCCGACGAGGTAGCCCGGCGCACGTCCTGTCATACGGGCGGTGGTCCACTGCGGTGGGCCACCGCCCGCTGCATCATGTACGGGCCACCGGCCGCTGCATCATGTACGGGCCACCGGCCGCTGCATCATGTACGGGCCACCGGCCGCTGCTCATGCGCGGGCCACCGCCGACTGCTCACGTGCGGGCCACCGCCGACTGCTCACGTGCGGGCCACCGGCCACTGTTCACGTGCGGGCCCGGGGCAGCGGGCGGTCCTCGACCACGTGCTTCATCACCAGGGTGGACGTCAGCCGCTGCACGCCCGGCAGGGTGGCCAGGCGCTCGTCGTAGAGCCGCCGGAAGGCGGCCAGGTCCACGGTGGCTATCCGCAGCAGATAGTCGGGGTCGCCGAACAGGCGGCGGGCCTCCAGGACGTGTTCCACCTCGCCGAGCGCCTGCTCGAACCCCGCCACGGTGTCCCGGTCCTCCTGGCCCATCGAGACGAACACCAGCGCCTCGAAGTTCAGCCCGACGGCGGACGGGTCCACCACCGCCCGGTAGCCGCGGATCGCACCGCTGCGCTCCAGCTCGCGCAGGCGCCGGTGGCACGGCGACACACTGAGCCGCACCCGGGAGGCCAGCTCGGTCACGGTCAGCCGCCCGTCCTGCTGAAGCTCGGCGAGGATCTTCTGGTCCATGGAGTCCATCAGTGGATCTTCCGCCAGAAATCGCGCGCCGGAAGCCCCACGGACCACTTTCGGCCTGTTCACACCGGGTGCGGGGGCCGGTTCCCCGGCTCAGCGCCGTACCAGCCGGAACACCCGGATCTCCCGCTCCACCCGTGCCTGGTAGGTCGCGTACGGCGGCCAGAAGGCGAGCACCGCGCGCCAGGCCGCCGCCCGCTCCTCACCGGTCAGCAGACGGGCCGTGACCGGGATGTCCTCCCCCTGGCGGCTGATCCGGGCGTCGGGGTGGGCGAGGAGATTGGCGGTCCAGGCGGGGTGGCCGGTCCGCCCGAAGTTGGAGCCGATCAGCAGCCAGCCGCCGCCCTCCTCGGGTACACACGCCAGGGGGATACGGCGGGGAAGGCCGCTCCTGGCTCCGGTGCAGGTGAGGACCAGCCCCGGCAGCATCCGCGCGCTGGGCAGCACCCGGCCCCGGGTCAGCCGGTGCACCGCCCGGTCGAGCACGGGCACGACATGCGGCGCGACCCTGGCGAAGGCCCGCGTGGAGGACACCTTCTGCACGATCCGCACGCCCAGGGCCGTCACATCGCCACCTCCGTGGACTGAAAGAGCCGTGCCGCCGCGGCCGCCTGCGCCCGCAGCCGGTGGACCGGTCCGAACAGCAGCTCGTCCCCGGCCGCCCGCTTGACGTACGTATGCGCCGGGTGCTCCCAGGTGAAGCCGATACCGCCGTGCAGCTGGACCGCCTCGGCCGCCGCGGTGCGCAGCGCGCCGAGCGCCTCCGCGAGGGCGAGGGCGCCGACCTGCTCCCCGTGGCAGGCGGCCCAGGCCGCGTAGTAGGCCGCCGAACGGGCCGTCTGCACCCGGACATGGACGTCGGCCAGCCGGTGCTGCACGGCCTGGAAGGAGCCGACCGGCCGGCCGAACTGCTCCCGCCGTCCGACGTGTTCGAGGGTGAGTTCCAGGGCCCGGTCGGCGGCACCGACGGCCTCGCAGGCGAGGACGGCGGCCGCGCGGTCCCCGGTGACGGCGAGCGCCTCCGGCACATCGGCGCCCTCCTCGCCCAGCAACTCCGCTGCCACGTCGCGCAGTTGGATGCGTGCGCAGGGGCGCGTCGCGTCGAGGGCGGTCCGCCGGGTCCGCACCCCGCCCTCCCGCACCAGGAACAGCAGGGTCCGGGCGCGGGCGTAGCCGCCGGTGTGCGCGGCGACGACCAGCAGCCCGGCACTGTGCCCGTCGAGCACCTGGTCCGCCTCCCCGTACAGCCGCCAGCCGCCGCCCGCCCACCGGGCCTGCATCCCGCCGGTGACTCCCCCGCCCGCCCAGTCGCCGCGATTGCCGCCGGTGAGGCCGAGGGCGGTGGCGAGGGCCGGGCCGGGCACGGCGAGGGCGGCGGTCAGTTCCCCGGCGGCGATCCGGGGCAGCACCGCGGCGCGCTGGGCGTCGGTGCCGAGGGTGTGTACCAGGGGCGCGGCAAGGACGGCGGTGGACAGCAGCGGGGAGGGGGCGAGAAAGCGGCCCGTCTCCTCGCAGGCCAGGGCGAGTTCGGTGGTGGTGCAGCCGCTTCCGCCGCAGTCCTCGGGGAGTGCGAGCCCGGGGAGCCCGAGCTTCCCGGCGAGGGCGGCCCACAGGGCGGGGTCGTAGCCGGCGGGGGTGTCGGCGGCGGCCCGGACCTCCGCCGGGCCGCACCGCCCCGCGAGGACCTTCCGCACGGTACGGCGGATCGCGTCCTGTTCGACGGTGAAGCGGGTGTCCATGGGCCGGGTCCCCTCTCCGTCGGCCGATCCTGCACGTTTCTGACGCTCCGTCATATTAGGACTCCGGCCCGCGCCTGCACAGGTCCGGGAGCGGGTAATCTGATGTACCGTCAGATCTATGAGTGCTGTGACCGGTCGGCGGCGGGCGGCGATCGCCGGGGTGGCCCTGGCGGACTGCGGACGGCTCGACGGGGCCACGCCCTACGGACTGCACGCCCAGGCCGCCCGCCGTGCCCTGGCCGACTCCGGGCTGGACCGCTCGGTGATCGACGGCTTCGCTTCGGCGGGTCTGGGCACCCTGGCCCCGGCGGAGGTCGCCGAGTATCTGGGGCTGCGGCCCGTCTGGTTCGACTCCACCTCTGTCGGCGGCGGCACCTGGGAGGTCATGGCGGCGCACGCGGCGGACGCGATCGCGGCGGGCCACGCGCGGGCGGTGCTCCTGGCCTACGGCTCCACGGCCCGCGCCGACATCCGGTCCGGCCGCCGCACCGGCACCCTGTCCTTCGGCACCCGCGGCCCGCTCCAGTTCGAGGCGCCCTACGGCCACACCCTGATCGCCAAGTACGCGATGGCGGCCCGGCGCCATATGCACCAGTACGGCACCACGCTGGAGCAGCTGGCCGAGGTGGCGGTGCAGACCCGGGCGAACGCCGCCGCGAACCCGGAGGCGATGTTCCGCACCCCGGTCACCGTCGACGAGGTCCTGTCCGGCCCGGTGATCGCTGACCCCTTCACCACCCTGCACTGCTGTCTGCGCTCGGACGGCGGGGCGGCGGTGCTGCTGGTCGCCGAGGACCTGCTGCCGGACTGCCGTACGGCACCGGTCTGGGTGCTCGGCACCGGGGAGTACGTATCCCACACCACGATGTCGGAGTGGCCCGACTTCACCGTGTCCCCGGCCGCGGTCAGCGGGCGGCTCGCCTTCGAACGGGCGGGCGTGCGCCCCGAGGAGATCGACTTCGCGGAGATCTACGACGCCTTCACCTATATGACCCTGGTGACGCTGGAGGACCTCGGCTTCTGCGCCAAGGGCGAGGGCGGGGCGTTCGTGGAGCGGGGGCGGCTCCTGGTGCGCGGCGGCCAGTTGCCGGTGAACACCGACGGGGGCGGCCTGTCGGCCCAGCATCCCGGAATGCGGGGGCTGTTCCTGCTGGTGGAGGCGGTACGGCAACTGCGCGGCGAGGCCGGTGAGCGCCAAGTACGCGTCCACGGCGGGCGGTTGCCTGCCCTGGCCGTCGCCTCCGGCACGGGCGGCTGGTTCTGCTCCTCGGGAACCGTGGTGCTGGGGCGCTGAACCGGCCGCGGCGCGCCGCCGGATCCGTCCGCCCGGACCCGGCGGCGATACTCGGACCATGGCAACGGATCTCCATGAGCTGCTCAGGTCCCTCCGGGTCTGGGACGTCGAACTGCCCTCCTTCGACCCCTCGACGGCGCCCGCGGACCCGCTGGCGCTGTTCACCCGGTGGTTCGCGGAGGCGGTGGCGGCCGGGCAGACCGAGCCGCACACCATGTCGCTGGCCACGGCGGACGCCGACGGCACACCCGACGTGCGCACGGTGATGCTGCACGGCGCGGACGCCCGGGGCTGGGCCTTCGCGACCCATGCGGACAGCCGGAAGGGGCGGCAGCTCGCGGCACGGCCGTATGCCGCCCTGGGCTTCTACTGGCCCGTCCAGGGGCGCCAGATCCGGGTGCGCGGACCGGTCGGCGCGGCGCCCGCGCCGGAGGGGCAGGCGGATCTGCACGCCCGCTCCACCGGCGCGCTGGCCGCGGCGCTCACGGGACGGCAGAGCGAGGTGCTCGGTTCGGCGGAGGAACTGGCCCGGGCCTCCCGCCAGGCCTGGGAGCGGGCACAGCGCGAACCGGACGCCCCGGTCCCGTCCTGGACCCTCTATCGGCTGCGGCCGCGGGAGGTGGAGTTCTTCCAGGGGGACGCGGGCCGCCGCCACGTACGGCTGGTCTACCGCCGGGAGGGAGAGGCCGAGCGGGAGGCCGAGCGGGAGACCGAAGGGGAGGGCTGGACCCGGCAGCTGCTGTGGCCCTGACGGCCCGGCGACCCCCCGCCAACCACGGACCGCGGCGCCGGGCCCGGTAACCCGCTAGCGGGTCACGGCGGGCTTGAGGACCTCCTCGCACCACTGCCGGAACGTCGTCGGGGTCGTGGACTCCGCGGTGCGCGGCTCGGCCTTGTCGAGTCCCCTGTTCTTGGCGGCGAACATGTCGACCATGCCCTGCGCCATGCCCTCGCTCATGCCGAAGCCGGTGAGCCGCACCTTGAGCGCCTCGCCCGGGATCTGCCGGTAGCGGACCTCGGTGCCGAGCACCTCGGAGACGATCCGCGCCATGTCCTCGGGGGACAGGTCCTCGGGCCCGAGGACAGGCACCTCTCCGGACCCCTCCCAGGAGGGGTCGAGCAGCAGCCGCGCGGCGGTGGCGGCGATGTCGCGGGTCGCGACGAGGGGGCTCTTCAGATCCGGGTCGATCATCATGAAGAACATGCCCTGTTCCCTGATGGTCCGGGCCTGGTGGAGCAGGTTGTGCATGAACGACGGGCAGACCACCGCCCGGTAGGCGGCACCCGACGCGGCGATCAGGTCGTTCATCGCCCGCGACGCGGTCACCAGGCCCGCCTGCCCGGCCAGCGGTGTCCCGCGGCCCAGCGCGGAGATGCCCACGACGCGCTTGACGCCGTGCCGGGCGAACGCCTCGCACGCCGGGCGGGAGAAGTCGACGTAGCACGTCTCGGCGACCGGCGCGTCCTCGACGTCCGGCGCCAGCCAGAACACGGCCTCCGCGCCCGCGCACGCCCGGTCGATGACGGCGGCGTCGCCGTGCGACCCGGTGACGACCTCGGCCCGCTCGCGCACCCCGGGCGCCAGCCGTGCGGGGTCCCGGGCCACGAGCCGCAGCGGCACCCCGCGCTCCAGCAGATCGTCGACGAGCAGTCGGCCGATGGTGCTGGTGGGGGCGGTGATGACGAACATGTCTGATGTCTTCCGTTCTTCGGGTGGGAAAAGGGGTGGGCTGGACGCCCTTGGGTGAGGTGGGGGTGAGACTGGGTGGAGGTGGAGGCGGGGGCCGCAGGTACAGGTGCAGGAGCCGGGATCAGGCGCGGCGCGGGATGTAGGCCAGGCCGTGGGCGCCGGACTGGCCGAGGTCGGCGAGGTCCAGCCGGTGCAGGGGGCGGAGACTTTCCAGGTCGATGACATCGACGGTGGAGGAGCCGAAGCAGGCCGCATAGGCGATCCGGCCGTCGGGGGACGAGGTGATGGTCAGCGGGAGGAGCCCCACCTCGACCTCGCCCAGCCGCTTGTGGGTGTCCGCGGAGAACACCGCGAGGCGCCCGGGCGCCATGGCACCGGGCCGGCCCGACGGATCGTGGGCCACCCGCACCTCGCCCGCGAGCAGCCGCCCCGTCGAGGTCAGATGCACCGGCAGGACGGAACCCTCCGTGGGCAGGACGTCGATGACGGACGCCGTACGGGTCCCGATGACCCGGATGCCGGGGGCAGCTCCCTCCTCGGCGGTGAAGGAGCCCCGGTACGGCGCGGCGACGTAGGCGCGCGAGCCGTCGGGGGCGATGGCGATCCCCTCGCTGCCCGGCACCTCGGCCCGCGCGGTGAGGACTCCGCGTTCGAGGTCGAGGAGCGAGACGAACGGCGCCTCCTTGTTGGCGACGTACCCCGTCCCCCCGGCGGCGTCGACGGCCACCCAGTGCGAACCGGGCGCGCCCGTGTCGATCCGGCCCAGCGGCCGACGGGTCTGCGTGTCGACCACCACGACGCCGCCGGGCCGGTCGGCGGAGCCCTCCACGGTGACATAGAGGCGGCCGCGCACCGGGTCCAGCGCGAGGCCGTGCGGAGCGTGCTCCGGAGCGAGGTCGACCACCTCGACGACCCGTCGCGTGTCCGGGTCGATGACGGTCAGTTCGGTGCGCGGGCCGCTGTTGGCGTGGTAGAAGCCCGAGCGGTACGTCATCGAGCACCACAGCAGGCGCTGGACCGGGTCGAAGCACAACTCGTGCGGTTCGGCCAGGGTTTCCAGCGAGCCGAGGAGACGGTCGGTGGCGGCGTCGAAGAACGAGACCGTGGGCCCGCTCTGGCCGACCACGGCCAGGACGTCGCCCTCCCGTTCGGAGCGCGGGGACTGCTGCATGGCAGGCATGGCGGGTTCCCTTGAACGCGGTGGATGGGTTGCCGGGCGTTTTCCGCCCGCACCTCCACTGTCCCGGCCGGAGAATGCGCCAGCAATGCAAAGATAAGCAGCAGATCTTTGCCTCAACCGTAAAAATGCAGCTCAGGAGGGTGTGTGGATCTCAATCTGCTGCGCGTTCTGGATGCTCTGCTCCAGGGCAACAGCGTGAGTCTTGCCGCGGAGCGGCTCGGCACCTCCCCCGCGGCGGTCAGCCGGAGCCTGGCCCGGCTCCGCCGTGCCGTCGGGGACCCGCTGCTGGTGCGCGCGGGCCAGGGGATGGTCCCGACTCCGCGCGCCCTGGAACTGCGGGAGGAGGTGGGCGCGTTGCTCCGCGGCTGCGACAACGTGCTGCGCCCCGGGGCCGGTTTCCAGGCCGCGCATCTCGAACGCACCTTCACCGTGCAGACCGCCGACCTGCTGCTGGTGGCGCTGGCCGGGAGCCTGGCCGACCGGATCCGTACGGAGGCTCCCCGGGTGGACGTGGTGTTCCTGCCGGAGGCGGTGGAGGGCGGCCCCGCGCTGCGGCAGGGCCTGGTCGACGTCGAACTGGGCGTGCTCGGGCACCTGGACCCGGAGATCCGGACCCACCCGCTCACCCGGGTGACACTGGTCGGTGTCGCCCGCGCCGGTCACCCGCTCTTCCGGGGCCGGATCGACGCCCGCCGCTTCGCCGCCGCCGACCACATCGGCATCTCCCGCCTCGGCAAGCGCCGCGGACCCATCGATGACGCGCTCGCCGAGCTCGGACTCCGCCGCCGGATCGCGGTCGTCGTACCCAGCCACACCAGCGCGATGCTGCTCGCCCGGGACTCCGACCTGGTCGCGCTCACCCTGGCCGACTGGCTCCCGGACACCCTGTCCGCACTGGGCCTGCGCGCCTTTCCCGTCCCCCTGGACCTTGCTCCCCTGGAACTCGGCATGGCCTGGCATCCGCGCACCGCGGCCGACCCGGGCCACCGCTGGTTCCGCGACCGCCTGGCCGCCACGGTCCTGGCCCTCTCGGGGGCGGACAGAGACCTGGGGGAGAGCTGAGGGACGTACTGGAAGCCGAGAGGACCGGCGGAAACCGAGGAGACCGAAGGAAGCCGACGGAGTCGATGTGACGCAGTCTCCTCAGGCGCCGTGCCCGAGGTCCGGTTCCGGGTCGCTCGCGATCCTGCCGTGGAGGTGCGCGTCCCGGAAGGCGTCCTGCCGCCCGCTCTCGAACATGGCCCCGCGCATCGTGCCCTCGTAGCGGAAACCGCAGCGCTCCGCGATACGGCAGGACGCCTCGTGGCCGAGCGCGTGTCCCAGCTCCAAGCGGTTGAGGCCGAGTTCGGTCAGGGCCCAGCGGGCGGCGACGGCCAGCGCGCGGGTGGCCACGCCCCCGCCGCGGGCCTCGGGCAGCACCCAGTACCCGACGCGGGCGACACGCATCACCTGGCTGATCTCATTGACGCCGATCTGCCCCAGCGTCGTACCGTCCGCCGCGTCCGCGATCCGGAAGACGGCACTCGACCCCGTCGCCGCGGCCATTGCCTTCGACCGCAGCGAACGGCGCGCATCGGCCCGGTCCCGCACGATCTTCAGCGGTGTGTTCCAGCGCGCGAAGTCGGGGTCGGTCAGCCCCCGGAACCACGCGTCCACCTGGTCCTCGGAATCCGGGTCCCAGCAGGTGAGCCGCAGGCCATGGCCCTGAAGATCGGGGAAGGGGTACGCGGCGGGGGACTCCCGCTGTATGTCGGCCATGCACCCATTGAATCAAGCCACCCAGCCAAGCTCACCCGCCCGGCGGCCGGAAGACCGGCACCCCGTCCCGGAAGACCGCCTCCAGCGCCATCCCCACCCGCAGCCCGGCCCGTGGGCAGTCCACCACCTCGGTCATCATCCGGGGCCCCTCCGCGAGGTCGACCACGGCCGCCACATACGGGGTGCGCCCCGCGAAAGGGGCGAGGTCGTTGCGGTGCACGACGGACCAGGTGTGGAGCGTGGCACACCCGCTCGCCCGCTCCCAGACCACGTCCTCGCTCCAGCAGTACGGACAGGACTCCCGCGGATAGTGGTGCGCCCGCCCGCAATCCGCACAGCGGCGGATCAGCAGCCGGCCCTCGGCGGCCGCGTCCCAGTAGGTACGGGTGAAGGCGTCCACATCGGGGAGATCGAAGCGCTCACCCATGTGCACCGCACCTCCCACTCCCAAGGCCTGGGAACCGGACCCGGGATCCGGGACCGCTATCTGACGCTACGTCAGTTCAGCGCATCCGCGACGGCCCCGCAAGAGCCGGGCGGCCGGGGACTTCCATGCCCTCCGCCCCTTCATGAATCACCACACCCCTCACCGTAAGTGGCTTGTTCCGCACATCACTTGTGCACCCGTGATCAATTTGCAATCGATTCCGGTCTTGACCGAGACCCATCAATCACCAGCGGGATTACGCTCCCGCTCATGGCCCTGTCGACTGCTGTTTCGCCGCACCCGGAGGTACCGGTCCAGGAGGACCGGCCCGTCTACGTCATAGGCGGCGGCCCGGGCGGACTGGCCACCGCCTGCGCACTGCGCGCCCGGGGTGTACGGGCCGTGGTGCTGGAGAAGTCCGACGGCGTCGGAGCGTCCTGGCGGCGCCACTACGACCGGTTGCAGCTGCACACCACCCGGCGCCTGTCCGCCCTGCCCGGTATGCCGATACCGCGCTCCTCCGGGCGGTGGGTGCCGCGCGACGGCATGGTCCGCTATCTGGAGGCCTACGCCGAGCACCACCAGTTGGAGATCGTCACCGGTGTCGAGGTCTCCCGTGTCGAGCCCGCACCGGACGGCAGCGGCTGGCTGCTGCACGCCACTGGCGGCCGCCGCCTGACCGGCAGCGCGGTCGTGGTCGCCACCGGCCACAACCACACCCCGCGCGTGCCCGACTGGCCCGGACTCGCCACCTACACCGGTGAGTTCCTGCACGCCGCCGAGTACCGCGAGGCGGGGCCGTACGCCGGACGGGACGTCCTGGTCGTCGGCGCCGGGAACACCGGTACCGAGGTCGCCGTCGACCTGGTGCGGGGCGGCGCCTCCCGGGTGCGGCTGTCGGTACGGACGGCACCGCACATCGTGCGCCGCTCGACCGCCGGGTGGGCCGCCCAGTACACGGGGGTGCTGGTCCGGAGGCTGCCCGCCGGGCTCGTCGATCTGCTGGCCGGACCGGTGGCGAGACTGGGCGTGCCCGATCTGTCGGCACATGGGCTGCCCCGACCCGGCAGGGGGCTCTACCGCCGGGCGAAGGAGGGGTCCATCCCGGTCCAGGACGCCGGGTTGGTCGAGGCCGTGCGCAAGGGGCGGATCGAGATCGTGGCGGCCGTCGAGGGGTTCGAGGGTGCCGAAGCCGTCCTCGCCGACGGCAGCCGGACCGCACCGGAGGCGGTCATCGCCGCCACCGGCTACGTCCCCGCACTGGACGGGCTGGTCGGCCACCTCGATGTCCTGGACGCCCGGGGAAGACCGCTCGTCCACGGCGCCCGCGCCCCGCACACCGCACCCGGCCTCTATTTCACCGGCTTCACCAACCCCATCAGCGGCACCCTCCGCGAACTGGCCCGCGAGGCCCGGCCGATCGCCAAGGCGACAGCCCGCCACCTGACCCGCACCCGCACCCGCACCCCACACTGAACCCCGGCCCCGTCCCCGGCCCCGGCGGGAGTCAGTGGTCAGGCCATCATCGGCTCCCCCACCAGCGCCCGCCCCAACCTCGCTCGCCCCACACGCCCCGCCCGCCCCACACGCGGAGCCGGTTGATTGCTCTCCGCCGCCCGAGGGCAGTCTTTGTCTGCACAGAGATTCCTGACGCGACATCAGTTCAGTAATCTGACACTGCGTCAGTTCTTGAGCGGTCACAACAGGAGCGGGGTGGAGCGATGCTTGGATCAACCCATGGCAGCCTGACCACCGACTCCCGCCGGGCCCTGGTCTCCGCCTGCGAGGAGCATGCCTCGCCGGTGGTGCACGGCAGGCCCGCCGCCGCCGGGGAACTCGATGTCGGCGGACGGCCACTGCACTCCGAGGTCCCCGACCTGGACCGGTTCTTCCGGCCCGAGTCCGTCGCCGTCGTCGGTGCCTCCGACACCGAGGGGCGCCCCGGCACCGGAATGACCCGGCAGCTGCTGGCCTGGGCCGAGCGCGTCGGCGCCCGGATCCACCCCGTACACCCCACCCGCCGTTCCGTCTTCGGACTGCCCTGTGTCCCCTCCCTCGCCGACCTGCCCACGCAGATCGATCTCGCCGTACTGCTCGTCTCCGACCCCCTCCCCCTCATCGAGGAACTCGGCTCCGCCAAGGTGAGGTTCGCGGTCGCCTTCGCCTCCGGTTTCGCCGAGACCGGTGAGCAGGGTGCGGCCGCCCAGGCCCGGCTGGCCGCGGCTGCGGAACGGGCCGGGGTCCGGCTGCTCGGGCCCAACACCAATCTCAACGCCTTCGAGCCGTTCCGGGACGACCTCGACGGTCCGGCCATCGCGCTCATCACCCAGTCCGGCCACCAGGGGCGGCCCGTCTTCGCGCTCCAGGAGCTGGGCGTACGGCTCTCCCACTGGGCCCCGACCGGCAACGAGGCCGACCTGGAGACCGCCGACTTCATCTCCTACTTCGCCGAACGGCCCGAAGTCGGCGCCATCGCCTGCTACATCGAGGGGCTGAAGGACGGCCGGTCCTTTCTCCTGGCCGCCGACCGGGCCGCACGCCGCGGTGTGCCGGTCGTCGCGGTCAAGGTGGGCCGCACCGAGACCGGCGCCCGCACCGCCGCCTCACACACCGGCAAGCTCACCGGGGCGGACGATGTGGTCGACGCGGCGATGCGGCAGTACGGGGTCATCCGCGTCGACGGCCTGGACGAACTCCAGGACACCGCGACCCTGCTGGCCCGGGCCCGCACCCCGTGCGCGGACGGGGTGGTCGTCTATTCGATCTCGGGCGGCACGGGCGCGCATGTCGCGGACCTCGCGACCGAGGCGGGCCTGCGCCTGCCGGTGCTGTCCGAGGCCCGGCAGGCCGAACTGCACCAGTGGATACCCGACTATCTGAACGTGGCCAATCCGGTGGACAACGGCGGTCACCCGGTGGGCGACTGGCGCGGCCGGAAGATCATCGACTCGATCCTGGACGACCCGGAGGTCGGGGTGCTGATCTGCCCCGTCACCGGGCCCTTTCCGCCGCTCAGCGACAGGCTCGTGGAGGATCTGGCGGCCGCGGCGGAGGAGACGGACAAGCTGGTGTGCGTGGTGTGGGGGTCGCCGGTCGGCACCGAGAGCGCCTACCGCGAGACGCTGCTCGGGTCCTCCCGGGTGGTCACCTTCCGCACCGTGGCGAACTGCCTCACGGCCGTCCGGGCCCATCTCGACCACCACCGCTTCACCCACGCCTACCGGTCCCCCTTCGACGAGGCACCCCGCACCCCCTCGCCGTCCTTCCGCAAGGCCAAGGCCCTGATGCGTCCCGGGCAGCAGCTGAGCGAGCACGCGGCGAAGCAATTGCTGCGGGCCTACGGCATCCGGGTGCCGCGGGAGCAGTTGGTGACCAGCGCGGCGGCGGCCGTCCGCGCGGCGGGGCTCGTCGGCTACCCGGTGGTGATGAAGGCGTCCGGCGCGCGGATCGCCCACAAGACCGAACTCGGCCTGGTGAAGGTCGGGCTCACCTCCGCCAGCCAGGTCAGGGACGCCTACCGGGAGCTGACCGACATCGCGCGCTACGAAGGGATCACGCTGGACGGCGTACTCGTGTGCCAGATGGTGGAGCCCGGTGTCGAGATGGTCGTCGGTATCGCCCACGACAAGCTCTTCGGGCCGACCGTCACGGCCGGGCTCGGCGGTGTGCTCGTCGAGGTGCTGCGGGACGTGGCCGTGCGGGTGCCGCCCTTCGGTGAGGACCAGGCGCGGGCCATGCTCGGTGAACTGCGCGGACGGCCCCTGCTGGACGGGGTGCGCGGGCGCCCCCCGGCCGATGTGGAGGCGCTCGTCGAGGTCGTGCTGCGGGTGCAGCGCATGGCCCTGGAACTCGGGGACGACATCGCGGAACTGGACATCAATCCGCTGATGGTGCTGCCGAGGGGGCAGGGAGCCGTGGCCCTGGACGCACTGGCGGTCTGCCGCTGACCCCCGGAACGGCCGGACACCCGGGCCGCCCACCGGCCCCCGCCACCGCCTCCGGCCCCACCAACCCTTCAGAACGCCCAGAGCCCTCAGAACCCCCAAGGCCCCCCAAACCAAACGGAACATGATGATGTCCTCCCCCGAAGAACCCGTCGAGTCATTGATACGGCACACCACTGACAGTCACGTCCTGTGGCTCACCCTCAACCGCCCCGCCTCCCTCAACGCCATCACGCCCGACCTGCGGGAACAGCTCATCCAAAGTTTTTCCGAGGCTTCCGGCGATCCGGGTGTGCGGGCCGTGGTCCTCACCGGTGCGGGCCGCGGCTTCTGCGCGGGCGCGGATCTGCGCGGCGGGCGGGCGGCTGGGGCTGCTGCCGGGGAGCGGCTCCCCGGCGATGTGGCCCGGACCATCCGCGGGGGCGCCCAGCGCCTGGTCGCCGCGGTCCTCGACTGCGAGAAGCCGGTGATCGCCGCCGTGAACGGCACCGCCGCCGGTCTCGGCGCCCATCTCGCCCTCGCCTGCGATCTCGTACTGGCCGCCGCGTCGGCCCGGTTCGTCGAGGTCTTCGTACGGCGGGGGCTGGTCCCGGACGGTGGCGGCGCCTATCTGCTGTCCCGGCTGGTCGGCCCCCAGCGCGCCAAGGAGCTGATGTTCTTCGGCGACGCGCTCGACGCCGCCGACGCCGAACGCCTCGGCCTGGTCAACCGGGTGGTGCCCGCGGACGGTCTGGAGCGGGCCGCCCTGATCTGGGCCGAGCGCCTGGCCGCCGGACCGACCCGCGCCCTGGCCCTCGCCAAGCAACTGGTCAACGCGTCCCTGGACGGGGACCGGGGCGCGGCGTTCGCGGCCGAGGCGGCGGCCCAGGAGATCAATATGACGACCGCGGACGCCCAGGAGGGCGTCACCAGCTTCGCCGAGCGCCGGGAACCCCGCTTCCGGGGGCGGTGAAGGGCCCGGCCGAGGGGTTCACTTCTGATATGGCGTCAGCTTCAATGGGAACGTGATGGGACACGCAGGCATGGCGGCCTCCGCCGTCCGCTATCTCAGGTCGGTCGGGGCTCCCACGGTCGCGGGTCCCGTCGAGGCCCTGCCGCGGCCCGCGCTGCGCGCCGTGGCCGACGACGAGCGGGCGCCGGTCGATCCCGGGGAATTCCGCCGTGTCCTCGGCCACTTCCCGACCGGTGTCACCGTGATCACCGCGCCCGCCGGGGAGGACGGAGACGGGCCCGCGGGGTTCGCCTGCCAGTCCTTCTCGTCCCTCTCCCTCGATCCGCCGCTCGTCGTCTTCCTGGTCGGCCGGGCCTCGCGCACCTGGCCGCGGATCGCGCAGGCGGGGGTCTTCTGTGTGAATGTGCTGGCCGCGCACCAGGGCGAGTTGTGCCGCGGGTTCGCGGTCAGCGGCGGGGACAAGTTCGCGGGCGTGGACCACGAGCCCGCGCCCTACTCCGGCTCACCGCGGCTGGCGGACGCCACGGCATGGATCGACTGCGCGATACACGCCGTGCACTCGGGCGGCGACCATCTGATCGTGGTGGGCCGGGTGGAGGCCCTGGGCACCGACGACGGCGCGGACACTCCCCTGCTGTTCCACCGGGGCCGTTTCATGCCGGGGGCACACCCGTAGGACGGCCCCCCGGGGGCGGGTGTCAGGCGAGCGCCCGCAGGGCCGCCGGGCGGCGGATCACCAGGGCCATCAGGGCCGCCGCCGCACACAGGGCGCCCGAGGCGTACCAGACCACGTCGTAGGAGCCGAAGGTGTCCCGCGCGACCCCGCCGAGGTAGGCGACCAGGGCGGCGCCCACCTGGTGGGAGGCGAGGACCCAGCCGAAGACAATGGCGCTGTCCTCGCCGTACTGCTCCCGGCACAGCGCCAGGGTGGGCGGGACGGTGGCGACCCAGTCCAGCCCGTAGAAGACGATGAAGAGGACCATCGGGGGGTGGACGGTGGGGGCCAGCAGGATCGGCAGGAAGAGCAGGGAGATCCCACGCAGGGCGTAGTACACCGCGAGCAGCCGCCGCGGCTCGAAGCGGTCGGTGAACCAGCCGGAGGCGATCGTGCCCACCACGTCGAAGAGGCCGATGACCGCGAGTAGCGAGGCGGCCGCCGTGACCGGCATGCCGTGGTCGTGGGCGGCCGGTACGAAGTGGGTCTGGACCAGGCCGTTGGTGGAGGCTCCGCAGATCGCGAAGGTGCCGGCCAGCAGCCAGAAGGTGCCCGTCCGCGTCGCGGAGAACAGCACGCCGACGGTCCGGCGGCCGGCACCGGGCACGGGCTCGGGCCGGGGTACGAACTCGGTGGCGCCGTAGGGCTTCTGGCCCACGTCCGCGGGATGGTCCCGCAGCAGCAGCCAGACGAAGGGGATGACCGCGCAGGCGGCGAGGGCGACCGTCACCGCGGCCGGGCGCCAGCCGTGGCCCTCGACCATCCAGGACAGCACGGGCAGGAAGATCAGCTGACCGGAGGCCGACGCGGCGGTGAGGATGCCGCTCACCAGCCCGCGGCGCGTGGTGAACCAGCGGTTGGTGACCGTCGCCGCGAAGGCCAGCGCCATCGCTCCGGTGCCCAGGCCGACGAGCAGGCCCCAGCAGAGCAGGAGTTGCCAGGCCGTGGTCATCCACACGGTCGCGCCGGAGCCGAGCGCGATGACCGCGAGGGCCGCGGCGACCACCCGGCGGATGCCGAAGCGGTCCATCAGGGCGGCCGCGAAGGGCGCGGTCACTCCGTAGAGCGCCAGGTTGATGGAGACGGCGGCGCCGATCGTGCCACGCGACCAGCCGAACTCCTGGTGCAGGGGGTCGATCAGCAGACCGGGCAGCGAACGGAAGGCGGCGGCGCCGATGATCGTCACAAAGGTGACGGCGGCGACGAACCAGGCCCGGTGGAGGCGGGTGGACGTCCTGCCGGTGCGGGGTTCCTCGGGGGCTGCGGCTGCGGTGTCGGGTGTCCAGGTCACGCCCTTGAGCATCGAGGCCGGGATTCTCCCGATCGAGTGGCCCGAAGGACAGTGTTCGCTAGGATCGGGCCATGACCCGTGAGCCGGAGTTCCGACCGCACCGCGTCGTGGTGCTCGCCCTGGACGGGCTGCTCCCCTTTGAGCTGGGCATCCCGCACCGGATCTTCGGGCGCCCGAGAGACGCCGAGGGGCGGCTCCTGTACGAGGTCCTGACCTGCTCGGTGCGGCCGCCCGGGCCGGTCGAGACCGACGCGGACTTCATCGTCCACGTCCCGCACGGCCCCGAGATCCTGGCCACCGCCGACACCGTCGTCGTCCCCGCCTCCTACGAACTGGGCCCGGTCTTCGAGCAGGGGGTGCTCACCGGGGAACTGGCCGCCGCACTCGCCCACATCCGCCCCGGCACCCGGCTCGCCTCCATCTGCACCGGTGTCTACGTCCTCGCCGCCGCCGGTCTCCTCGACGGGCGGCCCGCCACCACGCACTGGGCCGACGCCGAACGCTTCCGGCGGCTCTTCCCGCGGATCGAGGTCGACGCGGACGTGCTGTTCGTCGACGACGGCGATGTGCTGACCTCCGCCGGAGTGGCGGCCGGGATCGATCTGTGTCTGCACATGGTGCGCCGCGACCACGGCACCGCCGTCGCCAACGAGGTGGCCCGCCGCACGGTCGTCCCCCCGCACCGCGACGGCGGCCAGGCCCAGTACATCCACCGTCCCGTGCCCGATCCGCAGCTGGCCACCACGACCGCCGCCCGCGCCTGGGCCCTCGGCCGCCTCCACCGGCCCATCGCGTTGCGGGACATGGCGGAGCAGGAGTCCATGTCCGTGCGCACCTTCACCCGCCGCTTCCGCGAGGAGGTCGGGGTGAGCCCCGGCCAGTGGCTGACCCAGCAGCGCGTCGAACGGGCCCGCCAGCTGCTGGAGTCCTCGGACCTGTCGATCGACCAGGTGGCACGGGATTCCGGTTTCGGCACGGCCCAGTCGATGCGGCAGCACCTACAGTCGGCACTCGGAGTCACCCCCACCGCCTACCGGCGCACCTTCCGCGCGGGTGACGGTCTTGCCGTCCACGGCGGCCGGGATGCCGGTGCCCGCTGCGGCGACGGGAGTTGAGACGGGCCGCCGGGAGCCCTCGCCGCGGGCGCCCACCGCGGTGAGCAGCAGGGTCAGGGCGATGCCCGCCAGGATCGCGGTGGAGGGTGCGGTGAAGCGGAGCATCGCGCCCGCCAGGGAGCCGGTGGCCGCATAGCCGATGCCCACCGCCGCGTACATCACCGAGTAGCCCGCGGCCAGGGCGCCGGAGGGGAGGACCTCGCGCAGCGCCATGGTGCGGGTGACCGACGCGCCCGCCTGGAGCATGCCCGCGACGACCAGTGCCGCGGCGATCCAGGCGGGGCCCGGTATCAGCGCGGCGAAGGCCACGCACGCGCAGAGGCCGCACATCAGCACCACGCTCCGCAGCCGCAGGCCGCCCGGCCAGGTGCGCAGCCCGTACACGAAGGCGCCGATTCCCGAGCCCACGGCGAGCCCGGTGAGCATCGGGCCCGACCAGCCGACGGGCGCTCCGCGCTGTTCGAGCAGGGCGGGCAGGACCAGTTCGGCCAGGGAGAGCAGGGAGAGGCTGGCGGCCGCGGTCACATACACCGGCCAGGCGCGGGCGAGCAGCCCGGCCATCGAGACCTCGTCGCGGCCGACCGGGTCCGCCGTCCAGCCCGGCGGCAGCAGCCACAGTCCGGCGACCGAGGCGGCCATCAGGGCGGCCGCCAGCAGCAGCGGCACCCGCGGCGCCACGCCGAGCGCAAGGCCGGTGACCGCGGCCGGGGACACGGCCCAGACGCCGGATGTCAGCAGGGACTCGGCGGACAGCGCCTGGGCTGCCGCGTGGGCGGGGACGAGCCCGGTGAGCAGGGACCGCAGACCGCCGGGGGCCGCGGCCGGGGCGCTCCCTGCGAGGAACGCGCACACCGCGAGGACCGCCGGGTGGGCGTCCGGGAAGGCGCCGAGTCCCGCGAACCCGGCCGCCCCGGCCGCGAGTCCCGCGGCCATCTGGGCACGGGCCCGGTCGGGGCGCATCCGCATGCCGAGCACGGGGGCACCGGCGATCTCACCGATGACGTAGACCGCGGCCAGGGTCGCGCCCAGGGTGTAGCCGCCGGGGCGGTGGCGGGCGAGGAACACCAGGGCGAGCGGGGCCATGGCGACCGGGATCCGGGCGCAGACCGCCACCAGGGCCCAGGTCAGCACCCGCCCGGAGATCACGTCTCGGTACGACATGCCTCCGAAGGTAGGCGACGGCACTGACAGCGGCCCACGGGTTTTCCCGCACCCTGTGGACAATCCGGAGGCCGGGGGCGGGACGTCCAAGGCCGGTTGATGGAGAGTGTGTTCGCGGCCAGGTGTGCGGCTCGCGCGCGTCCGGCGGGCGCTCCGCGCTGTTCGAGCAGGAGGCCGCGCGCCCGGGATCAAAAGGTGAGCACCGCTCTGGCCACCCTCCCCTCGCGCGTGTCGGCGGCGGCCTTCTCGTAGTCCTCCACCGGGTAGGTCGCGGTCACCAGTTCGTCCAGCAGCAGGCGGCCCTCGCGGTACAGCCGGGCGTAGAGGGCGATGTCCCGCTGGGGGCGGGAGGAGCCGTAGCGGCAGCCCAGGACGGACTTGTCCAGGTAGAGCGACGAGACCAGGAAGGACGCCTCCGCCGTCGCGGGCGGCACACCGAGCAGGACCGCCTGCCCGTGGCGGTCCAGGGAGTCGATCGCGGCCCGGATCAGCTCCACCCGGCCGACGCACTCAAACGCGTGGTCGACGCCCATCGGCAGAAGGTCCCTCAGCTCGCGCACCGAGGAGAGGAAATCCGTTGCACCGAACCGACGTGCCACCGCCTCCTTCGCCGGGTTGGCGTCCACCGCCACGATGCTGGACGCGCCCGCGATCCGGGCGCCCTGGCAGACGTTGAGGCCGATGCCGCCCGCCCCGATGACGAGGACGGTGTCGCCCTGCCCCACCCGGGCGCGGTTGAGCACGGCGCCCACTCCGGTCAGCACACCGCAGCCGATCAGCGCGGCCGAGGTCAGCGGGATGTCCTCGGGGATGCGTACGGCCTGGACCGCCCGCACCAGGGTGCGGTCCGCGAAGGCCGAGTTCGACGCGAACTGGAACACCGGGCGGCCGCCCCGGCTGAACGGCCGGCCGGGACGCCCGATCGCCGCCCGGCACATCGTCGGGCGGCCCCGGTCGCACTCCGCGCAGGTCCCGCAGTTCGCCAGGGTGGACAGCGCCACATGGTCCCCGGGCCGGACATGGGTGACCCCGTCCCCCACCGCCTCCACCGTGCCCGCGCCCTCATGGCCGAGCACCACGGGCACGGGGAAGGGGATGGTCCCGTCCACCACGGACAGATCGCTGTGGCACAGCCCTGCCGCCGCGAGCGCCACCCGCACCTCGCCGGGACCCGGGTCCCGCAGCCGCAGATCGTCCACGACCCGCGCCCGGGTGCCGTCGTAGACCACGCCCCGTATCCCGCCTGGCATCGAAAGCCTCCTCAGGCCACCGGGCCTCTTGCCTTGGGTTCTCTGGGATCTCTGGGATCTCTGGGTTCTCTGGGTTCTCTGGGCAGGCCGAGCACGCGCTCGGCGATGATCGTGCGCTGGATCTCGTCCGAGCCGCCGTAGATGGTGTCGGCGCGGCCGAAGAGGAACAGATGTTGGTCCGCGTCCAGTTGGTACGGGTTCTCCGGCGTGCGGTCGGCCGGGCCCGCCGCCCCCGCGGCGCCGCGCACCAGCATCGCCAGTTCGCCGAGCCGCTGGTGCCAGCCGCCCCACAACAGCTTCGCGACGCTGGGGGCGCCCGTGTCCGCCGGGCCGCCCAGGGTGCGCAGGGCGTTCCAGCGCATCGCCCGCAGCTCCGCCCACTGGGCGATGAGCCGGTCGCGCAGGACGGGGTCCTCGGCCGCGCCCGTCGCCACCGCCGTCCGCAGGACCTCGCCCAACTCCCCTGCGAAACCGATCTGCTGGGCCAGGGTGGAGACGCCCCGTTCGACGCCGAGCAGGCTCATCGCGACCCGCCAGCCCTCGCCCTCGCCGCCGACCACGTGCTCGGCGCGGGCCGTCGCCCCGTCGAAGAAGACCTCGTTGAAGTCGCTCGTCCCGGTGAGCTGGCGGATCGGGCGGACCTCGATCCGGCCGGGCTGGTCCATCGGAACGAGAAGGAAGGTCAACCCCCGGTGGCGGCGGCCCTCCGGGTCGGTGCGGGCGAGGACGAAGCACCAGTCCGCCTCGTGGGCCAGGGAGGTCCAGATCTTCTGGCCGGTGACCCGGTAGGTGCCCGGGGTGTCGCGTACGGCGGCGGTGCGGACACCGGCCAGGTCGGAGCCCGCGCCGGGCTCGCTGTAGCCCTGGCACCAGAGTTCGTCACCGCGCGCTATCGGGGGCAGGAAGCGGGACTTCTGCTCCGGTGAGCCGTGGGCGAGGAGGGTGGGGCCGAGGAGGTTCTCGCCGATGTGGCCGGACCGGGGCGGCGCGCCCGAACGGGCGTACTCCTCCGCCCATACGACCTGCTGGGTGAGGGTGGCGCGGCGGTTGCCGTAGCCGTCCTCCGCCCAGCCGAGGCCGATCCAGCCCGCCGCACCGAGCGTACGTTCCCATTCGCGCCGGTCGGTGCCCGACGCCGTGCCCGGGGCCACGCCCGGGGCGCCGCCCGACGCCGTGCCCGGGCCCAGCTTGGTGCGCAACCAGGCCCGCGCCTCGGCCCGGAAGGCCCGGTCCTCGGGATGGGGGCCGAACTCCACGGTCACCGCCTCCGGTTCTGTGGTCCAAGGGGTCCTGTGGTCCTGTGGTCCTGTGGTGCTGCGCTGCGGCCAGGGTCTACGTGCTCTACGGCTCCCCGGCACGGGCCCGTCCCGGTGGGGCGCCCGGCGGGGCGCCCGGTGGCGCCTCACGCGTTGGGGCGATCCCCCTCCCGGGCCGCCCGTTCCATCGACTCCAGTTGCGCGAGGAGGGGCATCGGGTCCGCCCCCACGGTGCCGCTCAGGATGTCGGCGATCCGGTCCGGGCTCCAGGGGCCCTCCGCATAGGCCGCCCGCAGCTCCCTGGGCTGGGCCCAGACCGCGAGCTTGGGACCCGCGATCGTGTACACCTGCCCGGTGATGCGCTGGTCCCGGGCGTGGTCCGACAGCAGATAGACCACCAGCGCGGCCACGTCCTCCGGTTCGCCGATCTCCTTCAGCTCCAGGGGGACGTTCGCCGACATCCGGGTGCGTGCGACCGGTGCCACCGCGTTGGCCGTCACCCCGTACTTGTGCAGGCCCAGCGCCGCGCTGCGGACGAGGGAGATGATGCCGCCCTTCGCCGCGCTGTAGTTGGCCTGGGCGACCGAGCCCTGGTGGTTGCCGCTGGTGAAGCCGATCAGGGTGCCCGAACGCTGGGCGCGCATCACCGCCGAGGCCGCGCGGAACACGGTGAAGGTGCCCTTGAGATGGGTGGCGACCACCGGGTCCCACTCCTCCTCGGTCATGTTGAACAGCATCCGCTCGCGCAGGATGCCCGCCACGCACACCACCCCGTCCAGACGGCCGTAGGAGGCGAGCGCCTCGTCGACCACCCGGCGGCCGCCCGCCATCGTGGCGATGTCGTCGGCCACGGCGACGGCCTCGCCGCCCGCGGCCGCGATCTCCTCGGCCACGGCCTCGGCGACGGCGCTGGTGGGCGCGGCTCCCTCCACGGACACCCCGAGGTCGTTGACGACGACCCGGGCTCCCTCGGCCGCCGCGGCCAGCGCCACCGCCCGTCCGATCCCGCGGCCCGCGCCGGTCACGGCGACGACCTTGCCCGCCAGGAAGTTCCCCATGCCCGGCCCCTTCCCGTCGTTTCTGACGGTCCGTTAGATTTCTGATTCTACGGCCCGCCACCCGCTCGGAGACAAGCCCCGGGGAGGTCCCATGTCACTGCCGACCGAGTTCCACGAGATCGCGGGACGCGTCAACAACTGGGGGCGGTGGGGCGAGGACGACGAGATCGGGACCCTGAACCTCATCACCGACGCGACCGTGCGGGAGGCCGCCGCCTGCGTGCGGAGCGGCCGACGCGTTCCGCTCGCGCTGCCGCTGCGGCAGGACGGGGTGCAGACCGGGGTGATCCCGGGGCGGGTCAATCCGCTGCATGTCATGGTGCAGATCAACCAGGAGCTGTTCGGACCCGGCACCGTGGCGTGCAGCGACGACGCGGTGACCATGGGGCTCCAGGCAGGCACCCACTGGGACGCGCTCAGCCATGTCTCGCACTCCGGGCTGCTCTACAACGGGCGCCCGGCCGGGACCGTCACCGCGCACGGGGGCGCGGAGTTCGGGGGGATCGACAAGCCGCGGCACCTCGTCTCCCGGGGTGTCCTGCTGGACGTGGCCCGCACGCTCGGCCGGGACCGGCTGGCCGGGGGGCATGCCGTCACTCCCGAAGACCTCGACGCGGCGGAGGAGTTCGCGGGCACCCGGGTGCGGCCGGGGGACATCGTGCTGGTGCGGACGGGGCAGATCCGGAGCCTCCTCGCGGGCGACCGGGAGGCCTACGCCCATCCGTCGCCGGGGCTGTCCGTGCGCACCCCGGAGTGGTTCCATGCGCGCGATGTGGCGGCCGTCGCGAACGACACGCTCACCTTTGAGATCTTCCCGCCCGAGATCGAGGACCTGTGGCTGCCGGTCCATGCGCTGGACCTGGTCGAGATGGGGATGCCGCAGGGGCAGAACTGGAATCTCGAAGAGTTGTCCACAGCCTGTGGAGAAGCGGGGCGCTACGCCTTTCTGCTGTCGGCGACACCCGAACCCTTCACCGGTGGCACGGGCGCACCCGTCGCACCGGTGGCGATCCTCTAGACACGCCGAACGATTCACTCAGAACGACGCCGGGCGAGTCGCCACCGCCAACCGAATCGCCACCATCAGCCGAATCACCGCCGCCAGGCGAACCGCCGCCACAAAGTGAACCGGATGGCAGTACGCCCCTGCCCGCCCCGAGCGCGTCAGCGCGCACCGCCATCCGGCATCGGCGTGCCCGCCCCGCTCCCCGGACGGCCCGGCGGGGCCGCCCGGCCCTGTGGGAGCCGTCGCCGCGTCACGATCCGCACTCGTCGAGGGCCCCGTCGTCACGGCCCTCGTCGTCCCCTCACGGCGCATCGCTGCACTCCAGCGTGATCAAACAGACACGTGGCGTCAACAGCCGTCAGGGATTTCCTCGCGTCCGCGCTTGTCACGGCGGTGCGCACGGAAGCACGTCCCGGCGCATCCACGGCCGTCCCGCCGCGGACACCCCTCGCCGTGCGGCCGCACACCCGGGCGCATGCGCCCACGAGCACCACACCGACACCGGGCACTCCCCGCGTCACAGAGCCGGACCGCGACCACTCCCCGCGTTACAGAGCCGGACCGCGACCACTCCCCGCGCCACAGAGCCGGACCGCGCCGCCCTCCATGCCGTAGAGCCGGACCGCTCCGCTACACCGCTCCGTACGCCAGGTCGGCGAGCGCCACATCCGTTGTGCAGGCCGTGATCCGGCCGCCCACCTTGGCGGCGCAGCGGTCCACCTCGCACCAGATGAGCTTGCCCGGACCCTCCGGGTCCCAGCCCCAGCGATCGGCGAGGCCGTCCACCAGTTCCAGCCCGCGGCCGCCGGTCTCGTCGCCCCGGGCGTGCCGGGGGGCCGGGGGGCGGGCGCTGGCGTCGGCCACTTCGAGGCGTACGGTGCCGCCCGGGGTGCCGGAGGCGTCGTCACGGACGCCCGTCAGGAGCAGGCGCAGCACGGCGGGGCAGCCGGTGTGCACCACGGCGTTGGTGACGAGCTCGGAGACGAGCAGGATCAGGGTCTCGGCCAGCGGCTCGTCCGCGCCTATCCCCGATCCGGCGAGCCGGGAACGCGCCCACCTGCGGGCTCGCCCCACCTCCGCGGGGTCGGGCCGGATCTCCAGCTGCACTTGAAGCACCTGCACCGCTCACACCATCCGAACCGGCGGACACATCGCCTCGCGCCTTGCGAGCGCCACGATCGTGGTCATCGTCTGCATGGCAGGAACCAGGATCACGGACCGTGATTCCCTTGCACGACAGCATGGTTGACGTACAGTCACCCCAACAAGCGCTTCGGGCATATTCCAGCGCGAAGGAGTACGCGTACGGCATACTGTGCGACGCTTGCCACGGGGAGTCGAACAGGCAAATGCGGGGTTTCGCACCGCCCCGCGAGCGGCACGCATCGCCGGGTCCGGCGCCGCCACAGGGGCCGCACCGGTCGGGCTCGTGCTCGGAACCGCTCGCATCCCACACAAGGTACCCGAGCCCCGCGCCGACTCCAGCCCGTGACAAGTCACGCGTAGGACACAACCCGGTATCAACGCTCCGTGATTCCGTACCGCCACAACCCGCAACATCCCCACCGGGCCGACCCGAAGAATGCCTGCACAAAGGGCGTTTACACCTCTCCAGACAGAAGATCATCAGCAAGAGTTTCGTCACTCTGCGTAGATACACCCATACGATGGGTCCGCACCCAGGCCCGCTTGAGGAACAGATGCACCTCGGACTCCCAGGTGAAGCCCGTTCCCCCGTGGACCTGGAGGCAGTCGCGCGCGCCGCGGACGGCGGCCTCGTCGGCGAGCAGCCGGGCCGCGGCGATGTCGAGAGGGTCGGCGGTGACGGCGGCGGCGTAGACGGCGGCCCGGGCCGTCTCCACCCGCACCAGGCTCCGCGCGCACAGCCGCTGGACCGACTGGAAGGCGCCGACCGGCCGCCCGAACTGCTCCCGGGTCCGGGCATACGCCACCGCCAGCTCGCAGGTCCTGGCGGCGCCGCCCAGTTGTTCGGCGGCGGTGAGCAGGACGGCCGCCGGGTCGGGCGTGGCGGGGGCCCGGCCCACCCGGTGCAGGGGGGTCAGCGGGTCCACCGAGCGGAGGGGTACGGCGCCCTCCGCGTCCCCCCGCACGACGTCCGCCTCGGCCAGCCACTCCACCAGACCCCCGGACACCGCCGTGACCACGGTCCCGCCGTCGGCCGCGCCCGCCACCTCACCGGCCGCCAGATGCGTGGCCACCAGCGGCCCGGGCAGCAGCGCCCGGCCCGCCTCCTCGAAGGCGAGCACCGCCTCGGGAAGCCCCAGCCCGACCCCGCCGGCCGATTCCGGCAACCGCAGCGCGAACAGGCCCGCGGCGCCCAGCTCGCGCCAGAGCGCCCGGTCCAGGACGCCGGGGCGGGCGGCGGCGGCCCACAGCGCGTCCCGGCCGAAACGGCCCGCGAGCAGCGCCCGTATGCCCGCCCGCAAGGCACGCTGGTCGTCGGTGAGTTGGAAGCGCACGGATGAGTCACCGCCCCTTCGGCAGCCCCAGGATGCGTTCGGCCACGATGTTCTGCTGGATCTGCGAGGTGCCCGCCGCGATGGTGTACGACAGCGAGGACAGCCGCTCCAGGGCCCAGGGGCGGTCGAGGTCCAGGGAGTCGGGGCCGAGGATCTCGGCGGCGGCGTCGAAGAGTTCCTGCCGGGCGTGCGAGTACCGCAGTTTGAAGACCGAGCCGCCCGCGCCGGGCGCTCCCCCGGTGCGTTCCGCCTCGCTCACATTCCACTGGGTGAGCCGCCACAGGGCGCGGAACTCCGCGTTCAGCCTGCCCAGCCGCCGCCGGAGCGGGGTGTCGTCCCAGCGGCCGTCCGCCCGGGCCGCGCGGGCGAGTTCGCGCAGCAGCCGACGGCAGGCCACCACCTCCCCGGCGAAGGCCGTGCCGCGCTCGAAGGACAGGGTCACCAGGGTCACCCGCCAGCCGTCGTTCTCGGCGCCGACCCGGTTGGCCACCGGCACCCGCACCTCGTCGAGGAACACCTCGGCGAACTCGTGCGACCCCGCGAGGGTGCGCAGCGGGCGTACGGTGACGCCCGGCGCGTCCATGGGCATCGCGAGCCAGGTGATGCCCCGGTGTTTCGGCGCGCCGGGATCCGTGCGGACCAGCAGTTCGCACCAGTCGGCCACTTCGGCGTGCGAGGTCCAGAGCTTGGACCCGCTCACCACGTAGTGGTCGCCGTCCCGGCGGGCGCGGGTGCGCAGCGAGGCCAGGTCGGAGCCCGCCCCCGGTTCGCTGAACCCCTGGCACCACACCTCCTCGCCGCGCAGCACGGGCGGCAGCCAGCGCGCCCGCTGCTCGGGGGTGCCCTCGGCGGCGATGGTCGGGCCCGCGTGCAGCAGCCCGACGAAGTTGGCGCCCACATAGGGCGCCCCCGCCCGCTCCGTCTCCTCCAGGAAAATCAGATGCCGGGTGGGGGTGGCGCCGTGGCCGCCCGCGTCCACGGGCCAGTGCAGTCCCGCGTATCCGGCGTCGTGGAGCGTCCGCTGCCAGTCGAGGTCGTAGGCGCGGCGGGCGGGCCAGTCGTCGGGGGGCGGCTTCGGGGGCAGCCCCGGCAGCGTCCTCGCCAGCCAGGCCCGCAACTGGGCACGGAACTCCGCCTCCTCGGGCGAGTCGGTGAGGTCCACTAGCAGTCCGGGGCGGACGCAGGTGTCCTGAATGTCGCCAGTGTCATGGGTGTCATGGGTGTCATGGGTCCGGGTGCCTCCCCTGGCGGCAGACATGAATCTGACACTTCATCAGGTCTGCGGGGCAGAGTAGCTCCGCGCCCCTGGACCGGCAAGGCGACCGGTTCTACGCTCCCGCACTATCTGACGTACCGTCAGGCGATAGGACAGGGGGCGATGTGAACGACACCGCGCGGGCGCTGGGTGCGTCCCGGACGCTGTGGGAGCTGGCTGCCCGGCGGGCCGCCCTCACCCCCGACCGGCCCGTTCTGCTCCAGGACGACCGCTCGCTGACCTTCGGGGAGCTGTGCGAGCGGGCCGAGCGGGTGGCCGCCGGGCTGTACGGGATGGGTGTGCGCCCCGGGACGGTGGTCGCCTGGCAGCTGCCCACCCGGATCGAGACCGCCCTGCTGTCCTTCGCGCTGGCCCGCCTCGGGGCCGTGCAGACCCCGGTCATCCCCTACTGCCGGGACCGCGAGGTCGGCTTCGCGCTCCGCCGGACCGGGGCGGAGTTCTTCGCGGTGCCGGGCGTCTGGCGGGATTTCGACCATGCGGCGATGGCACGGCGGCTCGGCGCGCGGGGCGTCTTCCGGGTGTACGGGAGCGAGGACCTGCCCGACGGGGACCCGGCCGTACTGCCGCCGCCGCCCGCCGACGGCACCGCGGTCCGCTGGATCCACTGGACCTCGGGGACGACCTCCGACCCCAAGGGCGTGCTGCACACGGACCGTTCCCTGCTCGCGGGCGGGTCCTGCCTCGCGCACGCACTCGGCCCGTCCGAACGCGATGTGGGCTCCATCGCCTTCCCGTACGCGCACATCGGCGGGCCCGACTACACGGTGATGCTGCTGCTGTACGGCTTCCCTGCGGTGCTGTTCGAGCGGTTCGCACTGCCGGACGCGCTGGCGGACTGCCGTCGGCACGGGGTGACGGTGGCGGGCGGATCCACCGCCTTCTACGGGATGTTCCTCGCCGAGCAGCGCGGGCGGCCCGGGTCCCGGATCGTGCCGACCCTGCGGCTGCTGGCGGGCGGCGGGGCGCCGAAGCCGCCCGAGCTGTACCACGAGGTGGTCCGCGAGCTGGGGGTGCAGCTCCTGCACGGGTACGGGATGACCGAGGTGCCCATGATCACCATGGGGCGGCCGGACGACTCGGCCCACCAGCTGGCGACCACCGAGGGGCGGCCGCCCGAGGGGATGGAGATACGGATCGTCGGCGGGGAGGTGCGCCTGCGGGGGGAGGCCGTGTGCCGGGGGTATCTGGACCCGGCGCAGACGGCGGAGGCCTTCGACGCGGACGGGTTCTTCCGCACCGGCGACCTCGGGCATCTCACCGGCAGTGGGCATCTGGTGCTCACCGGGCGCCTGAAGGACGTCATCATCCGCAAGGGGGAGAACATCTCCGCCCGGGAGATCGAGGACCTGCTGCACGGCCATCCGGCGGTGCGGGACGCGGCGGTGATCGGGCTGCCCGACCGGGACCGCGGCGAACGGGTCTGCGCCGTGGTGGAACAGCCGCCCGGCGCCCCGGAGTTGACCTTGGCGGAGGTCGTCTCGTATCTGCGCGCCGAGGGGCTGTCCGTGCACAAGCTGCCGGAGCGGCTGGAGGTGGTGGACGCCCTCCCGCGCAACGACACCCTGCGGAAGGTGCTCAAGTACAAGCTGCGGGAGCGCTACTCGGGCACGGTGAAGTAGCGGGCGAACGCAGCCACGATCTCGCTCTCCTCGACCCGGCCGTCGCCGTCGGTGTCGAGCGAGGCGGCGGTCGACCGGGCGAGGTCCTCCGGCACTCCGAGCGCCCCGAGGACGCGGGCGGTCTCCTCGACCGTGGCGCGGCCGTCGTGGTCGCCGTCCGCGACGGCCAGGGCCGCGTGCAGGAAGGGGCGGGCGATCTCCGCAAAGCGCTCGGGGTTGTCGCGCAGCCGCTTGACCGCGCCGCCCACGAACTCCGCGCGGCTGATGCGCTGGTCGCCGTCCCGGTCGGCGATACCGGCCATGCCCTGCCAGAACGCCTCGCCACCTGCGTAGAGGGCCTGCCCCCGCTCGGACCGGGCGGGGGTGCCGAACTCGGTGAGCACGGCCTTGGCCGCAGCGCTGAAGTCCTCGCGGTCGATGTAGCCGTTGCCGTCCTGGTCGAACGTGGCGAACCGGGCGGCGATCCTGCGCTCGTACTCGGTGCTGACCATGGTGTTCTGAGGCCGCCTTACATGAATCGGGGGTGCGTCTCGCAGGGAGCGTACGACGCCGGGGGACACGGGGAGCCGGAAAACGACGCTTGTACCAAGACCGCGGGAATTCCGGGACAACAGTGTGGCTGTACGGGGAGGTTTCCCGGACCGGCCCGGCGACGCTCCCCTGCGGTCCGGGGCGCTTGAGTCACAGCAGGGGCGCGCGGGAGGGATGCGCATACGCGGCGCAGGGGGCTCACAGGGGTGGCGCCGGGGCATACGGGAGTGGGCGCCGGGGCGCAGGGGGCCCGGTGAGCAGGCATACGGGACCGCCGCGGGGAGGTTGCCCGGAGGGGGTCACGCCGACAGGGGGCGCGCCTCTTCGTCGGCGGCCGAGTCCGCGTTCGCGTAGACGTCGAAGAGGCGGCGCACGCCGAGGGCCGCGAGGACACGGTTGACGTGGGCGCCCTCCGCCGCGCCGGTCGGGGGCAGGACGATTCTGAGCCAGCCCTGACAGGAACGCATCAGTCTCCGGGTGGCGATGAGCACACCGACGCCGCTGGAGTCGCAGAAGACGACCTCCGACAGGTCGAGGACGACCCGGTGGCGGCCGTCGGCCACCGCGTCGTGCACCCGCTGGCGCAGCACCGGCGAGGTCACCAGGTCCAGTTCGCCCGCGACATGGAGCACGGCCCAGTCGCCGCGCTGCTTGTGGGTCACCTTGAGCGTCACCGCCACGCCTCCCGTTCGCGCGCGTTCCGACAAAAAACGGAAGCCACTCCTACGCTTCCTTTCAGCGCGGCTGCCCCAACGCATCTTTATGAAACACCGAACTATTGATCGAAAGCGCGTGGCAGATGAGCCAACCCGTCGCCGCACCCGCCCCTGCCCCTATCACCTGCGGCGCGTCAAGGGGCGCACATTGCTGCAAAGGGGCGTGCGCGCTCCTGTGTGCCGACTACATTCGAGGAGACGGGGATCACAGGCTGGACCGGAGCACCGGAACCGGGCACGACCGGAGGGGAGGGGCCGTATGACGGCGGGGGACGCACCGCTCGGCTGGGACCGCAGGATGCGGCAGCGGCTCCTCCGCGGCGAGGCGGCCGCCCTCGGCGAGTGCTACGACCGGTTCGCCTCACTGGTGCACGGGCTCGCCCACCGGGTGCTCCGGGACGAGGAGGCGGCGGACGGCATCACCCGTGAGGTGTTCGCCCAGGTCTGGGAGCACCCCGGGGAGTACGACCCGGCCGAGGGCCCGCTGCGCTCCTGGGTCGCCCTGCTGACCCACCGGCTCGCCGTGCGGCGGCTGCGCGCCGCGCTCGCCCGGGACGGCCGGGGCACCCCCGAGGAGCTGGAGCGCACGGTGCGCCGCGCCTCGGTCGCGGCCCGCGCCGACTACATCGTCACCGCCATGCCGGTACCGCTGCGCACCGCCCTGGAGCGGGCCTACTTCCAGCGCCGGGACTACCGCCAGACCGCCGCCGACCTCGGCATCACGGCCGACGAGGCGCGCCGCCGCCTCCGCCTCGGCCTCCAGTTGCTCGCCACGGCCCACGACAGCGGCCCCTCGGACGCTCCGGACGAACCGGGGGCCGCGTGAGCACCGGGCAGGGACGCTGCGAGGAGGCGGACCGCTCCCCGGGGGCGGTCCGCCGCGACGAGGCACCCGCGCGGCCGCCGGACCATGGGGTGCTGAAGTCGCTGCTCGGAGCCTGGGCGCTCGCCGCGTGCTCGGCGGAGGAGACCGCGGCCGTGGAGGAGCACCTCGGCGGCTGCGGCCCGTGCGCGGACGAGGCGCGGCGGCTGCGCGAGGCCGT
The DNA here is from genome assembly GCF_044548405.1 of Streptomyces sp. NPDC052040. Lineage (NCBI taxonomy): Bacteria > Bacillati > Actinomycetota > Actinomycetes > Kitasatosporales > Streptomycetaceae > Streptomyces > Streptomyces sp. NPDC052040. The sequence continues at coordinate 451,534 of NZ_JBIUBV010000003.1, read as the reverse complement.
GGGCCTGCTCCAGCGCCCGGAGAGCCTGGACCTCGACCCGGGCCTGCGCACCCGCGTCCTGGACGGCTGTCTGGAGCGCCGCCCGCCCCGGGTGCCGGTGCCCGACTGGGCCGGTCCCTATGACACGGAGACGGCGCGGCTGGACTCCCTGCTCCGGGACATGGGCGACGCCGAGTGGCACGCCCCCGTACGGCTGCGGTGGTTCGACGGCACCGGACCGGCGAGCCGTCGTACGACCGTCGCCGGGGTGATCGCCCATCTGCTCTCCGTGGACGGGCTGGTGGCGGTGGCGCTGGGGATGGAGGACCCGCTCGCGGGCTCGGCCGCCGGAACCGCGACACCGCAGGAGCGCACCGAGGCGTACTGGCGCGACGCCCGCACCCCGCCGACCCGGTCCGTGCGCGTCCCCTGGCGGGAGCAGAGCCGGAGCCTGGTGCGGGCCGTGTCGTTCACCGGCGGGGACCGGGAGACGCCGGTGGACTACGGCGGCTTCGCGCTGCCGCTGCCGGACGCGCTGCTCGACCGGGCCTTCGAGTGCTGGATCCACGCGGAGGACATCGCCGAGGCGGTCGCCTATCCGTATGAGCCGCCCGCGCCGCGCCATCTCCACCGGATGGTCGATCTGGCGGCGCGGATGCTCCCCGGCGCCCTCGCGGCCCGGCGGCGGACGGGTGCGGCCCCGCCCGCCCGGCATCTGGTACCGGTGGGCGGGCCGGGGCGGAGTGTGCGTCTGGAGATCGAGGGGTCCGGCGGCGGGCAGTGGCTGATCCCGCTGGACTCACCGCCGGGCGCCGACGCCTCCGCCGGGCACGAGGTGGCGCACCTCGCGCTCGACGGAGTGGAGTTCTGCCGGCTGGCCGCCGGTCATGTGCCGCCCGAGGAGGCGGCCGCGGGCCGGATGGGCGACCGGGAGGCGATCAGGGACGTGCTGGGCGCGGCCGCGTCCCTGAGCCGGATGTAGGAGCCGGTTGCGCAGGAGCCGGATGTAGGAACCGGTTGCACGAGCCGGATGCGGGCGGGACCGGATCGACACGGGCACGGGCACCGGCACCGGCACCGGCACCGGCACCGGCACCGGCACCGGCACCGGCACCGGCACCGGCACCGGCACCGGCGAGAGCCTTACGCGAAGACCACCGTGCGGCGGCCGTTCGGCAGGATCCGGCGCTCGGCGTGCCACTTGACCGCGCGGGCCAGCGCCTGGCACTCCACGTCCCGGCCGACCGCCACCAGCTGGTCGGGGGTGACGTCGTGGCCGACCCGCTCGACCTCCTGCTCGATGATCGGGCCCTCGTCGAGGTCGGCGGTGACGTAGTGCGCGGTCGCGCCGATCAGCTTCACCCCGCGGGCATGGGCCTGGTGGTACGGCTTGGCGCCCTTGAAGCTCGGCAGGAAGGAGTGGTGGATGTTGATGATCCGGCCGCTGAGCTGCTTGCACAGGTCGTCGGAGAGCACCTGCATATAGCGGGCCAGCACCACCAGCTCGACATTCCGCTCGCGGACCAGTTCGAGCAGCCGCGCCTCGGCCTCCGCCTTGGTGTCCTTCGTCACAGGGATGTGGTGGAAGGGGATCCCGTAGGAGCCCACCAGCTCGGCGAAGTCCGTGTGGTTGGACACCACGGCCGCTATCTCGACGGGCAGCGCACCGGTCCGGGCACGGAAGAGCAGATCGTTCAGGCAGTGGCCGAACCTGCTGACCATCAGGACGATGCGCATCTTCTCGTCGGCCCGGTTGATCTGCCAGTCCATGTGGAAGGAGTCGCCGATCGCCGTGAAGCTCGCGCGCAGCTTGTCCACCGTGACCGGCGCCTCCGCCGAGAAGTGGACCCGCATGAAGAACAGTCCCGTGTCCTGGTCGCCGAACTGCTGGCTGTCCACGATGTTGCAGCCGGTCATGAAGAGATAGCTCGACACGGCGTGCACGATGCCCTGCTTGTCCGGGCACGAGAGGGTGAGGACGTACTGGTCGGCGGGGACCACGGCCCGGGAGGTCTGCTCACTCATGCAGGCCAGGGTCTCATGACCGGGCGCCCGGACGGGGTGCCGTTCCGACACCCGGACCGGCCGGTGGACGGCCGCGCCCCGGGTGGGCCGCCCGCCCCGGCGGACGGCTAAGCCGTCCGCGTCAGGATGCGGAGCACCTCCAGCGTCCGCGGCGGCGTGTCCGGCTCCTCGCCGTCGCTCGTGGCGAGCCGCACATGCGCGTCCCGGGCCGCCCGCACCGCCTCCGGCCATCCCTGGTGGTCGAGATACGCGTCGACCGGCGCGTCCGGGCCGACCTGGTGCATGATCCGCAGCACCCGCAGCACGGCGGTGTCCACGAGGGCCGCCTCCTGGGAGTCGCGGAAGATCGTGCCGACGTACTTCTCGGCCGACCAGCTGTCCAGCCAGGTGTCCTCGACCAGGCGGTACACGGCGTCGGTGACGTCGCCGTACCCCTCGACCCCGGCCAGCCACACGTCCCGCTGGAACACCGGGTCGGAGAGCATGTGCAGCGCGGAGCGCACATTGCTGCGCCAGCGCCACCACGGCATGTCGTTGGTTGGCATGCCGCCCATGGTGAACGAGCGACGGCCGCGACGGGAAGAGTTCTCCGAACCTTGCACGGTCATCGATCGTACGTTCCCTGTGAAATCCGGATCATCGACCCCCGCAATTCACCTCTACATCACCTTCGGCTCACCGGAGGTCACTCCCGGGTTAGCTGTGTGGCGGAATCGTGCCTGTCCATGACCGGCAGGCGACGCACCAGCACCTCCTCCTCCCGCCCCCGCCTCCAGAGTTCCGTCCGCAGAAAAGCGTCTCCCCGCGTGCGGACTGCCCTGCTCTCGGCGGCCGCGCTGGTGGCGGTCGGGTCCATCGCCGCCGCATGCGGTGTCGTCCCCGGCACCGCGGGCGGTTCCGCGGACGGCACCGTCACCGTGATGACCTGGGCGCCCGAGAAGACCTCGGCGACCAACAAACCCGGCATGCCCGCGATGGCCAAGGCCTACGCCCGCTACGTCAACGCGCACGGCGGCCTGGCCGGCCACCGGCTCAACGTCCTGACCTGCAACGACCACAACGACTATGTGGGCGCCGCGAAGTGCGCCCGCACCGCCGTCAAGGAGAACGTGGTCGCGGTCGTCGGCTCCTACAGCCAGTACGCCTCCTCCTTCCTCTCCCCGCTGGAGTCGGCGGGCATCCCCTACATCGGCGGCTACGGCCTCACCGACGACGAGTTCAAGAGCGTGCTCTCCTACCCCGTCAACGGCGGGCAGCCCGCGCTGCTCGCCGGTCTCGGCGAGGAGCTGGGCCGCGACTGCGGCCCCGTCGCCCTGGTGCGCCCCGACACCATCGCGGGCGACCAGCTGCCGCTGCTGCTCGACTCCGGGCTCTCGGCGAGCGGCCACACCCGGGCCGCGGACGTGCGGGCCGCCGAGGACGCCACCGCCCTCGACGACCAGGCGGAGCAGGCACTGCGCAGGGCGACCGTGAACCCGCAGGAGAAGGGGTGCGTGGTGCCCTCCCTCGACGAGCGCACCGGCACCTTCATGGACTCCTTCCGCCGGCTGAGCGACTCCTACCCGGCGGTGCGCACGGCCTCCGTCCTGGGCAGCGTCGACCAGTCGGTGATCGACGCCTCCGGCGGCGGGTCGGGACCGTACGAGGGCGCCTACGTCACCAGTTGGTACCCGGAGGCCACGGACGCGCGCTGGGACCCGATGAAGAAGGTGATCCAGGAGCAGGCCTTCGGCGACAACCGGATCGATCCGGCGGACGCCGGGGTGCAGACCACCTGGATCGCGTACACCGTCCTCGCGAAGGCCGTCGAGTCGCTCGGCAACGGCGAGGTCTCCGCGCGGACGATCCGCGCGGCCCTCGACAACGGCCTCCAGGTGAACACCGGCGGTCTCACCCCGCCCCTGCGGTGGCGCTTCCAGGACCTGACGGCGGTCGTGGACTTCCCGCGCCTGATCAACTCGGACGTGACCTTCCAGGTGGTCCGCGACGGGCGGCTGGTGGGCGCCCGCAAGGGCTTTGTGAACGTGTCGAAGATCCTGGAGAACTCGGCCGCCGACTCCGAGTGAGCGACCCGCGGGCCCGGGGGCTCAGAGCTGGGTCGGCTGGCGCGGGGTCAGGCCGTAGTCCTGGGCGATGGCGTTCCACAGGTTCGCGGCCTTGGCCTTCTCGGCGCTGGCCGTGCCGCTGGCGCGGTTGCCCGCCGCGGTCTGGCCGGTGGTGTGCGCCTGGCCCTTCGCGCAGGCCTTCTTGTTGCCCGAGACCTGGTCGGCCCAGGCCGCGTAGTGGGTGTCGGCGGCCGCGGAGGCCTTCCAGGCGCTGGTGAGGGCGGCGGTCAGCTCGCCGTGGCGGGCCAGCTTGTCGACCGCGAGCCCGGACAGCCGGTTGACCAGCTCGTTGCGCTGCTGCGCCGCGTCACGCAGATCGCCCGCGGCCCCGTCCAGGTTCTGGCAGGCCTTGACGTCGGCCACCGCCTTGATCACCGCGCCGCGGCTGTTGCCGCTGTCGTCGAGGAGCTTGTCGAGCGCGACGGCCTGCGCCTTGGCCCCGTCGCCGCCCGGCGCGGAGGACGAGGAGTCCGAGGCCGGTCCGGTCGCCGCGACGGAGGAGCTGTCGTCGCCCTTGCTGTCACCGCCCCCGCCGCCGAGCAGCGCGCCCGCGCCGATGCCGAGGACGATGATGCCGGTGCCGACGGCCGCGATCAGCGGGACGCGCGAGCGGCCGCGGCCCCCGTCCTCGTCGCCGCCGCGCCCCGCGGCCCGGCCCGGGGGCATCCCCGAGGCGTCCGCGGGGTCGAAGCGCGGCAGGTTCTGGGTGGAGGCGGGGCCGCCCGTGCCCTCGCGGAAGAGGTTGTCGAAGACGGGCGGCGGCCCGGCGGCGGCACCCGGGGTGCCGTAGGGGGCGGGGCCCTGCTGCCCGGGGACGGGCGGAAGGTACTGCGTGGCCGCCTGCGCGTCCGGGCCTGCGGCGGGCACCGCCCCGGCCCGGCCGAGGTACTGGGTCGCGTGGTCCCCCGGCTGCTCCGGCGGCAGGGCTCCCGCGCCGACCGGCGGAATGTACTGGGTCGCCCCCTCGGCGGGGACCGGCGGGATGTACTGCGTCGCGCCCTCGTCGGGCCCTGCGGGCACCGGGGGGATGTACTGCGTGGCGCCCTCGTCCGCGGGCGGCATCGGCGCGCCGTGCTGCGGGGCCCCGCCGTGCGTCCCGTACGGCGACGGGTGGGCGCCCTCGGGCGGCAGCGGTCCGCCGCCCTGCTGCGGCACGGAGGCACCGCCCCAGGTGGACCGGGGATCCTGGGGCTGCCGCTCCCAGGACGGCTGGGCGTCCCAGGACTGGCCCGTGTCGGCGCCCCAGCGCTGGGTGGCCGGATCCTGCTGCTGATCCGGGCCCCACGGCCGGTCCCAGCTCTGCCCGCCCGTCGGAGCGGCCTGACCACCGGGGGCGCCGTGCGGTCCGCCCGTCGCGTTCGGCAGCAGGGGTGCACCGCCGTCGGAGGGCAGCACGATGCCTTCGCGCGCGGGCCGCGCCGAGGGCTCCTCGCCCTGTCCACTCTGCGTCACCGGGACTCCTACGATCGGGGGAACCTACGGAATCGTCGGCTCACGCTACCGGGTCCCCGGAACCGGGTGCCACGCAGCACGGGCCGAGCGTCCCGCCGAGAGCGGGGGGAATCACGCGAGCCGCCACAAACCGCCGGGGACGGCATTCCCGCCACGGCGAGTTCCCCCGTTCCCCGCCGGAATTCCCCCCTCCGGGGCATGACTTCCGCCACCCGCGCGAGAGGTCCCGCCGTCACCCACGGCAACGCAGTCGAGCCCCGGCCGGATGACCGTCACCCACGGCAACGCCGCCGGACCCCGGCCGGATGACCGGGGCCCGGCGGCGGCGTGGGTGACTACGCCGCGGCGGACAGTTCCATGCGGGCGCCGAACTCCCGTACCACCGCCTCCTCCCGGTACGGCTCCAGTCTCTGCTGGAGGTCCTCCAGATACTCGGCGCCGCGGTTGGAGCGCAGGGTGCCGAGGAGTTCCACGGCCTTCAGGCCGGTGTGGCAGGCCTGTTCCACCTCGCGCCGCTGCACCTGGGCCGTGGCCAGCAGCACATAGCCGATCGCCCGGCGCCGGGCCCGGGAGGCGGGGTGCCCGGCGAGGGACTCCTCCGCACAGCGCGCCGCGGCCTCGGCCTGGCCCAGGTCCCGGTGGCAGTGGGCCAGTTCGTCCGACAGATAGGCCCGGTCGAAGTGGGCGATCCAGACCGGGTCGTCCCCGGCGGCCGGGTCGGCGGCCTCCAGCGACGACACCGCGCGGCCCGCGGCGAGCTGGGCGGCGCGCGCGTCCCCCATCAGGGCGTGCCCGCGCGCCTCCGCGGCATGGAACATCGCCTCCGCGCGCGGGGTGACCCGGCCGCGCGCCCCCTCCTGGGCGGCCCGCGCCAACTGCGCGATCTCCCGGGGGTTTCCGAGCTGGGCGGCGAGATGGCTCATGGAGGCGGCGAGCACATAGCCGCCGTAGCCGCGGTCGCCCGCGGCCTGGGCGAGCCGCAGCGCCTGGATGTAGTAGCGCTGGGCAAGTCCGGGCTGTCCGGTGTCGACCGCCATGTAACCGGCGAGTTCGGTCAGCCGGGCGACCGCGGCGAACAGGTCGCGCCCCACGGCCTCCCGGTAGGAGCCGGCCAGCAGCCCCGAGACGACGCTGTTGAGATAGTGGACGACGACCGGGCGGACGTGCCCGCTGCCGTACTGGTGGTCCAGTTCGACCAGGGCCTGGGTGGTGGCGCGCACCGCGGCCACGTCCGAGGGGCCCACCCGCGGCCCGGCCGACCGTGCCACCTGCGCGTCCGGCGCGGAGATCAGCCAGTCCCGGCTGGGCTCGACCAGTGCCGAGGCGGCCACCGACGAGCCGGACAGGAAGTCCCGGCGGCCGACGTCGCTGCGCCACAGCTCGCAGACCTGCTCCACGGCGCCGAGCACCGTCGGCGAGAACTGGAGGCCCACCCCGGACGCGAGGTTCTTGCCGTTGGCCATGCCGATCTCGTCGATCGTGACCGTGCGGCCCAGCTTGCGGCCGAGCGCCTCGGCGATGATCGCCGGGGCCCGGCCCCTCGGCTGCTGCCCCCGCAGCCAGCGGGCCACCGACGTCTTGTCGTAGCGGAGATCGAGACCGTGCTCCGCGCCGCACATGTTGACCCGGCGGGCGAGCCCCGCGTTCGAGCAGGCCGCCTCCTGGATGAGCGCCTGGAGTCGTTCGTTCGGCTGTCGTGCGACGAGTGGCCTGGCGGCCATGGCGTACCCCCTTGGCTGCGGTGCCTGCTCACGCACCGAGTTGACGTGCCTTCGACGGCCGGACCACCAGGAACTCCCTTCCCGCGTACCGAAAGGATCCGGCCTTGAAGATCGATGCCCAGCGGACATGCCTCTGATGCGAGACATGTGAGGATTGCCGGGTAAAGCCTGCTGCGACACCCCCCTCACCTGGTTACCCCACCCCCGCTGCCGTTTCCCGTGCGCGCCCCCGGTCGTGCACCCATGCGCCCCGGCCGCGACATCAGCGCCCCTCCCCGGCGCATGCGGACAAAGAGGGCATGCCCAAAAACCGTCCCCCGCTGGGGAGATGGCTCCCGGTAGGCGGGCGTAACCCCCGGTGACGGCTAGAGTTGAGTTCATCGTGGAAGAGACCATCGCGGGCCCTGAAGCTGCCCCCATCCCGAAGCAGCGCGGCGATTCACTCCCGGAAGCCGCGGTTCGTTATGCCGAGGAACGCCACTGGGACGTGTTCCCGGGCACCTGGCTGGAGGCCGCGGACGGCACGCACCGCTGCTCGTGCGGTCTGCCCGGGTGCCCCGCCCCCGGAGCGCACCCGGCCGACGACGACTGGGCGACGCGGGCGACCGGAAGCGCGGCCGCCGTGCGCCGTATGTGGGCCGAGCGCCCCGCCGCGGCCGTCCTGCTGCCCACCGGGCGCACCTTCGACGCCATCGAGGTCCCCGAGACGGCCGGCTTCCTGGCCCTCGCCCGTCTGGAGCGGATGGAACGCGCCCTGGGCCCGGTGACCCTGTCGCCGGACCGGCGGATGCGGTTCCTCGTCCTGCCCGGGGCCGCCGCGAAGGTCCCCGGCCTGGTGCGCGCCCTGGGCTGGTCGCCGTCCTCCCTCGACCTGGTCACCCTCGGCGAGGGCGGCTATCTGGCGGCTCCCCCCACCCGGTTCGGGTCCCGGGGCGCCGTGCAGTGGGCCCGCCGCCCGACCGCGGCGAACCGCTGGCTGCCGGACGCCGAGGAGCTGATCTCCCCGCTGGCGTACGCGTGCGGCAGGGACCGCTAGCGGGTCCTCCGGCTCCGTATCCGCCGTCGCCGCTGGTGGGAGAGGCGGCCGCCGCCCGCACCCGAAGGGCCCCGCGGCCCCCCGTATGGTGCTCCTATGACCGAGGGAGCAGGCGCGGCCGAGGCCGCCGTACGCGTGCAAGGGCTCTGGAAGAGGTACGGGGAGCAGATCGCCGTCGCGGGGATCGATCTGGAGCTGCCCGCGGGCCGGTTCATCGGGCTGGTCGGCCCGAACGGCGCGGGGAAGACCACCACCCTGTCCATGGTCACCGGGCTGCTGCGGCCCGATCAGGGGACCGTCCAGATCGTCGGGCACGACGTGTGGCGGGACCCGGTCGCGGTGAAGTCCCGTATCGGTGTGCTGCCCGAGGGCCTGCGCCTCTTCGAGCGCCTCTCCGGCCGCGAACTCCTCGCCTACATGGGCAGGTTGCGCGGACTGCCCGGGGCCGAGGTCGACAAGCGGGCCACCCAGCTGCTCGACGTCCTCGACCTGGCCGGGTCCCAGCACAAGCTGGTCGTGGACTACTCGACCGGTATGCGCAAGAAGATCGGGCTTGCCTGCGCACTGCTGCACAATCCCGAAGTCCTGTTCCTGGACGAGCCGTTCGAGGGCGTGGACCCCGTGTCGGCGCAGACCATCCGCGGGGTGCTGGAGCGGTACACCGCCTCCGGCGCCACCGTCGTCTTCTCCTCCCATGTCATGGAGCTGGTCGAGTCGCTCTGCGACTGGGTCGCGGTGATGGCCGCCGGACGCATCCGCGCCCACGGCCCGCTCGCCGAGGTGCGGGGCTCCGCGCCCACGCTCCAGCAGGCCTTCCTCGAACTGGTCGGCGCGCGCGCCCAGGCCGCGGGCACCGACCTCGACTGGCTCGGCGGCGGCGCCCGATGAGCGCCCCCGGCCCCACCCCCACACTCGTACGGCTCAAACTGGCCCTGCTGCGCAACGGGCTGCGGCAGTCGGCCGGGCGGCGGGCCGTGTACGTCACCACCGTCGTCGTGGTGCTCCTCTTCGCCGCGCTCCAGCTGATCGGGCTGATCGCCCTGCGCGGCTCGGCGCACGCCGCGAGCGTCGCGGTGCTGCTGGCGGAGATCCTGGCGCTGGGCTGGGCGGTGATGCCGCTGTTCTTCCCCGGCGGGGACGAGACGCTGGACCCGACCCGTCTGGTGATGCTGCCGCTGCGCCCGCGACCGCTGATACGGGCACTGCTGGTGGTGTCGCTGGTCGGCATCGGACCGCTGTTCACCCTGTGCCTGTTCGCCGGTTCGGTGGTGTCCGTGGCGCACGGGGCGGCCGCCTGGGCGACCGCCGTTGTGGCCGTCGTGCTCGCCCCGCTGGTGTGCGTGGCGCTGGCGCGGGCCGTCGCCGCCGCCAACGTCCGCCTGCTGACCAGCCGCAAGGGCCGCGATCTCGCCGTACTGAGCGGACTGCTCGTCGCCGTCGGCGCCCAGGTGGTGAACTTCGGCGCGCAGCGGCTGGGGCCGGGCGGACTCGCCCAGCTGGACCCGGTCGCGGACGTACTGCGCTGGATCCCGCCCGCCTCCGCGATCGGCGCGGTGGACTCCATGGGCAGGGGCTCCTACGGCACCGGGCTCGCCCAGCTCGGCCTGAGCGCCGCGGCGCTGGCGGGGCTGCTGGCGCTGTGGTCGCGCAGTCTGACCACACTGATGACCGCGCCGGACGGCTCCACGCTCCAGGCGGCCGAACCGGGCCCCCGGGAGCGCACCTCGTCCGGGCTGTCCCGGCTGCTGCCCGCGGGCCGCACGGGCACCGTGATGGAGCGCAGCCTGCGCTATGTCTGGCGCGACCCCAAGACCAAGGCCGCCTGGGTGACCTCGCTCGCCATCGGGATGATCGTGCCGGTCTTCAACGCCCTCCAGGGCACCGGTTCCGTCTACTTCGCCTGCTTCGCGGCGGGGATGCTCGGCATCCAGATGTACAACCAGTTCGGCCAGGACACCTCGGCGTTCTGGATGGTCGCGACGACCATCTCCTCGCCCCGGGACGCCCACGCCGAACTGCGCGGCCGGGCGCTGGCCCTGCTGCTGATCACCCTGCCCTACGCCACCGCGGTCACCGTCCTCACCACCGCGCTGCTCGGCGCCTGGCACCGGCTGCCGGAGGTGCTCGGGCTGTCCTTCTCCCTGCTCGGGGCGATGCTGGCGGCCGGCGCCTGGTCCTCGGCCTCCTTCCCGTACTCGATCCCGCAGGAGGGCCACAAGAACGTGGTCCCGGGACAGGCCGGGCTCGCCTGGATCTCCGTCTTCGGCGGCATGGTCGCGGCGGCCCTGCTCTCCTCGCCCGTGATCGCGGCCGTGATCTGGCTGAACGTCATGGCGGGCGGGGACCGCTGGACCTGGCTGCTGGGGCCCGCCGGGGCCGGGTACGGGGCGCTGCTCGTCCTCGCCGGGCTGCGCCTCGCGGCACCCCGGACGGCACGGCGGCTGCCGGAGATCCTGACGGCGGTCAGCAAGGGCTGAGGAGCGGTCAGCGGTCAGCAGGGGCTGAGGCGCGGTCAGCGGTCAGCAAGGGCTGAGGCGCGGTCAGCGGTCAGCAAGGGCTGAGGCGCGGGGCAGGGCCCTGGTCCGGGGGCCGGGCCCCGGACCAGGAGGCCGCCCCGCGTCAAACAGTCGGCAGGCCGCCCCGCGTCAGGCGGTCGGCAGGCCGTCCAGGAAGGGGGACACCGCCGCCGCCCAGTCCTGCGGCCGGTCGTAGTGGACGAGATGGTCGGCGTCGGGCACCTCCGCGTACTGGCCGTGCGGCAGCACCCGCACCATCTCCTGGGCCTCCGCCCGGCCCAGCTCGCCGTCCAGCCCGCGGACGACCAGGGCCGGACACCGGACCTGGGCCAGCTCCTCCCAGTGCGCGTCGTACACCCAGGTCTGGCGGGACCTCAGCATCTGCTCCGGATCGAAGACCGGCCGCCAGCCGTCCTCCGACTCGGCCATCACCTCGGCGTAGAAGGCGCCGCGGGCCGGGCGGGGGCTCTCCACCCAGGGGTCCTCCTCGCCGAACCACGTCCGGACGTCGGCGAGCGTGGCGAAGGGCAGCGGCCAGGACTTGAACCAGCTCTCCCACTCGCGCTGCGAGGCCGCGCCGAGCGCGGAGGCCCGCATGTCGCAGATGACCAGCCCGCGGACCAGGTCGGGCCGCTTGGCGGCGAGCTGCCAGGCGGTCAAGGCTCCCATCGCGTGGCCGACGAGGACGACGGGGGCGAGGCCGAGCTGTTCGACGGCGGCCTCGGCGTCGTCGATGTAGTCCTCCCGGGTGTACTGGCCGGGCGGCTTCTCACTGCGGCCGTGGCCGCGCTGGTCGAGCGCGACGACCCGATGGCGCGCGGAGAGCAGCCGGCCGGCGGACGCCCAGTGGGCGGCTCGGCCCATCAGACCGTGCAGTAACAGCACCCCGGGCCGGTGCTCGCTCTCCCCGGTCCCCGGCGGGTCGGCGAACTCCCATGCGGCCAGGCGTACGCCCCCTGCTCCGGTCACATCGATGCGCCGCACCATGCTCCAGGCACCCCCCTGCTCCGCACGGACCTTCTGCCCCGCTGCCCGCGGTCGGCCCGTGCGCTCGTCCTGCTGCCGCTGTCGTCCTGCTGCTCCTGCTGGTGTTGCTGGTGTTGCCGGTGGTGCGGGCCGCCCCGGTGCACCGAGTGACGTCCGGTGCCGGGGTGGCCTGTGGCCGTTCTGCCGTACAACGTGCCGGTTCTTACAGCGCGCGGTCCAGCGAGATCGTCACCCTCACGCTATCGAATGACTATTCGAAAATGGGGGGCCGGGCGGCAACACCCCTCCTTCGGGTGACGCCCCCCGATGATTGGCCGCCGCCTGCGTGGGGAGATCTTCTGCGGGAGGCGGACCGCTCGGGGAAAGACGGTCCGAGGGGGACGACCCTGGGAGCTCGGGGCTCCGGGTCGGAACAGGGGAGGACAGGCCCCGGCGCTCCAGGGTGCCGGGGCCCAGCCCCAGGTCCGTGGCACATCCGTCCGTCCCCTCCCTGACCGGGCGACATCGCGGTCACCCGTCGGCCAAGAGCCCTCAGGTCATATGCCCGTGCCACAGCCTCGCACGCAAACGGCCACAGCGCTGCGATTCGGCACACAGAATCTTGCCGAAGCCACCATCGCGGGGCGGCCTCAACCGCCCCAACCCTCACGGGAGTTGACGGCGGGACTCAGCGCTTGGCCACGAACACATGGGACGCGGTCTCGGCGCCCAGCTCGGCCGCCTCGCCGCCGCTGCCCACCAGTACCCCGCCCGCGGACTCCGTCACACTCACCACCGCGCCGGGCTGCACGCCCGCGCGCCGCAGGGTGTACATGAGCTGGGCGTCCGTCTGGATGGGCTCCCCGATACGCCGTACGACGACCGTCTTGCCGTCCGTGCCCGCGTCCAGGTCGGCCAGCGACACCATGCCCTCGTCCAGGAACGGGTCGGCGCCGTCCTTCTCGCCCAGCTCCTCCAGGCCCGGGATCGGGTTCCCGTACGGCGACTCGGTGGGGTGGCGCAGCAGCTCCAGCACGCGGCGCTCCACCGCCTCGCTCATCACATGCTCCCAACGGCACGCCTCGGCGTGCACCTGCTCCCACTCCAGCCCGATCACATCGACGAGCAGGCACTCGGCGAGGCGGTGCTTGCGCATGACCCGGGTGGCCAGGCGGCGGCCCTCGTCCGTCAGCTCCAGATGGCGGTCCGGCGCGACCGCCACCAGACCGTCGCGCTCCATCCGCGCCACCGTCTGGCTGACCGTCGGGCCGCTCTGGTCCAGCCGCTCGGCGATCCGGGCGCGCATGGGGACCACGCCTTCCTCCTCCAGCTCGAGGATGGTGCGGAGATACATCTCCGTGGTGTCGATCAGTCCGGACATACATGCCCCTCGATGAGATGTGCCGGAGGCTTGACGGCTCACCGGCGCGTGCGCTGGCCCTGGACTCAATTCTGACGCATCGCGCCGACAACCGTGGCGCGGTGGGGCGACCGCGGGGCGCCCGGCCCCGCAGACGGGTGCGCGGCGCCCGCGCGGGCGCCGTATTGACATCCCGCTGGTCCGGACCGCAACGTGATCCGCGACACGGGCCGTCAGGGGCGCCGGTACGTGATCGGTGTGCCGCGCGGCCGGTGTGCCGGGGCGCCGGGATCCGGACATCGAGACTGCGAAGGGGGCGCCTGCGATGAGCGAAGGCCCGACGGGCGGGGAACCGCGGGGCGAGCGGCGGCAGGACGGGGAGCCCGGGCACGGGGGCACACCGGCCGGGCGGTTCCTCGACGCGGCGATCGGGCTGCTGGAGCGGGTGCGGGACGAGGAGGCGGGGCCGGTCGCGCAGGCGGGGGCCCTGATCGCGGACACCGTCGCCGCGGGCGGACGGCTGTTCGCCTTCGGCGCGGGGCACTCCTCGCTGGCCGCGCAGGACCTCGTCTACCGCGCGGGCGGTCTCGCCCTGATGAATCTGCTCGCGGTCCCCGGTGTGGTGGGCGTCGACGTCCGCCCGGCCACCCTGGGCTCCGCGCTGGAGCGGGTCGACGGTCTCGCGGCCGCGGTGCTCGACTCCAGCCCGCTGCGGTCCGGGGACCTGCTGGTGGTGATCTCCCTGTCCGGCCGCAACGCGCTGCCGGTGGAGATGGCCATGAACGCCCGCGCCCTCGGCATCCGCGTCATCGGGGTGACCTCGGTGGCCTACGCCGCGGAGACGACGTCCCGGCACGCCTCGGGCACGTTTCTGAAGGACCACTGCGATCTGGTGCTGGACTCCAAGATCGCGGTGGGGGACGCCGAGCTGACCCTCGACACCGTGCCCGCCCCCTTCGCCCCCGCCTCCACCGTGGTCACCACGGCCCTGCTCCAGGCGGTGATGGCCACGGCCGCGGCCGAGCTGTCGGCCCGCGGGACCGAGCCGCCGCTGCTCCGGTCGGGGAACGTCGACGGCGGCCACGAGTGGAACGGGCGGATCCTGCGGGAGTACGGCGACCGGATCTTCTACCGGCAGTAGGCCCCCGGGTCCCCCGGCACCCCCGGGTTCTGCGGCCCCTGGGCCCCCGGCTCCCCGGGGCTCCGCGGCGCCTGGGCCCCGGCCACCGCCTACCGGCCCCCCTCCGCCCGGCCGTCCGTGCCGGTCAGGTCCGCGAGGTCCAGGGCGGCGGCGATCCGTACCGCCACGTCCTCCCCGTAGACCGCGTCCGCGCGTTCGAAGCGGGTGCGTCCGGCGCCCCGGAGGAAGGTCACCACGCCCAGCGTCCGGCCCCGGCTGCGGAGCACCGCGCACAGGGCGTGCACCGCGTCCGGGGGCCACTGCCGGGCGAGCGCCCACTCACGGGCCTGCCCGGGGTCCACGGCGCCCGCCCCGGCGCGTACGCATCCGGCGCGCGCCACGCACTGGAGGGCGGGGTGACCCTCGGCGTACCGGACGGGCAGCCCGGCCTTCCCGGTGAGCAGGCTGGGCCCGGGCGCGCCGGACGGTGTCTCGGCGGCCCGCACCAGCCGCACCGGGCCCGGCCCGTCCGCCGCCGGGCCGCCGGCCACCCGGTCGACCACCGCATGGTCGGCGAACCCGGCGAGCGCGAAGTCCAGATGCACGGCGGCCGCCTCCGCCGGGTCCTCGCACTCGGCGGCCGCCCGCGCGGCCCGGTGCAGCTGGTTGGCCCGGAAGCGCAGCAGGGCGGCCTCCTGCTCGGCCTGCTTGGCCTCGGTAACGTCCTGGAACAGCCATCCCACGCCCAGCGGAACCGGTTCTTCCGAGAGCGGGGAGGCCAGCCGTACGAAACCGCTGCGCCAGCACCGCCGCCGGTCGCCCTCGGCGGTCCGCACGCTCACCCACATCTCGGCGGGGGCGGGCGGGGCGCCCTCGGCGAGCACATGGGTCAGCGCGCCCTCCAGTTCCTCGACCCCCTGTGCCAGCAGGTCTCCGAGGGGGCGGCCGAGCACGGCCGCACGGCCGGTGCCGAGCGCCCGGGCGGCATGGGCGTTGACCACGGCGGGCCGCAGATCCACGTCGACCAGCACCACGCCCCAGCTGGCGTCCTCGAACAGGGCCTCGCTCAGCGCGATGGACCGCTCCAGGTCGATCTGGGCATGGACCTCGCCGAAGGCGCAGTAGACACCGGCGGGCTCCCCCGCGGGTCCGCGCACCGTCGCGGACTGGGTCCGCACCAGCACCCGGCCGCCGTCCTTGGTGAGCAGCGCGAACTCGTGCACCTGGCGGCCCGCGGCCCGCATGGCGGACTTCAGCCACGCCTCGGCCTCGGCGGCGTCCGCGCTCCGTACGGCCCATCCGGCGAATCCGCGGCGCCCCACGGCCTCGGCGGCGGACCAGCCGAGGATCCGCTCGGCCTCGCGGTTCCAGTGGGTCACCACGCCCGCCGCGTCGAAGGCGCACAGGGCCGCGTCCATGCCGTCGAGGAGGGCGGCCAGCAGATCGGAACCGTCCCGCTCGGGCCCGCCCGGGCCCAGCTCGTCCGTGGTCCCCCTGCGCCGGGAAGCACTCACCTGGACCCCCTCAGGCTGCTGCGTCCGTACGTACGGCGCCAGTCCCTCACTCTCTTTCATTCAACTCGAACGTGACCTGGCCCATATGCACTTCCGGAAAGATTCCGGCGAAATCCCGGCCCGGTCCCGGCCTCCCGACCTGCCCTGCCCCGTCGCCACCGCCACCGCCACCGCCACCGCCACCGCCAGCACCACCGCCGCCGCCGGAAAAAGGTGTTGATGGGCGGCCCGGAGGTTCCTAGGGTGGGAGGCACCGAAGAAAGGAGGTGGTTCGGAGCATGTATGCACACCGGACGTCGGAGGTGGCTGCGGGCTGAGGCCCGTCACCACACTCGGTGCGGTGCCGGACCGGCGCGTGCGTGTCACGCGCAGCCGGCCTAATCCAACGCAGTCACCCGACCCGCGGGCTCGCCGGTATCGTCCGGCCGGCTTCTCCGCCGCACGGCGGAGGGACCAGAGCCCGCGGGTCGTCTGCGTTCCGCGGCGGCTCAGGGGCTGAGCCGCTCCACCCGCCAGCTCCCGTCGGGCCCGGCGGCGTAGCGCAGGCGGTCGTGCAGCCGGTTCGCGCGGCCCTGCCAGAACTCGACGGTCTCGGGGACGATCCGGAAGCCGCCCCAGTGCGGCGGGACCGGGACCTCGGAGCCCTCCGGATAGCGGGCGGCCAGCTCCGCGTAGGCCGTGTCCAGGCCGTCCCGGCCGGGGATGACCGAGGACTGGGCGCTGGCCCAGGCGCCGAGCCGGGAGCCATGGGGCCGGGTGCGGAAGTAGCGGGCCGTCTCCTCGCGGCCGGTGCGCAGCGCGGTCCCGGTCACGATCACCTGGCGGGCCATGGGGTGCCAGGGGAAGAGCAGCGCGATGTGCGGGTTGGCCGCGAGATCGCGCGCCTTGCGGGAGTCGTAGTTGGTGTAGAAGACGAAGCCCCGGTCGTCGTAGCTCTTCATCAAAACCGTGCGCGAGCTGGGGCGTCCTTCCGCGTCCACGGTGGAGACGACCATCGCGTTGGGCTCGTAGATCATCCCGGCCACGGCGGCCTGGGCGGCCTGGGTGAACCAGCGGGCGAACTGCTCTATCGGGTGGGCGGCGAGCGAGGAGGCGTCGAGGCCCTCGGCGCGGTAGTGGGCCCGCATCTCGGCGGGGTTGTGGGCCAGCTCCCCGGCCGGACCTTCGGCCGCGCGTTCGACGATGGCTTCGAGGGCGGGTTCCGCCGCGTCCGCGTCCGCGGCGGCGCGGAGGTCTTGGGCGGAGGGCCGGGCGGAGCGTCCGGATCGGCCGTGGGCTGCGGTTTCGGGTGCCGGTTCGTCCGGTCGGCGGTCGGTCACGCGGTCATCTTGCCGCATCGTCGGGGGCTTACGGGGGCGGGTGCCGTTCGTCACTCAGTGGCACTGAGTGCCGCTCCCCCTCCCCAAAGGTGGCACTCGGGGATATGGTGCTGATGCCGCTCGGTTGGGGTGACCGCCAGCCGATCGGGGCATCACCGGAGTGACCGTTTTTTGGACCGCGAGTCTTCGAGAACGACCGCGAAGGACCGTGGAACCGGGGCGGCCGCCCCCTTTCCCCGCAGCCGAGGTCCACCGCGCCAACCCCTCCAGCCTTGGCCCTGGACCGCCTCGACGGGGATCCCACCGACCACACCCGCCGCACACATCACGAGGAGCCGCCTGATGTCCGACTTCGTACCCGGGCTCGAAGGAGTCGTCGCGTTCGAGACGGAGATCGCCGAACCCGACAAGGAGGGCGGTGCCCTGCGGTACCGGGGCGTCGACATCGAGGAACTGGTCGGCCATGTCTCGTTCGGCAATGTCTGGGGACTGCTGGTCGACGGGGCCTTCAATCCCGGACTGCCGCCCGCCGAGCCGTTCCCGATCCCGGTGCACTCCGGTGACATCCGGGTGGACGTGCAGTCGGCGCTCGCCATGCTCGCCCCCGTCTGGGGCCTGAAGCCCCTCCTGGACATCGACGCCGAGCAGGCCCGCGAGGACCTGGCCCGCGCGGCCGTCATGGCGCTGTCCTACGTCGCCCAGTCGGCCCGCGGCCAGGGGCTGCCGATGGTGCCCCAGCGGGAGATCGACAAGGCGAACTCCGTCGTCGAGCGGTTCATGATCCGCTGGCGGGGCGAGCCGGACCCCAAGCATGTCGCGGCCGTCGACGCCTACTGGACCTCGGCCGCCGAGCACGGCATGAACGCCTCCACCTTCACCGCCCGGGTGATCGCCTCCACCGGCGCGGACGTGGCCGCGGCGCTCTCCGGCGCCGTGGGCGCCATGTCGGGCCCGCTGCACGGCGGTGCGCCCTCCCGGGTGCTCGGCATGATCGAGGAGATCGAGCGGACCGGGGACGCGGAGGCCTATGTGCGCCAGGCCCTGGACCGCGGCGAGCGGCTGATGGGCTTCGGGCACCGGGTCTACCGCGCCGAGGACCCCCGGGCTCGCGTGCTGCGCCGCACGGCCCGGGAGCTGGGCGCCCCGCGCTTCGAGATCGCGGAGGCCCTGGAGAAAGCGGCCCTGGCGGAGCTGCACAGCCGCCGCCCGGACCGGGTCCTCGCCACCAATGTGGAGTTCTGGGCGGCGATCATCCTGGACTTCGCCGAGGTCCCCGCGCACATGTTCACCTCGATGTTCACCTGCGCCCGTACCGCCGGCTGGTCCGCGCACATCCTGGAGCAGAAGCGCACGGGCCGCCTGGTGCGCCCGTCGGCCCGCTATGTGGGCCCGGGCTCGCGGAGCCTCCAGGACATCGAGGGCTACGACACCGCCGCCCACTGAGCCGTCCGCCGGACCGTCGAGGACGGTCCGGCCACACGGCCCGATGGCCCGGAGGCCCGCCGGACGGTGACCCGCCCACCCGCCGGGCGGGTCACGCCGGTGTCAGCAGCCCCCCGTGGTGGCGCTCGGCGGTGCGGGGGTGGGCCCGGAGCTTGCCCTTCAGCTCGTTGTAGCCGTACTCGGCGAACAGCGGATTGGCCGGATCGGCGGTGATGCCGGGCGCGGCGGAGGCACCCGGGAAGGGCAGCGGCTCGATACGGGCGTCCAGGCGGGGGTTGTAGAAGAAGGGCACGGAGAAGCGCTCGGTGGCGCCGGGCGGGCTGACCACCCGGTGGTTGGTGGCCAGCAGATAGCCGTTGGTGGCCACCTCCAGCAGCTCGCCCAGATTGACCACGAACGCCCCCTGAAGCGGCGGCACGTCGTGGAAGAGGCCGTCCTCGCGCTGCACCTGGAGCCCGCCGACGCGGTCCTGGAGCAGCAGGGTCAGGAAGCCGTAGTCCTTGTGCGCGCCCACCCCCTGGTCGGCGCCGTCGGCCGCGCTGCCGGGGTAGCGGACGAACTTCAGATGCGAATGGGCGAGGCCGCCGAAGACCGGGTCGTAGAAGTCGGGGGCCGCGCCGATCGCGGCGAGCAGCTCGTGCAGCAGCCGCCGGGCGATCGCACTGAGCCGGTCGATCCAGGTGAGCGCGGCGGTGCGCAGCTCGGGCAGGGCCGCGGGCCACTGGTTGGGGCCCTGGAGCCACCAGTAGGGCGCCTCGTCGGGCCCGGGCGTGCGGGCGGGGCGCTCCGCACCCATGTCGAGCTGGTCGCGCCAGTCGCGGGAGCCTCCGGTGCGCTCGTCGCCGGTGCGCGTATAGCCGCGGAAGTGGGGCGAGTTGACGTTGTCGAGGGCGAGGCGGTCCGCCTCGGGCAGCGCGAAGAAGGCCCGCATGGCCGCGAGCAGGGCGTCGGTCTCGGCGGGGGTGACGCCGTGCCCGACGAGCTGGAAGAAGCCCACGTCATGGGCGGCGCTGTGGAGTTGTGCGTGCAGCAGCGCCCGGTCCTTCGGGCCGCGGTCGGCCGCGGAGAGGTCGATGATCGGGAGCTGCCGCTGCTGGGACGGGTTCGACGAGTGTGTCGCCGTGTGAGTCATGGGTGCGTCCGCGGGGTCTACGGGTCCCCGGCCGCCGCCGGGGGTGTGGCGGAGGCCGGGGTGCCGGGTGGAAAGAGCGAGGACGCGCACGGACGCGCAGGGCTGCTCATGCCTGCGCGTAAGGGCGCGGAAGTGCGGAAGTGCAGAGGTACGGAAGTGCGGAAGTGCAGAGAAGCGAAGAACCGCAAGCCGGGAAAAGGGCTGGATCAGGCCGAGCGTCGACAGCCCATGCTCGTGACGCGCACGTAGTCCACGTGTCGGCGTCGGACGAGCATCACAAACATGCGCCCAGAGTAACCCGCCCCCGGCCGCGCTCCCGGTGCCTTTTCGGTCACACTCCGGGGGCCTCGTCCAGGGCCCGGTCCAGCAGGGCCGCCCACTGGGCCACCACCCGTTCCCGGCGGGCCGCGTCGTCCGTGAGGAGGTTGGCGAGGCCCAGTCCGCGGGCCATGTCCAGCAGTCCCTGGACCGTCTCGCGCACCCCGGGCCGTGACTCGTCGGCGCCCAGCAGGTCCACCGCCATCCGGTGGGTCTCCCGGCCGACCCGGGCCTCCAGTTCCGCCACCCGCGGGCCGAGCTGGGCCTCGCTGGCGGCGGCGACCCACAGATGCAGGGCGGCACGGAACAGCGGCCCGGTGTAGAGGTCGACGAGGGCGGCGACCACCGCGCCCCGGTCGGCGGCCCCCCGCGGGAAGAGCGCCCTGATCGCCGTGGAGCGCTCCTCGGCCATGTACTCGACGGCCGCGGTGAAGAGGTCCTCGCGGGTGGGGAAGTGGTGCTGGGCGGCGCCGCGGGAGACGCCCGCGCGTTCGGCGACGACGGTCACCGTGGAGCCCGCCCAGCCGCGCTCGGCGAGACACGCCACCGCGGCCTGGAGCAGCTTCTGCCGGGTGGCCCGGGAACGGTCCTGCTTGGGGACGCGGTCGGCCGTGCTCACACCACCCATACGGGATCCCGTCTCTCAAGGAAGGCCGTCATCCCCTCGCGGGCCTGCGGGGAGGCGAACAGCCGGGCCGAGAGCGCGGTCAGGACGGCCGCGTCCCGGTCGAAGGTCTCCAGCACCCTAGCCGTGAGCAGCCGCTTGGTCTCGGCCAGGCCCTGGGGCGAGGCCCGGCGCAGCCCGTCGAGGACCGGTGCGAGGACCTCGTCCACGTCGGCTCCCCAGTCGGTGAGCAGTCCGGCGCGTACGGCCTCGGCGGCGTCGAAGCGTTCACCGGTGAGGCAGTGGCGGGCCAGCGCGCGGGGGTCGGCGCGGGGCAGCAGGGGCAGGGAGATCACGGCGGGGGCCACACCGATCCGGACCTCGGTGAAGGCGAAGGTGGCGGCGGCGGAGGCGACGGCGATGTCGCAGGCGCCGAGCAGTCCGAGGCCGCCCGCCCGGACGTGCCCGGTGACCCGGGCCACGACGGGGGTGCGCAGTTCGACGATCTGCCGCAACAGGGCGACCAGGGCGTCCGGGTGCGGGGGGTCGCGCAGATCGGCGCCCGCGCAGAAGGTGGTGCCGGTGTGGGTGAGGACCACGGCGCGTACGTCGTGGTCCTTGGCGCAGCGGCCGAGCGCCTCCGCCAGGCCGCCGACCAGCTCGGCCGAGAGGGCGTTGCGGGTGCCGGGCGAATCGAGGGTGAGGGTGGTGATGCCCCGGTGGTCGGCGGCGCGGACGGACATGGCTCCTCCTGGACGTGACGCGGTACGGCCTCGCGGCCCAGGGCCTCTCGTTCGGATCGGGCCGGACCCGATCCGAACGGAGACCCCTAGTAGGACTTCGGCAGGCCGAGGCTCTGGTGGGAGACGAAGTTGAGGACCATCTCCCGGCTGACCGGCGCGATCCGGGTGACCCGGGCCGCGGTGATCAGTGAGGCGAGCCCGAACTCGCGGGTGAGGCCGTTGCCGCCGAGGGTGTGCACGGCCTGGTCGACGGCGCGTACACAGGCCTCCCCGGCCGCGTACTTGGCCATGTTGGCGGCCTCCCCGGCGGCGAGGTCGTCCCCGGCGTCGTAGAGGAAGGCGGCCTTCTGCATCATCAGCCGGGCCAGTTCGAGGTCGATGTGCGCCTGGGCCAGAGGGTGCGCGATCGCCTGGTGGGAACCGATGGGCTGCTTCCAGACGGTGCGGTCGCGGGCGTACTCGACGGCCCGGGAGACGGCGTAGCGGCCCATGCCGATCGCGAAGGCGGCGGTCATGACGCGCTCGGGGTTGAGCCCGGCGAACAGCTGGAGCAGCCCGGCGTCCTCGTCACCGACCAGGGCGTCGGCGGGCAGCCGTACGTCGTCCAGGGTCAGTTCGAACTGCTTCTCGGCACTGCTCAGTTCCATGTCGATCGGGCGCCGCTCGAAGCCGGGCGTCTCGCGGGGGACGACGAACAGACAGGGCTTGAGCTTTCCGGTGCGGGCGTCCTCGGTGCGGCCGACGATCAGGGTGGCGTCGGCGATGTCGACTCCGGAGATGAACACCTTGCGGCCGCTGAGGATCCAGTCGTCGCCGTCGCGGCGGGCGGTGGTGGTGATGCGGTGGGAGTTGGAGCCCGCGTCGGGTTCGGTGATGCCGAAGGCCATGGTGCGGGTGCCGTCCGCGAGGCCGGGCAGCCACTGCCGCTTCTGGGCGTCCGTGCCGAAGCGGGCGATCACGGTGCCGCAGATGGCGGGCGAGACGACCAGCATGAGGAGGGGGCAGCCCTGGGCACCCAACTCCTCAAGAACGAGGGACAGTTCGGTGATGCCGCCGCCTCCGCCGCCGTACTCCTCGGGGAGGTTGACCCCGAGGTAGCCCAGCTTGGCGGCCTCGGCCCAGAGTTCGGTGGGGTGGCGTCCCTCGGCGACGACCGCGGCGAGGTAGTCGCGGCCGTAGCGCCTGCCGAGGGCGGCGACGGCGGTACGGAGGGCCTGGTGCTCTTCGGTCTCTGCGACGGGGGTCATGGGGCCTCCTGAAAGGATGGTCAAGGGGCTTGTACGACGGCGAGCAGCGTGCCGACCTCCACCTGGCGGCCGGGGACCGCGTGGAGGGCCGTGAGCGTTCCGGTGACGGGGGCCGTGATCCGGTGTTCCATCTTCATCGCCTCCAGCCAGAGCAGGGGCTGCCCGGCCTGTACGGCGGATCCGACGGCGAGGCCCTCGGCGACACGGACGACCGTTCCCGGCATCGGGGCGAGCAGGGAGCCGGGGGCGTGGTCGGGGGCGGGTTCCCGGAAGCGGGGCAGGGCGATGAGGGCGGTGGGTCCGGCGTAGACCTGGTCGCCGTAGCGGTGGACCGCGTAGGTCCGCCGTATCCCGTCCGCCTCCAGGACCACCCGCCCGGCGTCCGCGTGCAGGATCCGCACCCCGTCCGCGGCGAGGCCGTCGCGGGTGTGCCGGTAGCGCACCTCGTGCTCCTCGCCCGCCACGAGGTACCGCTTGACCTGCTCCTGGGACGGCAGATTGCGCCAGCCGCCGAAGCGTGAGCGGCCGTGGGTGTCGGCGAGGGCGGCGGCCAGTGGCGCACAGGGGTCGGGGGCGGGCGCGGTCAGCGCGGGCAGGTGGCGGTCGTAGAAGCCGGTGTCCATGCGGGCCGCCGTGAACTCGGCATGGCGCAGTGAGCGCACCAGCAGGTCCCGGTTGGTCACCGGGCCGTGGATCTCGGCGCGTTCCAGGGCGCCCGCGAGCCTGCGGGCGGCCTCCGCGCGGGTGGGGGCGTGGGCGACGGCCTTGGCGAGCATCGGGTCGTAGTGGACGCCGATCGTGTCGCCGTCCCGGTAGCCGGTGTCCAGGCGCACGTCCGGTACGGCGAGCCGGTGCAGCACACCGGTCTGCGGGGCCCAGTCGCGTGCGGGGTCCTCGGCGTAGAGGCGGGCCTCGATGGCGTGGCCGCTCGGGCGGGGCGGTTCGCCGTCGAGGGCGGCGCCCTCCGCGACCCGGATCTGGAGCGCGACCAGGTCGATCCCGAACACGGCCTCGGTGACGGGGTGTTCGACCTGGAGCCGGGTGTTCATCTCCAGGAAGTGCGCCCGGCCGTCGGCGACCAGGAACTCCACGGTGCCCGCGCCCACGTAGTCGACGGACCGGGCGGCGCGCCGGGCCATCTCGCAGAGGGAGTCGGTGAGTCCGGGGTCGAGTCCCGGTGCGGGGGCCTCCTCGATCACCTTCTGGTGACGCCGCTGGAGGGTGCAGTCGCGGGTACCGAGCGTCCACACCGTGCCGTGGGTGTCGGCGAGGACCTGGACCTCGACATGGCGGCCGCCCTCCACATACGGCTCCACGAAGACCTCGTCGTCGCCGAAGGCGGAGAGGGCCTCGGCGCGGGCGGCGGTCAGCTCGGCGTCCAGGTCGGCCAGGTCCCGTACGACCCGCATGCCGCGTCCGCCGCCGCCCGCCGCCGCCTTGACCAGGACGGGCAGGTCGGCGGCGGTGACGGTGGTCAGGGGTTCCAGGCCCATCAGCTTCTTGGCGCGGGTCTTGGAGGCCATCGCCTCGATCGCCTCCGGCGGCGGCCCGATCCAGGTGAGGCCCGCGGCGAGCACCTCCCGGGCGAAGGAGGCGTTCTCGGAGAGGAAGCCGTAGCCGGGGTGCACGGCGTCGGCACCGGCCGTGAGCGCGGCCCGCACGATCAGGTCGCCGCGCAGATAGGTGTCCGCGGGCGCCGCCCCCGGCAGCCGTACGGCCGTGTCGGCGAGGCGGGCGGGGAGCGCGTCCGCGTCGGCGTCCGAGTACACGACGACGGTACGGATGCCCAGTTCGCGGCAGGTGCGGACGATGCGGCAGGCGATCTCGCCGCGGTTCGCCACCAGAACGGATTGCATCACGGGCCTCACATCCGGAAGACGCCGAATCCGCCACGCGCGCCCTCGTAGGGCGCCGTGTGGATCGCGGACAGGCACAGGCCGAGGACGGTACGGGTGTCGCGGGGGTCGATGACCCCGTCGTCGTACAGCCGCCCGGACAGGAACATCGGCAGGGACTCGGACTCGATCTGCTGCTCCACCATGGCGCGCAGCGCGGCGTCGGCCTCCTCGTCGTAGGGCCTGCCGCGGTCGGCCGCGGACTGACGGGCCACGATCGACAGCACACCGGCGAGCTGCTGCGGGCCCATCACCGCGGACTTGGCACTGGGCCAGGCGAAGAGGAAGCGGGGGTCGTAGGCCCGTCCGCACATGCCGTAGTGCCCGGCTCCGTAGGAGGCGCCCATGAGGACGGACAGATGCGGGACCCGGCTGTTGGAGACGGCGTTGATCATCATCGAGCCGTGTTTGATGATGCCGCCCTGCTCGTACTCCTTGCCGACCATGTAGCCGGTGGTGTTGTGCAGGAACAGCAGCGGGATGTCGCGCTGGTTGGCGAGCTGGATGAACTGGGCGGCCTTCTGCGACTCCTCGCTGAACAGCACCCCCTGGGCGTTCGCCAGCACCCCGACCGGATAGCCGTGCAGGGCGGCCCACCCGGTGCACAGGCTTCTGCCGTAGAGCGGCTTGAACTCGTCGAAATCCGAGCCGTCGACGATCCGGGCGACGACCTCGCGGGGGTCGAAGGGCACCTTCAGATCGCCGGGCACGATCCCGAGGAGTTCGTCCTCGTCGTACGCGGGCGGGGCGGCCGGGGCCGGATCGGCGTACGCCTTGCGGTGGTTGAGGCGGCCGACCACCCGGCGGGCCTGGCGCAGGGCGTCCTGCTCGTCGGCGGCGAAGTAGTCGGCGAGGCCCGACAGCCGGGCGTGCATCTCGGCGCCGCCCAGGGACTCGTCGTCGCTCTCCTCCCCGGTGGCCATCTTCACCAGCGGGGGCCCGCCGAGGAAGACCTTGGCCCGCTCCTTCACCATGATCACGTGGTCGGACATGCCGGGGATGTAGGCGCCCCCGGCGGTGGAGTTGCCGAAGACGACGGCGATGGTGGGGATCCCGGCGGCGGACAGGCGGGTCAGATCCCGGAAGATCGCCCCGCCGGGGATGAAGATCTCCTTCTGGGACGGCAGGTCCGCGCCCCCGGACTCCACCAGGCTGATGCAGGGCAGCCGGTTGCGCAGCGCGATCTCGTTGGCGCGCAGGGCCTTCTTCAGGCTCCACGGGTTGCTGGCGCCGCCGCGCACGGTGGGGTCGTTGGCGGTGATCAGGCACTCGACGCCCGCGACGACACCGATACCGGTGACGAGCGAGGCGCCCACCGCGTAGTCGCTGCCCCAGGCGGCCAGCGGCGACAGCTCCAGGAACGGGGTGTCCGGGTCGAGGAGCAGCTCGATCCGCTCGCGGGCCAGGAGCTTGCCGCGGCCGCGGTGCCGCTGCACGTATTTCTCACCGCCGCCCGCCAGCGCCTTGGCGTGTTCGCCCTCCAGTTCGGCGAGCTTGACGAGCATGGCCTCGCGGTGGGCCCGGTAGTCGGGTCCGCCGGTGTCCAGGGCCGAGGCCAGTACGGTCACAACAGCTCCTCGGGTATGTCCAGATGGCGGGCGCGCAGCCATTCGCCCAGGCCCTTGGCCTGCGGGTCGAAGCGGTGCTGTGCGGCGACGCCCTCGCCGAGGAGGCCCTCGACGACGAAGTTCAGGGCGCGCAGATTCGGCAGCACATGCCGTACGACGGGAAGCCCCGCCGTCTCCGGCAGCAGGGCGCGGAAGCGGTCGGCGGTCAGCTCCCGGACCAGCCAGCGCCAGGCCGGGTCCGTGCGCACCCACACCCCGACATTGGCGTCACCGCCCTTGTCCCCGCTGCGGGCCCCGGCGACCAGGCCGAGGGGGGCGCGCCGGACCGGGCCCGGGGGCGGCGGCCCGGGCAGCGGCGGCTGCGGTACCTCCTCGGGTACGCGGCTGCCGGGGCCCGGGTGCACCGGGATCCGCCGCCCGTCGTGGAGCACCGCGGTGTGGCGGGGGACGTCGCGGTCGACCCGGGCCGCCTCGAAGACGCCGTAGGGGGCGCCCTTTCCGGGCGGGGCGGTCACCTGGAAGCCGGGGTAGCTGGCGAGCGCCAGTTCCACCGCGGCCGCGCTGAACGCCCGGCCCACCGCCTCCTGGCCGGGGTCGCGCACCACCAGCCTCAGCAGGGCGCTGGCCGTCTCCTCGGTCGGGGCGTCGGGCCGGTCGGTGCGGACGAGGTCCCAGCGCACCTCGGCGGGCCGGGACTCGGCCGCGCCCAGGGCCGCTTCCAGCTGGCCGCGGACGAAGGCGGCCTTGGCCTCGATGTCGAGGCCGGTGAGTACGAAGGTGACCTCGTTGCGGAAGCCGCCCAGCCGGTTCAGGCCCACCTTGAGCGTCGGGGGCGGCGCCTCCCCGCGCACCCCCTCGACCCGCACCCGGTCGGGCCCCTCCTGGGTGAGCCGGACGGTGTCGAGGCGGGCGGTGACGTCCGGGCCGAGGTACCGGGCACCGGCCGTCTCGTAGAGCAGCTGCGCGGTGACCGTGCCGATGTCGACGACACCGCCGGTGCCCTCGTGCTTGGTGATGACGCTGCTGCCGTCCTCGTGGAGTTCGGCCAGCGGGAAGCCGGGGCGGCTCAGCAGTCCGGCCGGATGCTCGGTGAACAGGGCGTAGTTGCCGCCGGTGGCCTGCGTCCCGCACTCCAGCACATGCCCCGCGACCACGGCGCCCGCCAGCCGGTCGTACTCCTCCGGTCCCCAGCCGAAGTGGGCGGCGGCGGGCCCGGTGACCAGCGCCGCGTCCGTGACCCGCCCGGTGACCACGATGTCCGCGCCCTCCCGCAGACAGGCGGCGATGCCCTGCCCGCCGAGGTAGGCGTGGGCGGCCAGGACGCCCGGGGAGCTCTCCCCCGGCCCGGGCCCCTGGGAGAAGGAGGCGGTGAGGTCGTCCCCCTCGACATGCGCCACCCGTACGGAAATGCCGAGCCGGTCGGCCAACGCGCGTACGGCGTCGGCGAGTCCGGCGGGATTCAGACCCCCCGCATTGGTCACGATCTTCACCCCGCGCTCCTGGGCGAGCCCGAGGCACTCCTCCAACTGACCCAGAAAGGTGCGCGCATAGCCCCCGGCGGGGTTCTTCAGGCGGTCGCGGCCGAGGATCAGCATGGTCAGTTCGGCGAGGTAGTCCCCGGTGACCACGTCGAGCGGGCCGCCGGTGAGCATCTCGCGCAGGGCGTCGAAGCGGTCGCCGTAGAACCCGGAGGCGTTGCCGATCCGCAGCGGCCTCACGCCCCGGCTCCCTGCGGGGGCCGCCCGGCGCCCGGCGGCCCGGCGAACGCCTGCGCGATGTCCAGCCAGCGGGCCGCGTCCGGCCCCTCGGCCCGCACCGCGAGATCCGCCCGGTGCGCCCGCTGGGTGACCAGCAGGCAGAAGTCCAGCGCCGGTCCGGTCACCCGCTGGGCGGCGTCCTCGGGCCCGTAGGTCCACAGGCCGCCCCCGCCGGGCGCCGCCAGCTCCACCCGGAACTCCTCACCCGGCGCGCTCAGCCCCCGCGCCCCGAAGGCGAAGTCGCGCGCCCGCACCCCGATGCGGACCACATGCCGCAGCCGGTCGGTGGGGGCGCGCACCACACCGAGGGTGTCGGCGATGTCCTGTCCGTGCGCCCAGGTCTCCATGAGCCGCCCGGTGGCCATGGAGGCGGTGGACATCGGCGGCCCGTACCAGGGGAAGCGGGCCCCGGCGGGGGCGGCCCGCAGCGCGTGGTCCAGGGCGGCCCGCCCGGCACGCCACTCGGCGAGCAGCCGCGCGGGCGGCAGCGCGGCGCCCTCCCGGGCGGCCTCGTCGACCCAGGTCTCCGGCGACCGGAGCGCCTTCTCCACCTCCGCGGCGAACGCCTCCGGCTCGGTGACGGCCACCAGCGCGGCCCGGTCCGTCCAGGCGAGATGGGCGATCTGATGGGCGACGGTCCAGCCCGCGGCGGGCGTGTCGAGCGCCCAGCGATCCTCCCCCAACCCGGCGACCAGCAGGTCGAGTTCCTCGCTCTCCCGGCCGAGATCGTCAATCACTGACGACACATCGGACACAATGCGCTCCCCTCCGGGGACGACGGCGTGCGTTGGCGGTGCGTGGCGGTGCATTGGCGCTGCGTTGGCAGTGCGTGGCGGTGCGTAGGCGGTGCGGAGAGGAGCATGGCAGCGGGCCAGAAAACAATCAAGCATGCTTGCATGGTTTTGTTTTCCACAACTCGGCTTCCGGGGGCGGGAGATGGGGCGGGCCGCCCGGCCGGGCAGGGGGCTTGGGCGGCAGCCGGGCGGGGCGTCCTAGCGCTCGCCCGGGGTGTTCTCGTGGCGGTCGAGTTCGGTCAGGAGGGTGCGGAGGAAGGTTCTGGTGGCGCGGATCTCCTCGTCGGGGATGGATGCGAAGAGTGCGCGGTGGACGTCCGTGGCTCTGGCGGTGACGCGGGTGAGGGACTCCCTGCCGCGGGGGGTGAGCGTCAGCAGGGGTGAGCCGCGGTGGTCGGGGTTGGGGGCGTAGGCCGCGAGCTCCTGCGCCACCAGGTCGTTGGCGACCCGCTGGACGTTCTGGCGGCTGACGCCCAGGCGGCGCGCGGCCTGAGGGACCGTGAGCGGGTCCTCGGACACCACGCTCAGCACCTGCCAACGGGCCTGGGTGAGCCCCTCCGCACCCGCGGTCTCCTCGCCCAGCCGGCGCAGGGCCCCGGCCGCCTCGAAGACATCGGCAACCAGCAGGGCCGCCTCGTCCGCCATCACACATCCCTTTCTTTCTTGGCAACACGTTGTCATATATGCACTATGTTGTCATCTTATGGGGCGAGCCGTCTCGAGGACAGACCATGCCCAAGATCGACCTGTACCGGAATGTTCACATGGGGCAGCGCGCCCGGCTGTTCGCGCTGGCCACCGAGCTGGGCGCCGCGGACGTCTCCGATCGCGCGGCCGCCGCCGAGCAGGCGGACCGCTGTCTCGCCATGACCCGGGAATTGCGCGAGCACGCCGGCCACGAGGACGTCTTCATCCATCAGCTCCTGCGGGAGCGGGCCCCGCGGGCGGCCGACGCGCCGGCGGCCGAGCACATACGCCTCGACGCCGCCTTCGTCGCGCTGGACGAGCAGGCGCACACCCTGCCCGGCACCCCCGCCGAGCCCCCCGGAGGCCGACCCGGACCGGGCGGAGAGCACACTCGCCGCCGCCTCCGTCACCCTCCACCCCGTCCAGCGGCACCGGCTCCGCGAAGACCTCGGCATGCCGAGGGAGGGGGAAAGAGCGGGGGCGTCGCGGGCCTGGTCACCCGCGCCGGGTTCGTTGTCGCGGGTTCACTTGCCGTGGGTTCACATGCGAGGGTCGGTCTACTACCCTGGACTTCTGGGTGCAGCACACTGCACATGCGCCAGCGCCCCCTCCGTATCGCGTCCGTCGAGTTCCTTGGAAGGCCCCCGTGGATTCCGCCAGCCCCGCTCCCGCTTCACCGGTTCCGGCTCCTGTCCCGGTTCCGGTCACCGGAGGGGCGGGGAGCGTGTCGTCGGGGAGCGGGGGGCCGGGGCGGCGCGGGGCCCTCGGGCCGGTGGGGCTGGTGCTCGCCGGCGGGGTCTCCGTGCAGTTCGGCGGGGCGCTCGCGGTGAGCCTGATGCCGCGGGCCGGGGCGCTCGGCGTGGTGACCCTGCGGCTCGTCGTCGCGGCCCTGGTGCTGCTCCTGGTCTGCCGCCCCCGGCTGCGCGGCCACTCGCGCGCCGACTGGGGCACGGTGGTCGTCTTCGGCATCACCATGGCCGCCATGAACGGCCTCTTCTACCAGGCCGTGGACCGCATCCCGCTGGGCCTCGCGGTGACCATGGAGGTCCTCGGACCGCTGGCCCTGTCCGTGCTCGCCTCCCGCCGCGCGGTGAACCTCCTCTGGGCGGGCCTCGCCCTGGCCGGGGTCTTCCTGCTGGGCGGCGGCGGTTTCGGCGACCTCAACGCGGCGGGAGTCGCCTTCGCCCTCGCGGCGGGCGCGATGTGGGCGGCGTACATCGTCTTCAGCGCCCGTACCGGACGGCGCTTCCCGCAGGCCGACGGGCTGGCCCTGGCGATGGGGGTCGCCGCGGTGCTGTTCATGCCGCTGGGGATCGCCGAGTCGGGTTCGAGACTGCTGGTGCCGTCGACGCTCGGGCTGGGCGCGGGCGTGGCGATGCTCTCCTCGGTGCTGCCGTACACGCTGGAGCTGCTCGCCCTGCGCCGACTGCCCGCCTCCACCTTCGCGATCCTAATGAGCCTGGAACCGGCGCTCGCGGCGACCGCCGGTTTCCTGGTCCTCGGCCAGTCCCTGACCGCGCCCCAGGCCGCAGCGATCGCCCTGGTGATCGCGGCGAGCATGGGCGCGGTCCGCACCCAGACCCGCCGCCGCCCGCCCCTGGCCGAGCCGGGGGCGTAACCGCACGTCCCCTCTCCGCGGTGGATCAGCGGTGGGCCATGTACAGGTCCAGCGCCTTGTGCAGCAGGCGGTTGAGGGGGAAGTCCCACTCGCCCAGGTACTCCGCCGCGTGCCCGCCCGTACCGGCCTTGAAGCGGAGCAGGCCGAGCAGATGGTTGCTCTCCTCCAGGGTGTCGGTGATACCGCGCAGGTCGTAGACGGCGGCGCCCAGCGCATGGGCGTCGCCCAGCATCCGCCACTGGATCGCGTTGTTCGGCTGCACCTCGCGCCTGCGGGCGGTGGAGGCGCCGTAGGAGTACCAGACATGCGAGCCGACCGTCAGCATCGTCGCGGCGGCCAGCACCTCACCGTCGTGATGGGCGAGATAGAGCCGCATCCGGTCCGGGTGCTCCGCGGTGAGTGCGGTCCACATCCGCTGGAAGTACGGCAGGGGGCGCGGGAGGAAGCGGTCGCGTTCGGCGGTCTCCGTGTAGAGGGCGTAGAAGGCGGGGAGGTCGTCGTAGCCGCCCTGGACCACCTTGACGCCCGCCTTCTCGGCCTTCTTCACATTGCGCCGCCACTGCTGGTTCATCCCGCGCTGGACGTCCTCCAGCGTCCGTCCGGCGAGCGGCACCTGGAAGACATGGCGCGGCTGGCCCGCGGCGAAGCCGTCCTCGCCGCCCGGTTCCGACTGCCGCCAGCCCAGGCCCCGCAGCCGCTCCGCCACCCGTACGGCGGCCGGGTCCTCCTCGGTCGGCGGGGCATCGCCCAGCCTGCGCGCCGCCGGGTCCGCGATCGCCGCCTTGACCGCGTCGGCGCTCCAGCGGCGTACGACCACGGGCGGGCCCATCTTCACCGAGAAGGCGCCGCGGCTCTTCAGATGCGCCAGCAGCGGCCGCAGCCAGCGGTCCAGATCCGTGTCGTACCAGTCGATCACCGGGCCCTCGGGCAGATACGCCAGATACCACCGGGTCCGGGGCAGCGGGCGCAGCAGGACCAGGCCCACACCGACCGGGCGGGTGCCCTCTCCCTCGAACCAGCCGAGGCTCTCCGCCCGCCAGTCCGGTTTCACCTCGCCCCAGGACGGCACCTGCATATGGCTGGCCGAACCGCGCGCGGCAACGAAGGCCAGGTGTTCTTCGCGGGAGATCGGGCGGACGCGGAGGGTCATACGGAGCTCCTCGGTGGGTGACACGGTGGCACCGGTACGGCGGCCGTCCCCCGGACCGGCGGGGACGCCGGGCCACGGAAGCCGCGCGACGGGGCGCGGACTGCGGGACACGGACTGCGGCCCGGACACAGGGGAGGACGCCGGAAGGACCCGGAACGGCTCCGGCGGCACCGGGTCCGTCGCCCGCCGGGCCGGGGCCGGTGTCCGCACCCCGCCCCTCGATCCTCGCGGACACCCGCCGGGCCTTCATCCGGGGCGGGCGGATTTCACTGCGCTGGTCGTCACCCGGGCTCCCTCGACGCCCCCGGCTCCCACGACCCACCCGTCGGCCGCCCGGCCCCACATCAGTCCCCCGAACCGTCTCCTCCCCGGTCCGTCAAGCCGACTCCTCCCCCGTCCCCCAGCCGCTCCGCCAGCACCTCCGCCAGATGCCGTGCC
This sequence comes from Streptomyces sp. NPDC052040, assembly GCF_044548405.1. Lineage (NCBI taxonomy): Bacteria > Bacillati > Actinomycetota > Actinomycetes > Kitasatosporales > Streptomycetaceae > Streptomyces > Streptomyces sp. NPDC052040. The sequence goes on along the minus strand of NZ_JBIUBV010000003.1, from coordinate 419,027 downwards.
CGCCGTCCCGCCAGGTGCTCCAGTTGGGTGCGGCAGGAGAAGCCGTCGGCGAGGAGGACCGCGTCCCCGGGCGCCGAACGCACCGCGGGGAGCAGGTGCTCCTCCGCGCAGGCCGACGAGACCTCGTAGTGGCCCTTCTCGAAGCCGAAGTTCCCGGCCAGTCCGCAGCAGCCGCCGCTCAGCTCCCCGGTCAGGCCCGCCGCCGCGCGCACCCGGCGGTCGGCCGCGTCGCCCAGGACGGCGTGCTGGTGGCAGTGGGTCTGGCCGACCGCCGGGGCGTCCACGGCGGGGGGCGTCCAGTCGGGGGCGTACCGCTCCAGGGCTTCCGCGAAGGTCACCACGGCCGCCGCCAGGCGGGCCGCGCGCGGGTCGTCGTGCAGCAGTTCCGGGAGGTCCGTGCGGAGGGCGGCCGCGCAGCTCGGTTCCAGGACGACGACCGGGAGGCCGGACGCCAGGACGGGTTCCATCAGGTCCAGGGTGCGGCGCTGGACGGCGCGGGCGCGGTCGAGCTGGCCCGTGGAGACATAGGTCAGACCACAGCAGACCCGGCCGTGCCGGGCGGGCAGCGGGGCGCGCCGGTTCCGTGCCGTCGGCGGCAGCAGCACCCGCAGTCCCGCCGCCTCCAGCACCCGTACGGCCGCCCTGCCGACGGACGGGGACAGGTGTTCGGTAAAGGTGTCCGGCCAGAGGACGACCCGGGCACCGGCCGGGGGAACGATCGGGGCACCGGCCGGGGCACCGGTCCAGGCATGAGTGCGGGCACCGGCCCCCTCCCGCCGCCCCCGCCTCCCCCACCACCGCGTGAACGTCTCCCGCGCCAGGCGGGGCAGTGGCCGCTCGGGTGCGAGCCCGCCCAGTCGCCGGGCGAGCGCGGCGGCCGGGGGCAGGGCGGCGAGCGCGTTGACGGCCGCCGCGGTGCGCGTACGGGCGACGGCCCGCAGCCACAGCGGCAGCCACCCCATCGCGTAGTGCGCGGCGGGGCGGCGCCGCCCCGCGTAGTGGTGGTGCAGGAACTCCGCCTTGTAGGTGGCCATGTCGACGCCCACCGGGCAGTCGCTGCGGCAGCCCTTGCAGGACAGGCACAGGTCCAGGGCGTCCCGGACCTCCGTCGAGCGCCAGCCGTCGGTGACCACCTCGCCCGCCAGCATCTCGTGCAGCAGCCGGGCCCGTCCGCGGGTGGAGTGCTCCTCCTCGCCGGTCGCCCGGAAGGAGGGGCACATCACCCCGCCGCCGGACACCTCGGCTGTACGGCACTTGGCGACGCCCACACAGCGCCGGACCGCCGCCGAGAAGTCGCCGCCGTCCTCCGGGTAGCCGAAGGCGACCTCCACCGGTTCGCGGGGCAGCACGGCGAAGCGGAGACCGGAGTCCAGCGGGGCCGGGCGGACCAGCATCCCGGGGTTGAGCAGGTCGTCCGGGTCCCAGATGCCCTTCGCGCGCTCGAACAGGGCCACCAGGTCCGGCCCGTACATCACCGGCAGCAGCTCCGCGCGGGCCTGCCCGTCGCCGTGCTCCCCGGAGAGCGAGCCGCCGTACGAGACGACCAGCGCGGCGAGTTCCTCGGAGAAGCGGCGGAAGCGGGCGACGCCCGGCGGGGAGAGCAGGTCGAAGTCGATCCGGACATGGATGCAGCCGTCCCCGAAGTGGCCGTACGGCGTCCCGCGCAGCCCGTGCTCGCTCAACAGCCGCCTGAAGTCCCTGAGATACGGACCGAGCCGGGCCGGGGGCACCGCGCAGTCCTCCCAGCCGGGCCACGCCTCCCGGCCGTCGGGGGTACGGGTCGCCGTGCCGGCCGCGTCCTCGCGCAGCCGCCACAACGCGCGCTGCGCCGCCGGGTCGGTGACCACCGCGGCGTCCAGGGCGTCCGCCGCCCGGACGACCGCCTCCGCGCGCGCCCGCGCCTGGGCGGCACTCGCGCCGCCCGTCTCCACGAACAGCCAGGCGCCGCCGCGCGGCAGCCCCGCCGTCGAGGGCAGCAGGTCGGCGGCCATGCCCTCGACGGTCCCCGGCCGCCACGGCAGCAGCCCGGCCGCCGCCTCGGCCGCCGCGCTCTCGTCCGGGTAGCCCAGCACGGCCAGGGCCCGGGCGGGGGGAACCTCGACGAGGTCCACGACCGCCTCGGTCAGGATGCCGAGGGTGCCCTCGGAGCCGCAGAAGGAGCGGGCCACGTCGGCGCCGTTCTCGGGGAGCAGCGCGTCCAGCGCGTATCCGGAGATGCATCGCGGAAGGTCCGGGTAGGCCGTGCGCAGCAGCGCGGCCCCGCCCTCCGCCAGGGTACGCAGGCCCGCGGGCGCGCCCTTGCCGTCCCGGCCCAGGGTGAGCGCCTCGCCCCGGGCGGTGAGCACCGACAGCTCGCGCACCTGGTCGGCCGTGGTGCCCCAGGCCACGGAGTGGGAGCCGCACGCGTTGTTGCCGATCATGCCGCCGAGGGTGCAGCGGGCATGGGTGGAGGGGTCCGGGCCGAAGCGCAGTCCGTGCGGTGCGGCGGCCTCCTGGAGGCGGTCGAGGACGAGACCGGGGCGGACCACCGCCGTGCGCGCCTCGGGGTCCAGGGACACGAGCCCGTTCATGAACCGGGTGAAGTCGAGCACCACTCCGGTGCCCGTGGCCTGCCCGGCGATCGAGGTGCCGCCGCCGCGCGCGACCACCGGCACTCCATGGGACCGGCACACGGCGAGTACGGCCGCCACGTCGTCCGCGTCCCGGGGGGCGACCACACCGAGCGGCACCCGGCGGTAGTTGGAGGCGTCCATGGTGTGCAGTGCCCGCGCCGTCGTACCGAAGTCGACGGAACCGCGCACCGCTGCCCTCAGTTCGGCGCCCAGCGCGTCGGCGTCCGCGCCCGCGGCCCCCGGCCGTCCTTCCCCAGGATTCGTCATGTGCCCAGGATGCCCGCGGGGCCAACGGACGGGTCCGGTACGCGACATCGGGGTCACCCGGGAAACAAACAACCGGGCCGGCCCGGTTTCCAGGGCCACGGCGCCGCCCCCGCGCGGAAACTCTCGTAGATCCTCACAAGTCCACGGACCGGAGGCTTCGTCTCATCGGACGGACACGGCTCCGTCCCGTTTCCCCGAGCCGCTACCCTCCGGCTCGTGGCTGATATCCAGATTCCTGCTGACATCAAGCCCGCGGACGGTCGTTTCGGCGCGGGTCCCTCCAAGGTACGGGTGGAGGCGCTGGACGCCCTCGCCGCCACGGGCAGCTCCCTTCTCGGTACGTCCCACCGCCAGGCACCGGTCAAGAACCTGGTCGGCAAGGTGCGGGACGGGATCCGCGATCTGTTCCAGGTGCCCGACGGCTATGAGGTGGTCCTCGGCAACGGCGGCTCCACGGCGTTCTGGGACATCGCCACCCACGGTCTGATCGAGAACAAGTCCCAGCACCTCACCTTCGGCGAGTTCTCCTCCAAGTTCGCCAAGGCCGCGAAGCTTGCCCCGTGGCTCGCCGAGCCCACGGTCATCTCGTCCGACCCCGGCAGCCACCCCGAGGCCCGGGCGGAGGAGGGCGTCGACGTCTACGCCTTCACCCACAACGAGACGTCCACGGGCGTCGCCATGCCGATCCGGCGTGTCGCGGGCGCCGACGCGGGCTCCCTGGTCCTGGTGGACGCCACCTCCGGCGCGGGCGGCCTGCCGGTCGACATCGCCGAGACCGACGTCTACTACTTCGCGCCGCAGAAGTCCTTCGCCTCCGACGGTGGCCTGTGGATCGGTGTGTTCTCCCCGGCCGCCATCGAGCGCGCCGAGCGTGTGCACGCCTCCGGGCGCCATGTCCCGGAGTTCTTCTCGCTCCCCACCGCGATCGACAACTCCCGCAAGAACCAGACGTACAACACCCCGGCGCTCGCCACCCTGTTCCTGCTCGACCAGCAGCTGGAGTGGCTGAACGGCCAGGGCGGCCTGGACTTCGCGACCGGCCGTACGAAGGACTCCTCGACCCGCCTGTACAGCTGGGCGGAGGAGTCCAAGTACGCCACCCCGTTCGTCACCGACCCGGCCAAGCGGTCCCAGGTCATCGGCACGATCGACTTCGCGGACGAGATCGACGCGGCCGCCGTCGCCAAGGTGCTGCGCGCCAACGGCATCGTCGACACCGAGCCGTACCGCAAGCTCGGCCGCAACCAGCTCCGCGTCGCGATGTTCCCGGCGATCGACCCGGCGGACGTCGAGGCGCTGACCCGCTGCATCGACCATGTGATCGAGCGGCTCTGACCGTCCGCATCCCGGCACGGCAGTCAAGTGGGCGAGGGGCGCCCGGTGTTGAACACCGGGCGCCCCTCGCCTCGCCCGTACCTGTCGCAGCCCACGGCCTACGGCCGCCTGCGCAGCAGCCGTTTGAGGCCGAAGACGAGTGCCAGCCCCAGGGCCAGGACCACGGCGCCGACCTTGTAGTCGGCGTTGAGGACCGGGCCGTCGCCGGTGCCGTCCTTCCCCTGCTCGGAGGGCGACGCGGAACCGCCGCCCTCCCGGTAGGGCACGCTCTCGGCCTGTACGGGACTGTCGGCGCCCTCGCTGCCGTAGAGGAGCGTGGAGCCGTCGGCGGTGTAGGTGACCGACTCGCCCTGCCGCTGGAGGGGTACGTCCAGTTGGCCCTGCCGCTTGATGCGGCCGCCGTTCCACGCGTAGGCGATACCGCCGAAGTAGCCGCGTACGGCGAGTTGGGTACCGTCGGGCGAGAAGGCGGCGTCGGTGGCCCACAGGTCGACGGGGGCGATGGGCCGGAAGACGTTGGCGCCGGTGGCGGACAGCCGGGCGGGACCCTCGTAGAGGTGCCCGCCGTCCTCCTTCTTGTCGATGATGTAGACCCGCCCGGTCTTCGGATGGACCACCAGCGACTCGGCGTTCCGGGGTCCGTTCGCGTACTTGACCACGTACTGGTCGGCGCGGACCGTCTGGTCCTTGAGCACCGTGGGCTCGGGCAGCCGGTAGATCCACACATACGGCCAGGTGCCGTCCAGGTTGTCGCCGATGTCGCCGACGTAGATCTGGTTCCCCGGGCCGATGGATATGGCCTCGACGTCACGCGGCTTGCCGATGCCGCGGAGGGTCACGGTGGCGACGGTCTTCCCGGTGCGGCTGTCCACGGCGTAGAGGTACGGGCCGTCGTCGCTGTCGTTGTGGGTCCAGTAGATCCCGGGGTGCAGATGCGAGGCGGCGAGCCCGCTGGACTCGGTGATCCGGGGGTCCTTGATGGTGAAGCCGCCGTCGTCGGCGACGGCGGGCACGGCGGACGCACCGGCAAGGAGGACCCCGGCAAGGAACGCGAGCGATCGACGCATGCCCCAAGCCTGCCATCCGGCCGCCCGGTTCACCGGTCCGGGCGGACCGGTGAACCGGCGCGGCACGGCGTGTCGATCCTCACACCGGACCGCCCCCCGCATCGCCCCTCGGCCCCCGGCGGATCGTCCATCATGAGCGGATGCTCAGGTTCATGCCCGTAGGCGACTCCATGACGATCGGCAGCGCGGGCGAGCACACGTGGCGCTATCGGCTGTGGCAGCACCTGTGCGCGACATACGACGGCCCCTTCTCCCTCGTCGGCCCCCGCGAGACGCTGTACGACAAGACGACGGACGCCCCGACGTCCCACGCGTACGCCGACCCGGGCTTCCCTCGTGCACACCTCGCGGGCTGGGGCGAGGGCTGGATGCACATGGCGCCGCTGATCGGCGGGGCGGTCCGGGAGTCGCGCGCGGACGTGCTGCTGGTCTCCCTCGGCCTGATCGACCTGGGCTTCTACACCAACGCGGTGCAGACCGCGGAGAACGTGGCGACGTTCGTGGCGGAGGCACGCCGGGCCAACCCCCGTATCCGGATGGTCCTGCTGCCGGTGATCCCCAACATCCGGGCCGAGGCGGACGAGGCGTTCGGAGCCGAGGTGGCCCTCTTCAACGAGCTGCTGGCGAAGGCGGTGGCGGACCTGGACGAACCGGGCTCGCCGATCCTGCTGGCCTCCGCCCCGCCGTCGTACGACATCCACCGCGACACCTACGACGGCACCCACCCCAACCCCCACGGCGAACACCGCATCGCACAGGCCTTCGCACAGACCCTGCACCAGGGCTGGGACATCGCGGGCCCCTATACGGCCGACATCACGGTCCCCGGCGAGACCAAAAGAGACTGACCGGTTCACGGCGGGTCCCGTACCCGATGCGTATCGTTGAACCGCGCGGCCGCGCCCGCCCGGGGCGGCCGGGGAGTCGCACCGCCGCCAACCGACTACGGCCCCAAGAAGCGGGCATACGCCGTCGCCGAGGTCCCCCTCTACGTCATCGCCGACCCCTACCGCGGCAGGTGCCACATCTACCGGCACCCCAAGGACGGCGACTACGCCACCGAGACCAGGGTCCCCTTCGGCGAGGACCTGGACCTCGTCGGCACCGTCGTCGACCTCACCCTCCCCACCGGCGGATTCCCCCGCGACTGAACCCGCGTGCCGTACAGCCGGTTCCCTTGCCTGGAGCGCACTCCACGGAGTTGGCTGGAGGGTCATGGAGTACACGCAGCTCGGACGCACAGGACTCAAGGTCAGCCGCCTCGTCCTCGGGACCATGAACTTCGGCCCGCAGACCGAGGAGGGCGACAGTCACTCGATCATGGACGCGGCGCTGGACGCGGGCATCAACTTCTTCGACACCGCCAATGTGTACGGCTGGGGCGAGAACAAGGGCCGTACCGAGACCATCATCGGCAACTGGCTCGCCCAGGACGGCGGACGGCGCGACAAGGTCGTGCTCGCCACCAAGGTGTACGGCAACATGGCCGCCGACGGCGAGGCCTGGCCCAACCACGACAGGCTCTCCGCGCTGAACATCCGGCGCGCGGTCGACGCGTCGCTCAAGCGGCTGCAAACCGATCACATCGACGTGTACCAGTTCCACCACATCGACCGGCGGACCCCCTTCGAGGAGATCTGGCAGGCCGTGGACGTCCTGGTGCAGCAGGGCAAGATCCTCTACGCGGGGTCCAGCAACTTCCCCGGCTACAAGATCGCCCAGGCCAACGAGACCGCCGCCCGCCGGGGCGGCACCCTCGGTCTCGTCAGCGAGCAGTGCCTCTACAACCTCGCCGAGCGCCGCGCCGAGATGGAGATCCTCCCCGCGGCCCGGGACTACGGTCTCGGGGTCATCCCGTGGTCGCCGCTGCACGGCGGACTGCTCGGCGGTGTCATCAAGAAGGAGGCCGAGGGCGGGCGCCGGACGAGCGGCCGGGCCGCGGACTCCCTCGCCAACACCACGATCCGTGCACAGATCCAGGCCTACGAGGATCTGCTCGACAAGCACGGCCTCGAACCCGGCGAAACCGCCCTGGCCTGGCTGCTGACCCGGCCCGGCGTCACCGGCCCCATCGTCGGCCCGCGCACGGCGGGACAGCTTCAGTCGGCGCTGCGGGCGGTCGAACTGGAACTCTCCGACGAGGTCCTCGCGGGCCTGGAGGAGATCTTCCCGGGCCCCGGGCCGTCGCCGGAGGCGTTCGCCTGGTGAGGGTGCCGGTCCGGTGAGCGGCCGGCGGCCGTGCTCGGTGTCACCTGCCGAGCGCGGCCGCCATGGCGACGACGACGAACATCAGCACGAGCGCACCGGCCATGATCCGGTTCCGGGTTTTCGGGTCCACGCCTTCGAGACTAACCGGCCCGTCCTACGAGTCCTCCGCCGGACCGTCCTCAAGGGACCCCAGGGCCTGTCTGAGCGGCCAGCGGGCGACCGGCTCGTAGCGGGGCTGCTCGCCGGGCACACCGGACCTCGGGAGATTGCTGCGGACCAGCACCAGCGCGTCCACCGTCCAGCTGCGGCCGTGGAAGCCGTCCAGGGCGTCGACATAGGGGCGCACATCCACCGCCTCCCGGCCGCGCGCCACCGTGAGGTGGGCCTTGTAGCGGCGGTGCTCCCCCATCGGCACCCCCGCCTTGCGCGCCGCCGCCTCCGCGCGCTCGGCCAGCAGCCGCAGGGTGGGCAGATCACCCTCGGCCCCCGTCCACAGCGCCCGACCCCGGCCGAACTGTCCACCGCCCCGCAGCGCGAGCGGAAAGCACGGCGTACGGCGCGCCGCCCGCTCCAGCCGCGCCGAGAGGTCCGCCACGGTCTCCTCGCCGACCTCCCCGTAGAAGGCGAGGGTGAAGTGCCAGCCGGGCCGCCCGGTCCAGCGCAGCCCGTCCGCCCCCGGCAGCCGCCGCAACGCGTCCACCGCCCGGGCGAGTTCCCGCACGGCGTCCTCCGGCGGCAGCACCGCGGCGAAGAGTCTCATGATCCCAGTCTCCCCGGCCCACCCCCGCACACACGGACGCAACCCGGTCACCGTACGTATCGTTGTACCGCGCGGCCGCATGCGACAGGCAGCGGCGGGGAGGAGCGGCGCGGTGACTGTTCTGGCAGACAGGATCGAGATGGCCGACCAGGGCAAGGAGCTCAGCCTCGACACTAAGTTCGAGTGGTGGAGCAGATGCACATCCCCGAGGGTTTCAAGGCCGAGATCGTCGAGGGCGGCATTTTCGTGACGCCGCAGCGCGACACGCACTGGGAGATCATCCTGGACATCGTCGAGCAATTGCGTACAGGTACACCGCCCGCAACGACTACGGCCCCAAGAAGGCCGCCTACGCCGCCGCCGAGGTGCCGGTGTATCTGATCGCCGATCCGTACAGCGGCACCTGGCATCTGCACACCCTCCCGCAGGACGGCGAGTACCGCGGCAGGCTGAGTCTGGACTTCGGGGCGGAGGTCGATCTGACCGGGACGGTGGTGGGGCTGGTGAACGGGACCGGCGAGTTTCCCCGGGGCTGAACCGGGCCGCCCTGCCCTGCCCGCCCCCCGAGGTCCGGGGGGCGGGCAGGGCAGGGCGGGCAGGGTGGCAGTCGGCAGCCGGGGTCAGGCCGTCGTCATGTCCGGTTGGCGTTCGTGGTCCGGCTTCCCCTCGCGGTCCGGCTTTCCCTCGCCGTCCTGCTCCGGGGCGCCGCTTTCCTGGTGTTCGCGGGGGACGAAGCGGACGCGGGGGCGGCCCTGGTGCCAGGCGAGGGCGGGGCGCAGGCCGCCGGAGCGGGCCAGGAGCAGGCCGATCGTCACGGCTGCCGCCAGGGAGACCAGGCCGCCCGCGGCGAAGCCGACCCGGGCGCCGTAGACGTCCGTGATCCAGCCGACGACGGGTGCGCCGAGCGGCGTACCGCCCATGAAGACCATCATGAACAGGGCCATGACGCGGCCGCGCATCGCCGGGTCGGTGCCCATCTGCACGGTGGTGTTCGCCGTGACGTTCACCGTCAGCCCGCAGATGCCGATCGGGACCATCAGCAGCGCGAACAGCCACAGCGAGGGGGCCCCGGAGGTCACCACCTCCAGCGCGCCGAACAGCGCCGCCGCCGCGATCAGCACCCGCAGCCGGGCCGTGCCGCGGCGGGCGGCGAGCAGGGCGCCGGTCAGCGAACCGAGCGCCATCAGCGTGTTGAAGAGGCTGTAGGCACCGGCGCCCGCGTGGAAGACGTCGTCCGCGTAGGCCGAGAGCCAGACCGGGAAGTTGAAGCCGAAGGTGCCGATGAAGCCGACCAGCACGATCGGCCAGATCAGCTCCGGGTGCCCGGCGACATAGCGCAGCCCCTCGCGGAGCTGGCCCTTGCCGCGCGGGGCGCGGTCCACGACATGCAGTTCACGGGCCCGCATCAGCAGCAGTCCGGCGATGGGGGCGAGGAAGGACAGGCCGTTGAAGAGGAAGGCCCACCCCGTGCCCACCCCCGTGATCAGCAGGCCCGCGACGGCCGGGCCGACCAGCCGGGCGGACTGGAAGTTCGCCGAGTTCAGACTGACCGCGTTCTGGAGCTGGCCGGGGCCGACCATCTCCGAGACGAAGGACTGGCGGGCCGGGTTGTCCAGGACCGTGGCGAGCCCGACGGCGAAGGCGGCGACGTACACATGCCAGACCTGCACATGCCCGGAGAGCGTCAGAAAGGCGAGGAGCAGTCCCGTCGCGCCCATCGCGGACTGGGTGACCAGCAGGGTCGGCCGCTTGGGGAGCCGGTCGACGAGGACACCGCCGTAGAGGCCGAAGAGGAGCATCGGCAGGAACTGGAGCGCGGTGGTGACACCCACGGCGGTGGACGAGCCGGTCAGGCTCAGTACCAGCCAGTCCTGGGCGATGCGCTGCATCCAGGTGCCGGTGTTGGAGACGACCTGGCCCAGGAAGAAGAGGCGGTAGTTGCGCACGCGCAGGGAGCTGAACATGGAGGACGAGGGCGATGGCGATGGCGAGCGTCTCGCCCGCCGGTCCTCGGAGCCCGGTTCCGTCACCGGCTCCGCGGTCACGGGGTCGATACGCGCCGGGTCCGCGGTCGTGGGGATCTCGCGCGCCGGTTCCGCGGTCGCCGGGTCCTGGGTTGCGGGGTCCGGGGCTGCCAGGTCGGCCGGGGGCTCGGGGGTGCCGGGGGCCGTGGGGGTCTCGGGGTGTTCGGGTCGGGCGGGCGGGGAGTCGTGGGTGGCTGGTGCGGGGGCGGAAGCTGCTCCGGATCCCGAACTCAAAGGGGTCGCCTCCTTGGCGATGGGGGCGCGTGACGCGCGGTGGCGGGGTTCTTCTGCGTCCGCGGGTGGGGCCGCGTACGGCACGGAGGGCGTCCGGCAAAGACGCCCGCCGTCACATGTGGGCGAGCTTCTCCAGGACGGGGGCGGCGGCGCGGATCTTCGCCCACTCGTCCTCGTCCAGGCCCTCGACCAGACCGGCCAGGAAGGCGTTCCGCTTGCGACGGCTCTCTTCGAGCATCGTCTCGGCCCGCTCGGTCTGGGTGACCACCTTCTGGCGCCGGTCCTCGGGGTGCGGCTCCAGCCTGACCAGCCCCTTGCTCTCCAGCAGCGCCACGATGCGGGTCATCGAGGGCGGCTGGACATGCTCCTTGCGGGCCAGCTCACCGGGGGTGGCGGAGCCGCAGCGGAACAGGGTGCCGAGCACCGACATCTCGGTCGGGCTCAGCGACTCGTCGACCCGCTGGTGCTTGAGTCGGCGCGAGAGACGCATCACAGCGGAGCGGAGAGCGTTCACGGCGGCGGCGTCGTCGCCATGGGTCAGGTCAGCCATGCTCTTTAGCATAACTCATTACTTTCCCTAAGGACCACCGCGGGACGCCGCCGCGCGGGTGACTCCCGCCACTACGGCCCCGTACGCCCCGGATCCCGGGAGACGGGGGACGCCGCACCACGTACCGGAACTCACCCGAACGAGTGATACGGCGGACGAACGTGACACGGCGGTCGGGCGGATCCGGCCACCCTCGTACGCATGGGGACCAGTGTGCTCAGCGTGCGGTTGGACCGGGAGCTGCTAGAGCGGCTCCACAGGCACGCCGCGAAAAGAGGAATGAGCGTCCAGGACTATGTGGTCCGGACGCTCATTCGGGAGGACGTCGACGAGCGGATACAGGCCGCCGTCGAGGAGACGGAGAGGTTCTACGGGGTCACCTGAACCGGGGACCCGTGGGGGTCACCTGAATCAGGGACCCCCGCAGCTCGGGCCGGGTCAGATCAGGGCAGATCAGGTCAGACCCAGGGCCGGCATCAGGTAGTAGAAGGCGAACACCGCCGACACCACGTACATCGCGACGGGGATCTCCCGGGCGCGGCCCGCGGCCAGGCGCAGCACCGTGAAGGTGATGAAGCCCATGCCGATGCCGTTGGTGATCGAGTAGGTGAAGGGCATCATCAGCATCGTCACGAAGGCCGGGACGGCGATGGTGTAGTCCGCCCAGTCGATCTCCCGGACCGAGTTGGACAGGATCAGGAAGCCGACCGCGACCAGGGCCGGGGTGGCCGCCTGGGACGGGACCATCGTGGCGACCGGGGTGAGGAAGAGGGCCACCGCGAACAGGGCGCCCGTGACGACGTTGGCGAAGCCGGTGCGCGCGCCCTCGCCGACGCCCGCCGTGGACTCCACGAAGCAGGTGGTGGCCGAGGAGGAGCTGACGCCGCCCGCGGCGACCGCGATGCCGTCGACGAAGAGCACCTTGTTGATGCCCGGCATATAGCCCTCGGCGTCGGTCAGCTTGGCCTCGTCGCTGATGCCCATGATCGTGCCCATCGCGTCGAAGAAGCACGACAGCAGGACCGTGAAGACGAAGAGGATGCCGGTCAGCACCCCGACCTTGCCGAAGCCGCCGAACAGGCTGACCTTGCCGATCAGTCCGAAGTCGGGGCTGGCGACCGGGTTGCCCGGCCACTTCGGAACGGTCAGGCCCCAGGAGGAGATCGTGGCCGTCGCGTTGAGGATCAGCGCGAGCACGGTCATCGCGACGATCGAGATCAGGATGGCGCCCGGCACCTTGCGGACGATCAGCGCGAAGGTGAGCAGGGTGCCCAGGACGAAGACCAGGACCGGCCAGCCGTTCAGATGGCCGTCCCCGCCGAGCTGGAGCGGGACGGTGGTCTGCGCGATGTCCGGGATACGGGTGACGAAGCCGGAGTCGACGAGTCCGATCAGCATGATGAACAGGCCGATGCCGATGGAGATGCCCTTGCGCAGACCGAGCGGCACGGCGTTCATCACGCGCTCGCGCAGACCGGTGGCGACCAGCAGCATCACCACCAGGCCCGCGAGGACCACCATGCCCATCGCGTCCGGCCAGGACATCCGGGGGGCGAGCTGGAGGGCGACGACCGTGTTCACGCCGAGCCCGGCCGCGAGGGCGATCGGGACATTGCCGATCACGCCCATGAGCAAGGTGGTGAAGGCGGCGGTGAGGGCGGTCGCGGTGACCAACTGGCCGTGGTCCAGATGGTGCCCGTACATGTCCTTCGCGCTGCCGAGAATGATCGGGTTCAGCACGATGATGTACGCCATCGCAAAGAAGGTGGCGAAACCGCCGCGGATCTCCCGGGGAAGCGTGCTGCCCCGCTCGGAGATCTTGAAGTAGCGGTCGAGAGCACCGGACGGGGGACGGGTGCCCGGCTGCTGCGGGGCGGCCTTGTCGGGGGCCGAGGTGGACATGCGTGACCTCAGGGGTGCGGGGAGCTGCGGACGCTGAACAGAAGTGATCGAGTCTCGCCGCCGCCCGATCACCAACGGGTCCCCCCGGGTGATGTTGGTGATTCCTACGAATATAAGCGGCCAGACTCGAACCGTTTCAGTATGAACATATGAGGCGTAGATCGCTATCTCCGCGCGTAGACCCTTGCCGGACAAGGCCCCCGGGGTCCGCCCCGGCCCCGTTTCCCCTCCCTCGTAAGCTGTCCGCATGGCGAAGTGGACCCCCAAGCACGAGGCGCCGGAGCCCCTGGAGGGCCCCGTGGTCGCCACCATCACCGGCGGCACGATCCTCTGGTTCGTCCTCTTCCTGGCCCAGCTGCCGTTCTACGGCTGGTTCTCCGACCACGGGCACACCTGGTGGCTGTGGACCTGCCTGGCCGGGGCGGGGCTCGGCTGCATCGGCATCTGGTACGTGCGCCGACGGGACGCGGCGATCAAGAGGGCGGCGGCCGGGCAGACCCCCGCCGGGGAGACGGCGGCCTGACACCGGCGGGCGCGGACCCGAGCGCTGCCCGGGCAGCCCTCCGAAACCGGCACCCCGAGCCGCGTACAACCACCGCAGGATAAGGGTCCTCCCCCGGTCGGATCTTTGTCCCGCTCAACGGGTGAAGGGGCACATCCGCACGTACCGTCGATGGCATGAGCCACATCGACGCGGGCGCCGAACTCGATCCCGTGCACCCCGCCCCCGCACCCGGGCGGACGCGGGGACTGTCCGCCGCCGAGGTGGCCGAGCGGGTCTCCCGCGGTGACGTCAACGACATCCCGGTGCGCAGCAGCCGCTCCCTGGGCGAGATCGTCCGCGCCAATGTCTTCACCCGCTTCAACGCGATCATCGGCGTGCTCTGGCTGGTGATGCTGTTCGTGGCGCCGTTCCAGGACAGCCTGTTCGGCTATGTGATCATCGCCAACACCGGCATCGGGATCATCCAGGAGTGGCGCGCCAAGAAGACCCTGGACTCCCTCGCGGTGATCGGCGAGGCGCGGCCCACGGTGCGCCGGGACGGGGTGGCCACCGCGATCGGCACCTCCGAGATCGTGCTCGACGACATCATCGAGACCGGACCGGGCGACAAGATCGTCGTCGACGGCGTCTGCGTCGAGGCCGACGGTCTGGAGATCGACGAGTCACTCCTCACCGGCGAGGCCGACCCCGTCGTCAAACGGGCCGGGGCGCCGGTGATGTCGGGCAGTTTCGTCGTCGCGGGCGGCGGCGCCTTCCGGGCGACCAAGGTGGGACGCGAGGCCTACGCCGCCCAGCTCGCCGACGAGGCCGCCCGCTTCACCCTGGTCCACTCCGAGCTGCGCACCGGTATCTCCACCATCCTCAAATACGTCACCTGGATGATGGTCCCGACCGCCATCGGCCTGGTCATCAGCCAACTGGTGGTCAAGCAGTCCGGTTTCAAGAACTCCCTGGCCCGCACGGTCGGCGGCATCGTGCCCATGGTGCCCGAGGGACTGGTCCTGCTCACCTCCGTGGCCTTCGCCATCGGTGTCATCCGGCTGGGGCGCAAACAGGTCCTCGTCCAGGAACTCCCCGCGATCGAGGGCCTCGCCCGCGTCGACACCGTCTGCCTGGACAAGACGGGCACCCTCACCGAGGGCGGTATGGACGTCACCGAACTGCGGCCGCTCCAGGGCGCCGACGAGACGTATCTGCGCAAGGTCCTCGGCGCCCTCGGGGAGTCCGACCCGCGCCCCAACGCCTCCCTCCGGGCGATCATCGACGCCTACCCGGACAGCGAGGACTGGCGCTGCACCGAGGCGCTCCCCTTCTCCTCCGCCCGCAAGTACAGCGGCGCGTCCTTCAGCGAGGGCGACGGCGAGGCCAGCACCTGGCTGCTCGGCGCCCCGGACGTCCTGCTGGACCCCGACGACCCGGCCCTGGCCGAGACCGGGCGCCTCAACGAGCAGGGCCTCAGGGTGCTGCTGCTGGCCCGGACCTCCCGGGAGCTGGACGACCCCCGGGTCGCGGACGGCACCCGGCCCGCCGCCCTGGTCGTGCTCGAACAGCGGCTGCGCCCGGACGCCGCCGACACCCTGCGCTACTTCGCCGACCAGAACGTCCGCGCCAAGGTGATCTCCGGCGACAACGCGGTGTCCGTGGGCGCGGTGGCCGGGAAGCTCGGCATCGCGGGCGAGGTCATGGACGCCCGCCGCCTCCCCCCGAACCAGGCGGAGATGGCCAAGTCCCTGGACAAGGGGACCGTGTTCGGCCGGGTCACCCCGCAGCAGAAGCGGGACATGGTCGGCGCCCTCCAGTCGCGCGGGCACACGGTGGCGATGACGGGCGACGGGGTGAACGACGTGCTCGCGCTGAAGGACGCGGACATCGGCGTCTCGATGGGGTCGGGCTCCGAGGCGACCCGGGCCGTGGCGCAGATCGTGCTGCTCGACAACAGCTTCGCCACGCTGCCGTCGGTGGTCGGCGAGGGCCGCCGGGTCATCGGGAACATCACCCGGGTCGCCACCCTCTTCCTGGTGAAGACGGTCTACTCGGTGCTGCTGGCGGTGCTGGTGGTGTGCTGGCAGGTGGAGTACCCCTTCCTGCCCCGGCATCTGACCCTGCTGTCGACGCTGACCATCGGCGTCCCGGCCTTCTTCCTGGCGCTCGCCCCCAACCGGGAGCGGGCCAGGCCCCACTTCGTGCGGCGGGTCATGCGGTACGCGATCCCGGGCGGGGTGGTGGCGGCGCTCGCGACCTTCGCCACCTATCTGTTCGCCCGGCACCACTACACGGGACCCGGTTCGCTGGAGGCGGAGACCAGCGCCGCGACCCTCACCCTCTTCCTGATCTCCATGTGGGTGCTGGCGATCATCGCCCGGCCCTACACCTGGTGGCGGATCGCCCTGGTGGCCGCGATGGGCCTGGCGTTCCTCTTCGTCCTGGCGGTGCCCGTGCTCCAGCACTTCTTCGCACTCCGGCTGGTGGGGGTCGCGGTCCCGTGGATCGCGGTGGGGATCGCGGTACTCGCGGCGGCCGTCCTGGAACTGGTCTGGAAGTGGGTCGACCGGCGCGCGCCCGGCCAGGACCGGGACGGCAGCACGGCCTAGGGCCGGCCAAGAACCGGGGCAGGAACACGGCCGCCCCGCCGGGGTTCCGGCGGGGCGGCAGCTGTGCGGCGGGAGGTTACTTCACGTCGACGTAGTCACCCGCGGCGCTGACCGCCGCGGTGGTCGCGACACCCGCGAAGGAGTAGCGGTAGTAGCCGTCGACCGAGGCCGTGACCGTGGTCTTCAGGTTGCCCGCGCCGTCCGTCTTGACGGTCTTGACGGTGGTGTAGGTCCTGCTGCCCGCCTTGCAGAACTGGAGCGCCACCGACTGACCGGCGAATCCGGTGTTCTTGTTGGCCGACCAGTCGGCGCGGGACAGCGTGCCCTTGACCGTGAGGGCCGCGCCCTTCTTCACCGGCTCCGGGGAGGCGTCGACCGTGAGGGCGGCGCCGCGCAGCACCTTGGTGTAGCCGAGGTCGCCCCCCCAGGTGAGGTGCTTTGCGGCGTCCACAGCGAGGCCGCCGACCTTCCACGTACCGGCCTGGGAGTTGAGCAGGTCGTGGTCGGTCGGGTAGATGTCCAGGGACGCGGTGCAGTTGAGCACCGTCGCGGAGACGGTCTTGCAGGTGCCGGGCTCGTCGCCGGCCTGGAACCCGGTGGGAGCGGTGATCTTGTCGCCGAGGTAGATGACCGGGCCTGCGGCGAAGCTGCCCGGCTTGAGGCTCGCGGGGTGCGTCAGGGTGTACGTGACGGGCACGACGACCTTGGCCTTGGCGCCGACGACGATGCTCTTGCCCTGGGCCACCTTGACGTTGGAGAAGGTGACGGCGGGCCCGGCGGTACCGGCGGCGGCGTGGGCGGCCGGTACGGCGAGGGCGGAGAGGGCCAGGGCGCCGGAGACGGCGGCCACGGTGGCACGGATGCGCATGGCATTTCCCCAAGGGGAGAAAGGGGCCGCGCGTTGTCCCGCGCGGGCCCCGAGTGTCTGGGGAGTCGGTTGACTCGCACGATCAGATCCCTGGCCGAAAAGCATGGTTGTACGGAGTGGATCTTTTTTGCCTGTGCATGACCAACCCCCCGCCCGGAGCCGCGGCGGGCGTCCTGCCGCAGCTCCGGACGAGGGGGTTCGGGCGAGGGGGTTCGGGCGCTAGTCGAACCAGCGGTCCCGGGCCAGTTCGTCGGTGCGCGAGGGGTCCTCCAGCAGCGCGGCCACCTCGAAGCGGCGCGGCCACTGGGCCGTCACCCAGGCCAGGCCCGCGGCGACCCCCTCCAGGGTGGCGGCGTGCAGCACACCGTCCGGGGCGAGCCGCCAGTCGATCTCCACGCCGTCCACGACGAGTTCCCCGTGCTCGACGTACGCGTCCGGGGTGGACGGCCCGAGCAGGACCCGTACGGACTCCGGGACCTCGTGCCCCTCCCCCTCGGAGGTCACCCCGCCCGTCGCCGACTCGCTCAGCCGCCGCACCTGGAACAGTTCGGCGAGGTCGGCGGCGCGCGCCGGGCGCACCGGCAGCAGCGGCACGCCCTCGGTGAAGGGCAGCAGGTCGGGCGAGTCGACGACCACCGCGTCGGCGGCGTCCACGACGGTCACCCGGCCGTCGACGACCGCACGCAGCTCGTCCGGCAGGGTCACCTGCTCCGGGTCGAGGTCGGCGAGGGCCGTGTAGAGGGCGTGCAACTGGGCGGCGGAGACCGGCCGGGCGGGGTCGGCGAGCCGGTCGAGCAGTTCGGCGGCGCCACCGGGCTCGTCGAGCAGGGCGGCCACGGAGGTGCGGACGCCGAGCGCCCGCAGCACCTGCTCGTCGTCGAAGCCGGTGGCGTCGGCCTCGTCGTAGAGCCCGTGCAGCAGCGGGTCGCCGCCCGCGGCGCGCAGGCCCGCCGGGCGGCGGCCGTCGAGCACCGGGTGGTCGCGCAGCCACCAGGCGGCGTAGGGCCGTACGACCTCGTGGGTGCCGTCGGGCAGCAGGATCCGCACCGGCTGGGTGAGCGCGTCCCGCAGCGGGGGCTCGGACAGCAGTGCGAGAGCTTTCGGCCAGTGGTCGTCGTCGACGAGGTCCAGGTCGCGCACGGCGACGATCTCGGTCGCCACCGGCGGCACGGGGGTGTCGGGCAGCCGGTCCAGGACGTCCTCGCACCACACGTCGACGGCGTCCAGCAGCCCGATGTCGTCCGGCTCGGCGAAGTCCGAGTCGCGGGGCTCCAGTTCATCGGGGTCCAGGACCACGTCGGCGGCGCGGACCAGGGCGAAGTTCGCCAGCACCCCGCAGGCGGTCAGCGGCTGTCCGCCCCAGCGGTCGGCCAGCTCCTCGTCCACCAGGGCGAGTTCGCCCTCGCGCATCACGGACGCGAAGGGGCTGCCGGGGAGCACCAGTTCACCCGCGGGGGCGAGTTCGCCGTCCTCGTCGGGCAGCGCGAGGGCACCGAGCCAGGGCTCGTCGCCCGGGTCGAGCGCGGCCTCCCGCACGAGGGCGAGCACGGTGTCGGCCAACTCCTCGGCATCCAGGCCGTCCTGGTCCCAGCCCGGCCCCTCGTCGTCGAGGGAGGCGGCGACCGCGGCCCGCACCTGCGGGGTGGTGAGCACCGCGCGCGGGGTGGCCGGCAGGGCGCCCAGCTTCTCCAGGAGCGGATGGGCGGCCTCCGGGTGGGCGACCTTCAGGCCCAGCCGGGCCAGCACCTCGGGAGCGACCGGCGGCCCGTCCACGCTCGGCAGCAGCACCTGCCGGGGCCCGAGGGTGGTCCGGCCGTCGGCGAGCGGCACGGGCAGCCCGGTCAGCCGGTCCGGGTCGACCCCGGCCAGGCTGTCGTAGAGCCGCCACCACCACTCGGGCTCCTTCTCCAGGCCCGCCAGCCGGTCGACCGCCTCGGTCAGCGGCAGCCGGGCGACGCCCAGGGTCCCAAGTTCGGCCCGGCGTTCGAGGCCCGCGGGGAGCAGGCTGGGCAGCACCTCGCAGAGGACCCGCACGGTTGTGGCACCGGCGCCCTCGACGACCTCGGCGTCCCTCGGCCGCAGCGCCCCGGGCAGCTCCGGGTCCTCCCCCGGGTCGTGCGCGGGCGGCAGGAAGGCGGTGCGCGGCAGCCGCTCCAGCACGGCCCGGCGCAGGGCGCCGTCCAGTTCGCCCTTGCCCAGCGGGCCGGGCACCAGGTCGATGACGCCGGGGGCCACCGGGCGCCAGTCGGTGAGGAGTTCGGCGTAGGCGTCGGCCGCGCGCTCCACCAGGAAGTCGGTGAGCGGGCCGGGCGCGGCGTGGCGGCGGGTGGCGTCCAGCGGGAACGAGGCGATCAGCAGCGCGGGCACACCGAGTGCCTCGTCGCTGGGCGTGGGGGCGTGCACCACGGGTGCGGTGCGGGGCCGGGCCGGGGCGCCGTCGTCCGCGACGGGGACGGCCCAGGTGACGGACCAGTGGGGGCGCAGCCGCTCCTCGACGGGCCGGTCGGCGAGCAGGTCGGCGGTGAGGGGGCCGTGCCGGGAGACCGTACGCCAACGGGTGGTGCCCTCGCGGGAGTCCTCGACCACGGTGTCGTCGCCCTCGGCGCGGCGGCGCAGGGTCCGCACCTCCGACCCGGTCTCGACGACCACCTCCGCCAGCCCGGGCAGGGCGAGCAGCAGGGCGTCGTCGACGGTGTGCAGCAGCCGTTCGGCGAGGTCGGCGGCGGCCGTGTCGCGCAGCGGGAGGATGACGGCGGTGTCGTACGGGTCGGGGGCGGTGCCCTCGGCGGCGAACGGCAGCCGCAGCAGCGGCACATGGCCGTCGCGGCGGCGGATCTCGTCCCCGAGGCCGGGGCTGTGCCGTGCGGTGCCGGAGGCCAGTTCCCGGGCCTCGGCCAGGGACCAGCGGACCCCGCCGTGCCGGCCGACGACCGCGGGCTCGTCGCTGACGGCGAGGACGGCCGCGAAACCGACGCCGAAGCGGCCGACGGCCCCCTCGTGGAGGTCGCGCTTGGCGGAGGCCCGCAGGGTGGACAGCGACTCGACGCCCGCCGCGTCCAGCGGCGCCCCGGTGTTGGCGGCGATCAGCACACCGTCGCGAAGGGTGAGGCGCAGTCGGCCGGGAGCCTTGGCCCGGGCCGCCGCGTCGGCGGCGTTCTGGGCGAGTTCCACGACCAGCCGGTCGCGGTAGCCGCCGAGTACGAGGTCCTCCTCGGCGTTGGCGTCCTCGCGGAACCGGGCCGGGCTGGTGGCCCAGGCGTCCAGCACGCCGCGCCGCAGCCGGGCCGTTCCGAACGGGTCCGCGCCCTCGGCCGCAGGCCGCACGTATGCGCTCACGCTTTCACTCTCCCTCGCGCGGCGCGCCCGTGCCCGCCGCGGGACGAACGTACCCCCTGCCGGTCCGGGCCTCCGCGGCGGTCGTGACACTCTGCGGGCCCTACCGGACACCGGGTCAGGGCGCGGTGCGGGGCGGTGGGCAGACCGGCAGCGGGAGGGAGCCCGGCTGGACCGCCGCAGGGGGAGCGGCCGGAGGGGACCCCACCGGACGGGACAGCGGCCACGGCGGCGCGGCGAGGCACGGCGAGGACAGAGGCCGTACGGGACCCCGGCAGCGAAGCCGTACGGGGCCCGGCGGCGGAGAACCCGGCGCACCGCGGTGAGAGCAGAGGCCGTGCCGTACGGGGCCCCTGCGGCGGGGAACCGGCCGCGCTGCGGCAAGGGCAGAGGCCGTACGTGCTCCGGGGCAGCCCCGCAGACGGGCGCCCTACGAGTGCCCCAGCTCCGCCGCTGCCTCGTCCGGGACCGCCGGGACCGAGCCCGAGTCCGGGGCGGGACGCAGCGGGAAGGGCTCCACCTTGGTCTCGTCCACCACCGGCGGAGGCGGCTGCGGGGCCTTCGGCATCACCGCGGCCTCCGAGTGGCCCCCACAGCCGTAGGAGAGGGCGACCACACGGCCGTCGGCCGGGGAGAACTCATTGGCGCACACCCCGAAGGCCTGGCCGAGCGAGCCCCCGATCGGCGCCAGGAAGCCGCAGCTGACACAGGTCGCCGGGGCCGCCTGCGCCATCGGGGTCTGGGGGCCGAAGGCCTCCTCCCAGCGGTCGGCGGCGACATGGAGTCCGTAGCGGGACAGGACCCGGGCGCGGCGCAGGCCCAGTTCCTCGGCGATGGCCGCGATGGAGCCGCGCGTGGGCGCCATCGGGAGGTTCGCGGGCGCGCCCGCGGTCACCTCCACGTCCTCGGCCTCGACCAGCTCCGCCATCTCGCCGGAGACCGGGGAGTTCGGCGGAGCCTCCTCCTCACCGGAGAAGCCGGGCTCCAGCCGCAGGTCCTCGGCGTCCGTGGGCAGCAGATCGCCGGGGCCCATGTCACCGGGGCGCAGCCGCTCGCTCCACGGCACCCACTCCGGGGCGAGCAGCGCGTCGGAGCCGGGCAGCAGCACCGTCTCGTCCAGCGTGACGATCTTCGCGCGGGAGGCCCGGGCGACCGTCACCGCCCAGCGCCAGCCCCGGTACCCCAGTTCCTTGCACTCGAAGAAGTGCGTGACAACGCGGTCGCCCTCGGACACCAGCCCGACGTGCTCGCCGACGACGCCGGGCGCGGCGGCCTCCTCGGCGGCGGTGCGGGCGAGGTCGACGGCCTCGGCGCACAGGCGGTCGGGGGTGCGGCTTCGCGTTGTCGCTGCGCTCACAGGTATCGCTTCTCTCCTACGCCGTCTCACGGGTGCGCCTCTCCCGGCTGGGGGTGCGGACGGAGCGGACCGGCGGACCGCGTCGACGTCCGCGCCCGATCGCGCTCGGGCGCACCTACCCCATCCATTCTGCGGGATGGATGAGAGGCGCGCGGCCGAGAACAATCGCCACGGCGCGCTACGCACGCTACCCTCTCCGCGCCCCGGGGCCCACACCGAGTGGCCGCGCTTTCCCGGAGGGGACCCCTCCGGGACCCTGTCCGAGGGCCCGCGCACCCCCGGACTCGACCCCTCCGTACCCCCGGAATCGGCCCCTCCACGGCCCTTCCCTGGCCCTTCCGCGGCCCTGCCCGAAGGCCCCTGCACTCCCGGAGTCGGGCCCTGCGCGGGCCGCCCGAAGCCCCTCGCATTCCCGGGGAGACGCCCCCACCCCGCCCCCGCCCGAAGAAGGCCACCAGGATCCCACCCGAAGAAGGCCCCCGGGCCCGTAGAAGCCACCGGCAGCTCCCTTCCCCCCGTCCCCTGCGTGGGACACCACACGCCTCCATCCGCGCGGTGACCGCACTACCCCCGGCCTTCTCGGGGCACTATGACGGGGTGGCAGCCGCGAGGTCGTCCCAGAAGACCGCCGGGGTGGGCGGAGTCGAAGGACACAGCCGGGGTGGCGGTTCGGGCCGGATCGGCGGTTCCGTCCGCGCGGTCGGGCGTGCCCTGCACCTCCCCTTCACCGGCACCGCGCGCGGCATCCGCCGGGTGACCCATGCCCATGGCGCGGGCGAGTCCGGCCTCGGCAAGCTGATCGAGCTGCACGCCGTGAACGGCGCCGGCGACGTCATGGTCACCGTCGCCCTCGCCTCCACGGTCTTCTTCTCCGTGCCGACCGACGAGGCCCGCGGCCGGGTGGCCCTCTACCTCGCCATCACCATGGCCCCCTTCACGGTCCTCGCACCCGTGATCGGCCCGCTGCTGGACCGGCTGCCGCACGGCCGCCGGGCCGCCATGGCGGCCGCGATGCTCGCCCGGTGCCTGCTCGCGCTGATCATCTCCGGGGCGGTGGCGAGCGGAAGCCTGGAGCTGTACCCGGCGGCGCTCGGCGTCCTGGTGGCCTCCAAGGCGTACGGGGTGGTCCGCAGCGCGGTGGTGCCACGGCTGCTGCCGCCCGGCTTCTCCCTGGTGAAGGCCAACTCCCGGGTGACCCTGGGCGGGCTGCTCGCCACCGGTGCGGCCGCGCCCGCCGGGGCGGCCCTCCAGACCGTAGGACCGGAGTGGCCGCTCTACGGGGCCTTCGTGATCTTCGTAGCCGGGACGTTTCTGTCGTTCTCGCTGCCCCCGAAGGTCGACTCCGCCAAGGGCGAGGACACCGCGCTGCTGGCCGCGGACGACGCACATCTGCGCGGGCCGCACCGCAGGGCCGCCGTGCGCCGCCCGGGGCTGCGCACGGTCGGGCCCGCCGTCACCCACGCCCTGGGCGCCAACGCCGCCCTGCGCTGCCTGTCCGGCTTTCTGACCTTCTTCCTGGCCTTCCTGCTGCGCGAGCATCCGCTCACCGGGGAGAGCGCCGCGGTGTCGCTCGGCATCGTGGGTGTCTCGGCGGGCGTGGGCAACGCGCTGGGCACGGCCGTGGGGGCCTGGCTGAAGTCACGCGCACCGGAAGTGATCATCGTGACGGTGGTGGCGGTCGTGCTGGGCGCGGCGGCCACCGCCGCGGTCTTCTTCGGCGCGTTCCTGGTGGCCTGCCTGGCGGCGGTGGCCGGGTGCGCCCAGGCGCTGGCCAAGCTGTCGCTGGACGCGCTGATCCAGCGGGACGTGCCGGAACCGGTGCGCAACTCGGCGTTCGCGCGCTCGGAGACCCTGCTCCAGATGGCCTGGGTGCTGGGCGGCGCGATCGGCATCGTGCTGCCGCTGAACGGGATGCTGGGCCTCGGGGTGGGCGCCGCGCTGGTCGCGGCGGGGTGGCTGACGACCGTGCGGGGACTGCTCGCCTCGGCCCGTCGGGGGCCCCGCACGGGCACCTGATCGCACGAGTGCGCGGCACGTCGCGACCCCACCTGGGGAGGCGACTGGACGTGCCCGATAGCCTTCGGCCATGACCGCACTGCGTTCCCGTCGCGCCGTAGCCGCCCTCGGCGCCGTTTCCGCCGGACTTCTCCTGCTGTCCGCCTGTAACAAGCCGACGCCGCTCGCGACCGTCACGGTCGGCACCGACTCGGTGAGCTCCCAGACCGACTGCTACAACGACGGCAAGGAAGTCGCGGCCGCGGACCTGGCCAAGTGCCTCAAGTCGAAGGACGTCAAGTCGGTCGGCGTCGACCCCGACGCGACCGTCCGCTTCGGCGTGGACCCGGCCATCGCGGACCAGGGCTGGACGATCCTGCTGAACGGCCAGCCGCTGACCGACTCCAGCAAGAAGACCTACCGCACCATCCCGGGCAGCGTGTTCTTCAACTCCCAGTACGGCGCGAGCGGCAACTCCTCGCTCGTCTCCATCAAGGAGGGCGAGAACAAGGTGACGGGCCTGTGGTCCTTCAAGCTCACGAAGAAGTCCTGACCACGTCGTCCGTCGAGGTCTCCCCCGCCCGGGCCGTACCGGGAGCGGGGGGACGCATCCTGGTCGCCACCGCGGTCCCCGCCGAACGGGACGCGGTGGCCGGGGCGTTTCCCGGACCGGCCGCCGAGGTGCCCGGCCCCGCGGCCGTCCTGCACCGGACCGGCGCCTTCGACCTCCTCGCCGTGGGCGTGGGCCCCGCCCGCGCCGCCGCCACCACCGCCTCCGCGCTGACCGCCGCCGCCCTCGCGGGCGCGCCCTACCGACTGGTGGTCTGCGCCGGTATCGGGGGCGGCTTCGCACCGGACGCCCCCGTCGGGGCGCTCGTCGTCGCCGACGGCATCCTGGCCGCCGACCTGGGCGCCGAGTCCCCGCAGTCCCCCGGCGGCTTCCTCCCGGTCACCGAACTGGGCTTCGGGACCGTCAGCCACCAGCCACCCGTCTCACTCGTACGGGAGCTCGCCGCCGTGTCCGGCGCGCTGACCGGCACCGTCCTCACCGTGTCGACGGTCACCGGGAGCGCCCGCCGCGCCGCCGAGCTGCGCGCCCGGCATCCGGGGGCGCTCGCCGAGGGGATGGAGGGGTTCGGGGTGGCCGAGGCCGCCGCCGCGCACGGCATCCCCGTCGTGGAGATCCGGGCCGTCTCCAACCCGGTCGGCCCGCGCGACCGCGCCGCCTGGCGCATCGGCGACGCCCTCGCGGCCCTCACCGAGGGCTTCGGGAAGTCCGCCACCGCACTCGAGAGTTGGACACAGCATGAGCGCACCCGCTGAGCACCGGCCCCTGAAGACCGCCTACTCGCCCTGCCCGAACGACACCTTCGTCTTCGACGCCTGGGCGCACGGCCGGATCCCGGGCGCACCGGCCCTCGAGGTCACCTTCGCCGACATCGACATCACCAACGGCCTGGCCGAGCGCGGCGAGTTCGATGTGCTGAAGGTGTCGTACGCCGTGCTGCCGTACGTCCTCGACGAGTACGCCCTGCTGCCGTGCGGGGGCGCGCTGGGCCGGGGCTGCGGGCCGCTGGTGCTCACCCGGGAGCCGGGCACCGCGCTGGCCGGCTCGACGGTCGCGGTGCCGAGCGAGACCTCGACGGCCTATCTGCTCTTCCGGCTGTGGGCCGCGGAGACGGTGCCGGGCGGGGTCGGCGAGATCGTGGTGATGCCGTTCCACGAGATCATGCCGGCCGTGCGGGACGGGAAGGTCGACGCGGGTCTGGTGATCCACGAGGCCCGGTTCACCTACCGGGACTACGGGCTGCACAAGCTCGCCGACATGGGCGAGCACTGGGAGGCCACCACCGGGCTGCCGATCCCGCTGGGGGCGATCATCGCCCGGCGTTCGCTGGGCGGGGCCACCCTGAAGCTGCTCGCCGACTCGGCCCGCGCCTCCGTCCGGGCGGCCTGGGAGGACCCCGAGGCGTCCCGTCCGTATGTCATGGAGCACGCGCAGGAACTGGACCCCGCGGTGGCGGACGCCCATATCGGCCTGTACGTCAACGAGTTCACCGCCGACCTGGGCGAGGACGGCTATGCCGCGGTCCGGGGACTGCTCACCCGCGCGGCGGCCGAGGGGCTGCTGCCGCCCCTCGGCCCGAACGCCCTCGCGTTCCCCTGACGAACCCAACGGATCCGACGGACCCAACAGGCCTGGCCTGGCCGGGTCGCCGGGCCGTCAGACGTCCAGCTGGTCGGCGACCGCGCGCAGCAGGCCCGCGATCTTCTTGCCGGAGGCCTTGTCGGGGTAGCGGCCCTTCTCCAGCATCGGGGTGATGTTCTCCAGGAGCGTCGTCAGGTCCTGGACGATGGAGGCCAGCTCGTCCGGCTTCTTGCGCTGGGCGGCCGCGACCGAGGGCGTCGGGTCCAAAAGGGTGACCGACAGCGCCTGGTCGCCGCGCTGTCCGGCGACCACCCCGAACTCCACGCGCTGCCCCGGCTTCAGGACATCGACTCCGGCGGGCAGAACTGAGGAGTGCACGAAGACGTCGCCGCCGTCGTCGCGGGAGAGAAAGCCGAAGCCCTTCTCACTGTTGAACCACTTCACCTTGCCGGTGGGCACGTCTGTCCTCGTCCTCGTACTCGTCGGAAACTGCGTCTGCAAAGTATTTCGGGAAACCGCTCCAAAGAGCGCGCAGCGGGTCCCCCGGACCCGCCGGTACCAAGGCTAATGGTCCGGGGGCCGGTGACAAGACGTCGCCGAGTCGTTCCTCGCGACGGGAACTACCCTGGTCCGGTGCGTGACGAAACCCAAGCGAATTCCGCCGCGGCCGGCGACCGGCTGATCCGTGCCGGTGCGATCGTCTTCTTCCTCGGGGCAGTGGCCACTCTGGTCACCGTGGCCCCGCTGCTGCTCGGGACGAAACCCTTCCCGCCCTTCATGTTCGGCCTCTGCATGCTCATGGCCGTGGGCTTCCTGATGGCCGGGGCGGGCGTCCTCCAGTCGATCGCGGAGGGCCGCAGAAAAGCCCGCGAGGCACGGACATGAACGGGCAGCGATGATCAGGCGGTCCTGAACGCCCGGCCCTGATCGGGCGGTCTGACCGCCGGAGCCCGGGTGTTCCCGTACGCCGTCAGCCGGCCGTGTGGGCCGTCAGCCAGCCCGGGAACTCGGTCAGGTCGGCGAGGACGACGTCCGCGCCCGCCGCCCGCAGTTCCTCTGCGGGGCAGGGTCCGGTGGCGACGGCGACGGAGTACGCCCGGGCCGTACGGGCGCCCCGGACATCCCCGGTGTGATCACCGACGTAGACGGCCGCCCCGTGCTCCACCAGCGCCTCCGCCTTCTGCTCGGCCCACAGGTCGCCGATGACCGCGTCGGGCTCGATCCCCAGGTGCTCCAGATGCAGCTTGGCGTTGGGCTCGTACTTGGCGGTCACGACGATCGCGCGGCCGCCGGAGGCCCGTACCGCCTCGATCGCCTCGCGGGCGCCGGGCAGGGCGGGGGTGGCGCCGATCGCGATGGCGGGGTACATCGCGCGGTAGAGCACGGCCATGGCCTCGACGCGCTCCGCCGGGAACCAGTTGACCAGTTCGTCCACCAGCGGGGGGCCGAGTCGGGTGACGGCGAGATCGGCGTCGATGTACGTCCCCGTACGCGCGGACAGCTCCTGGTAGCAGGCGCGGATCCCGGGCCGGGAGTCGATCAGCGTCATGTCCAGGTCGAAGCCGACGGTGGGGGCGCGAGACGTCATGGGGGCCATTGTCCCAGGCGGGCCCGGGGCGGCCGGGGGCGGGCCGCGACGGCTTCGCTCACTTCTGCCGCTGCGACCGCCACACCAGGTACAGGGCCGAGGCGACGGCCGCGCCGCGCACCACCCAGGGCCAGGTCTGGGCGACGGCGTCGTTCATATGACCCTGGGCGATCGGGTCGCCCCAGCGGCCGCTGGTACGGCCCCACAGCCAGACGAGCCCCGCGGCCGCGGCCAGACCGGGCAGCACCATCACCGCCCACTTGGACTCGGCGGGGGTCAGCCGCCGGGACGCCCAGGCGATCAGCCAGCCGAGGCCGAGGGCGAGCCAGTTGCCGAGCGCGGCGCCGACCAGCAGCAGCCCGGCCGCGAGGAGCAGCAGGGGGTTGCTCCGGGCGCCGAGGCGGGGCAGCGGCAGCCGACGGCGCCGGGCGGTGCGCTCCGCGGTGGCGGGCACCGCCTCGGCCGCGGGCTCCGCGCCGGGCTTTCCCTCGGCCCCGGGTGCCCCGGCGGGGGGCCCCGGCTTCGTCAGGGCGTCCGGCGGGGGCGGGGGCTTCAGCAGTTCGGGGATCTCCACCCCGCCGGTGAACCCCGGCACGGCGTCGCCGAGCGCGAAGCCGCCGCCGGGTCCGTCCTCCACCCGCCACCAGTCGGGCCGTACGGCGCTGTCGCCCAGCTCGTGCGCACCGGCGAGGTGGGGCGGGGAGGCGGCCCCGGCGGCGGGGCCGGGTCCGGGCTCGGCGGTGCGGGGGCGGGGCACGGCCCGGCGCAGGCCCCTGCGGGGCGCGCGGTCCTCGAAGCCGTTGGTCCGCTGGGCGGGGACGGCTGCGGGACGGCTGGGCGGCCCGTCGGCGGCGGGGTCCGCGGAGGCGGCGGCCACCACCTCGTCGGGGGTGCCCAGCCGGTCGAGGATGCGCCGGACGGCGGCCGGGCTGTCCACCGGGGACTTCGCCCGCCGCCGGTCGATCTCCTCGCGCAGCCCGGACACGAGCCGCATCCGCGTCGCCGACGGCAACTGCCGCTGCTGGGCCACGTCTCCGACCCGGCTCAGATAGTCGAAGACAAGCTGGTCGCTCTCGATCCCCACAGAGCCCCTCCGGGGTGGGCCGTTGTCCGTACGTACGGTATATCCCGCCGCACCCTTTCCGGACTGCGCCGATACGGGCCCCCGCCCCGCCCCGGCGTCCCGCCCGCGGCCCCCTCACGCACCTGTCGGCCGGGCAACGGCCCCCGCCGACCGGGCGGCGGACAGGGTGCGCGCCCCCCGTACCCGCTACCGTTGGCCGGATGACCCCCGAGGAGCGCTCACGCAAGGAAGTCGCGGGTACCGGTGCTGCCGCGCCACGCTCGCTGGCGGAGTCCCTGCGTGCGCGGGACGACGCCGCTCTGGCCGCGCTGCTGCGCGCTCGCCCCGACCTCATCACGCCCGTCCCCACCGACCTCACCCAGCTGGCCACCCGCGCCGCCACCCGCGCGAGTGTGGTGCGGGCGCTGGAGCGGCTGGACCGGTTCGCGCTCCAGACCGCCGAGGCGCTGGCCGTGGCCGCGGACCCGGCGCCGTACGAGGAACTGCTCGGGCTGATCGCGTCCGACGGCGGCGCGGCGGCCGATCCCGTCGCCGCCGAGATCCTCCCGCGCGCCCTCGCCACGCTGCGCGAACAGGCCCTCGTCTGGGGGCCCGACGACCGCCTCCGGCTGGTGCGCACGGCCCGGGAGCTGCTCGCCCCCTCCCCGGGGCACCCCTCGCCCACGGGTCTCGGCCCCACCGTCGCCGAGGCCACCTCCGGCATGTCCCCGGGCCGGATCCAGAAGATCGTGGCCACCGCCGGGCTGCCGAGCACCCACGACGCCGTGTCCGCGGTGGCGGCCCTGACCGCCCTGTTCTCCGACCGGGCCCGGATGGCGGCGCTGCTCGCCACCGCCCCCGCCGAGTCCCTGGAGGTGCTGGACCGCCTGGTGTGGGGGCCGCCGTACGGCCAGGTCACCGCCGATCCCGCGGCCCGGCTGCGCTGGCTCCTCGACCGCGGTCTGCTGCTGCCCACGGCCCCCGGCACGGTGGTGCTGCCCCGCGAGGCGGCCCTGCATCTGCGCCGGGGACGCGCGCACCGGCACACCGAGCCGCTGCCGCCCGCCCTGGTGACCGCCGCCGCCCACCCCCCGCAGACCGTGGACGCCACGGCGGCCGGACAGGCGTACACCGCGCTGGCGACCGTCGAGGAGCTGCTGAAGGACTGGGACGAGGGCGGTCCCGCGGTACTGCGCGCGGGCGGCCTGAGCCTGCGCGACCTGAAGCGGACGGCGGTGGCGCTGGACGTGCCCGAGCCGGTGGCCGCCTTCTGGATCGAACTCGCCTACGCGGCCGGGCTGCTGGCCTCGGACGGCGAGGCCGACGAGCGGTACGCGGCCACCCCGGCCTACGACACCTGGCTGGAGCTGCCCCCCGCCGAGCGGTGGACCCGGCTGGCCACCGCCTGGCTGGCGGCCACCCGCACCCCCGGGCTGATCGGGGGCCGGGACGCCAAGGACCGGTCGCTGTCCGTGCTCGGCCCCGGCCTGGACCGCTCGGCCGCGCCCGAGGTGCGCCACCGGGTGCTGACCCTGCTCGCGGGGCTGCCCGAGGGCGCGGTGCCCGCCCCCGACTCGGTGCTGGCGCGGCTGCGCTGGGAGCGCCCGCTGCGCGGCGACCGGGCCACCGCGGAGGATCCGCGCGGACGGCTCGCCGAGTGGACGCTGTCGGAGGCGGAGCTGCTGGGCGTCACGGGCCGGGGCGCCCTGTCCGCCCACGGCCGGGCCCTGCTCGGCGAGGCCGCGGAGCATCCCCCGGCCGCCGAGCCGTCCGGCCCCGGCGACAAGCTCCCGGTGCACCACCGGCACCACCTCCCCGCGCCCCCCGAGCCCCGCACCGAGGCCGAGCGGGCGGCGGCCGCCGTGCGCGCCGCCGGGCTGCTGGCCCCGCTGCTGCCCGAGCCGCTGGACCATGTGCTGCTCCAGGCGGATCTGACGGCGGTGGCCCCGGGCCCGCTCCAGCGGCCACTGGCCGAGCTGCTCGGGGTGCTGGCGGACGTGGAGTCGAAGGGCGGCGCGACCGTCTACCGGTTCACGCCCGGCTCCGTGCGCCGCGCGCTGGACGCCGGGAGCAGCGCGAGCGATCTGCACGCCTTTCTCACCGCGCACTCCCGCACCCCGGTCCCCCAGCCGCTGTCGTATCTGATCGACGATGTGGCCCGTCGGCACGGGCATCTGCGGGTCGGGGCGGCCTCGGCGTATGTGCGCTGCGACGACGAGAGCGTGCTGGACGAGATCCTCGCCGACCGGCGCTCCGCCCCGCTCCGGCTGCGCCGACTGGCCCCGACGGTGGTGGCCGCGGGGGTGGACCCGGTGGCGCTCCTGGAGGGCCTGCGGGGCCTGGGCTTCGCCCCGGCCGCGGAGTCCGCGGAGGGCGATGTCCTGATCACCCGGGCGCACGCCCACCGCACCCCGCACCGCACCCCGCCGGAGCCGGTCCCGGACGGCCCGCCGACGCCCGACGCGACCCTGCTCAAAGCGGCCCTGTGCGCGGTCCGCGCGGGCGACCTGGCCTCGACGGCGCCCCGCAAGCCGGGCCCGGAGCCCGCCGCCGACGGGGACCTGCCTCGCACCACCTCCGCCGACACCCTGGCCACCATGCAGGCCGCGGTCCTCACCGGCGGCACCCTGTGGATCGGCTACGTCAACGCCGAGGGCACCGCCTCCCAGCGCGTCATCGCCCCGCTGCGGGTCGAGGGCGGCTTTGTGACGGCGTACGACCACACCGCCGACGAGGTGCGCACCTATCCGCTGCACCGGGTCACCGGGGTGGCAGAGCTGGCGGACGACCAGCCGTAGCCGCCCCCCTCGGACGGACGACCGGCCGTAGCCGCCCCCGGGCCGACGACCGGTGGCCGCCCCCCGGACGACGACCAGCCGTGATCACCCCCGAATGAGGCACACTGGACGTTTGGCCGGGCTGCCGGCCAGACCGGAAAGGGTGCCGCGCGTGAATGGTCCGCTCATCGTTCAGTCCGACAAGACCCTGCTCCTGGAAGTCGACCACGAGCAGGCCGACGGCTGCCGCCGCGCCATCGCGCCCTTCGCCGAGCTGGAGCGGGCGCCCGAGCACATCCACACCTACCGGGTGACCCCGCTCGGGCTGTGGAACGCCCGCGCCGCCGGGCACGACGCCGAGCAGGTCGTGGACGCCCTGGTGCAGTACAGCCGCTATCCGGTGCCGCACGCGCTGCTCGTCGACATCGCCGAGACGATGGACCGCTACGGGCGGCTGACCCTCAGCAAGCACCCCGCCCACGGTCTGGTGCTGACCACCACCGACCGGCCCGTCCTCGAAGAGGTGCTGCGCTCCAAGCGCGTCGCCCCGCTGGTCGGAAACCGGATCGACCAGGACACCGTGGCCGTGCACCCCTCCGAGCGCGGCCAGATCAAGCAGGTGCTGCTCAAGCTGGGCTGGCCCGCCGAGGACCTCGCGGGATACGTCGACGGCGAGGCGCACCCGATCGAGCTGGCCGAGGACGGCTGGGCGCTGCGGCCCTACCAGAAGCAGGCCGTGGAGAACTTCTGGCACGGCGGCAGCGGGGTCGTCGTCCTGCCGTGCGGCGCGGGCAAGACCCTGGTCGGCGCCGGTTCCATGGCCCAGGCGAAGGCCACCACCCTGATCCTGGTCACCAACACCGTCTCCGCCCGGCAGTGGAAGCACGAGCTGGTGAAGCGGACCTCGCTCACCGAGGACGAGATCGGCGAGTACTCCGGTACGCGCAAGGAGATCCGGCCGGTCACCATCGCCACCTACCAGGTGCTCACCACCCGGCGGAAGGGTGTCTACCCGCACCTGGAGCTGTTCGACTCCCGCGACTGGGGGCTCATCGTCTACGACGAGGTGCATCTGCTGCCCGCGCCCGTCTTCAAGTTCACGGCGGACCTCCAGGCGCGCCGCCGGCTCGGGCTGACCGCGACGCTGGTGCGCGAGGACGGCCGCGAGTCGGACGTGTTCTCCCTGATCGGGCCCAAGCGGTTCGACGCGCCCTGGAAGGAGATCGAGGCGCAGGGCTACATCGCGCCCGCCGACTGCGTCGAGGTGCGGGTGAACCTGACCGACGCCGAGCGGCTGGCGTACGCCACCGCCGAGGCGGAGGAGAAGTACCGCTTCTGCGCGACCACCGACACCAAGCGGAAGGTCACCGAGGCGCTGGTGCGGCGCTTCGCGGGGCAGCAGATCCTGGTCATCGGCCAGTACATCGACCAGCTGGACGAACTGGGCGAGCACCTGGGGGCGCCCGTGATCAAGGGCGAGACCTCCAACGCGCAGCGGGAGAAGCTCTTCGACGCCTTCCGCGAGGGCGAGATCAGCGTGCTGGTCGTCTCCAAGGTCGCGAACTTCTCCATCGACCTGCCGGAGGCGACGGTCGCCATCCAGGTGTCGGGGACGTTCGGGTCGCGGCAGGAGGAGGCGCAGCGGCTGGGACGGGTGCTGCGCCCGAAGGCCGACGGCCACCAGGCCCACTTCTACTCGGTGGTCGCCCGCGACACCATCGACCAGGACTTCGCCGCCCACCGCCAGCGCTTCCTGGCGGAGCAGGGCTACGCGTACCGGATCGTCGACGCGGACGACCTGCTGTCCGGGAGCTGAGCCGGAGGATCCCGCGGGTCGGTCGGCACCGGGAGTCCGGGCCCGGTCACGCTCCGTCAGGGTGCGGGGCTCGGGTCGTACGCCCGGGCGGCACGGCCCGGCTGCGGCGGCCGGGCGGGCACCCGGCGGGCCGCCGGTCAGCGGCGGCCGCGGACGCCCGCCTCTTCCCCGTACTCGCCCAGGATGAAGACGTCCACCGCGGCACCCAGGAACACCTTGACGGCACGCAGGGTGTCGCCGAGCCGATGGGGCTGGTGGTTCCCGTCCACGGCGGTGGCGCCGGGCGGCGGGCCGCCCCGGGAGGGGGTGAAGGTTGCTGCACTCATGTCTCCATGGTGGAACGGCCGGCCCCGAATGGCGTCGGACCAAGGTCCTAACCTGAACGGCGGGCGCGTACCTCTTCCGGCAGGCGCGTGTCGTCCCCCGGAGGGAGCCGTCCCCCTAAGGGTTCCGGGCCTCCGCGGGCCCACATCCCGGGGTGGGGCCGATTCCGGGGCGCCGGTAAATCCAGTGGCCGCCCCGGACGCCGTCACCTAAAATCTCCCCTCCTGCCCGCCTCCCTTCACGGAGCGCCGCCGCCCGGACGGAAACCGGACGGCACCACCGTCACCCGTCCTCGCCGACGAGCCACCGCCCCGGAGGCAGCTTTCCGTGTCCACCCCGCCCGCCCCTGACCCCGCACCCGCACCCGCCCCTTCGCCTTCGGCCCCCGACTCCCCTTCAGGACCCTCGGCCCCCGCCCTCGGCTCCACCCCCTCCCCCTCCGCCCCCGGCCCCCTCGCCCGCGAGCGCGCCCATCTCGCCTCCTCCCGGGCCGCGTTGCGTGCGATGCGGGAGGACGCGGAGAACCTGGACATCAGCGATGTCACCGCGAACTGGGTCAACGCCGCGGTACTCGCCCGCCAGATCGACGAGCGGATCAAGGCCCTCGCCGACCTCAGCCACACCCCGCTCTTCTTCGGCCGCCTCGACTATCTCCACGCCCCGGGCGCCGACCGGGCGGAGGGCGCCGAGGGCGAGCAGTTCTACATCGGGCGACGGCATGTGCACGACGCCGAGGGCGACCCGATGGTGATCGACTGGCGTGCGCCCGTCTCGCAGCCGTTCTACCGGGCCTCCAAGAAGGACCCGATGGACGTCGGGCTGCGCCGCCGCTTCGGCTACACCGGCGGCGAGCTCACCGCGTACGAGGACGAGCACCTCTCCGACCCCGCCGAGGCGGCCACCACCAGCAGGCTGCTCCAGCAGGAGATCGAGCGCCCCCGCGTCGGCCCGATGCGCGACATCGTGGCCACCATCCAGCCCGAGCAGGACGAGATCGTGCGGTCCGGGCTCAACGGCACCGTCTGTGTGCAGGGCGGCCCCGGCACCGGCAAGACGGCCGTCGGTCTGCACCGGGTCGCCTATCTCCTCTACGCCCACCGCGAGCGGCTCGCCCGCAGCGGCACCCTGGTCATCGGACCGAACTCCTCCTTCCTGCACTACATCGAGCAGGTGCTGCCCGCGCTCGGCGAGCTGGAGGTGCGGCAGGCGACCGTCGACGACCTCGTCGCCCATGTCGAGGTCCGCGGGACGGACAGCGCGGCGGCCGCCGTCGTCAAGGGCGACGCCCGGATGGCGGAGGTGCTGCGCCGGGCCGTCCGCGCCCACGTGACCCTGCCCACCGAGGCCGTCGTGGTGGTGCGCGGCTCCCGGCGCTGGCGGGTGCCCGCCCATGAACTGGAGGAGATCGTCCGGGAGTTGCTCGACCGGGACATCCGCTACGGCGCCGCCCGCGAGGCCCTGCCGCAGCGGATCGCACACGCCGTGCTGGTCCGGATGGAGCGGGCCGGGGAGGCGCCGGACGACCGGGTGCAGGACGCCGTGGCCCGCAATGCGGCCGTGAAGGCGGCAGTGAAGGCGATCTGGCCCCCGGTCGAACCGGCCAGGCTGGTGCTGCGGCTGCTCACGGACGCGGACTTCCTCGCCGAACACGCAACGGGGCTCCTCGACGAGGACGAGCGCAAGGAGATCCTCTGGGCGAAGCCGGTGCGGTCGGTCCGCACCGCCCGGTGGTCGCCCGCGGACGCCGTCCTGATCGACGAGGCCACCGACCTGGTCCAGCGCACCCATTCGCTCGGCCATGTGGTGCTCGACGAGGCCCAGGACCTCTCCCCGATGCAGTACCGGGCGGTCGGCCGCCGCTGCACCACCGGTTCGGCGACCGTGCTCGGCGACCTGGCGCAGGGCACCACGCCCTGGGCGACCCGCAGCTGGCAGGAGGCGCTCGCGCACCTGGGCAAGCCGGAGGCGGTGGTCGAGGAGCTGACGGCCGGTTTCCGGGTGCCGACCGACGTGATCGCCTACGCCTCCCGGCTGCTGCCGCACATCGCGCCGGGGCTGGCCCCGGTGGCGTCGGTGCGGGAGAACCCCGGGTTCTTCGAGGTGCGCCCGGTCACGGACACCGCCGAGGTGGTGTCGGCCTGCGCCGAGTCGCTGCGCCACGAGGGCTCGACCGGCCTGATCGCGGCCGACGCCCGGATCCCGGTGCTCGCGGAGGCACTCACCGCCGCGGGCCTCGGCTTCCTCGGCCCCGGCGAGGAGACCACCCGGGAGACCCGGCTGACCCTGGTCCCGGCCTCCCTGGCGAAGGGCCTGGAGTACGACTACGTGGTCCTCGACGAGCCGCGGGCGGTGGTCGACGGCGAACCGGACGAGCGCACGGGCCTGCGCCGCCTGTACGTGGCCCTCACCCGCGCGGTCTCGGGCCTGACCGTCACCCACACGGCCCCGCTGCCGGACCACCTGGGCTGAGACCCGGGGGCCTCCCGGCGGGACCCGTACGGCACCTCCGCACCGCGGGCCCACGCACCATCGGCCCCGCGCCCGCAGCGCTATGCGTCGACGGCCGTGCGCCACTCCCGTACCGCGTCCGCCGAGACCGGCGCGGTCCAGCCTCCCGGGCGGGCCGCGCCGCCGATGTGGAAGGCGTCCACGCCCGCGGCCCGCAGCGCCGGAAGGTGGCCGAGGCGGAGGCCGCCGCCGACCATGAGCCGCTGGGTGTAACCGGGCTCGCCGCGCCGGGCGGCCTCGGCGAGGAGGACGGGCAGTCCCTCGTCCACGCCGTCGGCCGAACCCGCGGTGAGGTAGGTGTCCAGGCCCGGCAGGTCGGCGAGCTGCTTGCGCAGGGCGTCCCGGTCGGCGCAGTGGTCGACGGCGCGGTGGAAGGTCCAGCGGCAGCCGTCCAGCTCCGCGAGCAGCAGTTCCACGGCCCGCAGGTCGGGGCCGCCGTGCTCGTCGAGGAACCCGAGCACGAACTCGTCGGCACCGGCCGCCCGCAGCTCACGCGCGGCCCGGACCAGCGCCCGGGCGTCACCGGCCGCGAAACCGTCCCGCTGGCGGAGCATCACACGCAGCGGGACGGCCACGGCGGCGCGGATCCGGGCGAAGACCTCCACCGGCGGGGTGAGCCCGTCGGCGGCCATGTCGGTGACCAGCTCAAGGCGGTCCGCGCCTCCGGCCTGGGCGGCGACCGCGTCCTCGGGCCCGAGGGCGATCACCTCCAGGACTGCACGCGTGCTCATAGGACCCCTTCCCTCGGTGTGCCCAGGTGCTCCCTGGAGCGACTACAGGTCTAGTCCAATCCAGCGTACGACGACGGGCCGCCGACCGGGAGACGGCACCGCCGCGGGCGCGCCCCGCCCGGGGACAATGGGCGCCATGGCCGATCTCGACGCCCTGCGCGCACGCTGGACCCAGGCTCTCGAAGGTGCCCGGGAAGGGGGCGGCGGCCCGGATCCCGCCCCGTACGCCGAGGCCCTGCTCGCCCGCTGGCAGGAGCCGCAACGCCACTACCACACGCTGACGCATCTCACCGCGGTGCTGGACCACGTCGACACGCTCCAGGAGTACGCGGACGATCCGGACGCGGTGCGGCTGGCCGCCTGGTTCCACGACGCCGTCCATCTGCCCGACCGCTCCGAGAACGAGGAGCGGTCCGCCCGCCTCGCCGAGCGCGCGCTGCCCGAGGCGGGGGTCCCCGGGGACCGTACGGCCGAGGTCGCCCGGCTGGTCCGGCTCACCGTCACCCACGACCCCGCGGACGACGACCGCGACGGACAGGTGCTGTGCGACGCCGATCTGGCGGTCCTGGCCGCACCCCCGTCCGCCTACGCCGCCTACACCGCGGCCGTCCGCGAGGAGTACGGCTTTGTGCCGGGGGACGCCTTCCGCGCGGGCCGCTCCGCGGTCCTGCGTGAACTCCTCGCCCTGCCCCGCCTGTTCCGCACCCCCTACGGCCGGTCCCACTGGGAGACGACGGCCCGCTACAACCTGCGCTCCGAACTGGAGCTGCTCTCGTCCTGAGTGGGCGTTCTGCGACCTTTATCGGGTTGGCCCGGCCGCGTCGTGTGACGCGGACTTGTTGCCGTAGCCGCGGTGGACACACAGCAGCTGGCTGCTGGCGGCGTTCTTGTCGCGGTACGCGATGACCGCGGGGCCGGCACCACTGGAGTGGGCACCGAACTTCGTGTCGGGGCCCCAGAAGAGAATGTAGGAGGACCACCACAGCTGCTGGTCGTTACTGACGCCCCGGTGGATGCAGTACAGCCTGTCCTCGAACACGGCCAGGGCCGGCCCCTCAAGGCTGGAGTGGGCGGGCAGCTGGGTGTCGGCGGACCAGCCGGTGCCGTCGAAGGTGGCGTGCCAGAGCTTCGTGTCATTGCCCGACCCGCGGTGTACGCAGTGCAGCTTGCCGTTGAACACCGCCAGGGCAGGGTTGGAGGCGGTGGAGTGGGCGGGCAGCCGGTTGTCGGAGGACCAGCGGCTGCCGTCGAAGGTGGTGTGCCAGAGCTGGTTGTCGCTGCTTGCGCCCTTGTGTACGCAGTGCAGCTTGCCGTTGAACACGGCCAGGGCCGGGCCGACGGAGCTGGAGTGGGCGGGCAGCTGGGCGTCGGAGCTCCAGCGGGTGCCGTCGAAGGTGGTGTGCCAGAGCTTCGTGTCGTTGCCCGACCCGCGGTGTACGCAGTGCAGCTTGCCGTTGAACACTGCGAGGGCCGGGCCGGCGGCGCTGGAGTGGGCGGGGAACGGGACGTCGTCGCTCCAGGAGGAGCCGTCGGGGTCGTAGACGGTCCACCACAGCTGCTGGTCGCCGTTGCCGTGCCCGCGGTGCACGCAGTACAGGCGACCGTCGTACTCGGCGAGTGCCGGGTTGGAGGCGCTGTGGTGGGCCGGGAACTTCTGGTCCTCGTTCCAGCCCGTGGACCGCTCGAAGACCGTCCACCACAGGTTCGTGTCCTGGGTCGGCTTCAAGGAGACAGGGATGAGCATGCCCGGCGCGATCCACGGCGAGACGAGCTTGCACCCGTAGGTCTGGCCCACCTCCTTGATCCAGGCTGCCTTCACCTTGCAGAACACCTCGATGATCTGGCCGTACGGATCAGGAAGCGCGTTCCCGGCAACATCGCCGATGTACTCGGCGAGTTCACTGGCCTTGCTCGCGGCCTCGGCATTCAGATGGATCTCGAAGCCCCACCACTTCGTCTTGACGGACACTTCGGCACCGCGGGCGGCGAGTTCCCTAACCGCCTGTTGGGCCGCCGCGATCGCGGCGGCCGACGGCACGTACCCGTCAGCCCATTCCCCGTCGTCGGCATGCGCCTGCGCGGTGGCTTCCTCAGTGGTCATCGTGTGCTCCTGCCTGTCGTAGGTCCCGCATGACAGCGACGATCAGCATTCACGCGGATACTCTCTGCTGTCGATATGGCACACCCGTGGCAGGGCGGAACCAGCCACAATCCCCCTGCGGCTCAGCTGCCTCGCTTCGGGTGCGGCATGGCGCAGGCTGGGGTTCGGGCTCGGTGAGGACGCTACGGCCGACCAGGCGTTTCAGCTTGGCCCGGATGCCGCGGCCGGCCCCCTTGCGGAGGCCGGCCGGGGCTGTGCGGAGGCTAGATGTCCTCGCAGACCGCGTAGGCCTGGAAGCCGCCGCCGAGCAAGGCGACGGACGCCTGGGTCTGCCATCCCGTGGGCGCCGGACCCTGGGGGCCCACGAAGTTGGGAGTCGGCGAGTTCTGGATGACATTGAGCGTGGTCACGAGACCGAAGGTGTCGTAGCCACCGCCGGTCGCGACATCGCCCTGGTTGCACGTGGCCGTCGAGGTCACGCCGACGTTGATGACCGACGGAACGGCCTGGGGGCCCCGGATGACGTAGAGGTTGGGAGCCGCGCCCTGGGAGCCCTGGACACCCTGGGCGCCCTGCGCACCCTGAGCACCCTGGGTCCCGACACCCTGCGCACCCTGCGGCCCCTGTGTCCCGATACCCGTGTCACCCTGAGCACCTTGCGCGCCCTGAGCACCCTGCGCACCCTGCGTCCCGACGCCCTGAGCACCTTGCGCGCCCTGAGCACCCTGCGCACCCTGCGCACCCTGCGCACCCTGCGTCCCGACGCCCTGAGCACCTTGCGCGCCCTGAGCACCCTGCGCACCCTGCGCGCCGGGGTCGCCCTGCGCACCCTGCGCACCCTGCGTCCCCACACCCTGCGCACCCTGAGCGCCCTGCGAACCCTGCGCGCCCTGCGTCCCGGTGCCGGTGGCGCCCTGCGCGCCCTGGGTGCCCTGCGGGCCCTGGGTCCCGGTGCCCGTGGCGCCCTGAGTGCCCTGAGTGCCCTGCGGACCCTGGGTGCCCGGGATGCCCTGCGGCCCCGGGGTCCCGGTGCTGCCCTGGGTTCCCTGCGGACCCTGCGGGCCCCGGTCGCCGTGCCCGGGCACGCCCTGCGGTCCCTGGGGGCCGCGCGGCCCGCGGGGGCCCTGGGGTCCCTCGGGTCCGCGCGGACCGCGCTCGCCGCGGTCGCCCCGGGGGCCGTGGTCGTCGCGTCCGCCGTGCCCGCCGCGCTCACGACCGTCTCCCCGGACCGAGGAAACGCCGTTGGGCCCCGGAAGGCTCAGGCTGTGGTGGGGGCCCGAGCGCTCAACGGCGTCGGCGATGGCCACCGTGCTCGGGGCGACATTGAGCACCGCGGCGAGGGTGCCCGTCGAAACCAGAACGAAGGCTCTCGCCCGGCTGCGACCAATGGTTCTACGGTTCACCAGAAATCCTTCCAAGGGACAGTTCGAGTGGGCCGGCATTGCTGATGCGGCGAATCATTGAGCCCGCGTGATCGCCTCGAAGGACACCAGGTGCCCGGAATGTGACTACCTCCCTGCGGGCGATCCGCGATGCGCTGACTTCCGGCGCATATGTGGGATGTCGTAGAGAGTTGTGGATGGCGCCATTGTTCACAGATGGGCAGGCGAGAAGCGGAGAAAATCGGGTCCCGGGCAGCCGAAATCACCCGAGCGGCTGTGGGCTGCAATTGCAGCCGACCGGGACTGGAAGGAACGCCGACGCCCAACTGGCAAGCAGCGCAGGAATGTTCGGGGAAGCCGCAAAGAAAACACGAAAGGGACGGCTTCCGCATCTCGACGCACCAGGCGTAACGATTCTTTTAAAGAAGGCAGTCCATCCGCGACGGCGAACGGCCGCGCCCCGCCTCCCCCTTGTCCGCAGACAATCCCACGACGGGCAAGACGACTGTCGCACCATCGGTCACTCCCCTGCGGGAGCGGGCACGAAAGGGCGGAGAAAAAGATGTCGCACCGCGCCGCGGCCCCGGCCTAGCCTGCCTCCATGCGAAGCATGGGCGGGGAACAGGTGGAGCAGGCCGTCGCGAGTTGCACGGCGCTGCTGCGGGCAGCCGTGGACCGGGACTGGGAGGGGGTGAAGGCCGGGCGGCTGGACTGGAACTGCCGCGAGACCGCGGAGCACATCGCGAGCGATCTCCTCGCCTACGCAGGGCAGTTGGCGGGGCGGCCGCAGTCGGCGTACGTGCCCTTCGGCATCACGCTCGACGAGGGCACCGGCGCGGCGGCCGTCCTGGACGTGATCGAGGCGACCGGCGCGCTGCTCGCGGCCGCCGTCCGCACAACCCCCCGCGCGGTGCGCGCCTTCCACCCGTACCCCTTCCGCAGCGCCAACCGCGAGGGCTTCGCCGCGATGGGCGTCGCCGAAGTCCTGCTGCACACCCATGACATCGCGGAGGGACTGGGGCTCGCGTACGAGCCGCCCGCGGAGTTGTGCGATGCCGTGCTGACCGGGATCTTCCCGCAGGTCCGGCCCGGCCCGGCACCCTGGCCCACCCTGCTGTGGGCCACCGGGCGCGGTGAGCTGCCCGACCGCGCCCCGGTGACGGAGTGGCGCTGGCACAACACCCCCGTGATCCCCGCCGGGCGCCTCACCCTGGAGGGGGTCTCGCCCGCGGCGGCCCGGGATCTGTCCCTGGGCGGTGACGGGGGGTTCGAGTGGATCGACGGCGGGCCCTTCGACGGCACCCGGGAGGCTGCGGGGATGGTCGTGGCCGCGTACGAACAGGGGGTGTACCGGCCGGAGTGGGGGCTGTACGTCCTCGTCCGCACGGAGGACGGCCGCGCGGTCGGCGGCATGGGCTTCCACGGCACCCCGGACGAGGAGGGGCGCGCGGAGATCGGCTACGACCTGGCGGAGGCCGCCCGCGGCCGGGGCTATGCGACCGAGGCCCTGCGCGCCCTGGCGGACCGGGCCCTGGCCCGGGACGAGGTCCGTTCCCTGTTCGCGGTGGTGGACCGGGACAACTCCGCCTCGCACGGGGTGGTCCTGCGCGCCGGATTCCGCCCGACGAGCGCGGCCGACGACAACAACGGCAGCGGCCAGGGCGACACCGGCGGCGACCAGGTGGCGTACGAGCTACGGGGCTGACCGGCGGGGCGTCACGACGACGGCAGGTCGCGCGTCGCCGCCCCCAGGGATCCCAGCGCCGCGACCGTCACCCCCGCCTTGCCGCACACCCAGTGCGGATCGGGGCCGAGTTCCGGCTCGACATCGAGGGCGTGCGGGTCGCCGGAGCCGCAGACGGGGCACAGCGGCCAGCGTCCGTAGCGCTCCAGCAGGGCGTCCTGCACATCCTGGGCGACCAGCCCCGCCACATAGGCCGCGCCCTCCGGCCACTGCTCGACCCACCAGCGCCGCTGGACGACCGACTCCTCGACCAGGTTGACGACATCCGCCTGGGCGACCTCGCCCGAGACCAGGTCGGCGAGCACCAGGGCCCGGGCCGCGTGCAGGGCCTGCTCCAGAGGACTGATGGGATCCATGCCCCCATTGTGCGCACTCTTGACCGGGCGGCCGACCAGAAAATAGCTTTCATGACGTGACCCAGCGCCTGAAGGAAACTTCCCCCGGCTCGCCGGGGACCGGTGCGACGGGGACCGGTGCGACGGGGACCGGTGCGACGGGCCGGGAGGCACCGCCCGCTCCCGCCGCGCTCGCCGCCAAGGTGCGCACCCTCGCGCCCTCCATGACCCGGTCCATGCAGCGTGTCGCCGAGGCCGTGGCCGGTGATCCGGCCGGGTGCGCGGCGCTCACGGTCACCGGGCTCGCCGAACTGACCGGCACCAGCGAGGCCACCGTAGTCCGCACGGCCCGCGTGCTGGGCTACCCCGGCTACCGGGACCTGCGGCTCGCCCTCGCGGGACTCGCCGCCCAGCAGCAGTCGGGCCGCGCTCCGTCCGTCACCGCGGACATCGCGGTCGACGACCCGATCGCGGAGGTCGTCGCCAAGCTCGCCCGTGACGAGCAGCAGACCCTCGCCGACACCGCGGCGGCCCTGGACACCGCGCAGCTCGGCGCCGCCGTCGCCGCGCTCGCCGCCGCCCGCCGTATCGATGTGTACGGCATCGGGGCGTCCGGTCTTGTCGCCCAGGATCTCGTCCAGAAGCTGCTGCGCATAGGGCTGATAGCCCATGCGCACAGCGATCCGCATCTCGCGGTCACCAACGCCGTGCAGCTGCACGCCAAGGACGTGGCGATCGCGATCACGCACTCCGGTTCCACCGGCGATGTGATCGAGCCGCTGCGCACGGCCTTCGAGCACGGTGCGACCACCGTCGCCGTCACCGGCCGCCCGGACGGACCCGTCACCCAGTACGCCGACCATGTGCTGACCACGTCCACCGCCCGCGAGAGCGAGCTGCGACCGGCCGCGATGTCCTCCCGGACCAGCCAGCTCCTCGTCGTGGACTGCCTGTTCGTGGGAGTGGCGCAGCAGACCTACGAGACCGCCGCACCGGCGCTGGCCGCGTCGTACGAGGCCCTGGCGCACCGTCACCATCCGCGCGGCGGACCGAA
The DNA here is from genome assembly GCF_044548405.1 of Streptomyces sp. NPDC052040. Taxonomy (NCBI): domain Bacteria; kingdom Bacillati; phylum Actinomycetota; class Actinomycetes; order Kitasatosporales; family Streptomycetaceae; genus Streptomyces; species Streptomyces sp. NPDC052040. The sequence goes on along the minus strand of NZ_JBIUBV010000003.1, from coordinate 375,847 downwards.
ACGGTAGCCGTGTCCGTCCCTACTCCCGAGCAGTGCCGCACCGGAAAGAGCCGCGCCCGATGACCTCCTCGTCCTCCCCGCGTGATCTGCGAGCAGAGCTGGAGACCCTGACCACCGAGGCGTTCCGCCCCGAGCTGGCCGGGATCGACCGGCTGCCCACCCTGGAGATCGCCCGGATCATGAACGGCGGGGACGCGGCCGTCCCGGCCGCCGTCGCCGCACGGCTCCCGCAGATCTCCGCCGCGATCGACGACATCGCCGAGCGGATGGCCCGGGGCGGCCGTCTGGTCTACGCGGGCGCGGGCACGGCCGGGCGGCTCGGTGTGCTCGACGCCTCCGAGTGCCCGCCCACCTTCAACACGGACCCCGGCCGGGTCGTCGGCCTGATCGCGGGCGGCCCCGAGGCGATGGTGACCTCGGTGGAGGGCGCGGAGGACTCCCGGGAGCTGGCGGCCCGGGACCTCGGCGCGCTGGGGCTGACGGACCGTGACTCGGTGGTCGGCGTCTCGGCCTCGGGCCGCACCCCGTACGCGATCGGCGCGGTGGAACACGCCCGGGCGGCCGGTGCGCTGACCGTCGGCCTGTCCTGCAACGCGGAGAGCCCGCTCGCGGCGGCCGCCGACCACGGCATCGAGATCGTGGTCGGGCCCGAACTGCTGACCGGGTCGACCCGGCTGAAGGCGGGCACCGCGCAGAAGCTGGTGCTCAACATGCTCTCGACGATCACCATGATCCGGCTGGGCAAGACCTTCGGGAATCTGATGGTCGACGTGCGGGCCTCCAACGACAAGCTGCGCGCCCGCTCCCGCCGCATCGTGGCACTGGCGACGGGGGCGAGCGACGAGGAGATCGAGCGCGCCCTCGCCGCCACCGACGGCGAGGTCAAGAACGCGATCCTGACCATTCTGGGCCGGGTGGACGGCCCCTCGGCGGCCCGGCTGCTCGCCGAGAGCGACGGCCAGCTGCGCACGGCCCTGGAGAAGGCCGGGAGCTGACCCCGGCACCCGGACCTCAGCTCCCGGCACCCGGCACCCGCGGGCGCGGCCCCGGAGAAAGCAGGGGCCGACCCGGCACCCGGGTGCACGCCCCCGAACGCCCCTCGGGCACGCCCCCGGGTGGAGGAGAGCGGTGCCTCCGCGCGCGTGGCGGCCGGGCGCCGAGGCCTCTCGCGCCGCACGCTCGGCAGGTGACCCGTACTTCCCGCCCCGCCACCGCCGCCGCGCTCCTCCCGCTGGTCGGCGGCCCCGCGAACGTCACCTCCGTCGCCCACTGCATGACCCGGCTGCGCCTCGGCCTGGCCGACCGCTCCCTGGTGGACGAGGACGCCCTGCGGGCCCTGCCCGCGGTGCTGGGCGTCGTGGACGACGACACGTATCAGATCGTGCTGGGCCCGGGTGCGGCCGCGCGGGTCACCGCCGACTTCGAGGCGCTCCTGGCCACGGCGGCCCCCGGACCGGACGTCCCGGGAGCCGCCCCGGCCCCGGCGGAGACCGGAGCGGCCGGGGCGGAGGAGGGCACCCGGCACCGCACCGCCACCCCCGGCAAGCTGCTGCTGCGCCGGGTGGCGAACATCTTCGTCCCGCTGATCCCCGCGCTCGTCGGCTGCGGTGTCATCGCGGGCGCGAACGGACTGCTCGTCAATCTCCGTCTGCTGCCGTCCCTCACCCCGGCGCTCACCGCCGTCTCCTCCGGTTTCCTGGCCCTGATCGCGGTCTTCGTCGGCCACAACACGGCCAAGGAGTTCGGCGGCACGCCCGTGCTGGGCGGCGCGGTGGCGGCGGTCGTGGTGTATCCGGGGGTCGCCCAGGTCACAGTGGCCGGCACCCCGCTGGCCCCCGGCCGGGGCGGGGTACTGGGCGCCCTGGCCGCCGCGCTGCTCGCGACCCGGGTCGAGAAGTGGTGCCGCGGCCGGGTCCCACAGGCCCTGGACGTCCTGGTGACCCCGACGCTCACCGTGCTCGTGCCGGGCCTGCTGACGCTGTACGCCCTCATGTACGCGGCCGGAGAGGTCTCCTCCGCGATCGGCACGGCGGCGAACTGGCTGCTGGCGACCACCGGCGTCCTGGCCGGACTGCTCCTCGGCGGACTGTTCCTGCCGCTGGTGATGCTCGGCCTCCACCAGGCCCTGATCCCCGTCCACGCCACCCTCATCGAACAGCAGGGCTATACGGTCCTGCTGCCGCTCCTTGCGATGGCGGGCGCGGGCCAGGTGGGCGCCGCCGCCGCGGTCTACGTCCGGCTGCGCCACGACCACTCCCTGCGCACCACGATCCGTTCGGCCCTCCCGGCGGGTCTGCTGGGCGTGGGCGAACCCCTGATCTACGGCGTCTCGCTGCCCCTGGGCCGCCCGTTCGCCACGGCCTGCGTCGGCGGCGCGGCGGGGGGCGCCTTCGTCGGGCTCTTCGCGATGCTCGGCGACCGGGTGGGCGCGACCGCGATCGGCCCGTCCGGCTGGGCGCTGTTCCCGCTGCTCGCCGGGAACCGGGGGCTCGGACAGGCGGCGGCGGTCTACGCGGGCGGCCTGCTCACCGGGTACGCGGTCGGCTTCGCGGCGACGTACGCCTTCGGCTTCGGCTTCGGCGTCGGCTCCGGCTCCGGTGGAAAGGCCGCTCCGGACCGGCCGTCCGTACCGTAATCGCATCACGGCAGCAGACTGTCCTTGTTGACCCGCTTCACGCGCGCCCGCAGCACCTCACCCGGCGGCGCGGGCCCCACGGACTCGGGCGGGCAGTCCCACTCCCGTCCACCGCCCACGGGACGCAACTGCACATACCCGCCCACCCGGCCCATGATCTCGCCGAGCCGCCCGTCCCGTACGTCCACGCCGTACGCCCCGGACTCCGGCGCCCTGTCACCACTCACGCGTCGGCACCGCCGCTTTCGCCGCCGCGCAGCGCGGCAGCCAGCCGCGACGCCACGCCCAGATTGCAGCGGCCCAGATCGACCAGGGCATAGGGATCGCCCTGCGCCCCGGTCACCGGGTCGACCCGCAGCGACGGCAGGACGATCCCCACGTCGTGCAGGGCCGCGCGCAGCCGTTCCACGGCCTCTTCGGCCGTCCGTGCGGGTCGGTCACCCGTAGTCATCTCCATCACACCATTCCCTCCACGCTGAGTTTCTTTTTCACCACTCAGCGTGGCCGCTACACCTCTAACCTGGCCAGAGGCGGAGCATCAACAACGCCACGTGTGTGACAGGGAGTTGCCCATGCCCGGTCCGAAGGACCTCGATCCGTCGTCATCACCGCGTGCCTTGCTGGGCGCGGAGCTGCGTCACGCCCGCGAGCGGGCGGGCCTGAGCCAGACCGAACTGGGCGAGCCGCTGTTCGTCAGCGGCTCGTTCATCGGCCAGCTGGAGAGCGGTACGCGGCGCCTGCACCTGGATTACGCCATCCAGATAGACAAGCTCCTGGACACGAACGGCTTCTTCGAACGCAACTGCCGGGCCTTGGCGAAGTCCAAGTACCCGGACCACTTCGCGGAGGCAGCCGAGGCGGAAGCGATCGCCACGGGCATCAGGGAGTACGCGCAGATGCTCATCCCGGGTCTGATGCAGACCCGGGCCTACGCGGAGGCGGTGTTCCGGGCATACAAGCCGACGGCTCTGGACACCGAGATCGAGGAGCTGGTGGCGAACCGGCTCGAACGAGGCCATCTCCTCGACGATCCAACAACGCCGCTGTTGTGGGTCGTACTCGACGAAGCGGTACTGCGACGCTGCGTCGGCGGCGGCACAGTGATGACGGAGGTCCTCCAGCACGTCTCGAACCTGGCGCACAAGCACCGGATCATCGTGCAGGTGCTGCCCTTCGGCGCAGGGGCGCACGCCTCGATGACCGGCGCCCTGAAGCTCATGGAGTTCGGGGACGCACCCCCGCTCTCCTTCGTCGAGGGACCGAGCATGGGAAAGCTGCTGGACGATCCGGCGACCGTCACCCGCCACACCCTGACGTTCAACCTCCTCCAGGCTGCGGCGCTTTCGCCTCAGGATTCCCTGGCCCTGATCGAGTCCGTGGCGCAGGATTACGGACATGGAGAAGAGCACCTGTGAGTACGACGTGGCCACGGTCACCTGGCACAAGTCCAGCTACAGCGGTGGCGAGGGCGGTAACTGCCTGGAGGTCGCTCGCTGGCGCAAGTCGACGCACAGCGGCGGCGATGGCGCCGACTGCCTCGAAGTAGCCGACGGCTCCCCCGCCCTCGTCCCCGTCCGGGACTCCAAGAACCCCCTCGGCCCGAAGCTGGTGTTCCGGGCCGAGGCGTGGTCCTGCTTCGTGGACGGCGTCAAGCGCGGTTAGGGACTAGCCCAGCAACGGCAGCGCCGGGAACCCGTACCCCTCCCACAGCCGCCGGGACGCCTCCTCCGGGTACGGCGCCACCACCGGCTCGGCGTCCAGGATCTGCACCAGCCGCTCCCCCGGGTCGTACGCCGGCCAGCCCGGGTCGCCCGTCCGGGCGAACGCCGTCCAGGCGGCGCGGAAGCGGGACGACAGTGCCTCGGCCTCCTCCGAGGGTGCCGAACCCTCGAACAGCAGGAGGCCGAGGTCGGCCCCGAAGGTGCCGAACAGCAGCGGGATGTCCAGCCCGTGGCAGGCGCCGAAGGCGCCGTCGCTGCCGGGGGCGGGCCAGGTCAGCTCGTAGACATGTGCCCGTCCGCCGCCCGCCGTCTGCGCCTCGGCCAGGTGGAGGGTGGGCATCCGGAACACCCAGTCGGACTGGACCCGTTCGTAGAGCGCGGCGGGGGCGAGGCCGGGGAAGGCGTCCCGGTAGGCGCGCTCCCCGTCCGGGCCCGGCGCGAGCAGCCGCAGGGCCCGGCCCGTCTGCTCGTCGGTGATCCTGCCCAGCATGCCGCCGAGGACCAGGAACAGCTGGAACTCCTCCCGGTTGTGCCCGGTGAGCAGTTCCACGTCCCGGGCCGCGCCGGAGGCCAGCGCCTGCCAGGGGGTGGTGGGCAGGACCTCCCCGTCGACCACGGGCGCGAAGGGGGTCGCCGTGGGGGCGGCCTGGCCCCACCGGTCCTGGTACTGGAGCATCTTGGCGCCCAGCGTCTCCCCCGCGGCCGTCAGACTGCGGGGGTCCACGGCCGACAGCGCGGCGGCCGTCGGGCGCAGCCCCGCCTCCGCGGCGAGCGCGGTCCCGATGTCCCGGGCCAGTTCGTCGGAGAAGAAGGTGCCGGGGACGCTCTGCGCGACCGCCCGCCGGAAGAGGCCCGCCGCGCTGGGCATGGCGAGGAGCGAGGCGACCGAGCCCGCGCCCGCCGACTCGCCGAAGACCGTGACCTCGCCGGGGTCGCCGCCGAACGCCGCGATGTTCTCCCGCACCCACTCCAGGGCCGCCACCTGGTCCAGCAGGCCCCGGTTGGCGGGCGCGCCGTCGATCCGGGCGAAACCCTCCATCCCCACCCGGTAGTTGAAGGTGACCACGACGAGGTCGCCGTCCCGGGCGATGCGGCGGGCGTCGTAGCCGGGGCTGCCAGAGTGGCCGAGGCGGTAGGCGCCCCCGTAGATCCACACCATCACGGGGCGGCGGGCGGCCGGATCGGGGTCCGGTGTCCAGACGTTGACGGTCAGCCAGTCGTCGCCGAGGGGGATGTCGGCCCTGCGGGGGGCGCCCTGGATTCCGGCCTCCTGCGGGGGCGGCGGCCCGAAGGCGTCGGCCTCCCGGGTGCCGTCCCAGGCCCGCACCGGCCGCGGCGCGGCGAACCGCCCCTCGCCGACCGGGGGCTCGGCGAACGGGATGCCGCGGAAGACCGCGAGCCCCTCCTCCCGCCGCCCGCGCACCGCACCGGCGGCGGTGCGCACCACAGGACCGGTCGTATCGGCACCCGGCGCACGGGACCCGGACCACGTCATCGATGACCTCCACTGCTCGATCGCCACGGACGGCACACCCGCTGCCGCCTCCTCGTAACGAACAACGGGCGAGGGATGATCCCGCCGGACCCGGCCACCAGGGCACCGGGCCGCCGCGCGCCGAGGCCCCGCGGAACCGGGACGGCCCCGCGCCCTCCCGGTGGGTTCCAGGGGCGCGGGGCCGTGCGGTGACGGGGCCATGCGGTGACGGGGCCATGCGGTGACGGGTGCCCGGGTCGCCGGGGCCGCCGGGGCCGCCGGGGCTACCGGGGCTACCGGGGCTACCGGGGCTACCGGGGCTACCGGGGCTACCGGGGCTACCGGATCAGTACAGGGTCTTCAGGGCCGCCGCGTCGTAGGGCTTCAGCTCGTCGAAGCGGCCCGCCAGGACCTTGGCCGCCCACTCGGGGTCCTGGAGCAGGGCGCGGCCGATGGCGACCATGTCGAACTCGTCGGACTCCAGGCGGTCCAGCAGGTTGTCGAGATCCTGGACCGGGGCGCCCTCGCCCTGGAAGCTCTTGACGAAGTCGCCGTCCAGGCCGACCGAGCCGACCGTGATGACCGGCTTGCCGGTGAGCTTCTTGGTCCAGCCCGCGAGGTTGAGGTCGGAGCCCTCGAACTCGGGCAGCCAGTAGCGGCGGGTGGATGCGTGGAAGGCGTCGACCCCGGCCGAGGCGAGCGGGGCGAGGATCGCCTCCAGCTCCTCGGGGGTTCCGGCGAGGCGGGCGTCGTAGGCCTCCTGCTTCCACTGCGAGTAGCGGAAGATGACCGGGAACTCCGGCGAGACCGCCTCCCGCACGGCGGCCACGATCTCCGCGGCGAAGGCCGCCCGGGCCACCGGGTCGCCGCCGTAGGCGTCGGTGCGGCGGTTGGTGCCCGACCACAGGAACTGGTCGACGAGATAGCCGTGGGCGCCGTGGATCTCCACACCGTCGAAGCCGATGCGCTCCGCGTCGGCGGCGGCCCGGGCGAAGGCGCCGATGACGCCGTCCAGGTCGGCCCGGTCCATGGCCTTGCCGGTGGGCTCCTCGGCACCGATGCGCAGACCGGAGGGGCCGACGGCCGGGGCCTCGGCGAACGGCGGCTGGCCCTGCTCGCGGACCATGCCGATGTGCCACAGCTGCGGGACGATCGTGCCGCCGCCCGCGTGCACCGCCTCGGCGACCTTCGCCCAGCCCGCGAGCTGCTCCTCGCCGTGGAAGCGCGGCACCCGGTCACTCTGCCCGGCCGAGTCGTGGCCCACATAGGTGCCCTCGGTGACGATCAGTCCGACACCGGCGGCGGCCCGGCGGGCGTAGTACGCCACCACGTCCTCGCCGGGGATGCCGCCCGGGGAGAACATACGGGTCATCGGGGCCATCGCGATCCGGTTCGGGACCGTGAGGCCGTTGAGGGCGATCGGGCGGGACAGGATCCGGGCCGCGCGGGTGGCGGGGGGCGTGGTGGCGGTCACGTGGGGCTCCTCAAGGCTTGCTGACCGATTGGTATGTGCGCGCGCATTGTTGCACCACATAAAACAAACGGGCGCGGGGTCCCCCCTATTCCGTGCCGGGCCACCCCACCACGTGACCCCGGACACGCCCGAGGGCGGCACCCCTGTCGGAACAGGAGGTACCGCCCTCGGCAAGGACGAAGATCAACCCTCGGGTCGATCAGAAGTCCATGTCACCGCCCGGCATGCCGCCACCGGCAGGCGCGGCGGACTTCTCCGGCTTGTCGGCGATGACGGCCTCGGTGGTGAGGAACAGCGCGGCGATGGAGGCGGCGTTCTGCAGCGCGGAACGGGTCACCTTCGCCGGGTCGATGATGCCTTCCTTGACCAGGTCGACGTACTCGCCGGTCGCGGCGTTCAGGCCGTGGCCCGGGGTCAGGTTGCGCACCTTCTCCACCACGACACCGCCCTCGAGGCCGGCGTTGACGGCGATCTGCTTCAGCGGGGCCTCGAGCGCCAGCTTGACGGCGGCGGCACCGGTGGCCTCGTCGCCCTCCAGCTCCAGCTTCTCGAAGACCTGGGAGGCCTGGAGCAGGGCCACGCCACCACCGGCGACGATGCCCTCCTCGACGGCCGCCTTCGCGTTGCGGACGGCGTCCTCGATGCGGTGCTTGCGCTCCTTGAGCTCGACCTCGGTGGCGGCACCGGCCTTGATGACGGCCACGCCGCCGGCCAGCTTCGCCAGACGCTCCTGGAGCTTCTCGCGGTCGTAGTCCGAGTCGCTGTTCTCGATCTCGGCGCGGATCTGGTTCACACGGCCCTGGACCTGGTCCGGGGAACCGGCGCCGTCCACGATCGTGGTCTCGTCCTTGGTGATGACGACCTTGCGGGCGCGGCCCAGGAGGTCCAGGGTCGCGTTCTCCAGCTTGAGGCCGACCTCCTCGGAGACGACCTCGCCGCCCGTGAGGATGGCGATGTCGCCGAGCATGGCCTTGCGGCGGTCGCCGAAGCCCGGGGCCTTGACGGCGACGGACTTGAAGGTGCCGCGGATCTTGTTGACGACCAGGGTCGACAGGGCCTCGCCCTCGACGTCCTCGGCGATGATCAGCAGCGGCTTGCCCGACTGCATGACCTTCTCCAGCAGCGGGAGCAGGTCCTTGACCGAGGAGATCTTGGAGTTGGCGATCAGGATGTACGGGTCGTCGAGGACGGCCTCCATACGCTCCATGTCGGTGGCGAAGTACGCCGAGATGTAGCCCTTGTCGAAGCGCATGCCCTCGGTGAGCTCAAGCTCCAGACCGAAGGTCTGGGACTCCTCGACGGTGATGACGCCTTCCTTGCCGACCTTGTCCATGGCCTCGGCGATCAGCTCGCCGATCTGGGTGTCGGCGGCGGAGATGGAGGCCGTGGAAGCGATCTGCTCCTTGGTCTCGACATCCTTCGCCTGCTCCAGCAGGGCGGCGGAGACGGCCTCGACGGCCTTCTCGATACCGCGCTTCAGAGCCATCGGGTTGGCACCGGCGGCCACGTTGCGCAGGCCCTCGCGGACCAGCGCCTGGGCGAGCACGGTCGCGGTGGTCGTACCGTCGCCGGCGACGTCGTCCGTCTTCTTGGCGACTTCCTTGACCAGCTCGGCGCCGATCTTCTCGTACGGGTCCTCGAGCTCGATCTCCTTGGCGATGGACACACCATCGTTGGTGATCGTGGGGGCGCCCCACTTCTTCTCGAGGACGACGTTGCGGCCCTTGGGGCCGAGCGTCACCTTGACGGCGTCCGCGAGCTGGTTCATGCCGCGCTCGAGGCCGCGCCGCGCCTCCTCGTCGAACGCGATGATCTTGGCCATGTGAAGTGGTCCCTCCAGGACTGGGGGTGATTACTTCGGACCGCGCCCGCGCCCGCGACGGACGGCCCCGGCCCGGTGGTTCCTTGCCCCACCCGGTCCCGCGGCCTCACCGACCCGGTCCTTCTTTGTCACTCTCACCTTCAGAGTGCTAACGCCAATGATTAGCACTCGACCCCCGAGAGTGCAAGGTGCTCCGCGAAGCGGAGCTCGATGGGGGGAGGTGGTCGGGTGACGGGAGGGCGCAAGGTGCTCCGCGAAGCAGGGCTCGATGGGGGGACCTCCGCGGCGGCTTCTACAGCGGTCCGGACAGCGGCCTCCGCAGGGGCCTCCGCGCGTGCCTGTCATGTGCCGGACAGACCGAGGGGCTCGTACCCCCATGGGATACGAGCCCCTCGACACGTCGAACTGTTCAGTCGTCGGCGCGCAACCTCAGCCGGCCAGACGGACCATGTCCGCCTGCGGCCCCTTCTGACCCTGCGAGATCTCGAACTCGACCCGCTGGCCCTCTTCCAGGGTGCGGTAGCCGTCCATCTGGATCGCGCTGTAGTGGACGAATACATCCGCACCACCGTCGACCGCGATGAAGCCGTACCCCTTCTCCGCGTTGAACCACTTGACGGTGCCCTGAGCCATGCCTAACTCCCCTATTACTGGCCCTTGCACAGATCCACACTTCGCGGATCCGGGTCAGACCTCACCCCCCAACGGTTGGGGGCGTGCGCCGGAACGCGTCGACCGCGGCTGAATGTATCTGTCCAACTGCCCTCTGCAACAGGTCAATCGGACGAGAAATCCGGGCACGACCGGTCGGGAATGTACGGAGAATTCACCCGACTTCAGGGCAAGTCAGGCCCGACAAAAGGAGCGGATGGCGCAAAACGCCTGCCTACTTTGGCTACTTCTCGCCGAACTGGCGGCAGGGAGTCCGGTTGTCGGACCGGGAAATCGGGAGCGGGTTCCCCAACTGTACCGCGCTCAACCATGCAGAATTGCCCCCTCCGCTTTCTCCCGGAGAGGGCAATTCGATGAACTCCCGGTGATTACCCTTACTCAGGGTAACGACCGAAGGGGGGCGCGCGGCCGTCAGCCGCCCGCCACCGCCGGGATGATGGAGACGCCCGCGCCGTCCGGCGTCACCGTGTCCAGACCCTGTTCGAAGCGGACGTCGTCGTCGTTGACGTACACATTGACGAAGCGGCGCAGCTTGCCCTGGTCGTCCAGAACGCGGGCGGCGATACCGGTGTGGTTCTGCTCCAGGTCGGCGATGACCTCGGCGAGAGTCCCGCCCTGGGCGGCGACCTCGGCCGCGCCGCCGGTGTAGGTGCGCAGGATGGTGGGGATGCGAACGGTCACGCTCATGCGAGGCCAGCCTCTCGGAAGGAGTCCAGGGTCGGTCGGATCGTCGCGGTGAGGCCGGTGCCCGCCACCGCGTCCAGGGTCTTGAGGCCGTCGCCGGTGTTGAGGACGACGGTGGTCTTCGCCGGGTCGAGCAGCCCGTTCTCGATCAGCTTGCGCGTCACGCCCACGGTGACCCCGCCCGCCGTCTCCGCGAAGATGCCCTCGGTGCGGGCGAGCAGCTTGATGGCGTCGACGATCTGCGGGTCCGTCACGTCCTCCACGGCCCCGCCGGTGCGGCGCGCGATGTCGAGCACATAGGGGCCGTCCGCCGGGTTGCCGATCGCCAGCGACTTGGCGATCGTGTCGGGCTTCTGCGGGCGGACGACGTCGTGGCCCCCCTTGTAGGCGGCCGACACCGGCGAGCAGCCCTCGGCCTGTGCGCCGAAGATCGTGTACGGCCGGTCCTCGACCAGTCCGAGCGCGATCAGCTCCCGCAGCCCCTTGTCGATCTTGGTGAGCTGGGAGCCGGAGGCGATCGGGACCACGATCTGGTCCGGCAGCCGCCAGCCGAGCTGCTCGCAGATCTCGTACGCCAGGGTCTTGGACCCCTCCGCGTAGTACGGACGGAGATTGACGTTGACGAAGCCCCAGCCCTCGCCCGCCGGGTCGCCGATCAGCTCCGAGCAGAAGCGGTTCACATCGTCGTAGTTGCCCTCGATGCCGACCAGCTCACCGCCGTAGACCGCGGCCATGACGACCTTGCCCTGCTCCAGGTCGTGCGGGATGAAGACGCAGGAGCGGAAACCGGCCCGGGCCGCCGCGGCGCCCACCGCGCCCGCCAGGTTGCCGGTGGAGGAGCAGGAGAGGGTGGTGAAGCCGAAGACGCGCGCCGCCTCCAGCGCCTGCGCGACCACGCGGTCCTTGAAGGAGTGCGTCGGGTTGCCGGAGTCGTCCTTCACATACAGGCCGCCGGTCACGCCCAGCTCGCGGGCCAGGTTGTCGGCCTTGACGAGCTTGGTCCAGCCCGGGTTGAGATTCGGCCGGTCGGCGACGTCCGCCGGGACCGGCAGCAGCGGCGCATAGCGCCAGATGTTCGCGGGGCCCGCTTCGATCCGCCGGCGCAGTTCCTCGGTGTCGTGGCCCGAGAAGTCGTAGGCGATCTCCAGCGGGCCGAAACACTCCTCGCAGGCGAAGACCGGGCCGAGCGGTACCCGGTGGCCGCACTCGCGACAGGACAGGGCGGCGGCGGGTCCGAGATCCACGGAACGGGTGATGCTGGTGACAGTCTGCACAGCCATGACAGGCGAGGCCCCTTCTCCTCATCTTCCTCACGACGCATCTCGCCGTGAGACGGATTTGGCACCTTCCCTAGCCGGGAGCCTCGCGAAGACGATCAGAACTGGTCTACGAGTACCGACTGGAGGGTTGCCGGGGCTTCATCGGGCCGTTTCCCTCTGCCCCTCTGGATGAGCGGTATGCAGTTGTTTCACTGGTACGAGCGGCGGCGACCTACGACATGCGATGGTCACCGGCGTTGTTCAAGACTGTAACCGAAGGCCAGGACAGTTGAGACTGCCGTCCGAACCGCGAGATGGATCACTCGTGAACCCCACGGGGCACGCCCCGTGAAATGAACCCGAAGAGACGAACCCCATGAGAGGAGCCGGGGACCGTGCTGGAAGAAGTCGAGCGCTGGCTGAGCGCCCGCTCCTGGTCCGTGACCGACCGCCCGCTCCACCGGATCCTGGCCGCCAAGCGCGCCTCGGGTTCGTCGGTCAGCGTCGTCCTGCCCGCCCTGAACGAGGAGGAGACGGTCGGCGAGATCGTCGCCGTCATCCGCCACGACCTGATGCGGCAGGTCCCGCTGGTCGACGAGATCGTGGTCGTGGACTCGGGCTCCACGGACCGCACCTCCGAGGTGGCCGCGGCGGCCGGGGCGACGGTGGTGCACCGCGATGCCATCCTGCCGCGCATCCCGGCCGTGCCCGGCAAGGGCGAGGTGCTGTGGCGCTCCCTGCTGGTCACCCGCGGGGACATCGTCTGCTTCGTGGACGCCGATCTGCGGGAGTTCTCCTCGGACTTCGTCTCCGGGATCGTGGGCCCGCTGCTCACCGACCCGGGCGTGGACCTGGTGAAGGCGATGTACGACCGGCCGCTGGCCCTCGGCGGCGAGGGCGCCGCCCCCGGCGCGGGGGCCGGGCAGGGCGGCCGGGTCACCGAGCTGATGGCGCGCCCGCTGCTCAACCTCCACTGGCCGCAACTGGCCGGTTTCGTCCAGCCGCTGGGCGGGGAGTACGCCGCGCGCCGCTCCCTGCTGGAACGGCTGCCCTTCCCGGTCGGCTACGGAGTGGAGCTGGGCATGCTGGTGGACGCCCTGCACCTGGTCGGCCTGGACGCCCTGGCCCAGGTCGACGTCGGGGTCCGGCTGCACCGCCACCAGGACGGCCAGGCGCTGGGCCGGATGGCGGCGGCGATCTACCGCACCGCCCAACTGCGGCTGGCCCGCGGCCATCTGGTGCGCCCCGCCCTCACCCAGTTCGAGCGCGTCGAGGGCGGCTTCGAGCCACGGACGTACTCGGTGGACACGGAGGAGCGGCCACCGATGGCGGAGATCGCGGAGTACGCACAGCGCTGGGCGGCCTGAACGGCCGGGGGGGCGCGGCGGCCGCCCGGGGCGTGGGGTCGTTGTATACGGTTCCGCGGACGGCTGGAGGGAACGTTTGAGCGTTTTGGGTGCGGGCTAGGTTTCGTGGCATGGCTTCGAATGCGGCTTCCGTTCTGGTGGCGTCCAACCGCGGTCCGGTCTCGTATGCGCTGGACGGGGCGGGCCGCCTCACCGCCAAGCGCGGCGGGGGCGGACTGGTCTCCGGCCTCTCGGCGATCGGCTCCGACGCGGACGCGGTGTGGGTCTGCTCGGCGCTCAACGAAGGCGACCGGGAGGCGGTGCGGCGCACCGGCGGCAGGCTCGACCCGGCCGACAGCGGCGGCCAACGCGTGCGGATGCTCGACATCGACGCGCAGGTGCACGGCGACGCGTACAACGGCATCGCCAACTCGGTGCTGTGGTTCGTCCACCACATGCTCTACCAGACACCCCTGGAACCGGTGTTCGATGCCGAGTTCCGGCGGCAGTGGGCGGCCTACGAGGCCTACAACCGGGCGTTCGCCGAGGCACTGGCCGAGGAGGCGGCCGAGGGCGCGGCGGTCCTGATCCAGGACTACCACCTCACCCTGGCCCCCCGGATGCTCCGCGAGCTGCGGCCCGATCTGCGGATCGGCCACTTCTCGCACACCCCGTGGGCGCCCCCGGAGTACTTCCGGCTGCTGCCCGACGACATCGCCGCGCAGGTGCTCGGCGGGATCCTGGGCGCGGACCGGGCGGCCTTCCTCACCGGGCGCTGGGCCGACGCCTTCACGGCCTGCTGCCACGCGGTGCTGGGGCCGGGCATCCCCTCGGGGACGCGGATCGGGGTGCACGGTCTTGGCGCGGACGCCGAGTTCCTGCGCGAGCGGGCGCACCGGCCGGACGTGGACGAGCGGATGCGGGCCCTGCGGGAGCAGATCGGCACGGCCCCCGACGGGACGCCCCGCAAGGCGGTCGTCCGGGTGGACCGCACGGAGCTGTCCAAGAACATCGTGCGCGGGCTGCTGGCGTACGAGGAGCTGCTCCGCTCGCGGCCCGAGTGGCGCGAACGGGTCGTCCATGTGGCCTTCGCCTACCCCTCCCGGCAGGACCTGGCCGTCTACCGCGACTACACGGCGGAGGTCCAGCGGGTGGCGGAGGGGATCAACTCCCGCTACGGGACGCCCGGCTGGACCCCGGTGGAGCTGCACGTCAAGGACGACTTCGCGCGCTCGCTGGCTGCGTACCGGCTGGCGAACGTGGCCCTGGTGAACCCCATCCGGGACGGGATGAACCTGGTCGCCAAGGAGGTCCCGGTGGTCTCCGACGAGGGCTGCGCGCTGGTGCTCTCCCGGGAGGCGGGGGCGTACGAGGAGCTGGGCGAGGACGCGGTGACGGTGAACCCGTACGACGTGGTGGGCACGGCGCGGGCGCTGCACGAGGCCCTGTCGATGGCGCCCGGCGAGCGCGCGGAGCGCAGCAAGCGGCTGGCCGCCCAGGCCACGGCCCTCCCCCCGGCCCGCTGGTTCCTGGACCAGCTGACCGCCCTGCGGGACTGAGACCGGGCACGACCGGCCGGTCGCCGTCGGGCCGGGGGCGGGTTTCCGTAGTGGTTGTCCGGTCCGGCGGTGGGTCAGGCGGGCTTCGTCAGGCGGGCCGCCAGTGCCGCCAGCAGTCGTACGACGCCTTCCGGGCCGTCGACCACCAGGTCCGCCCGGTCGGCCAGTTCGGTGACCTCCTCGCTGCCGCTGCACACCAGCAGGCCGGGGACGCCCTCCGAGCGGAGCTTGTCGACGGCCGCGAAGGCAGGGAGGTCGCCGAGGTCGTCGCCCGTGTACATGACCGCCCCGGCGCCGGTCTCGCGGATGTACTCCAGCAGCGCCACGCCCTTGTCCATGCCGGGCGGGCGCAGCTCCAGGACCATCCGGCCGGGTTCGACGATCAGCCCGTGGCGGGCGGCCAGGTCGCCGAGCGGCTCGCGCAGGGCCTCGAAGGCGGCCGCCGGGTCGTCGGCCCGGCGGGTGTGCACGGCGACCGCGCGGCCCTTCTCCTCGATCCAGGTGCCGCGCCAGGCGCCGATCGCGTCCAGCAGGCCGGGGAGTTCGGCGCGGACGGCGGCCACGCCCGGGTGCGGGGCGGGGGCGTGGACGGTGCCGGTGCGGGCGTCCCAGCGTTCGGCGCCGTAGTGGCCGAGGACGACGAGACGGTCGAGTCCGGGGACGCCCGCGAAGCCGCCGTGGCGTACGGCGACACCGGCGGGGCGGCCGGTGACCACCGCGACGGAGGCGACCTCGGGGGCGAGTGCCGCCAGGGCGGGGACCGCGTCCGGGTGGGCGCGGGCCTGGTCGGGGTCGGGGACGATCGGGGCGAGTGTCCCGTCGAAGTCGAAGGCGAGGACGGCCCGCTCGGGCCGGGCGAGGATGGCGTCGAGACCGTCACGCCCGGCCGGGGTGGCGGGCGTCGGCAAGGAGTCCGTATGGCTGCCCATGGAACGACCCTATCCACGCGGGGCCGGACGCACTCCTCGCCGCGGCACCGTCCCGGTCACACCCGCCCCCGGCGGCCCCGCGCCCGCCGCGCGGCTCAGCACCCGGCGCCGCTCACCGTTCCTCGCGGCGGGCGTCGCGGACGCGGCGCAGGCGGTTGACGGTGACCGGGGCGTGGGCGAGGGCCCTCGGGTCGTCGAGGAGGGCGTTGAGCAGCTGGTAGTAGCGCACCGGGGCGAGGCCCAGCTGCTCGCGGACGGCCCGCTCCTTGGCGCCCGGCCCGGAGAAGCTGCGCCCCTCCAGGGCCAGGACCGCCTTCTCCCGCGGATTCAGCTCTTCCATGGGGGAACGGTAACCGCGGGCGCCGACAGACGGGCCGGTCAGCCGCTCGCGTTGTCCGCGGTCACCGCGGTCCGCTGGAGCTGGCCCAGGACGGCCGACGGGCTGCCGCCGGGGGCGACGGCCTGGCCGATCACCTTCTTGAGGTTGGCGCTGACCCCCGCCCAGGACGTCTTGCCCACCGGATACAGCTCCGAACTGGGCAGCTGGTCCAGGAAGGGCTTCAGATCCGCGTCCTGCGGCGAGGCCGCCATGGCCTCCTGCGCCGAGCTGGTGACCGGCAGCAGGTCGTACTCGCGCGAGAAGTCCAGCACGTTCTTCTGGTCGTAGGCGTAGTCGAGGAAGTCGCGGACCTGGTCCTTGTGGCCGTTCTGCTTGAAGGCCATCATCCAGTCGGCCACGCCCAGCGTGGACTTCGCCCGGCCGCTGACTCCCGGCATCGGCACCATGCCGAAGTCCACGCCCTTGTCCCGGGCCATCTTCATCAGCGAGGGATGGCCGTTGAGCATGCCCACCTCGCCGCGGGTGAAGGCGGCGAAGGCGTCGGCGCGGTTGAGCTGCCCCGGCGGCACCGGGCCCGTCAGGCCCTTGCCCACCAGGTCGTCCCGCAGCCAGGTGAAGGTGCCCACGTTCTGCGCGGAGTCGAGGTCGTAGGAGCCGAAGCCGTCCAGATAGCCGTCGCCGCCGCTGAGCAGCCACTGCCCCGTCTCGGCCTGCGCCTCCTCGGGCCCGAGCGGCAGTGCGAAGGGGGTCTTCACGCCCTTGGCCTTGAGCGCCGTCGCGTCCGCCGCCAGCTCGTCCCAGGTGGTGGGCGGCTGGATGCCCGCCTGGGAGAACAGCGTCTTGTTGTAGAAGAGCAGCCGGGTGGAGGCCGCGAAGGGCATGCCGTACTGGGTGCGGTTCACCTTTCCGGCGTCACTCAGCTCCGAGGCGAAGTCCGCCTGGACGGGGATCGAGAGGACCTCGTCGGCCTGGTAGAGCTTGCCCGCGGCCGCGTAGTCCGCGTACGCGCCGATCTGCGCCATGTCCGGCGCGTGGCCCGCCGCCACCATCTCCTTGACCTTGCGGTCCACATCGTTCCAGGAGTAAACGCTGACCTCGACCTTGGTGCCGGGGTGCTGCGCCTCGAACCCCCGGACCACGCCGTCCCAGTACTTCTTGGAGCTGTTGGCCGCGGAGTCGCCGTAGTCCGCGGCCACCAGCCGCAGTGTCACGTCCCCCGAGCCGGACGAGCCTCCGCAGCCCGCCAGTGTCGCCGTCATGCCCAGCGCGGACACCCCCGCGATCAGACACCTGTGCCATGCCGTCCTACGCGCCCCGCGCCGCTGCACCGCTCTTGACCAACCTTGCTGTCTCGGCATTCGGAATATCAACTACTGCACAAGGTCTACACCACGTGAGTGGACTAGACCTCTTCCGGGTCCAGGGCCCACACTGGTCCCGTGAGACATGTCATCGCGCTCGATGTGGGCGGCACCGGGATGAAAGCCGCCCTGGTGGGCGAGGGGGGCGAGCTGCTGCACCGGGCCCGCAGGGCCACCGGCCGCGAGCGCGGACCGGACGCGGTGGTGGAGTCGATCCTCGGTTTCGCCGCCGAGCTGCACGCCCATGGCAAAGATCACTTCGGCGAACCGGCGGCCGCTGCGGGCGTCGCGGTGCCCGGCATCGTGGACGCCGGACAGGGCATCGCCGCCTACTCCGCCAACCTCGGCTGGCGCGACGTCCCCCTGCGCGATCTGCTCACCGCCCGGCTCGCGGGCGCGCCCGTCGCCCTGGGGCACGATGTGCGCGCCGGCGGCCTCGCCGAGGGCCGCATCGGGGCGGGCCGCGGCGCCGACCGCTTTCTGTTCGTCCCCCTCGGCACCGGCATCGCGGGCGCCATCGGGATCGACGGCCGGGTGGAGCCCGGCGCGCACGGCTTCGCGGGCGAGATCGGCCATGTCGTCGTACGGCCCGGCGGGCTCCCCTGCCCCTGCGGGCAGTCCGGCTGCCTGGAGCGGTACGCGTCCGCGGCGGCCGTCGGCGCGGCCTGGGCCGAGGCGTCCGGGGACCCGGCGGCCGACGCGGCGGGCTGCGCCCGGGCCGTCGCCTCGGGCCGTCCGGACGCCGCCCGGGTCTGGCGGGAGGCGGTGGACGCGCTCGCCGACGGGCTGGTCACCGCCCTCACCCTGCTCGACCCGCGCACGATCATCGTCGGCGGGGGCCTCGCCGAGGCCGGGGACACCCTGTTCACCCCGCTGCGGGACGCGGTCCGGCGGCGGATCACCTTCCAGAAGCCGCCGTCGGTCGTCCCCGCGGCCCTCGGGGACACCGCCGGCTGCCTGGGCGCGGGACTCCTCGCCTGGGATCTCCTCGACACCACCGACCGCTCGGAGGTAACCGCCTGATGGCTTCCCGCAAGGTACTCGCCGGTGCCCGGGTGGTCCTGCCCACCGGGGTCGCGGACGATGTCCGCGTCGTCGTGGAGGGCACCCGGATCACCGGGATCCACCCCACGGACGGGACCCTCCCGCCGCACACCGAAACCCCGCCGCACACCGAAACCCTGGACGCGCGGGGCCACTGGCTGGTCCCCGGCTTCGTCGACCTGCACAACCACGGCGGCGGCGGGGCCTCCTTCGCCGGTACGGCCGAGGAGATCCTGACCGCCGTCCGTACCCACCGCGGCCACGGCACCACCACCCTGGTCGCCTCGGCCGTCACCGGGGAGATGGACGCCCTCGCCCGGCAGGCCGGCCTGCTGTCCGAGCTGGCGGAGCAGGGCGACATCGCCGGTATCCACTTCGAGGGCCCGTTCATCTCGCCGTGCCGCAAGGGCGCGCACTCCGAGAAGCTGCTGCGCGACCCCGACCCGGCGGAGGTCCGCAAGCTGATCGACGCGGCCCGCGGCCGGGCGAAGATGCTCACCCTCGCCACCGAACTGCCCGGCGGCCTGGACTCGGTACGGCTGCTCGCCGAGCACGGGGTGATCGCCGCGATCGGCCACACCGACGCGACCTACGAGCAGACCAGGGAGGCGATCGACGCGGGCGCCACCGTGGCGACGCACCTGTTCAACGCCATGCCGCCGATCGGCCACCGCGCCCCCGGGCCCGTCACCGCGCTCCTGGAGGACGAGCGGATCACCGTCGAGCTGATCAACGACGGCACCCATCTGCACCCGGCCGCCCTCCAGTTGGCGTTCCACCACGCGGGCGCGGCGCGGGTCGCCCTGATCACGGACGCGATGGACGCGGCCGGGATCGGCGACGGGCGGTACATGCTCGGCCCGCTGGAGGTGGAGGTGACCGGGGGCGTGGCCCGGCTGACGGAGAACGGCACCATCGCGGGCTCCACCCTCACCCTGGACCGCGCCTTCCGCCGGGCGGTCACCGTCGACCGGCTGCCGGTCGAGGACGTCGTCACGGCCATCTCCGCCAACCCGGCGAAACTGCTGGGCGTCTACGACCGGGTCGGCTCCCTGGAGCCCGGCAAGGACGCCGATCTGGTGCTGCTGGACGCCGACTTCGCCCTCCGGGGCGTGATGCGCCGCGGCGCCTGGGTGGTCGATCCCCAACTGGGATGATTCATCCGCTTGTTGACATGCGGCGGTCGGACCCGGGACTGGGCCGACCGCCGCATCGTTTGGCATGATCGAGCCTCCGCGCACCGCCGACGGCTGACACGTCCCGGGTTTCCGCGCCCGGGGAACCGAGGTAGGGAACCACCGGGCACGCCGTCATGACATTTCGAGGGAGGCCCCCGGTGATCCTCACGGTCACGCTGAACACCGCTCTCGACATCACCTATCGCGTACGGGCGCTGCGGCCGCACACCTCGCACCGGGTGACCGAGGTGACCGAACGGCCCGGCGGCAAGGGCCTGAACGCGGCCCGGGTGCTGGCCGCGCTCGGCCACCGGGTGACCGCCACCGGCTTCGCGGGCGGCACCACGGGACACGCCCTGAGGGAGCGGCTCGCGCACACGCCCGGGATCGTGGACGCGCTCGTCCCGGTGGCGGGCGCGACCCGGCGCACCGTCGCGGTGGTCGACGAGAGCGCCGGGGACACCACCCAGCTCAACGAACCGGGCCCGGTGATAACCCCGGCCGAGTGGTCGGCCTTCCTGGATACCTACGCGGACCTGGTGCGCTCCGCGACGGCGGTGGCACTGTGCGGCAGTCTGCCGCCGGGGGTGCCGGTGGGGGCGTATGCCCAACTGGTGCGC
The DNA here is from genome assembly GCF_044548405.1 of Streptomyces sp. NPDC052040. Classification (NCBI taxonomy): domain Bacteria; kingdom Bacillati; phylum Actinomycetota; class Actinomycetes; order Kitasatosporales; family Streptomycetaceae; genus Streptomyces; species Streptomyces sp. NPDC052040. The sequence continues at coordinate 355,729 of NZ_JBIUBV010000003.1, read as the reverse complement.
ACCGCGCGGGCGGTGGGGGTGCCCGTGCTGCTGGACACCAGCGGGGAACCGCTGCGCCGCGGGGTGGCCGCCCGCCCGGACATCGTCAAGCCGAACGCGGACGAACTGGCCGAGCTCACCGGCTCCCACGAGCCGCTCCAGGCCACCCGGGACGCCCGCAGACGCGGGGCGCACACGGTGGTCGCCTCGCTGGGCGCGGAGGGTCTGCTCGCGGTGACCGCGGAGGGCCGCTGGCGGGCCGTGCCGCCGCGCCGGATCCCGGGGAACCCCACGGGTGCGGGCGACTCGGCGGTGGCGGGCCTGCTGTCCGGGCTGGTGGAGCGGCTGTCCTGGCCGGACCGGCTGGCACGGGCGGCGGCCCTGGCCGCGGCGACCGTACTGGCCCCGGTGGCGGGCGAGTTCGACCACCGCGCCTATGAGGAGCTCCTCGGCCGGGTCGCCGTCACGGGCGAGGCGACGGCGGCGTAGGGCCCGCGAGCCCGGCATGAGCCGAGCGAGAGGCCCTAGTTGGCCCAGCCCTTGGTCAGCCACAGCTGGTCGAGGTTGGCGTTGCACTGGTTCCCCTGCTCGCAGGAGATCCGGATCGTGTTGGTGCCCTTGTTGAGCTGGATGTAGTTGTACGTCTTGGTCCAGCCCTTCTCCCAGTCGCCCTGGGGCGCGTTCGCCCAGTTCTTGAGCTTGAGGGGCTGGCTCTGCGGGGTGCCGTTGATGGCGAGGGTGGCGGTGGCGTCGGCGCCGGGCACGCCGTAGCCGGTGTGCAGGGTGTACTTGCCGTCCGCGGGGACGTCCACGCTCCAGGTCACGGCCGCGCCGACGGTGTTGAAGCCGCCCACGTAGACCCCGCCGTCCGCCTTGGCGCCCTTCACATCGGAGGCGGTGGTCGTGCCGCCCTCCAGGTGCAGGGCCTTGGCGTCGATCTTCGGCAGTTCGCCGGGGGCCGCGGAGGGGGCCGTCGAGGAGCCGGCGGAGGCGCCCTGGGAGGCGGCCGGGCCGGTCGTGGCGCCCGAGGCGTCCTTCTTGCCGTGCGAGTCGCCGCCGAGCATGGCCACACCGATGCCGATGACGACCGCGGCGACCACCGCGACCGCGCCGATCAGCAGGCCCTTGGTGTTGGGGCCCCGGCCGCGGGGCGGCGGACCCATCGGGGTCACCCGGGTGGCGGAGGAGCCGCCCGGCTGGGTCTCGGGTGCCGCGTAGTGGGCGTTGGGCTGGCCGTAGGGGGCCTGGCCGTAACCCTTCTGCGGGGGGACCTGACCCTGGGCGGCGGGGGCCGCGGGCTGGCCGTACTGGCGCTCGCCGACCGTACGCACTCTGCTGACGGATCCCGGGTAGCCGTAGCCGCCGGAGGGCGGCTGGGCGCCGTTGGCCTGACCGTCGGCGTAGAGGTAGCCGAACGGGTCGTCGTCCTCGGGCGTGCTCGCGCCGTTGTTGCCGGGCGTCATCCCTAGGTCTCCTCAACAGGTGCGGGTCCAGATGCGTACATGGCTGAATGGCGAGCCTACCCGCTCCACGCGCCCCAAACGGCTGTTCTTCCCATCACCCCCGCGCTGAGCTGGGGCTCATCCCGCGCGTCGGTGCTGTTTGGGACGCGATCGTTTCTCGACGTACATCCGTTCGTCAGCGGATTTCAACACTTCGTCCGCAGTCATGCCGCAGTGGGCCCAGCCGATGCCGAAGCTGGCGCCGACCCGCATGGCGCGGCCGTCCACCCGGATCGGCTGGATGATCTCGTTCCGCAGCCGTACGGCGAGGTCCTGGGCGTCGGCCTTGCCGAGCCCGTCCGCGAGGACGACGAACTCGTCACCGCCCAGCCGGGCCACCGTGTCCCCGTCGCGCACGCCCCGGCTGAGCCGCCGGGCGACCTCGATCAGGACGGCGTCGCCCGCGTTGTGCCCGAAGCGGTCGTTGATCGACTTGAAACCGTCGAGGTCGCAGAAGAGCACCGCGAGCCCCTTGGTGCCGTCGTCGCCGTCCCGCTCGGGGGCCGAGGTGTGCACATGGTGGTCGAAGCCCTCGAAGGGCCCGGGTCCGGTGTGGAAGTCGAAGGCGTGCCCGCCCCCGTCGTAGGCGGCCGGATGCCCGGCGTCATGGGCGCCGTAGACGGCGTCCAGGGACTCGGCCGCGCCCGGCGGCAGGGACTGCGGCCGCTGGCACAGCCGGGCCGACAGCCGCGAGCGCAGCTCGGCCGAGTTGGGCAGACCGGTCAGCGAGTCGTGCGAGGCGCGGTGCGCGAGCTGGAGTTCGCGGCGCTTGCGCTCCTCGATGTCCTCGACGTGGGTGAGCAGGAAGCGGGGCCCGTCGGCGGCGTCGGCGACCACGGAGTTGCGCAGCGAGACCCATACATAGGTGCCGTCGCGGCGCCCGAGCCGCAGCTCGGCCCGGCCGCCCTCGGCGGAGGTGCGCAGCAGGGTGCCGATGTCCTCGGGGTGGACGAGGTCGGAGAACGCGTAGCGGCGCATCGCGGAGGCGGGGCGGCCGAGCAGCCGGCACAGGGCGTCGTTGGTGCGCAGGATCCGCCCGTGCTGGTCGCCGCCCATCTCGGCGATGGCCATGCCGGAGGGCGCGTACTCGAAGGCCTGCCGGAAGGACTCCTCGCTGGCGCGCAGGGCCTGCTGCTCCCGCTCCAGGCGGACCAGGGCGCGCTGCATATTGGCCCTGAGCCGGGCGTTGCTGATGGCTATGGCGGCCTGGAAGGCGTACATCTGGAGCGCCTCGCGCCCCCAGGCTCCGGGCCTGCGGCCGTTGCGCGGGCGGTCCACGGAGAGGACGCCGATCAGCTCCCCGGGGCCGCCCTGGACGCCCGGGGTGTACATCGGGGCGAAGAGGCGGTCGGAGGGGTGCCACTCGTCCTCGAAGCGGGGCTCGGGGCCGTCGGTGTACCACTGCGGGACGTCGTCCTCGTCGAGGATCCAGCCCTCGGTGTGCGGTATGAACCGCAGGTCGCCCCAGGATTCGCCCATGCCCAGTCTGCGTTCCCAGGAGGTGCGGGAGCCGACGCGGCCGGTGATCAGGGCCTCGGCCGCGGAGTTCCCGGCGAGGGCGGCGACGACGAGGTCGCCGTCGGGGCGGACGAGGTTGACGGCCGCCAGTTCGTAGCCGAGGCCGTTGACGATGCCGTTGGCGACGGTCTGAAGCGTGTCCGCCAGGCTCCGGGCGGTGTTCATGTCCGCCATCACCTGATGCAGCTGCCGCAGGGTGGCCAGGCGGACATACGGCTCCGACTCGGTCTCCATTCGCCCTCCCCTCGAGGTGTCGCGGCGACTCCGGGGGGCGTGTGCGGGCGTCCCCCGGTTCTCCCGGTGTTCCTCGGTGCGCTACGCGGCGTACTCCGGGTGTAGCGTCGCGCAGCGTCCCCGCCACTGAATCACAGCGCGCTGCCCACTAGGTACACAGGGTCAACAAAATACGGCACCTGTGACTCAAGTCACAGGAAAACATGAACAATTGGGTGGGGATTCCGCGCTTTTTCGACGCATTCCGCGAACACAAATCGTCACCGCATGGAGGCACTGTGATCATACGCGCCAACTCGGCGTGTCCGACGCGGAGTTGCCCTCCCCCACTCCCGGAACCGGCCGGTCCGGCTCCGGTGGGACTCGGCCCCAGGACCTAGGTCCCGGCTCGGCCCCGGGGCCGATGCGGAGGCCCGGAACGGCCCATTAGCGTTCTTGTGTGCTGAACACTCCGCCCGCCCCGCCGCTCACCGCCGTCCCGCCTGCCTTTGGGCATGCTGAGGGGGTGAGCAACGACGAGTTCCGCGCCGCCATGTCCAAGCTGGCCACGGGCGTGGTGCTGGTGACCGCGCACGAGCCCGCCCTGGACCCGGAGGGGCCGAGCGGCGAGGACATCGGGATGACGGCCAACGCCTTCATGTCGGTGTCCCTGGACCCGCCGCTGGTCCTGGTCAGCCTGCGCGAGGGCTCCCGCATGGACGACCTGCTCGCCGAACAGCCCCTGTGGGCCGTCTCCGTGCTCCCGGAGAGCCACCGGCACATCGCGGGCCGCTTCGCCATGAAGGGCCGCGTCAGCGACCGGCTGCTGTTCGCGGACATCGCCTGGACCCGCGGCGGGACCTCCGGCGCCCCGCTGATCGACGGCGCCCTGGCCACCCTCGAATGCCGCACCGAGCAGCGCGTACAGGCGGGTGACCACACCCTGGTCATCGGCCGCGTCCTCACCGCCGGCCTGCCCACCACGGAGGGCGCCCCCCTGCTGTACTTCCGGGGGCGGTACCGGCACCTGGGCTAGCGGCGGCCGGTCTGGCGGGTCGCCGGGTCGCCGGGTCGCCGGGTCGCCGGGCCGTCCTACGACCAGTCGCGGCCGCTGCGGCCGCGCTTGGTGTCGGCGCGTTGCTTCTTCTCCCGCAGACGGCGTTCGTTGATGCCGCGGGGGATGCGGGTCGGGCGGCGCTGCTTCGGGGGCGGGGCCGTCGCCTCCGCGAGCAGGGCGGCCAGCCGGACCGCGGCGGCCTCCCGGTTGCGCCACTGCGAGCGGTGCTCCGAGGCGCGGACGGTGACCACGCCGTCGGTGAGGCGTCCCGCCAGCCGCTCGAGCGCCCGCTCCTTCCACACCTGCGGCAGCGCCTGGGTCCGCGCCAGGTCGAAGCGCAACTCCACCTGGGTGTCGCTCGTGTTGACATGCTGCCCGCCGGGCCCGGAGGAGCGGGAGAAACGCCACATCAGCTCCGCCTCGGGCAGCGAGACGGAGCCGCGGATGACATGGGGACCGGACATGAGGTCCATGGTCCCGCGTCGCCCGGCCCGCGTCACCCCGATTTCGGCCAGCGGGTAAAAAAGGTAAAGGGACCCGGAACCATGGGGACCCCCCTCGACGTTCGTAAGGGTGGCGGTAGCTTCATCCGCACATGCACCGAGGGAAGGGACTCCCCACAATGGCTGTAAGCCTGTCCAAGGGCGGCAACGTCTCGCTCACGAAGGAGGCTCCGGGCCTGACCGCCGTCACCGTGGGCCTCGGCTGGGACGTCCGCACCACCACCGGAACGGACTTCGACCTCGACGCATCCGCGATCGCGGTCAACACGCAGGGCCGGGTCTACTCCGACCAGCACTTCGTCTTCTTCAACAACAAGCAGACCCCGGACAGCTCGATCGTCCACACCGGTGACAACCGGACGGGTGAGGGCGCGGGCGACGACGAGTCGATCAACATCAACCTGGCGGCCCTCCCGGCCGACATCGAGAAGGTCGTCTTCCCCGTCTCGATCTACGACGCCGAGTCCCGCTCGCAGAACTTCGGCCAGGTGCGCAACGCGTACATCCGCATCGTCAACCAGGCGGGCGGCCAGGAGATCGCGCGCTACGACCTCTCGGAGGACGCGGCCACGGAGACGGCCATGATCTTCGGCGAGCTCTACCGCAACGGCGCGGAGTGGAAGTTCCGCGCGGTCGGCCAGGGCTACGCCTCGGGTCTGGTGGGCATCGCCCAGGACTTCGGCGTGAACGTCTGACACCGGGCACACCCCGGGAAGAGATCCCCGGCCGCGCCGCGCCGCGGCCGGGGGCTCCGGGAGGCCCCGGGCACCCCCTCAGGGGTGCTCCGGCCTCCCGTCCCCGTACAGCCAGTCCCGCCAGATGGGACCGAAGTCCTTGTGCGGGGCCTTCTTCTGCACATACGCCGTGAAGTCCGCGGTGGACGCGTTGCCGTGGCGGCGCGCGGCCGCCCAGCCCTGGATGATGTCGTAGAAGGTGTCGTCGCCGACGGTCTGCCGGATCTTCTGGAGGACCATCGCGCCCCGCTCGTAGACGGGGCTGTCCGAGATGTGCGCGGCGCTCGACGGTTTCGCGGGCGGGTACGCCCAGATCGCCTTGCTCTGCTCCGGGTCGTCGTAGTAGTCGCCCCGGTAGAGCTGGTCGAAGGTCTGCTGGGCCGTCTGCCCGCCGTGGTCCTCCCGCCACAGCCACTCCGCGTAGGTGGCGAACCCCTCGTTGAGCCACATGTCCCGCCAGCTGGCCGGGGTGACGGAGTCGCCGTACCACTGGTGGGCGAGTTCATGGACCAGGGTGCCGGTTTCGGGGGCGCCGGGGAAGACCGGGCGGTTCTGGGTCTCCAGGGCGTAGCCCGCAGAGCCCTCGGGACCGACGACCGCGCCGGTGGAGGAGAACGGGTAGGGGCCGAAGTTGTACTCCTCCCACTCCATGATGTCCGGGAGCTGCGCAAGGACCTGCCGGCTGGCCTCCGTCTGCGTCCGGTCGACGGCGACATACGCGGTCAGGCCGTTCTTCAGGGCGGTGCGGGTGAGGTCGAAGTGGCCGATGGCCACCATGGCGACATAGCTCGCCATCGGCTGGCCGGTGTGCCAGGAGAAGGTGGTGCGGCCGTTCCTGGTGGTCTCGCCCGCCGGTTCGCCGTTGGACACGGCCGTGAGCCCCTGGGGGACGGTGACCGCTATGTCGTAGGTCGCCTTGTCGGACGGGTGGTGGTTGCCGGGGAACCAGGCCATCGAGCCCGTCGGCTCGCCGAGCGCCAGCGCGCCGTCGGCGGTCCTGAGCCAGCCCTCCTTGGAGCCGTCCGGATCGGTGAGGGTCTCGGGGGTGCCCGAGTAGCGGACCGTGGTGCGGAACGTCTCGCCGCGTTCGAGATCGCTCCGCGGGCGCACGGTCAGCTCCTGTCCGGCGCGGTTCCAGCGGGCGCCGTTGCCCTCGACGGTGACGCCGTCGACGGTCATCCCCTTGAAGTCCAGGTCGAAGGCGGAGAGGTCCTGGGTGGCACGGGCCGTGATCACCGCGGTGCCGGTCAGGCGGTGGCGCCCGGGGTCGTAGGCGAGGGTCAGGCCGTAGTGCGCGACGTCGTATCCGCCGTTGCCCGCGCGCGGGAAGTACGGGTCGCGCACGCCCTGCCCGCCCGGGGAGCCGTGCACACCCCCACTGCACGCGGTGAGGACGACGGCCAGCAAAACGGCGGGAAGAGGGCGTATCGACCTGGTCACGCCCGTGATCCTACGGGGCGGCCCGCGACGGCGGGGCGGGCCCCGGCATGACACCATCGCCCCCGTGCTCGACATCGGCTACGCCCTCTCCAACCGCTTCCCCGACCCCCCGCAGACCGACTACCGCCGCGCGGACGTCCATGCCCTGCGGCACGACCTGTTCTGCGGGGACGTCTACCTTGCCGACACCAGGGCGGACCGGGAACTGTCCACAGCCTGGGGATGGGTGCCCGTGCTCGACTTCGCGTGGGCGCTCTGCGACATCGCCGAGCTGCTCGACCGGGACCCGCTGGGGAGCCGTGCCGCCCGCCCCCAGCAGGCGGAGCTGGACTTCACCGAGTCGACCGACCGGCTGCTCTTCGAGCGCCGCTTCGGCTGGGTGGACATCGAGGCCGAGTGGCTTCCGGCCGCCGAGCCCCCGCTGACCTTCTCCCACACCGAACTGCGGCGTGAGGCCCGCGACTTCCTGCACGACCTCCTCGCCGACCTCACCGACCTCCACGAGGACCTCGCGGACAACCCGGCGGTCTGGACCCTCCAGTCCCGCTTCCCGCGCGTCGGCTAGGGCCTCTCGTCTGGATCGGGCCGGGTGTCCGCGCAGGCCCGGGCGGTTGTCAGTGGCGGGGTGCAGCATGGGGGCATGGTGCGGAGAGAACGGGTGGTGAAGCCCGCCCGGCGGCCCGGGGTGCGGCTGCCGGAGCTGGCGGCATTCACGGACGGCGAGCTGCGGCCGGACGGGGACTACGACGGGCTGGAGTTCCGGGACCTGGACCTCGCCGGGCAGGAGGGCGGCGGTGCCCGGTTCCTGGACTGCGCGCTGACGGGGTGCGCGCTGGACGAGACGGAGCTGCACCATGCCCGCGTGGTGGACTCCGTCCTCACGGGGATACGGGGCGTGGGCACGGACCTCGCCGAGGCGAGCCTGCGCGATGTGGAGCTGGTGGATGCCCGGCTCGGCGGGGTGCAGCTGCACGGCGCGGTGCTGGAGCGGGTGTGGGTGCGCGGCGGGAAGATCGACTATCTGAATCTGCGCAGGGCGCGGCTCAGGGACGTGGTCTTCGAGGGCTGCGTCCTGGTCGAGCCGGACTTCGGGGGCGCCCGGCTGGAGCGGGTCGAGTTCGTGGACTGCGTCCTGAAGAGCGCGGACTTCACGGCGGCGACCCTGGTGGACGTGGACTTCCGCCGCGCGGCCGAGCTGGGCATCGCCCGCGGGGCGGACCGCCTCTCGGGCGCGGTCGTCAGCCCCGCCCAACTCCTGGACCTGGCACCCGTACTGGCGGCGGCGCTGGGGGTACGGGTGGCGGAGGACGACTGAGGGGCGCGGGGCGCACGGCAGGGGGGCCGGGCGCGGGGCCGGAGGCGGAGGCCGCAGGCGCCCCGCGGCGGCCGGGCGGGCCCGCGCGAGGGGCGGGCCCGCGGCGGGCCCCGTCAGTGGCGGCCCGACACCCGGTCCGCGAGCCGGGCCAGACGGGACGATCCGACGCCGGGGGCGGTGAGTTCACGGCGGTCCGCGGTGCGGTAGGTGGTGTACATGCCGTGCACCCCGAGCCAGCGCAGCGGCTCCGGCTCCCACTTGCGCACCCGGTGGTTCACCCAGGGCAGTCCGGTCAGCTCGGACCCGCCCGCCTGACCCGAGTCCTGCTGGACGAGGTCGCGCAGGGTACGGGCGGCGAGGTTCGCGGTGGCGACACCCGAGCCGACATAACCGCCCGCCCAGCCGAGCCCCGTCGAGCGGTCCAGGGTCACCGTGGCGCACCAGTCGCGCGGCACCCCGAGCACGCCCGACCAGGCGTGCGCCACCCGCACCCCGGCCAGCGAAGGGAAGAAGCGGACCAGGATCTCGTGCAGCGCCTCGACGGTGGCGGCCTGGGTGCGGCCGTCGTTGTCCGTGCGGGAGCCGAAGCGGTAGGGCACGCCCCGGCCGCCGAGCGCGATCCGGCCGTCGGCGGTGCGCTGCGCGTACATATAGGCGTGCGCCATGTCGCCCAGCGCCTCGCACCCCTGCCAGCCGATCCCGTCCCACTGCGCCCCGGTGAGGGGCTCGGTGACGACCATGGAGGAGTTCATCGGGAGCCAGGTGCGCCGCTGCCCCTTCAGCGACGCCGTGAACCCCTCGGTGCAGCGCAGCACATAGGGCGCGCGGACGGTGCCGTAGGGGGTCACCGCGTGCTGGGGCCGGATCTCGGTGACCGGGGTGCCCTCGTGGACCGTCACGCCGAGCGCCTCGACGGCCGCCGCGAGCCCCTTGACCAGCTTCACCGGGTGCAGGCTCGCGCCATGCGGCGTCCAGCTGGAGCCCACCGCGTGCGCGACCCTGATCCGCCCGGCGGTCTCCCGGGCGCCGTACAGCTCCCGGTCCTTCTCGCCGTAGGACAGCTCCAGCTCGTGGAAGGCCTTCAGGCGGGCCAGCTGGGCGGGTGTGTAGGCGACCTCCAGGACGCCGCCGACGCGGATGCCCGCGTCGATGCCCTCCTCCTCGGCAATGCGGACGACCTCGGCGACCGTCTCGTTCATCGCCTTCTGGAGGCGTACGGCGGCCTCGTGGCCGTGCAGCCGGGCATAGCGGTCGCGGCCCGCGATGCCGTTGTAGAGCCAGCCCCCGTTGCGGCCGGAGGCGCCGTAGCCGCAGAACTTCTGCTCCAGCACGGTGATGCGCAGGAAGGGCGCCGCCTTCTTCAGGTAGTAGGCGGTCCACAGACCGGTGTAGCCGCCGCCCACGACGACCACGTCCGCGGTGGCGTCCCCGGCCAGGGGCTCCCGGGGGGCGGGAAGACCGTCGTCGGCGTACCAGAAGGAGATGCCGCCGTTGACGGCACCGCTCGCTGCGCTGTTCATGCGCCGGACGTTAACCCCTGAGAGCGGCCAGTGTCTCCTTCGGATTCCATGCTTTTCCGCGGCCCAGAGTGAGCGGAAAGCAGCCGAGACCGATCAGCACCGAGATGAAATGTCCGAAATCGGTGAAGGTGGGCGAGAGGACGAGCGGGACCGTGTACACGGTCAGGACGACCGCCAGATAGGCGTACCGCCAGGGGACCGCGATCCGGTAGGTGAGCACCGCGACGACCCCGGCCAGGGCGTAGCTCACCCCGATGTCCAGGGTGTTGGCGGCGGACTGGGGGGCGACCCCGCGGCGTATCGCCAGCAGCAGGGCCCCCTCGCTGGCGAGGGTGGCCAGCACATGCGCGGCGGCGCACACCGCCAGCCAGCGGAGGGTGCCGAGCCAGCGCTCCGCCGGTGCGTGGAACACGGTGTAGAGCACGGCGTACGGCAGCCAGTGCCCGCCGTTGACCCACATCGCGCTGGAGATGAAGGCATGGACGGGGTGGGAGGACAGCTCATGGATGTTGGTGGACCGCTGCCGCAGGAAGTTCTCCTCGAACTTCGGGGACATGTGGTGCAGGGCGACGGTGGTCACGAACAGGACCGCCAGCCAGAGATAGGTACCCGGGGCGCTGCGGACGTACGCCGCCACTGCCCCGAGTCCGCGTCTGAGCCGTGTCACCGGGTCCACACACGTCAGTATGGTCGGCGATCCGAGCGGTGTGCCCGGCGAGACGGCCGCCCGGACGCAGCGCGACGCCGCCCCGGCGGACCGCAGGAGTACGGCTCCGCGGTACGTCCCCGCCCCGCGGCCCCCCACGACGAAACCACCGGTCGCCGGGTCCGCGTCCGTGACGCGGGCCCGACGACCGGTGGCCGTATGGGCGGTTCAGGCGGTGGCATCCCGCTCCCAGAGATAGAAGCGCTGGGCCATCGCGTCCTTCGGCGAACGCCAGGTGGCGGGGTCGTAGGCGCTGACGTACGCCGTGAGCCGCTCGCTGATGCCCCGGAACTCCGGGTGCCCGGCCACCTTGGCGATGGCGGGTCCGGGGTCCCGGTCGGACTCGACGAGGTGCATGTACACATCGCCGAACTGGAAGAGGCTGCGCCGGGTCACCCCGACCAGGTGGGGCAGCTCGCCCCGGTCGGACTCCGCGAACACCTTGGCGATGTCCGGGGCCGACCCCGGGGCCATCCGGGCGACGATCAGGGCTTGGTGCATCGTCCTGTCCTCTCGTCCGGATCAGTCGGTGAGGGCCGCGGCGGGGCGGTGCTCCGCGGCGACCTGCTCGATCCGGTCCCGGATCAGGGCCATCTGGACCTTGGAGTTGCGGTTGATGTTGTCGGTCATCCAGGCGTCGTCGACCGGCGCCTCCGGCTTCATCTCGAAGTCCTGGGTCCACACCATCCGGGTGCCCTCGGTGACCTCCTCGTAGTGCCACCGGATGTTCATGAAGGCGAAGGGGCCCGGCTCGACCCGGCGGGCCTTGACGCTGAGTGAGGGGCGGTCCGTCTCCCGCTCCGAGATCCAGCTCCACACGGTGCCGTTCTCGTCGGGGTGCATGGTCAGCCGGAAGGTCGTCTTGTTGCCCTCGCGCGAGAGGACCTCGCAGGAGGCGTACTCGCTGAACAGCCGCGGCCAGTTCTCCAGGTCGTTCGTCATGTCCCAGACGAGGTCGACCGGGGCGGCAATGGTGATGGCGTTCTCCGTGTGTCCGGCCATGTCAGGCTCCAGCCATGAGGGTGGTGTTGACCAGGTCGAGGAACTGGCGGGGGGTCTTGCAGCGCTCCGCGTCGGGCGGCATCGGGGTGTCGTGCCGGTTCTCCAGCTCCCCCACGATGCCGAGCAGGCCCAGCGAGTCGATGCCGAGGGCCTCGAAACCGGAGTCGTAGCTCTGTACGAGGTCCTGCGGGGCCACGGTGACCCCGGCGGCCGTCTTCATCAGTTCGGCCAGCTCTTCCACGGTGATTCTGTCGCTCATGGAGTCCTCTCCTTTGCTGAGGCTTGCTGTGGCGTGCACGGGCCCGCCGCGGACCGCGGTGGACCGTGGCCGCGGTGGACTGCCGTGCGGGTCAGGAGGCGTCGGCGGCGCCGTGCCGCAGCACCAGCGCCGAGTTGGAGCCCATGAGCCCCCGGCTGAGCACCAGGGCGGTGCGCAGCTCGGCGGGACGGGCGCGGACGGTCACCAGGTCCAGGTCCTGGGAGAGGTCGAACACATGGGGCGTGGGCGGGATCAGGTCGTGCTCCATCGCGAGCACCGCCGCGGCGGTGTCCAGCACGGGCGCCGCGCAGTAGCCGCGCCCGATGCCCGTCTTGGGCGCCGTGACGGGCACCCGCCTGCCACGCGACCCCAGGGCGTCGGCGATCGCCAGCGCCTCGGCCCGGTCCGCCGCCGGCACCCCGAGGGCGTCGGCGAAGACCACGTCGATCTCCTCCGGGGCGCAGCCCGCGTCGTCCAGGGCGCCCCGGATCGCGTGGGCGAGCCCATCCCGTGACTCCTCCCAGTGGGAGGGGCCGGTGAAGGTGGACGCGTGCCCCGCGATGACGGCCCGCACGGGCACGCCCCGCTCCCGGGCCGAGCCCACCTCCTCCACGACCAGCATCGCCCCGCCCTCCGCGGGCACGAACCCGCAGGCGTCGGCGGTGAAGGGGCGGTAGGCACGGGCCGGGTCCTCGACCGTGCTCAGCTCCTGGTAACCCAGCTGGCAGACGGCCGAGTAGGGAGCGAGCGGCGCCTCGGTCGAACCGGCCACGATCAGATCGGTGCCGCGTTCCACCCCCCGCGCGGCGTGCGCGAGGGCGTCGAGGCCGCCGGCCTCGTCGGCGGCGACGACCGAGCAGGGGCCCTTGAAGCCGCGGCGGATGGAGATCTGACCGGTGCTTGCGGCGTAGAACCAGGCGATCGACTGGTACGGGCCCACATAGCGGCTGCCCTTTCCCCACAGCCGCTGAAGCTCCCGCTGGCCGAACTCACCGCCGCCCGAACCGGCCGCGGTGACCACCCCGGCGACGAACGGAGTGCCGCCCAGATCGCTCTGGCCGATCCGGGCGTCCTCCAGCGCGAGATCGGCCGCGGCCATCGCGAAGTGCGTGAACCGGTCGGTCTGGACGAGGAAGCGCTCCTCGATCGTCGCCGCCGGTTCGAATTCGCGGACCTCGCCCGCCACCCGCAGCGGCAGGTGCTCGCACCCCTCCCGGGTGACCCGGCCCAGGACGCTGGTGCCCGCCTGGGTGGCCTTCCAGAAGGTATCGGTGCTGGTTCCGTTGGGCGCGACGACGCCGATTCCGGTGACGCCGGCACGCCGTGCATGCGGTGCGCTCATCGTGTCCTCTCCCTCGGCCGGGTCAGGATCACCGCGGACTGGAACCCGCCGAACCCGCTGCCCACGGAGAGCACATGGTCCAGCCTGCGGTCACGGGCCACGCGGGGCACGTAGTCCAGATCGCACTCGGGGTCCGGGGTCTCGTAGTTGGCGGTGGGCGGTACGACCTGGCGGTCCATGGCGAGCACACAGGCCACCACCTCGATCGCCCCGATCGCCCCGAGGGAGTGCCCCACCATGGATTTGATGGAGCTCATCGGGATGTCGTAGGCGTGGTGGCCCAGTGCCCGCTTCACCGCGGCGGTCTCGTGCCGGTCGTTCTGGCGGGTGCCGGAGCCGTGCGCGTTGACGTAGTCGATCGCCGAACCGTCGAGCCGCGCGTGGTCCAGCGCCTCGTCGATCGCCCGCGCCATCTCCAGACCCTCGCTGGTGAGACCGGTCATGTGGTAGGCGTTGCCGAAGGTGGCGTAGCCGCTGATCTCGCAGTACACCCGCGCCCCGCGGGCCCGGGCGTGCTCCAGCTCCTCCAGGACCAGCACCGCGCCGCCCTCGCCCATGACGAAGCCGTCACGGTTGTTGTCGAAGGGACGGGAGGCGTGCGCCGGGTCGTCGTTGTTGGGGGAGGTCGCCTTGATCGCGTCGAAGCACGCCATGGTGATCGGGGAGATCGGGGAGTCCGAGGCACCCGCTATGCAGACGTCGGCCCGGCCTTCCTGCACGGTGTGCAGGGCGTAGCCGACGGCGTCCAGACCGGAGGTGCAGCCCGTGGAGACGGTCTGCACCGGCCCGCGGGCGCCGAAGCGTTCCGCGACCGTCGAGGCGAGGGTGCTGGGCGAGAAGGCGCGGTGCAGATGCGGCTGCGCCTGCCGGTGGTCCACGTCCCAGCGCTCTCCGTGGCTGCTGACCAGCACGTAGTCCTGTTCCAGGCGGGTGGTGCCACCGACCGCGGTACCCAGGGAGACCCCCACCCGCCAGGGGTTCTCCCGGCTTGTGTCGAGGCCCGCGTCACGGACCGCCTCCTGACCGGCCGCCAGGGCGAACTGGATGTACCGGTCGCAGCGCGCGACGTCCTCCCCGTCCAGCCCTCGGGCCGACGGGTCGAAGTCGCACTCCGCGGCGATCCGCGAACGCAGTCCGGACGGGTCGAAGAAGGTGATGCCCCGGGTCGCGGTACGACCGCTCGAAAGCAGGTCCCAGAACGCGGGCACACCGATGCCGCCCGGCGCCACCACGCCGATGCCGGTGACCGCCACCCGCCGAGTCATGAACGGACCTGGTCTCGCTCGGCCGACAGGCCGGCTCCGGCCTGGGCCGGCTGGGCCGAAACGGCGGCCGCGTCGGTGCCCTCGGTGTCGACATGGCCGAGCTGCGGGCGCGGGGCCAGCGGTCCCAGATGGAAGACCAGGCGGGCCTCGGTGTCCCCGACGTTGCGGAAGCGGTGCCGCATATAGGCGGGAATCAGCAGCCCCTGCTCGGGCCGGAGCGGCTGGGGCTCACCGTCCAGGTCCACTTCCAGCTGCCCGCAGATGACGTAGACGAACTCCTCGGAGTACGGGTGGTAGTGCTCCCCGATGCGGTCGCCGGGCTGCACGAGGGCCACGCCCATGAAGCCGCTGGTGGAGCCGACCGTGGCCGGGGTGAGCATGGCGCGCAGATCGCCTCCGCGCTTGGTGTTGGGCTCGGTCTCGCTGAGATTCACGATCCGGGGCCGGGCTGTGATCACGTCGTTCCTCCGGTGGTGTGCTGCGTCGACAGGGGGCGTGGCCGCTGCGGCCCGCGGGGGCCGGTCAGGCCGTGTCCGACCTGCGGTCGGTGACGAGTTCCATGCGGGCGAGCCCGAGGAGTTTTCCGGCGTCCGGGGTCGTCAGCGCCGCGGCGTCCGCCCCGAGGGCCTCGGTGTCGATGAGGGACAGCAGCTCGTCGGACGGCGCGGCGCCGGCCCGGCCGAGGGTGTGCACGGGGTCGCCGTCGAGGTCGCCCCGGACGTCGACCAGCCGCACCACGATCTCGTCGCGGAGGAAGACGGTGCTGCGGACGACCGGGCAGTCGGGGTCCTTCGCCGACGCCTCGTCCTGCTCGGAGAGCAGCCGCGCCAGCTCCATCCCGCGGCCCGGGCGGGCCGGGTAGTAGAGGGCGTGGCGTACCGCGTCCGGGCACTCCTCGTCCGACGTCACATGGTGGACCGACGGTACGGCGGCCCGGAAGAAGAACATCCGCGCGGCCTCGGGGTCGCTCAGGTCCCGCTCCTGCTCCAGATACGGGTTGATGGCCTCCTCGACGGCGCGCACCTGCGGCTGCCGGGAGACATGGCGCAGCGCCGCGGACAGGTCGCCCTCCACCTCGACGGCGCGTACGACGCGGTTCCCGTGCATGAAGAGCGAGGTCCGGCACAGCCGGGTCTTCTCGTCGACCTGCGCCTCCGGGGCCGCGTAGTCGGCGAGGATCCGGGCGACCTTCTCCTCGCTGCCCGGCCTGACCGTGAAGGTGAGCGCATGGCGGATCCGGCCGTCGCCTACCCGGGCCGCCCCCTGGAGACGGCGGGTGCCGGTCCCGGCCCCGGGCGCGGCGCCGCCGGTCTCACGGACGATGTGGAAGCGCAGCGACCGGGTGTCCCGGACGCACTTGTTCATCGGCCGCACCATCCGGATGTGGTCCTCGCTGTTCACCCAGTCCAGGAACGGCGGGGCGCTCTCCCACTCACTGGTGATCAGCCACTGGGAGGGGTTCTCGATCGACTGGCAGATCTGGTCGCTGACATGCCCCGGCACGGATGCCACCTGACTGCACAGGTGCTCGTACGCCTCCAGGAACTGCTGCTGGGTGCCCTCGTGGACATCCACCAGCAGGACGACCCGCAACGGGGAGCCGTCGAAGACGGACTGGGAGACACGTTTCGACAACTGGCGCGTCTGCGGCTCTGACATACGTTCAGACGTTGTGGTCATCCTGCGCACTTCTCCTTACGCGGGGGCAGAGGGCGACATCGGCCACGGGTGACGCGACGTCAGCGTTCCTCGATCTTGTGCCGCCCCCGGATCCCGCGCGACTCGTATGAACCACGTGGGTGAGCAGGTGAACCGGGCGGGTGATCAGTTCCCCCGGGCGGGGGTACGGGGCGAGCGGCCGGGAGAGACCGCGGGCGGGGGTACGGCACGCGGGCGCCACCGGACCGCCGGCGGACCGGATCATGGCGAAGGCCCCGTGATCATGGATCACGGGGCCTTCGGCGTGCACAGGACGGGAAGCGCCCGCTGACCGTTCCACCTGATGTGCTTGGCCTGCAGATCCCCTCCAGCCATGGGCACATCCGCTGATAATGGTCCGCACTGATCGCCAACCGTCCCCTCTCTCGGCATGGCCTCGGTGAACGCCGAGTCCGGTACGCGCGTTCGGATCCTTATGTCCGTCCCAGCGCACCGCATGGCGGTACGGACACCTGATCCGCCAAGGGCCGGACGTGTGCGGTGAGAGTTCGCCAGGCAAGCACCTGACCAGCGTCGAACAGCCATCCGCAGCCGTCGCTTACACGCTCCGACAGCAGCGCGAAAGACGCCACGGCTAGCTTCTCGTTCTGTCGGCCGCGGAGTTCGAGGCACGCGGCACATCACGACGAGAGAGCGAGAGCGGTGCGAAAGTCGCCGGTCTCCCACGGGGAGGAGTGCCCGCGGATGACAGCGACGACACATGACGTCGCCCGACGTCCGGATTCCGCCGCGGAGCCGCGCCGGTCCACCGGTGTTCCGCGCAGGCGCGACAGCGAGACCGATGTGAAGGGAGCAGGTCGATGACCCAGGTCCACGGCGAGCGGCGGCTGCGGTTCGACGGACCGCTGGAGCGGTCGTTGGTGCACCGTCACGCGGCCGACGAGGTCTTCGTCACCGATCACGTCGCACTGGGCGACGGCCGCTTCGCCGTCGCGGCGCGGCTGCCGTCCGCCCACCGCTACTTCAACGACGACCCGAGTCCCTCGGCGTCCATCGACCCGATGCTGCTCCTCGAGTGCTCGCGGCAGGCCGGAACCCTGGTGGCCCACCGCCATCTCGGTGTCCCGACGGACACAGCGTTCCTCATCGCGGAGTGGTCCATCACCCTCGACGGCGAACCGCCTGTCCTGCGGCCCGGACACGGCACCGGCGAGCTGACGATGGTCATCGAGGCGAAGGACCTGAAGCAGCGCGGAGAGTCTCTGCTCGGTGCGACGCTGGTGAGTGAGCTCTACTTCGCCGGGCGAAGGATCGCCACCAGCACGGTGATCACCGGCTATCCGTCCCGTGCCGGCTACGAAAGCTTCCGGACCCGCCGCCGCAGCTCGGCGGCGCCGTTCTCCGATGCCATGCCGCCGCGCCTGGTCGGAACGCCTGCGGACGGCCGGCAGGTCGGGCGGGCACTGGAGGAGAACATCGTCCTCTCGACGGTGCGCCGCACCGGCGGACGGACCGTCGCGGACCTCGACGTACCGGTCGCACATCCGGTCTTCTACGACCACCCGCTCGACCACGTACCGGCGACCGCGCTGCTTGAAGCCGCCCGTCAGGCCGCCCTGTCGGCGGTCGCGCCGGAGATGGAGGACGCCGGTGAGGCGACCGGACCGTGGCGGGTGGGTGCGCTGAGCGCCCGGTTCGGACGCTTCGTCGAACTGGACAGCCCGACGGAGGTGTCCGCGTGCGTGAAACAGGGCGGCAGCAGCCGCTCCGTGGCCGTGCTGTTCGAGCAGGACGGAGCGATCGCCTGCGACTGCGTGGTCACGGTCCTTGCGCCGTCGGCAGCCCCTGCTCCCGCGGCCACTGCCTCCGGTAGCCGTTGATGCGGCTGAGCGGAACGTACGGGCTCGTGTGCGCGGCCTGGTACCCACCGGAGAGGCAGACCGTCGAGGAGGCGCTGGCCGCCGGAGACGTGGACCGGCGCAACGCCGCCGACCTGGGGTACACGGCACTGCCGGTGAGCACGGACACCGCGCCACCCGACATGGCCGTGGCCGCCGGGCGCCGAGCGCTGGAGCGAGGCGGCTGTCCGGCGCGGGCGCTGTCGATGGTGCTGCACGCGAGCGTGCACCATCAAGGGCACGACGCGTGGTCGGCACCGCACTACATCGCCGACCGGCTGACCGCGCACCACGCGGTGCCGATCGGACTGCTGCAGCAGTGCAACGGCGGCGCCATCGGCATCGAGCTGGCCGTCTCCCGTCTCCAGGGCGACCCGCAGGCCGGGCCGGCCCTGGTGACCACCGGCGACCGGTTCCTGATGCCGAGCTGGCACCGCTGGCGCACCGACTACGGCATGGCCGCGGGCGACGCGGGCACGGCGGTGCTGGTGCACCGCGGCGACGGGCTGCCCTCGGACCTCACTCTGCATGCCCTGGCGACCACCGTGGCGTCCGAGCTGGAGGTGATGCACCGCGGGGAGGACGAGCTGAACGCGGAACCGCTCGGACACGGCCCGATGATCGACGTACGGCGTCCCAAGCGCCACTTCGTCCGGTCCTTCGGCGTCGACTACTTCACCAAGCTCGCGCACGACCGCATCCGGGGAGCCGTCGGCGAGGCCCTCGCCTCCTGCGGCCTCGCCCCGGACGATCCACGGCTGCGTCACGCCGTGCTGCCGCGCCTGGGCGCCAAGGCAATGGCGGAGGCGTACGTACCGCCGCTGTCGGAGTCCGTCGCGGCGCCGCTGCTGGACCTCGGGCGGGCCACCGGCCACCTGGGAGCCGGCGACCTGAACGCCTCACTCGCCGACTTGGCGAACGGCGACTGGCTGGAGCCCGGGCAGTACGCCGTCGTGCTAAACGGAGGCGGCGGGTTCACCTTCACCGCGGCCGTGGTCAGCCGCACGGACACCGCCGCCTGAACCAGCCGCGACATCTCGCCCAGCCGGACCGAAGAGACCTCCGGGAAGCTGACGGTCCCACGTGGACCGCACCCGGCCAGGACCGAACAGACACCCGGAAAGCGGACGGTTCCGCAACAGCCGCATCCGACCGGGCGGAAAAGACCTCCGGGCGGAGAACCACCCGGGCAGCCCATGGACAGGAGAACCGACATGAACGACGTCCGAGACCGCTTCTACTCCCTGCTCAGCGCGAAGATCGGAGTGGAGACCGAGTCGCTCACCGAGGACACCACCCTCGAATCCCTCGACCTCGACTCGCTCCTGATCGTCGAGGTCAGCGTCGCCGTGGAGAAGGAGTTCGGTGTGGTGCTCGACGAGCTCCAGCTCGCGCCCGAGCGCACCGTCGGCGAGGTCCTCGGCACCCTCGACAGCCAGCTCAAGGCGGCTTCGTGACCGCCGGACGCCGTCGCCGGTTCGACGTGGCCGTCACCGGCCTGGGACTCGTCACGCCGGCCGGAACCGGAGTGAAGGCCAACGTGGCCCAGATCTGGGACGGCCGGTCCACCGCGGGCAAGAGCCCCGATCTGGAGGGCATGGCCGTCGACTTCTCCTGCCGGGTGGATGGCTTCGACGCGGCGGCCGAACTCGGCCGGCGCGCGGCGCTGCGGATGGACCGGGTCAGCCAGCTCGGCGTCACCGCCGCACGGCTGGCCGTGTCGGACGCCGGGCTCGACCCCCAGGTCTGGGACGGCGCCCGGGTCGCCGTGGTGATCGGCACCTCGTTCGGCGGCTCCGCCAGCTTCGAGCGCGAGCACGAGACCTACCTGCGAAGTGGGCCGACGGTGGTCTCACCGCAGCTCATGGTGACGGCGCCGGTCAATATGACAGCTGGGCACATCGCCATGGACTGCCAGGCGCTGGGACCGAACCAGGTAGTGTCGACCGCCTGTGCCTCCAGTACCACTGCCATCGGTCTGGGCCGGATGCTGCTGGAGGCCGGACTCTGCGACGTGGTGCTGGCCGGCGGCTCGGAAGCGGCGCTCACCCGCACCGGCATGGCCAGCCTGCACAAGATGGGCGCGCTCTCCCGGCGTGCCGACAACCCGGCGGCCGCGTCCCGCCCGTTCGACGCGGACCGGGACGGCTTCGTCGCCGGTGAAGGTGCCGGCGTCCTGGTGCTCGAACGGGTGGCCGACGCGCACGCCCGAGGGGCCAGGGTCCGCGCGAGGATCAGCGGCTTCGGAGCGTCGGCCGACGGCTTCCACGCCTCCGCCCCCCACCCGACGGGCGACGGCGCGGAGCGGGCAATGCGCGCGGCGCTGGCCGACGCCTGCCTCGACCCTGTGGAGGTGGCGCACGTCAACGCGCACGGAACGTCGACCCCGAAGAACGACGTCTCCGAGGCGGCCGTCATCCGCCGGGTCATCGGCGACCATCCCCTGGTCACCTCGACCAAGGGAGTGACCGGCCACCTGATCGGCGCCGCCGGAGCGGTCGAGGCCGCTTACACGGTGCTGGCGGTCGAGCAGGGCTCCGTACCGCCGACCGCGAACCTGGAGTGCGTCGATCCTCAGGTGGAGATCGATGTCGTCGCCGGGGCGCCGCGCACGGCGACGATCGGCGCGGCGATGTCGAACTCCTTCGGGTTCGGCGGCCAGAACGCCGCCGTGGTGGTGACGGCGGCATGATGCGCACCGGCCGCTCCGTCCTCGTGACCGGAGGCAACCGCGGCATCGGCCTCGCCGTCGCCCGGGACCTGGCCGCGCAGGGCGACCGGGTGGCGGTCACGCACCACAGCACCGAGGCGCCGCCAGGCCTGTACGGGGTGGCCTGCGACATCACCGATCCCGAGGCGGTGGCGCGGCTGTTCGAGAAGGTGACCGCCGAACAGGGGCCGGTGGAGGTGCTGGTGGCTAACGCCGGCATCACCCGGGACGCGCTCCTGCTGTCGATGGCCGACCACGACGTGGACGAGGTGTTGGACACCAACCTCCGGGCCGTGATCCGACTGGCCAAGCACGCGTCCCGGCGCATGCTCGCCGAGCGCTGGGGGCGGCTCGTCCTGGTCTCCTCGTCGGCCGCCTTCACCGGCTCGCCGGGCCAGACGAACTACGCGGCCGCCAAGGCCGGTCTGGTCGGCATGGCCCGCTCGCTGGCGTGGGAGCTGGGACCGCGCGGCATCACCGTCAACGTGGTGGCTCCCGGCCTGATCGACACCGACATGACACGCGACCTCAGCGAGGCCCGGCGCGAGCAATTCCTGAGCCGGACACCGCTGGGACGGCCGGGCAGGGCCGAGGAAGTGGCCGCCGCCGTCCGCTTCCTGGCGAGTGCCGAGGCCGGCTACGTGACCGGCGCAGTGCTGCCGGTCGGCGGCGGGCTCGGCATGGGCATATGACCAATCGTCAGTTACCAGGAAGAAGAGGCTGATCAATGGCAATCGGCGTGATATCAGTCGGCGCTCACCTTCCCGAACGCGTCGTGACCAACCGGGAGATCGCCGCCTGGGCGAACGTCACCGAGGAGTGGGTCGCCGAACGGACCGGAATCCTGGAGCGGCGTTACGCCGCGACCGGCGAGGCGACGTCCGACCTGGCGTTGCCCGCGGCCCGCGCGGCGCTCCGCGAGGCTGGCTCGCAGACCAGGGAACGGCTCGCCGCCCTGGTCGTCGCCACCTGCACTCCCGACCACCCGCAGCCGTCGACGGCGGCCATCGTGCAGGCGGGCCTCGGCCTGCCGGCCCTGCCCGCCTTCGACGTCAACGCGGTGTGCAGCGGCTTCCTGTACGCGCTCACCCTCGCCAAGGCGCTGCTGGACGGACAGCCCGGGCAGCACGCCCTGGTAGTCGGTGCGGACGTCTTCTCCACACTCATGGACCGCGGCGACCGCAAGACCGTCAGCCTCTTCGGCGACGGTGCCGGCGCGGTCGTGCTCGGCCCGGTGCCGGAGAGCTACGGAATCCACGCCAGCACCCTGCTGGCCAACGGCGAACTGCACGACTACGTGAAGGTCGAGGCCGGCGGCAGCCGGACCCCGCTGGACGAGCGGGCCCGCGCGGCGGGCGAGCACCGCTTCCGGATGGATGGCAGGGCCGTACGGGAGTACGCCATGACCACGCTGCACAAGGTGGTCGGTCAGACCCTCGCGGACTGCGGCGCCCGGATCGAGGACGTGGACCGCTTCGTCCTCCACCAGGCCAACACCCGGCTGCTGGAGTCCTTCGCGGCCGAGGCCGGCATCGACCCCGGCAAGGTCGCCCTCACGGCACCGAGCCTGGGCAACACCGCAGCCGCCTCCATACCGCTGACGCTCCACCACACCCATCACGCCCACCCCCTGGAACGCGGTGAGCGTGTCCTGATGGCCTCCATCGGCGGTGGCATGACTGCCGCCGCCACCCTCATGACCTGGTACTGAGGACGGAAGAGCAACCCATGAGACTCGACGGAATGTCCGCCATCATCACGGGTGGCACGCGGGGCCTCGGCCGCACCATCGCGGAGAGCTTCCTCTCCGAGGGTGCGAACGTCGTCTGCGCCGCCCGCAACCCGTACGACCTGAAGGAGATCATCGACCGGCATCCGGATCGGGTCCACTACCAGCGCACCGACGTCACGGACGAGGACTCCGTGGCGGAGCTGATGGAGGCGGCTCTGGCCGTCTTCGGCCGGATCGATGTGCTGGTCAACAACGCCGGCGTCAGCCGCGACGGCACGATCAGCCGGCTCTCGACGGCGGACTGGAACACCACCGTCGCCACCAACCTCAACGGGGTCTTCCTGTGCACCCGGGCGGCTATCCGCCCGATGCAGGCACAGGGCGGCGGCCGCATCATCAACCTCTCGTCCTGTGTGGCGAGCCGTGCCGTGGCCGGCGCAGCCGCCTACAGCGCCAGCAAGGCCGCCGTGGAGATGTTCACCCGCGCGTCGGCTCTCGAACTGGCGCACAAGGGCATCACGGTCAACTGCCTGTCACCCGGCTACATCGACGAGGGAATGGGCAAGCAGGTCGCCGCAGACGACCGCATCTGGGAGAGCTACCGAAAGCGGCTGCTCTCCGGGCGGTTGGGACGGCCGGAGGAGGTGGGGGCGGCCGCCGTGTTCCTCGCCGCCTCAGACAGCTCGTACGTGAACGGGCACGTGCTGGAGGTCAACGGGGGGCTGATGTGGGCGGCCTGACGGCACCCTCCGCCCCGGTGGTGGCGTTCTTCGACGTCGACGAGACGTTGGTCGCGATGAAGAGCCCGTTCGCGATGCTGCGCCACCGACTGCGCGAACAGGGCGACCTGGACGGCTCGGCGTACCAGGCCAAGGCCGATCCCATCCGCAGGTTCGCCGCCGAGGGCGGTGCCCCCGCGGAGGTGAGCGCGATGTTCTACCGCGCCGTCGCCGGCGTCGCGTGGGACGAACTGCTGAAGCAGGGCCGTGACTGGTACGCACAGTTGCGCAGGCGGGGAATCCCGTTCGTCGAGGCCACACTGCGCGAGCTGCGGCACCACCAGCTCCAGGGCCACCTCACCGTGGCTGTGTCCGGCGCGTGGGCCGCGAGCCTGCGGCCGATGGCCGAAGACCTGGGCATCGACCTGGTGCTGTGCACCGAGCCCGAAGTGGACGAGGCGGGGCTGTTGACGGGACGGATCGCCCGGGCGATGTTCGGCCAGGCCAAGGGGGCCGCGGTGCGCGACGTCCTCTCGGAGCGGGGTGCGGCGGCGGGGGAGTGCTTCGCCTACGCCGACGACCCGAGCGATCTCGACATGCTCCGGCTGGTGGGTCGGCCCACCGTCGTCGGCGACCACCCCGTGCTCGCCGGGATGGCGGCCGAACACGGCTGGCGGGTGCTGTCCAACGCGCTCGTGCCCGGCACCGAGCGCATACCCGTCTGATCACCTCGCCCGCTCCGGCCCGGCCCGTGCGCCTCGCGAACGGCTGGCGACGGCGCCCCGAAGGCGCGAGAGGACGGAAGCAACCAAGCCTACTCACTCAAGTTAATGCCCAACCGAATGACAGGGTATTGATATAAGGTAGTGTCCTACCTCAAGGGAATCTTCTACAAGTCGTCCACGGAGGGATTGCAGCTCGCATGAGCACAGTGACCTCGGGCCGCGCCACGGCACGGCCCTCGATCGTCCTCGCCGCGGTGTGCGTGGCCGTCCTGATCCTGCCCGCCTCGCTGACCGGCAGCTCGGTGGCCCTGCCCGACATCGCGTCCAGCCTGCACGCCGGCATCGTCCCGCTGCAGTGGGTGGTCAACGCCTACAACCTCGCGTTCGCCTCCTTCATGCTCGCCTGCGGTTCGCTGGCCGACATCGTCGGCCGCCGACGGCTGTTCGCCGCCGGGACGACCGTGTTCGTCCTCGCCTCGGTGGCCAGCGGCCTGGCCGGCGACGTGCTGCTGCTCGACGTGATGCGCGGCCTGGCCGGCCTCGGCGCCGCCGCCGTGATGACCAGCGGCAGCGCGATCCTGGCTACCACCTTCCAAGGAGCCGCGCTCGGCCGGGCGTTCGCGATCCTCGGCTCGTCGGCGGGCGCCGGCCTGGCCCTCGGGCCGTCCGTGTCCGGTCTCCTCGTCGGCGCGCTGGGCTGGCGGTGGGTGTTTTTCGCGCACGCCCTGGTCGCCGCCGTGGCCCTGCTGGCGCTGCCCTCGATCCCGGAGTCCCGCAACAGCGAGGGCGCCAGGATCGACTGGTGGGGCACCGTCACCTTCACCAGCAGCCTCTTCCTGCTGATGCTGGCCGTTGTCCAGGGACCGCAGACCGGCTGGGCCAGCGCCGAGGTGATCGGGCTGTTTGCCGGGGCGGCGCTGTTGATCGCCCTGTTCATTGTCGCCGAGAGCCGTCAGACGCACCCCATGTTCGATCTCGCGCTCTTCCGGCAGCGCCGTTTCCTGGCCGTCTGCCTGCTGCCCGTGGCCATCGCCTTCGGCTTCGTCTGTCTGCTGGTGCTGCTCCCCTCATGGTTCAGCGCGGCCAACGGAGCCTCCGCGGACGCCGCCGGGGCGACCATGATGCTGCTCACCCTGCCGGTACTGGTGGTACCGCTCGGCGTCAGCCGACTGGTGAAGCTGGGCATGTCGACCCGTGTCGTCCTAAGTCTCAGCCTCCTCCTGGTGGCGCTGGGCGGCGCCTGGCTCACCGTGCTGCACCCAGGCATCTCCACGCTGGAGCTGGCCGGCCCGCTCCTGCTGATCGGCGTCGGGATGGGGTTCTCGGCGGGTCTGATCGACGGCGTGGCGATCACCTCGGTCACCCCTGACCGTGCCGGCATGGCCGCAGGAATGTTCAACACCATGCGGCTCGCCGGCGAAGCGGTCGCCATCACCGTGATGAGCACCGTCCTGGTCTCCCTCCTGCAGAGCAGGGTGGCCGGCGGCCTGCGCGGCTACGGGCTTCCCGCCGCCGACGCGTCCGGCGTGGCCAACCGAGTCGCCAGCGGCGACCTGGCGGGCGCAGGACGGAGCGTCGCACCCGGACTGCGCGACCGCTTCGGCGACTTCCTCGCGGACAGCTACACCGGCGCCATGCACTCCGTGCTGTGGCTACTGGCCGCGGTCTGCGCCGTCGCCACCGTCGTCGTCTACCTGATGCTGCGCGAACGCGAGGAGCCGGCCACCGTCGCTCCGGCCGCCGAGGACGCCACCACCCAGGAGGCCACCCGCGTATGACGACACGAGACCAGCGTCCCGTCCTGGTGGTCGGCGCCGGCCCGTCCGGCCTCACCGCCGCCGTGGAACTGACCCGACGCGGCGTACCGGTGCGCTGCGTGGACCGTGCCGAAGGCCCGAGTACGTCGACGAAGGCACTCGGAGTCTGGCCCCGCACTCTGGAGCTGCTGCGCCGGATGGGAGCCGAGGAGGAGATACGGCGGCGTGTCCTGCCGCAGCGAGCCATGCGGTACTACTCAGACGGCCGGGTGATCGCCGACCTGCGCTTCCGGGACCCGGACGTGCAACCGGTCTGCCTACCCCAGCCGGACGTCGAGTCCATGCTTCGGGACGCGTTGGCCGAGGCCGGGGGACAAATCACGTGGGGCACCGAACTGACCGGATTCCAACAGGACGGGCCTGCGGTCAAGGCGGTCCTGCGTGGCCGTGACGGAACGGAACGGACGGAGGAGTTCTCCTGGGTGGTGGGCGCCGACGGCGCGCGCAGCCGCGTCCGGGAGCACCTGGACATCGGTTTTGAAGGCGCCACGCACGAACTGTCCTTCGTGGTCGCCGACATCGATCTCGACGGACCGCTGGAGCCGGACGTCACCCACTACTTCTGCTCACCGCGCGGCATCCTGGTCACCTGTGGGCTGCCCTCCGGCCGCTTCCGGGTCTTCACCTCGGCGCCGCCCGGCCTGAAGCGCGACGACGTGGACCTGGCGGTCGTCCAGCAACTGGTCGACGAGCGGGGTCCCGGCGGCATCACACTGCGCGACCCTGACTGGATCAGCGTGTTCGCGGTGCACTCCAGGCACGCGGACCGAACCCGTGAGGGACGGGTCTTCCTGGTGGGCGACGCCGCGCACATCCACAGCCCGGCCGGCGGCCAGGGGCTGAACATCGGGATGGCAGACGCGCACAACCTGGCCTGGAAACTCGCTCTGTGCTGGCACGGCCTGAGTGAGACGGCGCTCCTGGACAGCTTCGAGCGCGAGCGCGCCCAGACCGCCCGGGCCGCCATCAAGCAGGCGGACATCCAGACCAGGGTCTGGCTGCTGAACAAACCGCACCACGTGGCCCTGCGCGACAATGCGCTCCGCCTCGCCTCCGCGCTGCGTCTCTTCCACCTCGACTACCTGCCCTGGCTGGCCGGCCAGCGGACCGTCTACGTGCAGCCCGGCTCCCGGCAGCGCCCCGCCCTGCCCGCCGGACGGCCATGGCCGGGGTCCGGAGGATTCACCGAGGGAGGCCTCGTCCCGCAAAGACGGATCTGGGACACCACGAGCTCCCGGCGGATGCCGCTGCGTTCGGCTCTCTCCGACCTCCGCCACACCCTCCTGCTGCTGGGCGACCCAGCGCCCGGCGGCAGGTCCGCCCGGCTGGCCGCCTGGGTCAGCGACCAGTGCGCCGAGACGGTCGAGGTCCAGGTGCTGCGGACCCGCGCCCGGACGCTGCGGCCGTGGATGCCCGAATGGCCCGCGTCACCGAGCGGCCCGGACACCACCCGGATCGTCCTTGTCCGCCCGGACGGGATCGCCGACCTGGTCTGCCCCGCGCGCGAGTCCTGGCGCGTACGGCGGCGGCTCGAAGAGCTCTTCGCCCCGCTGCTCACACCCGCCGAAACCCCCGAGAACCGCGCCGACGCGCTCCGACAACAGCCCGAAACCACCTGACGTCCACCGGAGAAACCATGTCGATCATTCCCGAGAGCCACCGCGACCTGTTGGAGCGCCCCCTCTTCGCGCACCTGGCCACCATCAGGCCGGACAGCACGCCGCAGGTGAACCCCATGTGGTTCTGCTGGGACGGCGAGTACCTGTACTTCACCAACACCACGACACGGTACAAGTACCGCAATGTCACGCGTCATCCGGTCGTCTCGGTGTCCATCAACGACCCCGAGCAGCCCTACCGATACCTGGAGATCCGCGGCGCCGTCGAACGCATCGACCCGGACCCGGAGGGCGCCTTCTTCCTCCAGCTCGCCGACCGCTACGCCCTTGAGTTCGACGGCCCGCCCGCTGACGCGGAGCACCGGGTGGTGTACGTGATCCGCCCAACCGGGACCAGTAAGCAGTGAGGATCCGGAGCGAGCCCGCACCGGCGTCAGCCCCGCACGGCGCCGCCCGCCGTGCGGACGCGGTCGGTGTCCTCGACGGCGGTGAGGTCCGCGTCGGCCGTCCCCCGGAACCGGGAGAAGAAGACCGTGCTGACCGCACAGAGCACCACGACGTACCAGGGGTACCAGGCGGCGTGACCGAGCCTGGAGAGATACTCGTTGAGATAGGGCGCCGTACCGCCGAACAGCGCCACCGTCAGCGCGTACGGCAGCCCCACGCCGGTGGAACGCAGCGCGGTGGGAAACATCTGCAGCGTCGCTGCCGGCGCGGCCGTCGCGTAGCACCCGAACAGCAGCAGCGCCGCGGTCATTACCGCGAACAGCCGACCGGCCGAACCCGACATGACTCCGAACAGCACCGGGGTCAGGCAGACGAACCCGCCGCCGAACGTCAGCAGCATGGGCCTTGGGCCGAAGCGGTCGGTAGCTGTGCCGAGCAGGGGCAGCGCGGCCATGAACACCACCTGCGCGGCGACGGACGCCCACAGCGCGGCGTTCGCCGGCACCCGGTCGTGCACCTGGGCGTACAGCGGCAGGTAGGTGGCGAACGTGTAGTAGACGACGGTGGCGCCCAACGAGAAGCCGGCCACCCGGAGCACACGGCGCGGATGCGTGCGCAGAACCCGCCAGGCCGGACGGCGCAGCCGCACCGGCACCGCGTCGAAGACCGGTGTCTCGCGCACGCCACGGCGCATCCACCAGCCGTACAACGCGAACAGGGCGCCGAGCGCGAAGGGAACACGCCACCCCCAGTCGCCCAACTGGCCCGGCGTGAGCGTGTTCCGGAGCAGGAGCGCGAGGAAGGTGGCCGTGAGTGTGCCGAGCGTAGTGCTGATGTAGATGACGCTGGAGTACAGCCCACGGCGCTGCCTCGGCGCCGCCTCGGTCACGTAGGTGCTCATCGCCGTGCTCTCGCCGCCCGCGGACAGCCCCTGCAGCGCCCGTGCCGCCACCAGCAGCGCCGGGGACAGCACGCCGGCCGTCCGGTGAGCCGGGGTGAGCGCGATCAGGAGACTTCCGCCCGCCATCATCAGCAGCGACAGCCGCAGCCCCGCGCCGCGGCCGCGGCGGTCGCAGTAGGCGCCGATGAGCAGCCCGCCAACCGGCCGGAACAGGAAACCGACGGCGAACACGGACAGGGCCTTAAGGACGCTCGTGGCCCCGTCGCCGGACGGGAAGAACTGCGGACCGAGCACTGCGGCGAACGTCACGTACACGGTCCAGTCGAACCACTCCGCGGCGTTGCCGAGCGAGGCGAGCAGGATCTGGCGCAGGCGCCCGCGTTCCGTCGCGGTGCGCACGCCGGCTGTTGGAGCAGCGGTGTTCACGATGCCGTCCTCCTTTGACCCGATGACACGTCCAGCCGTGCCGGCGGATCGGTGTGCACGAGGACGCCGATGTCGGTGAAGGTCGCCCGCGCCCTGTTCCAGTGCGCGCGCGCCCGTGCGTGGTCGCCGCCGCATGCGGCGACGGCACCCAGGACCTCCTCGGCCCGGGCGATGTTCAGTCGCTGCGCGCTCGGCTGCGACAGGCGCAGCACTTGGCGCGCGCACTCCTCGGCCCGGTCCGGCGCGCTCAGGGTCAGGTAGAGCTGAGCCAGGTCCAGCAGGATCTTGCTGCGGGCCATCCGGTTCGTGCTGGAGTCAGCCAGTGAGCGGGCCGCCTCCGCGTGATCAGCTGCGTCACGGCCAAGGAGTCCGTCGGCGACGGCGAGGCGAGCCAGCGCGTACGCCTCACCGTCCACATAGCCGATCTGCCGGGCCCCGTCGAGCGCCGTGGCCGCGTACTGTGCCGACCTCCGCGGTGAGCCCAGGCTTCCGCTGATAGCAGACAGTAGGCACAGCGTCTCGACCTCGTACGTGCGGTCGCCGCACTCCTGGAAGGAGTTCAGTGCCTGCAGCGCCGACTCGCACGCGCTGTCGTACCGGCCGATGTCCAGATCGACAAGCGCGAGCCCGTACAGCGAGACACTGCGGTCGTATGAGGAGTCGATGGCCTCGGAGACCTCCAGCGCCCGGCTGAAGTAGGACCGCGCCTCGGTGAGCTCTCCGGTCGCCTGGTGCACCAGGCCCAGATTGCGCAGGCTGTACGAGCTGATGTGGTGCAGGCCGAGGGCGCCGGCGGTGGTCAGGGAGGCCGTGAGGAACTCGGTCGCGCCCTCGATGTCCCCCCGCGTCCAGCGGATGAAGCCCAGCACTCCCTTGGCGGTGGCCTCCAGGCGCGGCGAGGTGATGGTGTGCGCGATGTCGAGCGCCCGCTGCGCGGCCTCCTGGGCCCGGCCGGCGCGGCCGAGGCTGAGGTGGGCGAGGCTCATGTTGTTGAGCGTGGCCGCGGCCTCCTCGGCCATGCCCAGCCGGTCGTGTACCGCAAGGCTCTTCTCCTGGTGCACAAGGGCCCACTCGTAGTCGCCCAGGGTGTTGGCGAGGTTGGCGAGGCTGCGGTGCATCGCCGCGATGCCGCGGTCGTCGGCGTGCGCCTCGGCGGCGGCGAGGGCGGTGCGGGTCGTCTCCCGCCATTCGGTCCGGTACTTGCCCGTCCAGAAGAAGCCGCGCAGCGCGTCGGCAATGTGCCAGGAGAGGTAGTGCGGTCCATGAGCGCCGAAGTAGCGCACGCACGCCATCAGGTTGCGCCGCTCGGCCAGCAGCCAGGCCATCGAGTGGCTCTCGTCACAATGGCTCGGTGAGTCGAACGCCTCCTGAGACGAAGGCGGTTCGGCGAGCCTGACGAACTCTGAGTAGAGGACGTCGGCCGCGGCGCAGACACCCGCCAGGTACCACCGGCCGAGCCGCTCCACAGCCTCGGCGCGCTCCCGCTCGGGTTCCTCCTCGGCGGCGCGGTCCTGGGCGTACTCGCGCAGCAGGTCGTGGAACTGGTAGCGGCCCGGAGCAGGTTGCTGAAGCAGGCTCGCCATCTCCAGGCGGCTGAGCCCCGCCCGCGCCTGCGCTTCGCTGATGTCAGCGAGCACCGACACGGCGACGGGGGAGAAGTCGGAGCCGGGGAAGAGTCCCGCGAGCCGGAAGATGACGCGGTCGTCCGGTGCGAGAGCGTAGTACGACAGGGCGATGGCGGTCGAGACCGCGGACGTCGTGTCGCCGTCGACGGACAGGGCGGCGAGGCGATTGCCACGCCGCAAACTCTTCAGGTATGCCTCGGTCTGGCCCCCCGGAGCGCCGATGAGGTTGGCCGCGGCGATCCGCAGGGCCAGCGGCAGACACGAGCACAGCGCGGTGACCTCGCGCACCGTCTCCGGATCGATCGTCACTGCGGCCTGGCGCATCATGCCCGCGACCAGGTCTATCGACTCGGGCGGACTGAGCGTGCCGACCTGGATCAACTGGGCTCCGTGCGTGACGACGAGGGAGCGCAATTGTCGTCTGCTGGTGATCAGCACGGAGCAGCCGCCGTCGCCCGGTATGAGCGGGACCACCTGTTCGGCACTGGCGGCGTTGTCCAGTACTACAAGTAACTTCTTGCCGGTCAGCTTCGACCGGTACAGGTTCGCCTGCTCCACGAGGTCGACCGGAATCTGCTTCGCCGGCACCCCGAGTGCGCGCAGGAACTGCGAGAGCACCTGCTCGGCCGGCAACGGCTCACGCGCCGCTCCCTGGTCGTAGCCGCTCAGGTCCACGTACAACTGGCCGTCCGGGAAGGCCGGCCGCACTCGCCTGCCGACGCACACCGCCAGAGCCGTCTTGCCCACTCCAGGCGGTCCGGACAGCACGACGACCGGGACGCTGGTGCGGCCAGACGAGGGCGGAAGCGCCGCCGCGATGCGGCCGATCACGGCCTCACGTCCCACGAAACCTGTGCCGAGCGCAGGAAGTTGGGCGGGCACCGGGCCGGTCTCGCCGGTGCCGGGGCCCGGGCCGTCCGGAGCCGCCAGCGCCGGGTCCGATTCGAGGATCCCGGTGTGCAGGGTGCGCAGCCGCTCGCCCGGCTCGATGCCGAGCTGCTCGACCAGGTGCCGCCGGGCCTGCTGATAGACGTCCAGAGCCTCTGCTTGCCGACCCGAGCGGTAGAGGGCGAGCATCAGCAGGCTCCAGAAGTTTTCCCGCAGCGGGTTGTCCATGGCTGCGGCGCGCAGCTCCCGCACCAGCTGCGCATGCCTGCCGAGCTGGAGGTCGGTCTCGAAATATGCCTCCAGCGCGGCCAGTCGCTCTTCCTCGATGGACCGGCACTCGTCCTGGTGCAGGGAACTCGACGGAACGTCCTCCAGCGCCGCACCCCTCCATGTGGCGAGCGCCGAGGCAAGCAGGCGGGCCCGCTCCTCGAGCGCCTCGGACCGCTGGGCGGCCTGGACCAGCCCGCGAAAGCGCTGGAGGTCCAGCTCGCCCGCTGGAACATCGATCCGGTAGCCGCCGGCGGCCGTCTCCAGTGGGAGGGCGTCGCCGAGCAGCATCCGCAGGCGCCGCACGTAGGTGTGCAGCGTTGCGCGGGGATTGAACGGCTGCCGTTCATCCCAAAGCCATTCGGCGAGACGTTCGTTGCTCACGACCGTTCCGCTGCGAACCAGCAGGGCTGCAAGCAGAATGCGAAGTTTCGCGGAATCCAATGCCAGGTCTTTACCTTGGACCGTTACTGAAAGCGGTCCGAGAATTCCGAAGTTGTTTCCGTAGCCGGATGTCGCGGCCTTGCCCACCGCGATCGCGGTCGGTCCTGCCACACAGCTCACCTTCCCCCGTCAGCCTGTGTCGACCTACTCGTGCCCGGTCGTTCCGCGCGTACGTGCGGCGCCATCGCCGGAATTGCGCGTTCCGCTGGGCGCTTCACACATGCGGATGCCACACTAGTGGACGCCATCTTCTGACCAAAGGTTTTATTGAAGCGGGACGTCGGGGTGACGTTTCTCACTGTCGTCGAAATTTGGAACCGGTCGAAGAGCCTTTTCTGACACGTTTGAGACGGTGACGGATGGTACGCAATGTTGAGGAAACAATTTCCCGCGTCCAGACGTCATGTCCGTCGCAGGTGACCGACGATCAGTGCGTGGATCGTCGACGACCAACGCGGAGGGAAGATGTGCCCCATGCCGGGGATCCGGCGGAGCTGCGCGTCCGGAATCGCCCGGCACAGCTCCTCGCCATGCTCCACGGGGAAGATCTGGTCCTGCTCGCCGTGCACCACCAGCGTCGGCACCCGGAGTGCGGTGATGCGGTCAGTGAGCGCAGGCGTACGCGCCATAGCCGCCACGTGGCGTGCGGAGGTGTCGGGTTCGCTGCTGCGCGCCGCCACGCGGTCGACCAGGTCCGCCCAGTAGGCGCGGTCGAAGGGCGCGGTGGGCCCCACCAGCACCCGCCAGCCCTCGACCGCCATGGCCCGGCGCTCGTCGGGTCCGGCCACGGGCGATCCGGGCCGCGCGGACGGCTCCGCCTCCGGCGCATGCGTATCCGCAGGCCCGGTGTGCGGCTGCTGCATGTTGACGTCGGTGCCTGGTGAACTGGACAGCAGCACAAGGGAGCGGACGAGCCTGGGACGCCCGAGGGCGAGCAGCAGGGAGACCATGCCACCCGCCGACTGGCCGACCACGTGGGCCGGGCCCGCGTCGAGCCCGGATATCACCGCCGCTGCGTCCGCGGCCATCGTCGAAAGGTCGTACTCGGCAACGGACTTGCCGGATCTCCCGGTGTCGCGGTGGTCGTAGCGCACCACGTAGTATCCCGCCGACGCGAGCTGCCGGCACAGCTCGTCCGGCCATACGATGCCCGGCACCGTGGCGCCCATCACCAGCAGTACCGCAGGATCACAGCGGTTGCCGAACGTCTCGGCCCACAGCAGCAGACCGTCGTCGGCTGGAATCGACCTCTCCACTGACTCGAGTTTCTCCTTGCTAGTGTGCCCGTGGACGCTGTTCATCTCTCCCCGGGGGAGCACTTCATGACCCGCGCACACACGGCACTCGTCCTGATCGATCTGCAACGGTGGATCGTCGACAGGCCCTGGCAGCCGGTGAGCGGCGCCGCTGTGGCGGACGCCTGCGTAAGGTTGCGCGAGCACTTCACGGCGGCGGACTCCGCGGCCGTCGTCCTCGTCCGGTACGTCCGCGCCGATGGCGCCGACGGCGGCCTCACCGCGGCCCCCAACCACCTGGTTCCCGCGCTCGCCGCCCGTGCCGGAGAACACGTGGTGACCAAGAACGGCCTTGACGCGTTCGAGGACACCGGCCTCCACGACCACCTCCGGCAGACGGGGGTGACGAAGATCGTGCTGGCCGGCCTGACCACCGCGCACGGCGTGGCGTCCACCGCGACGACAGCGTTGCGCCTCGGATACGAGGTGACCGTCGTCCCCGACGCCACCGCCAGCGAGAGCGACGCACAGCACCGAGAGGCACTGGACCGCATGGCGGCGCTCGGTGCGCACACGCGTCCGGTCGACTCACTCGTGACCTCCGAGGCCGTCGGAAGCTGACACGGCATCGAGAGGAAGGCTCCGCGTCTGGCGGGGCCTCGCACGACATGGGTCGCGGGGCCCGGCTTCCCTGCCGGGCAAGGCGGCGCGGGCCGTGCACGGTCCTGGTGGCGTCGGCGCTCAGGGCTCAATTTCGGCTGCCGACGGCGGCAGGCAGGGTGCGGAGGTCCGTGAAGTCCTCGTCGGCCAGTTGGACTTCTGACGCGGCCAGATTCTCCCGCAGGTAACGGGAATTCTTCGTGCCGGGGATCGGTACGACCTGTTCGCCCTGTGCAAGGGTCCAGGCGATGGCGACCTGTGCGGGGGTGACCGACCGGCGGTCGGCCACCTCTCTGATCACGTCGACGATGCGTTGGTTCGCCTCCATCGCGGCGCGGTGGAAGCGGGGATCGGAGGTACGTAAGTCGCCGCTCTCAAACTGGTCGGCACGCAACGTTCCGGTGAGGAAGCCGTGCCCCAGAGGCGCGGAGGGGATGAAGCTGACTCCCGCGCTTTCGCACCAGCCGATCATGCCGTCCGGCTCGCCGTCCAGCGCGTCGCGGGCCCACAGCGAGAGTTCGGACTGCACCGCTGTCACCGGGTGGATCGCGTGCGCCTCACGGGCCTGTACCACGGTCGCCCCGGACAGACCCAACCAGCGCACCATGCCTCGCTGGACGAGCTCGGCCATGGCGCCCCAGGTCTCTGCCAACGGCACCGCGGGGTCCATGCGGTGGAGGTAGTAGAGATCGATGACGTCGATGTCCAGGCGCCGCAGACTCGCCTCCGCGGCATCGCGCAGATGGGCCGGTGAGCCGTCGTGGCGGCTCGCACGCCGGCAGAGATCGTCCGGGGCGATCCCGGGTTTCGTTGCGACGACGGCCTCCTCGCGCCGCCCCGCAATGGCCTTGCCGAGCAGGGACTCATTGTGCCCGGCGCCGTAGAGGTCTGCGGTGTCGAGGAGGTTCCCGCCGAGGTCCAGGGCTTCGTTGATCAACCGGACGCACCGCCCGTCGTCGCGGGAGGCTTCCTGGTACAGCCCGCTCATTCCCATACAACCGAGGCCGATGGCGCCGACCTTGGTTCCCGTGTTGCCCAGACTTCTCAGACGCACCTTTCCCCCTCTCCTCTCCTGCCGCCGCAGGCACCGTTCCTTGGGCGGACCCCGTGAACCCGACGCCGGGGTGCGGCGTACCTCGTTCCGGCCGTCCGCTGCCGTTCGGCGCGCGGACCGGCGCGGAGCAAAGGTAGCTACGGAGCCTTTCGTCCCGCTGTCGGAGACCGCAAGCAGGTGCGTGGTGCGGAACGACCCGTGCGCCATGACCGTCAGGGGCCAGGACCCGAGCCCATGACCTTCACAAGCCCGGCCCGAGTGCGGCCGGATGGGTCAGTAGCGCGTGCCCACCGCCGCCGGAACGTCCTCCAGCGCAGCCAGCGAGGCTTCGTCCAGCTCCACTGCGGCCGCGCCCGCGTTCTCCTCCAGGTAGCGCATGTTCTTCGTGCCCGGGATCACCACGACGTTCTCGCCCTGCGCGAGCACCCAGGCCAGCGCCACCTGCGCCGGGGTGGCTCGCAGCCGCTCCGCGACCTGCCGGAGCCGGTAGACGATGCCCAGGTTCGCAGCCAGCGCCTCGGACTGAAAGCGGGGCAGCCGGCGACGGCCGTCAACCTTCGGGAGGTCGTCGGCGGAGCTGATCCGGCCGGAGAGGAAACCCCGGCCGAGCGGCGAGAAGGCGATGAGGGCGATGCCCTGCTCGCGGCAGAACTCCAGGACCCCCGACCCGACCGTGTCCCGGCTCCACAAGGACAGTTCACTCTGCACGGAGGCCACGGGATGCACGGCCTGAGCTCGCCGGATGTCCTCGACCGATGCCTCCGAGAGGCCGATGGCACGTACCTTGCCCTCCCGTACCAGCTCCGCCATGGCGCCCCAGCTCTCCTCGACGGGCACGTCCGGGTCCACCCGGTGGAGCTGGTAGAGGTCGACGTGGTCGACGCCCAGGCGCCGGAGGCTGGCCTCGCAAGCGCTGCGCAGGTGCTCCGGCCTTCCGTCACGGTGGCTGGCGTAGGTCGTGGGATCGTCCACTACAAGACCGCCCTTGGTCGCCAGCACCACCTCGTCCCGTCGGCCGCGCAGCGCCCGGCCGACGAGCTCCTCGTTGGTGAACGGACCATACATGTCCGCGGTGTCGATGAGCGTGCAGCCCAGCTCCACAGCGCGGTGGACGACCGCCACCGAGGCGGTGTCGTCCCTGCCCAGTTCGTCGTACGCCCAGGACATGCCCATGCAGCCCAGACCCACGACGCCGACCTCGGGGCCGGAAGTCCCCAGTGCGGTACCGCGCATCGCGGCCTCCCTTTCCTCGACTGGGCCGTAACAGTACACATACTTGATCTCCATAGCTACCGTAAGACAGAACACGTACACTCATCGGGTCACGTACGATCATGGAGGGTCGAATGACGCAGGCGGCGGCGACGCTGGGACCGGTGCCGGTCCTTCCCAACTACCTGGACGAACAACTGGTGACCCGCATGGGCATCGAGATCATCCGCTGCGAACCGGACCTCGTGGTGGGCACCATGCCGGTACGGGGGAACCGGCAGCCGATCGGGATCATGCACGGTGGCGCCAACGCGGTTCTCGCGGAGACCCTCGGCTCGCTCGCCGCCTGGGTGCACGCCGGACCGGACCGGATCATCGTCGGCCAGGAACTCTCCTGCACCCACCACCACGCGGTGCGCGCGGGCCTGGTGACGGGCGTCTGCCGTCCCCTGCACGTGGGGCGCACGGTAGCCACGTACGAGATCGTCATCTCCGACGAGCGGGAACGGAGAGTCTGCACCGCCCGGCTCACCTGCGCGCTTCCCCAGCCCCGGCGGCAGATGCGCCCCGAGAGGGATTCGTAGGCTCATTCATGGGAGACTTCTGATATGGCGGATACCACGACGACAAAGCACGCGCAGGACCCCCGCGCGGCCGTGACGGCTGCGGTCGGGGACCGGCTCGGAAACACCATCAAGCGGGCCGAGCAGGCATTGATCGCGCGCAAGACCCAGGTGCTGCGCCAGTTCGACCTGACCGTTCCCCAGTACTCCGTACTGTTGCTGCTCTCGCTCTTCCCGGGCGGGATGTCGGCCGCGCAACTCGCCCGGGAGAGCATGGTGACGCCGCAGACGATGTCGACGGTCCTCGCCAACCTGGAGAAGCACGGTCTGATGGAACGAGAGCCTTCCCCGCTCCACCAGAAGGTCATCGTCAACAAGCTGACCAGGGCCGGACGCGCCGTACTGAAGAAGGCGGACAAGGAGGCCGTGCGCGTCGAGGACGGTCTGCGGGCAGAGTTCACTCCCAAGGAGTTCGAGCAGTTCGAGGACTACCTGGAGCGGGCCATCAAGACACTGAACGAAACGCAGTGAACCGGGTGGCTCCAGAGCGGGCCACCCGGCCCCGGGCGTCCCGGCGCCCGACGGTCAGGCGGCGCTCACCAGCAGACACGACCAGGTGAACCCGGCCCCCGCGCTCACCACCAGGGCGTACTCGCCCGGCGACAGGACGCTGCCGGACCACAGCTCGGCCAGGCTGGCCGCCGCGTCCCCCGCGCCCAGGTGTCCCGTGTCCCCGCCCACCGTCCGGATCTCGGCCGACAGCATCTTGCGCAGAGGGGGCGCATAGGCGAGGTCGATGGTCTTGGCGCCCAGCCGTGGCGGAACGACACAGCGCAGCAGCGGACTGTCGGATGCCAGTCCGCCGGCGGCAAGGCACCGCTCCACGACCTCCGTCAGGCTCTCCGCGCTGGCCCGGGTGAAGCCCTCCATGCCCTCACGCTCGAGGAAGGCCTTCTTCGTGCGGCGCATGTCCACTTGGTCGCTCACGGAGCGTGGCATAGCACCGAAGGCATCCCTTCCGCGGTGCATCCCTTCCAGTTGCGGCGCGGCAACCGTGGCGACCGCGTGCAGCAGCAGGTCCGCGGGACGCTCTTCGAGCCGGTGCAGCAGTAGCGCGGTGGCGCCGTCCCCGTAGGCGATCCCGTAGTCTCCGCGCCAGCGGTCGAAGCCCGGTGCGGCGAACCGGTCGGCCGTCGTGACCAGGACGTCGCCGAGGGCGGGGTCGGCCAACAGCCGGGCGGCGCCCACCTCGACGGCCGCCGCACCGCCGTTGCAGACCTGCTGGACACCCAGCGGCTCGGCCTGTCGGGCGCCGAGCTGATCGGCGATGTAATGCGGAGGCGACCAGAGGTCGTGCCCCTGGTAGTACATCCAGGCGTGCAGCACCATGCCCAGCCCGGCCGACGCGGTCCCGGTGCTCTCCAGGGCCGTGCGCGCCGCCAGCACCGCCATCTCGGGAGGAGCCTTGTCCGCCACCGGCAGCGCCGCGTAACCGAGTTCCTCGGCCGTGTCCGCCTCCACCAGGCCTTGTTCGACGGCGTCCCGGGCGGTCTGGCGTGCTTCGGGTATCCACGTGCTCAGGCCGGACAGACCCAGCGGTCTCGGTAGTCGCACAGCAATACTCCGCTCGTCATCAGGGGCTTCATGATAAGCAGTTCCCTTAGGAAAGTCAGTAGTCTGTTATCTGGAGGTAGAAGGCATGTCCAGTAGCGCGACGGGCATAGAGACGCATACCGAGGGGCCCGTGCGGACGATTACCTTCGCCCGTCCCGAGCTACGCAACGGCATGGACCTGTCCATGTTCGGCGCCTACTACGACGCCTTGGCCGAGGCTGACGCCGACGACGAGGTCCGCGCCGTCGTCGTGACAGGCGCGCGCAGCAGCTTCTGCTCGGGAGCGACCCCCGACCTGCTCGCCCAACTGGCCGATTCGCAGGATTCGCCGGAAGAGGACCCGGACTCGGTCCTCGGACACCCCGCGCACCTTCCGTTGACCATGCGGACCCCACTGATCGCAGCGATCAACGGCAGCGCGGCGGGCCTCGGGCTCGTGCACGCCCTGTACGCCGACGTCCGGTTCATGGCGGACGAGGCACAGGTCTCAGCCGTGTTCAGCCGGTTCGGCCTGATCGCCGAGTACGGCGCGGCCTGGCTGCTGCCACGCCTGGTGGGCGTCGGCAACGCGACGGACCTGCTGCTGTCCTCCCGGGCTGTGGGCGCGCAGGAGGCGCTGCGGATGGGCCTGGTGCAGCACACCGCGCCTCGCGACACGGTGCTGGCGACCGCCCAGGAGTACGCCCGCCGACTTGCCGAGACCTGCTCCCCGGCGTCCATGGCCGTCATCAAGCGCCAAATCCTGGACGGCCTGCGCATGCCAGCGGCCGACGCCGTGGCCGAGTCCGTCTCCCTCATGCGGGAATCGTTCACCCGCCCCGACTTCCCCGAGGCCATGGCAGCCGTCCGGGAACGCCGCAAGCCGGTCTTCACACCGCGGTGATCCACAATCCCGCGCCCTGTAGCGGTCGGCTTACCCCCTGACCAGGACACTCCCCTCGGCGACGCGTCCAGCTCGGCCTGGAGCAGATGCCGGGCATCCGGTTCCTGCCGCCGGAGTTCGCTACCGGCCCCTGGCACCCGGGGGGGGGCGGAATCGGCCGCTCAGCGCTCCACGGCGACCACTCGCTCGTCCACCGGTAGCGGTCAGGAGCCCTCACGAGACCTGACCCACCACCACGAAACGAGCTTGGAGCGTACGAAAACCCAGGTCAGGGGCCACCGGACCTGGGCTCCACTGGAGCCCCCTGTCGGATTCGAACCGACGACCTTCGCTTTACAAGAGCGGCGCTCTGACCAGCTGAGCTAAGGAGGCGTGCATCTGCGTGCCCGTGCAGTGTACCCGCGTCCCGGGCGGGAGCCGTCGAAAATTTCCGCGAAGTTCACCGCCTCCCGGGTACTGACAGGGCAGGTGGCGGGCGGGTACGGTCCTGAGCCAGTTCACTCTTGTGGACTACACCACAACGGAATCCCGTAGTGGCTCACCACCTTTACAACGGATCGTCCGGCACGTTCCTGCCGGTGAAGGGGGCCCATTCGCCATGGCCACTGTCTCTTTCGACAAGGCGACCCGGATATACCCGGGTTCCGAGAAGCCCGCCGTCGACGCGCTCGACATCCAGATCGAGGACGGGGAGTTCCTCGTCCTGGTCGGCCCGTCGGGCTGCGGCAAGTCCACCTCGCTCCGCATGCTGGCGGGGCTCGAGGACGTGAACGGCGGCGCCATCCGCATCGGTGACCGCGATGTCACGCATCTGCCGCCCAAGGACCGGGACATCGCCATGGTGTTCCAGAACTACGCGCTCTACCCGCACATGTCCGTCGCCGACAACATGGGCTTCGCGCTGAAGATCGCCGGTGTGGCGAAGGCGGAGATCCGCAAGAAGGTCGAGGAGGCCGCGAAGATCCTCGACCTCACGGAGTACCTGGACCGCAAGCCGAAGGCGCTCTCCGGCGGCCAGCGCCAGCGCGTCGCGATGGGCCGCGCCATCGTGCGCGAGCCCCAGGTCTTCCTGATGGACGAGCCACTGTCCAACCTGGACGCCAAGCTCCGTGTCTCCACCCGTACGCAGATCGCCTCGCTCCAGCGCCGGCTGGGCATCACCACGGTCTACGTGACCCACG
Source organism: Streptomyces sp. NPDC052040 (assembly GCF_044548405.1). NCBI lineage: Bacteria > Bacillati > Actinomycetota > Actinomycetes > Kitasatosporales > Streptomycetaceae > Streptomyces > Streptomyces sp. NPDC052040. The sequence continues at coordinate 315,095 of NZ_JBIUBV010000003.1, read as the reverse complement.
ACCAGGTCGAGGCCATGACCATGGGCGACCGGGTGGCCGTGCTCAAGGACGGCCTCCTCCAGCAGGTGGATTCGCCGCGCAACATGTACGACCGCCCGGCCAACCTCTTCGTCGCGGGCTTCATCGGCTCCCCGGCCATGAACCTGGTCGAGGTCCCGATCACGGACGGCGGAGTGAAGTTCGGCAACAGTGTGGTGCCGGTCGGCCGCGAGGCCCTCGCGGCCGCCGCCGACAAGGGGGACCGCACGGTCACCGTCGGTGTCCGCCCGGAGCACTTCGACGTGGTGGAGCTGGGCGGAGCCGCCGCCTCCGCGCTGTCCAAGGACGCCGAGCACGCCCCCGCGGGCCTCGCCATCTCGGTGAACGTCGTCGAGGAGCTGGGCGCCGACGGCTATGTCTACGGCACCGCCGAGGTCGACGGGGAGCCCAAGGACCTGGTGGTCCGCGTCGGCGGCCGCCAGGTGCCGGAGAAGGGTGCCCAGCTGCATGTGGTGCCGCGGCCGGGCGAGACCCATGTGTTCTCGACCTCGACCGGTGAGCGCCTCTCCGACTGAGGTCCGGCCGCACCGCGAACGGTGAGGGGGGCTCCGCGGCTTGCCGTGGAGCCCCTTGGTCGTCCGCCGCCAAAAACCGCAACATGAAAGGCATTTCGACCACCGGCGTCAACCCCCTACCCGGAAATTTCCGCGTTCCCGTCCCTCGAACCGGTGACTAAATGTCGCCAAATCACTACCCCGCGCTACCCTCACTCGCGTGAAGCACTCCACTACTCCCCGGCCCCGGCGCGGCCGTGGCCCCGCCCGCCGGATCGGCCGCACCCTGGCCCTCGTCCTGCCCGTCGTCCTGGTGCTGTCCGGCACCCTCGCGGTCACCCGTGTGAACTGGACGGGAGGCTCGTCGGTGCTCGCCGCGTCCGCCGAAGACGTCTCCACCCGCGCCTCCTCCCGCGCCCCGCAGGACATCCTGCGGGACAGGCTCCTGCTGGAGCTCCAGGAGAAGAACCCGGGCGTCGCGCTCACCCACCTCCAGGAGGCGGTCAACGGCCGCCCGTCGCTGGCGAGGCACTGCGCGTCCATCGCCCGCGCCCTCGGCCGCGCCGCCGTCCGCATCTACGGCCCCACGCGCGCCCAGTCCTACTCCCGCCCGGTCTGCGACACCTCCTTCGCCTCGGGCGTGGCCGCCCGGCACGGCTGAGGCGGTCGGCACCCCGGACCCCGGACGGGGCGCGCGTCGTACAGTTCGGTCATGACCGATCCGAGCGCCGCCTCGCGCCCCGTTCAAGCCGTCATCCTGGCCGGTGGCCAGGGCTCCCGGCTGCGTCCGTACACCGACGACCGGCCCAAGCCGATGGTGGAGATCCCGGGCACCGGGACCCCGATCATCGGCCATCAGCTCACCTGGCTCGCCGAGGAGGGCGTCACGGACGTGGTCGTCTCCTGCGGCCACCTCGCCGAGGTGCTGGAACGCTGGCTGGACTCCGCCGATCTGCCGGTGCGGGTCACCACGGTCGTCGAGGCGGAGCCGCTCGGCCGCGGCGGCGGTCTGCGGTACGCCGCCGAGCATCTGCCGCACCCCGACCAGCCGTGGTACGCGACCAACGGCGACATCTGGACCCGGTTCTCGCTGCGGGACATGGCGGACTTCCACGCCGAGCGGGACGCGGCCGCCACCCTCGCGCTAGCCCGCCCGCGGATTCCGTGGGGTGCCGTGAAGACGGACGGCTTCGGGCATGTCACGGACTTCATCGAGTCCCCGCCGTCGACGTTCGAGATCAACGCGGGGGTCTACGTCTTCTCCGCCGAGTTCGCCAAGATGCTCCCCGAGCGCGGTGACCACGAGCGCACCACCTTCCCCCGGCTGGCCCGGGAACGCCGGCTGGCCGGCTTCCCGCTGCCGCAGGGCGCCTACTGGCGGGCCATCGACACGGCGAAGGACCTCACGGAGGCGGCCAAGGAACTGGCGGCCCTGGGCCGCTGACTCGGCGCCCGCTCCACGGCCCTCGGCGGCCCAAGGGGCCGAGGGCCGCGAGGCCACCGACCCGGCTCCCACCGCTTTCAGCGGCCGCCCCACAGCCCTGCCTCGCGGCCCGGGCCCTCGTTCCCACGGGGGTCCGGGCCGCTGCCGTTCGCCGCTCTGCCTCGCGGCAGTCCAAACGGCTGCCGCGAGGATCCCGCCCGCAGCCTCCTCGGGGCGGGCCCCTCTCGGCAGCCGCCTCCGAGCCTCCGCGGGGCGGGCTCCACGGCAACCGCCTCCGAGCCTCCGCCGGGCGGCCCCTCGGCAACCATCCCAACCGGCACCCGGGCGCCTCAGCGCTTCAGGCCCCCGGCGCCCCGACCCCGGCCATCGCCCCGCCCCGCCCCCGGCCAATGACAAGCCCAACAACAGGGCCCCCACCTCAAGGTGGGGGCCCTGTCGCCGGGAGAGGCGTGATCAGCCCAGGAGGCCGCCGACCAGGTGGTCCGAGCCGCCGCTCGAGTGGCCTCCCCCGGTGCTGCCGCTCGCCCCGCCCGTGGGGCCGCCCGTGCCGCTGCCGCCCGAGGACGAGGGGCCCGCGCTGGTGCTCGGGGCCTGCCGGGACGGCGCCGAGTGGTGCGAGGGGGCCTGGCCCACGGTGCCCTGGGTCTGGCTCGGCTGGCCGCCGGTGACACTGCCGGTCGCCCCGGCGGTGCCCGGTGTGGTGACCGCGCTCGACGGCGGGGAGGAGTCGGCCCCCTGGGTCGCCGAGGGCCGCGAGGCCGCGGGGCTCGACGGGTGCTGACGTCCGCCGGGCTTGCCGGGCACCGGAGAGCCCGGCAGCTCGTTGCGCGGGGCCTCGCCCGGACCGGGGACGACCACCCGGTTCGCGTCCCGCACCGCTCCGCCGAGCAGCGAGCCGACGAGCAGCGTCGCCCCGGTCACCAGCGCGGTCAGCAGCGCACCCCGGCGCAGCACGTACTGCCGCAGCTCCCAGATGTCCGAGCGCGGGCCGAGCCGGCGCCACGCACCGCTCGCCAGGCGCCCGTCCACGGAGTACACCGGCGCCCCGGCGATGATCAGCGGCGACCAGGCCGCGAGATAGATGATGTCGGGCGCGTCGTACACGGGGACGGTACGCCAGCTCACGGTGACGATGAGCGCCGCCGACAGCAGCGCGCCCACCGCGGCCGCGACCCGCTGCCAGAGCCCGAGGACCGTGAGCACGCCCACGATCACCTGGAGGAAGGCGACGACCAGGCCGGTGCCGACGGGATGCTGGAGCGCGAACTGCCGCATGGGCTCGGCGACTTGCCAGGGGTGGAGGGTGCTGAGCCAGGTGACCATGGAGCCCCGCTTGCCGCCGTCGAAGTAGACGGGGTCGCAGAGCTTGCCCATACCGGCGTAGGCGGAGATGGAGCCCAGGAAGATGCGCAGCGGCAGCAGCACCACGCCGAGGTTCATCCGGCGGCCCGGGTAGTACGCGTGCCGGACGCCCGCCGCGGCGGCGGACTGGGCCGGTCCGCCCGCGCGTCGCCTGCTCCGCGGCTCCGGGGCCCCGCCCGCGATCTCGTCCCTGAACAGAGGGCCGCCATAGGCGGCTTCGGTGCCGGGGCCGCCGTAGGCCCGGTCGTCGTGAGCGGGGCCGCCGTGGAGCGTCTCCCCGTAGAGGTCCTCGCCGTAGGCGCCGCCCGCGCTCCGCATGTGAGGCAGCAGCCGGGTGGCACCGGATTCGTGGGCGGGCGGCCCGCCGTCGTGGCCGTGGGCCCCGGGCCGGTCCCGCACGCCGAGTCGCGACATCAGCTGGGTCGCACCCGCGTCGCCGGACTGCTCCTCGCCGTGGTGCACGCTCCGGCTCCGTGCCGCCTGGAGCAGCCGGTGGGCACCGGTGTCGTCGGGCGCGGACCTCCCGCTCCAGACGACGGGCCGACGGCGGCCCCCGGCACCCTCGGGGACGCCCGCTCCGTCCGCCGGACCGACGTGGGGCAGGCGGGCGCCGTCCCGGACCGTGCTCAGCTGCCGCGCCCCGCGCGGGAACGAGGCGCGCCGCGTCGACGCGCCCAACTGCACGCGGAAACTCGCATGATTGACGATGATCTGCGCCGGGTCGCTCGGCACCTTCATCATGCTCAGCGCGGGAGTGTCGTCGAATCCCGACGACCGCTCCCCCGGGGGTGTGCGGCGTGTTCTGGTGTCCACACTCATCTAACCGAGTGACGTGTGATTAGGACACTGCTTTGACCCCGCGGATCTGTCCGGACCCCGTCAAGCGCGTCCTGGACGTCCGCATTCCCCCGAAGGGCAGCACAGGCGAACACGCGTCCGGGCCTGTCGGGTGTCCCCGTCCAGGCCCGGCAGCAGCGAAGTGACCGGCGTCAGCGGCGCCTGCGGGCCGCCTCGTAGAGCACGATTCCGGCGGCGACACCCGCGTTGAGCGACTCGGCGCCGCCCGGCATGGGGATCCGCACCCGGACGTCGCAGGTCTCGCCGACCAGCCGGGACAGGCCCTTGCCCTCGCTGCCGATCACGATCGCGACCGGGCCGTCCAGGACTTCGAGGTCACCGATTTCGGCCTCGCCGTCCGCGGCCAGCCCGACGACGGTGAGCCCCGCCTTCTTGTACGCCTCCAGGGCGCGGGTCAGGTTGGTGGCGCGCGCGACGGGCGTACGGGCCGCCGTACCGGCGGAGGTCTTCCAGGCACCGGCGGTCATCCCGGCCGCGCGCCGCTCGGGCACCACGACCCCGTGGCCGCCGAAGGCCGAGACGGACCGCACGACCGCGCCCAGGTTCCGCGGGTCGGTCACCCCGTCGAGGGCGACGACCAGCGGGTCCTCGCCCTCGTCGAAGGCGGCGGCGACCAGGTCCTCCGGATGCGCGTACTCGTACGGCGGGACCTGGAGGACCAGGCCCTGGTGGTTCAGGCCGTTCGTCATCCGGTCCAGCTCGGGACGCGGGGCCTCCATGAGGTTGATCCCACCGCGCTCCGACGCCAGCTGGAGCGCCTCGCGCACCCGCTCGTCGCTGTCGATGAACTGCTGGACGTAGAGCGTGGACGCGGGCACGCCCTCGCGGAGCGCCTCCACGACCGGGTTGCGCCCGACGACCAGCTCGGACGTGCCCTTGCCGCCCGGACGGCGCTGCGGGCGGCCCTGGGTGCGGCGCGCCTGCGCCGCGGCGACACGCTGCTTGGCGTGCCCCTTGCGCATCTCGGCGGGCGGGGTCGGGCCCTTGCCCTCCAGGCCGCGGCGCCGCTTGCCGCCACTGCCGATCTGCGCGCCCTTCTTGCCGGACATGCGACGGTTGTTCGCGGCCATGACCTACCTGTCTGTTGGAACTTTCGTACGTACGTCTATGCAGTGTGCCGCCCGGAGGGCCGGGCGGCACAATCGATCAAGGAGTCGCCGGGGGGCGATCAGCGCGGGCCGAGCGTCCAGCGGGGGCCCTGGGGGCCGTCCTCGATGACCAGACCCGACTGGTTGAGCTGGTCGCGGATGGCGTCCGCGGTGGCCCAGTCCTTGCGGCCGCGGGCCGCCTCGCGCTGCTGGAGCACCAGGCCGACCAGGGTGTCGACGACCCCGTGCAGGTCCTCGCCGCGCTCGCTCTCCCCGGCCCACCGCGCGTCCAGCGGGTCCAGGCCGAGCACGCCGAGCATGGCCCGCACCTCGGCCAGGCGTGCGACCGCGGCCTCCTTGTCGTCGGCGGCCAGGGCGCTGTTGCCCTGCCGGACGGTGGTGTGCACCACGGCCAGCGCCTGCGGCACGCCCAGGTCGTCGTCCATCGCCTCGGCGAAGGCGGGCGGGACCTCGGCGGCGGGCTCGACGACCCCGCCGGCCTTCTCCATCACCCGCTGGACGAAGCCCTCGATCCGCGCGAACGCGGACTCGGCCTCGCGCAGCGCTTCCTCGCTGTACTCGATCATCGAGCGGTAGTGCGGGGTGCCCAGGTAGTAGCGCAGCACGATGGGCCGCCACCGCTTGACCATCTCGGAGACCAGGACCGAGTTGCCCAGCGACTTGGACATCTTCTCGCCGCTCATGGTGACCCAGGCGTTGTGCACCCAGTACCGCGCGAAGTCGTCGCCGAAGGCCTTGGCCTGCGCGATCTCGTTCTCGTGGTGCGGGAAGATCAGGTCGATGCCGCCGCCGTGGATGTCGAAGGCGGGCCCCAGGTACTTGTGGGCCATCGCCGAGCACTCCAGGTGCCAGCCGGGCCGCCCGCGGCCCCAGGGCGTCTCCCAGCTCGGCTCCCCGGGCTTGGCGGCCTTCCACATGGCGAAGTCGCGGGCGTCGCGCTTGCCCGTCTCCCCGACGCTCTCCGGCTGCTGGAGGTTCTCCAGCTCCTGGTTGGACAGCTCCAGATAGCCGGGGAAGGAGCGCACGTCGAAGTACACGTTCCCCTCGGACTCGTAGGCGTGGCCGCGCTCGATGAGGGTGCGCATCATCTCGACCATCTCGGTCACATGGCCCGTCGCCCGCGGCTCGTACGTCGGCGGGAGGCAGCCGAGCGCGGTGTAGCCGTCGTTGAAGGCGCGCTCGTTCTCGTACCCGATCGCCCACCAAGGGCGGCCCTGCTCGGCCGACTTGGTGATGATCTTGTCGTCGATGTCCGTCACATTGCGGACGAACGTCACCTCGAAGCCGCGGTACTCGAACCAGCGGCGCATGATGTCGAAGTTGAGACCCGAGCGGATGTGCCCGATATGGGGTGCGGCCTGCACGGTGGCGCCACACAGGTAGATCGAGACACAACCCGGCTTGAGCGGGGTGAAGTCACGGATCTGCCGGGCGCTGGTGTCGTGCAGGCGAATAGTCACGGGGTCCAGGGTAGTGGGCCGCGGGGAGTGCCTCACGCCCCTTTTCCCCACGAGGCTCGCATTCCCGCTCCCGGGGTGCCGGGCGCTCAGAGGCGCCCGGCCACCTTCCGTGGAACGATCCGCACCACCACGCGCTCGGCGTCCCGCACCGAGTCGGGATTGAACTCCGCGTACTTCTTTCCGGTGTACTTCAGCGACAGCTCGTCGATGAGGTCCCGCGCGCCCTCGGACGACAGCTCCGCGGTCCCCCGGATCTCGGCGTACTCGTACGGCGAGTCGGGGTCGTACACGACGACGCTCACCCGGGGGTCGCGGTCCAGGTTCTTCTTCTTGCGCCGGTCCACGGTGGTGGAGACGAGGAGGTCGTCACCGTCCCGCTTGACCCACACCGGCGACAGCTGGGGGCTGCCGTCGGGCTGGACCGTGCCGATGACGACGAAGACGGGGCGGTCGAGCAGATCCTTGAGCCGGTCGGACAGGGCGGCGGCTGCCATGGGTACCTCCGGGGCCTCGGTCACTGATGACTCCCCGGGTACCCTCGCACGCGCTCAGCTCACGCGCACCACGAGCGCCGTGGCGACCGCCATCAGCCCCTCGTCCCGCCCGGGGAAGCCGAGGCCGTCCGTGGTCGCACCGGAGACCGAGACCGGGGCGCCCGCCGCCTCCGACAGGAGCTTCTGCGCCTCTTCGCGGCGCTTGCCGATCTTCGGACGGGGCCCTACGACCTGCACCGCCACATTGCCGATCCGGAAGCCGGCCGCGCGCACGATCCGTGCCGCCTCCGTCAGCAGCGTGACACCGGACGCGCCGGACCACTCGGGGCGGCCCGTGCCGAAGTGCTGCCCCAGATCGCCGAGACCGGCCGCCGAGAACAGCGCGTTGCAGGCGGCGTGCGCGACCACGTCCGCGTCCGAGTGGCCCGCGAGGCCGGGGCCCTCGCCCTCCCACTTGAGACCCGCGCACCACAGCTCCCGCCCCTCTTCGAAGGCGTGGATGTCGGTGCCGATGCCCACCTGGGGCAGCAGGGGTGCCTCAGAAGCCATCGTTCAGCCTCCTGCGCGCGAGAACCGCCTCGGCCAGCACCAGGTCCAGCGGACGGGTCACCTTGAAGGCCTCCTCGTGACCGGGGATCACCACCACCCCGAGACCCAGCTGCTCCACCATGCTCGCGTCGTCCGTGACGTTGTCCGTCACCGTCCGGTGCGCCCGCACCAGCGTGGCGCGGTCGAAGCCCTGCGGGGTCTGCACCGCACGCAGCCGGGCCCGCTCGGGGGTGGCCAATACCGGCTCCGGCGCACCGGGGGCGGCGGTCCCGACCTCCTTGACGGTGTCGGCGAGCGGCAGCGCGGGCACCACGGCGGGCGCGCCCTCCCGCACCGCCTCGATCACCGCGTCGACCGTGTCCACGGGCACCAGCGGGCGGGCCGCGTCATGGACGAGGACGATCCCGTACTCGGGCGGCAGCGCCTCAAGGCCCAGCCGCACGGACTCCTGCCGGGTGTCGCCGCCGGGGACGACCAGGAAGTCCGTCCGCTCGGGCAGCGCGTGCGCGTCCAGCAGCGACTTGACCTCGGAGGCCCCGTCCGGCGGGGCCACGACGATCACCAGGGAGACGGCTCGGGACGCGGCCATCGCGCGCACCGCGTGGATGAGCATGGGGGTGCCGTTCAGCGCGCGGAGCGCCTTGGGGGCGCCCGGACCGAGGCGAACTCCTCGTCCGGCGGCCGGAATCACCGCGGCCGTACGGATTCCGGCGGGTGCGGGGCGCGATTCGTCAGACATCGGTTCCTGTCAGGTTTGTGTGCTCGGCCGGGATGGGTATGGCCACACCGTGCCGGGCGCGACGCCTTGACCGGACCCTTCCGTGACCTCTGGTCGAGCCAGCTGCCCGGGCCCGGCACGCCAAGTATCGGGGTTTCTCCCCGGCGCAAGAACATATGGGTACGAACATGCCGCAGCGCCCGGCGACGGTCATATCCGTCAACGGGCACCGCGGCATACATGGGTGTCGTGCACCGGTCCGTCCGCCGTGCACCTCGGGGGCCGAGCAGCGGCCTACGGGAAACGGCGGTGGAGGGGCGTCAGGACGCGAGGACCTCGTCGAGCAGTGCCTCGGCCTTGTCCTCGTTCGTGTTCTCCGCGAGGGCCAGCTCGCTCACCAGGATCTGCCGGGCCTTGGCGAGCATCCGCTTCTCACCCGCGGACAGTCCGCGCTCGCGCTCACGGCGCCACAGGTCACGCACGACTTCCGCGACCTTGATGACGTCGCCGGAGGCGAGCTTCTCCAGATTTGCCTTGTACCGACGCGACCAGTTCGTGGGCTCCTCGGCGTACGGCGCGCGCAGCACCTCGAAGACCCGGTCCAGCCCGTCCTGACCGACCACATCACGCACGCCGACGAACTCCGCATTGTCCGCTGGCACACGTACCGTCAGGTCGCCCTGGGCGACCTTCAGCACCAAGTAGGTCTTGTCCACGCCTTTGATCTGGCGAGTTTCGATGGCCTCGATCAGCGCGGCCCCGTGATGGGGATAGACCACGGTGTCGCCAACCTTGAACGTCATGTGACAGGTACCCCTTCCGTGGCTATCCAGGGTAACACGGAAACCGCGTCTTCTGAATGGCGTTTTCGCAGGTCAGGGCATATCTCGGGGCTTGACAAGCGCGACCGGAACGTGCTGCGGAGGGCGAGCGGAACGAGGTATTCGCAGGTGGGAGCGGCTCTGCGGGCACCCGGAAAGCGGTGCGCCACTCGCCCCGGAGGCACCCGAGCAGTGCCGGAACGTCCCCATTTGTCCGGCTGCAAGCGATCGACTTCCGCTACTCCGTTCGGTGCCTGCCGTCACCTACGGGCCGAATCCGGAATTGATCAAGGAGGTCTCCGATCCCGGGTTGTTGTCCGACTGATCGATTTTCACGGGCGCCGCGCATTCCTTGCCGGAAATCCCAGGCATGGAACGCCGGACACTTATGTGAATGCAGCACCAAGCAGAGGTCAAAGAGGCTGCTGGGGCAGGCGGGAACAGCGGGAACGGTGAGGTCGCGGCTCCCGGGGGCGGGCTCCCGCGGAGCTGCCCAGGCGAGCGCCCCAGGGGACCCCACCGTATGCCGCCGAGGACCCGCTCCGGCCACCGCCGAGGACCCGTTCCGGCCACCCTTCCGGGAACGAAGTCGGGGCCTTGGGGAGGGTCGGGTGCGACCCCCCGGGAACGGCTCGGTAACCTAAGGCCGCTGACAGACACTTAGGGCGGCTTTATCAGGGAGTCGTCCTGCTCCGCCCACGTTCAAGGAGTTGCCGCCGCCGTGAGCAGCAGCCTTCGACGCGGCGCCCTCGCCGCCGCCGCCATTGCGTTCTCGATCGCCTCGCTCGCCGCATGCGGCGCCGGCAACAACAGCCAGACGCTCGAGATCAAGCCGGACAACGCCGCGACCAGCGTCGGCGACATCAAGATCCAGAACGCTCTGGTCATCACCCAGCCCGACCCGAAGGCCAAGGGCCCCGCGGTGATCTCGGCGACCGTCTTCAACACCGGCCGCACCGACCAGACGCTGGACTCGATCAGCGTGGACGGCGACGGCACCGCGGCCCTCTCCCCCGGCAAGGGTGGCGGCAAGGTCACCATCCCGGCCGGTGAGTCCATCGTGATCGGCGGCAAGGACAACGCCTCCGCGATCCTGGACAACACCGGTGCCGCCGTCCAGAACGGCAACGCGCAGAAGATCACCTTCGGCTTCAGCAAGACCGGCGATGTGAGCCTGCGGGCCTTCGTGGTCCCGGCCGAGAGCTACTTCACCAAGTGGGGCCCGAGCAACATCCCCACGCCGAGCGCCTCCGCCACCCCGTCGGGCAGCACCAGCCCGAAGCCGTCGGGCTCCCCCTCGGGCTCCCCCGCCACGGGCGCCTCCGGCGCACCGGGCCACAGGAGCACGCACAGCCCGAAGGCCACGGAGTCGGGCGCCTCGGAGCACTGATCTCCGGCCGGGGCCACACCCCGGCCACCACATGGCCGAACCCCGAAGGGCGGGGGCCGTTTCCGCCCGGGAGCGCCTTCGCAGGCCCGTAGGCCCGGGTCCTGCGGCCAGGGCCGGGCGCAGGACCGGGTACGAGGGAGCCAAGGCCGCGGACGTGAGCCGTCGGCCGGGAGCCGAGCCAGGAGCCGCAGGCCGAAGGCGGCGTGCCTGGGGTCAGCGCCAGGGGCCCCAGCCACGAAGCGGACACCGGGCCCCGGGCACCGCCCGAACGGTGAGCGGTGGGGCGGTTTACGGCTCGAACTTGTAGCCGAGGCCGCGGACCGTGACCAGGTAGCGCGGGGCGCCCGGGTCCGGCTCGATCTTGGCGCGGAGGCGCTTGACGTGGACGTCCAGGGTCTTGGTGTCACCGACGTAGTCGGCGCCCCAGACGCGGTCGATGAGCTGCATACGGGTCAGCACGCGGCCCGCGTTGCGCAGCAGCATCTCCAGGAGGTCGAACTCCTTCAGCGGCAGGTCGACCTTGGAGCCGGAGACCGTCACCACGTGCCGGTCGACGTCCATGCGCACCGGCCCGGCCTCCAGCGCGGCCGGCGTCACCTCCTCGGGCTCGCCGCGGCGGCGCAGGACGGCCCGGATACGGGCGACGAGCTCGCGCGAGGAGAACGGCTTGGTGACGTAGTCGTCGGCCCCTATCTCCAGCCCGACCACCTTGTCGATCTCGCTGTCCTTGGCGGTCACCATGATGACCGGGACGTTGGACCGGCCGCGCAGCTGGCGGCAGACCTCGGTGCCGGGCAGGCCGGGCAGCATCAGGTCGAGCAGGACGAGATCGGCGCCGTTGCGCTCGAACTCGTCGAGACCGTCGGGCCCGGTGGTCGCGATGGCGACCTCGAAGCCCTCCTTGCGGAGCATGTAGGACAGGGCGTCGCTGAAGGACTCCTCGTCCTCGACGACGAGCACTCGGGTCACGGAAGGACCTCCGGGGCGGGAAGCGGTTCGTACGGGGAAGAGACGGTGGTCGTCCCGTCGGGGCGGCCGTCCTCGTCTTCGAGGTCGGACGGGTGGTCGGTCGCGCGGTCGCGGGCCGCACCCGCCTCCGGCAGCCGCAGGGTGAACGTGGAGCCCTGTCCCTCCGAGCTCCACACCGTGACCTCCCCGCCGTGCGAGGCGGCCACATGCTTGACGATCGCGAGACCCAGTCCCGTACCGCCCGTGGCACGGGAGCGGGCCGGGTCGACGCGGTAGAAGCGCTCGAAGATGCGCTCCTTGTCCTTGTCGGAGATGCCGATGCCCTGGTCGGTCACGGCAAGTTCGATCATGTCCCCGCCGGTCGCCGCGACCCTGCGGGCGGCGATGCCGACGCGAGTGCGGGCGGGGGAGTAGTTGACGGCGTTCTCGACGAGGTTGCCGAGGGCGGCGGCGAGCTGGCCGCGGTTGCCCCACACATGGAGGTCGGCGGTGCCCCCGGCGGCCATCGTGATCTGCTTGGTGCCGGCCTGGTGGCGGCAGCGGTCGATGGCCTCGGCGACGAGTTCGTCGACGCGCACGGGTTCGGCGTCCTCAAGGGGGTCGTCGTTCTGCACCCGCGAAAGGTCGATCAGTTCCTGCACCAGATTGGTCAGCCGGGTCGCCTCGATCTGCATCCGGCCCGCGAAGCGCTCCACGGCCTCGGGGTCGTCGGAGGCGTCCATCACGGCCTCGGAGAGCAGCGACAGGGCGCCCACCGGTGTCTTCAGCTCATGGCTGACGTTCGCCACGAAATCGCGGCGCACCGCCTCTATCCGCCGGGCCTCGGTGAGATCCTCGACCAGCAGCAGAACCAGCCGGGAGCCGAGCGGGGCCACCCGGGCGGAGACGGCGAGTGCCTCTCCGCGTCCGGTGCCGCGGCGCGGCAGGTCCAGCTCGACCTGGCGTATCTCGCCGTCCCGGCGGGTGTCGCGTGCCATCTGGAGCATCGGCTCGACCGCGAGTTTGCCACCGCGTACGAGTCCGAGGGCGTAGGCGGCGGAGCTGGCCTTTACCACGGCGTCGGACTCGTCGAGGACGACGGCCGAGGACCGCAGCACGGACAGCACCGTGTCCACACCCGGCGGAAGCACGGGATCGGTGTGCAGGGAAGTGCGGGTGGGGCGCTTCTGGTCGCGCTCGCTCCAGCGGAACGCCAGCATGGCGATGACACCGGTGAGCACTCCGGCGATCGCTGCCGCTGCGGCGACCGCCGCGTTCACGTCCATGCACCCAGGTTAGGCACGTCAGGAGGGTTACCCACAGCCGTGGGAGTGCGACCTCGAACACTCGTCGCTCAGAGTTCACCTTGGAGCCAGTATTGGTTCATTTGGGATGTCGGAAACGGTCGCGTACGGACCGGAACGTGGGAGCGTGGGGACCGAAGGGGCCGTGTCCGCCGTGTTCGCCATGGCGACGACGGGCCCCGGCCCCCGGCTCCCCGAAGCAGACGTAAGAGAGGGACACCCTGATGCGGGACGCGTACCACGAGGAACTTGACTCGATCGGCGAGGGCCTGGTCGAGATGGCCCGGCTCGTCGGGTCGGCGATCGGGCGCGCCACGACGGCGATCCTCGACTCCGACCTCAAGCTGGCCGAAACGGTCATCGAGGGCGACAAGAAGGTCGACGAACTCCAGCACGACCTGGAGGCGCGCGCGATCGCCCTGCTCGCCCGCCAGCAGCCGGTGGCCACCGACCTGCGGATCGTCGTCACCTCGCTGCGGATGAGCGCCGACCTGGAGCGCTCGGGCGACCTCGCCCAGCATGTCGCGAAGCTGGCCCGGCTGCGGTTCCCGGCGCGCGCCGTCCCGCTCGACCTGCACGCGACGATCCTGGAGATGGGCCAGCTCGCGCAGCGCCTGATGGCGAAGGCCGCGGAGGTCATCGTCACCAAGGACATCGACCTGGCGATGCAGCTGGAGCAGGACGACGACGAGATGGACCTGCTGCACCGCACGCTCTTCCAGCACCTGATCGACGACCGCTGGAAGCACGGCATAGAGACCGCCGTGGACGTCACCCTGCTGGGCCGCTACTACGAGCGCTACGCCGACCACGCCGTGGCGGTGGCGAAGCGCGTGGTCTACCTGGTGACCGGCGAGCACGCCGACGAGCTCCAGGCAGACATCCGGCCCGTGACGGGGACCGAGGGCGTCTGACCTCGGGACGGCCGGACAAGGCCCTCGGGCGGCCGGACGAACAGCCCGGCCGCGTGCTCGATCCTCGGGGCGGCCCGAGGGGCAATGGGCTGCGCGTCTGATCCGCGATCACGCGCCCCCGGCCCCGCCTCCCCCGTCTCCTCCGCCTCCCCCGGGGTGTGCGAGGCGGGGGAGGCGCCCGGGTCCGGTGGGAACGGGCAAGCTTCCGTGCGCCGTTGACGCGCCCGCCGTCGCGGGCATGGAATGGACGCAGGCACCGTCTTGTCGGACTCTAGGAGAGATCCATGGCCGAGGCCCCCGTCACGCCCGACCCCACGCAGACGCGCGAGACCGAGCAGCCCATCGAGATCAAGAGCCTCCCCCTGGTCGGCGCGTGCGGCTGCGGATCCGGCTGCGGATGCGGATGCCAGTCGGGCGCGCCCTGCCAGTGCGGCTGATCTGAGCCCAACCGCTCAACCGCTCAACCGCTCAACCGTTTCACCTGCATAGGTACACAGATGAGGGCCCGGCACCGCGCGGGCCCTCACTCGTGCGCCCGGCCCACCATCGCGGCCGGGTCGACGGTGCGGTCGAACTCCTCGGCGCTGACATAGCCGGAGGCCAGCGCGGCCTCGCGCAGGGTGGTGCCCTCGTCGTTCGCCTTGTGGGCGATGGCCGAGGCCTTGTCGTAGCCGATCACCGGCGACAGCGCGGTCACCAGCATCAGGGACCGTTCGACGAACTCGTCGATCCGGGAGCGGTTCAGGTCGGTGCCCTCGATGCAGTACTGGCGCAGCTTGGTGCAGGCGTCGGCGAGGATGCCGGCCGCGTGCAGGAAATTGCTGATGATGACCGGGCGCATGGCGTTCAGCTCGAAGTTCCCCTGGGAGCCCGCGAAGGCGATGGCCGTGTCCTCGGACAGCACCTGGATGCAGACCATGACCATCGCCTCGCACTGGGTCGGGTTGACCTTGCCCGGCATGATCGACGAACCCGGCTCGTTCGCGGGCAGCACCAGTTCGCCGAGCCCGCAGCGCGGCCCCGAGGCCAGCCACCGGATGTCGTTGGCGATCTTCATCAGGGCCACGGCCAGGGCGCGGAGCCCGGCCGAGGCTCCGACCATGGCGTCCAGACCGCCCTGCGCGGCGAACTTGTTCTCGGCGGTGACAAAGGGATAGCCCGTCTCGGCGGCTATCTCGGCGGCCACCTGCTCGCCGAACCCGGGCGGGGCGTTCAGCCCGGTCCCTACGGCGGTGCCGCCCGCGGCCAGTTCGAACAGGCCCTCCGCGGACACCGCGACCCGGTCGACGGCCTGCGCCAGCTGGTGGGCGTAGCCGGACCACTCCTCCCCCACAGTGAGCGGAACCGCGTCCTCCAGATGCGTACGGCCGATCTTCACCACATCGCGCCACTGCTCCGCCTTGGCCTCGATGGCCCACTGGAGCGCCTGGGTGCTGGGCAGCAGTCGTTCGTGCACCGCCTTGATCGCGGCGATGTGCATCGCGGTGGGAAAGGTGTCGTTGGAGGACTGGCCCATGTTGACGTGGTCGTTGGGGTGGACCGGGGTCTTGCTGCCCAGCTCGCCCCCGACCAGCTGGATCGCCCGGTTGCTGATCACCTCGTTGGTGTTCATGTTGGACTGCGTCCCGGACCCGGTCTGCCACACATACAGCGGGAAGTGCTCGTCCAGCTCCCCCGCCACGACCTCGTCGGCGACCCGGGCGATCAGCTCGGACTTCCAGCCGGGCAGCCGCCCGGCCCGCCCGTTGACCAGCGCCGCGGCCTTCTTGACGTAGCCGTAGGCGTGGTAGACCGCCTTCGGCATCCGGTCGTCGCCGATGGAGAAGTGGATCAGGGACCGCTGGGTCTGCGCACCCCAGTAGCGGTCCGCCGGGACCTCGACGGCACCCATGGAGTCCGTCTCCCGCCGGGTGCCGCTCGCATGCAGGCCGACGGGGAGATCGAGGATCTTCGGGGCGGGCTCTTCCCGGGTCACCGGGTCCGCCGGGTCCGCCGGGGCGGGGCTTTCCGGGGAGGACGCGGCGGCCCGGGCCGTACGGGAACGCGCCTTCACGAGGCGGCTCCATCACGGCCGCCGCTGCCGTAGCCGTCTCCACCGACGCTGGTGCTGCCGCCATTGCCGCTGTGGCTGCCGTGGCCGTTGCTGCTGCCGTCGCAGCCATCGCCGTAGACCGGCTTCCACATGGCGTCCCGGACGGCCCGGTCGGGGTCGGCCGGTTTGCGGGTGGCGACCCCCTCGTCGACCGCCGCGGCGACCACCGCGGCGGCGGTGCGGGCCGAGGACTCCCGCAGGTTCTCCACCGGCGGCAGCAGGGAGGCACCCGGTGCGGTGGGATCGACCTGGTCCGCGACCGCCTGCGCCGCCGCCAGCAGCATGCCCGCCGTGACCCGGGACGCGCCCGAGACGATCGTGCCGAGCCCCAGCCCGGGGTAGAGCAGCGCGTTGTTGGCCTGCCCGATGTCGTAGCGGACACCGCCGTACTCGACGGGCGCCACGGGGATGCCGACCGCGACCAGCGCCTTGCCCTTGGACCAGGCGATCACATCGGCGGGCATGGCCTCGATCCGCGAGGTCGGATTGGAGATGGGGAAGACGATCGGCCGCTCGGTGCCCTCGGCCATGGCCTCCACGACCTCCCGGGTGAACGCCCCGTGCACCGTGGAGGTGCCCAGCAGAATGGTCGGCCGCACCTGCCGCACGGTGGTCACCAGCGAGATCGGGCCGCCGTCGGGCGCCAAGGCCGCGACCTCCGCCCGCTCCCGCGCATACGGCCGCTGGTAGTCCCGCAGATCGGTCATGTCCCGGGTGAGCAGGCCCTGCTTGTCGATCAGCCAGACCTGCGCGGTGGCCTGCTCGCGGCTCGCCCCGTCGCGGATCATGGCGTCCCTCAGCTGGTCGGCGATGCCCACGCCCGCCGTACCCGCGCCGAAGACCACCAGCCTCTGGTCCCGCATCGGCACCCCGCTCACCTTGACCGCCGACAGGGCCGCGGCCAGCGTGATCGCCCCGGTGCCCTGGACGTCGTCGTTGAAGATGCGGTAGGTGTCCCCGTACTCCTCCAGGATCCGCCGGGCGTTGCCGGGACCGAAGTCCTCGAAGTGCAGCAGGGCGCCGGGGAACATCGACGACGCGGTCCGCAAATACCTCTCGATGAACGTGTCATAGTCGGCGCCCCGCACCCGAGGATGCCGATTCCCGGCGTACAGCGGGTCGTTGAGCAGCGACTCCCGGTCCGTGCCGACATCCAGCGACACGGCGATCACCCGGCGCGGGTCGATACCGGCGGCCGCGGTGTACACCGCGAGCTTGCCCACCGCGATCTGGATTCCTCCCACGCCCCAGTCGCCGATGCCGAGGATCTCCTCCGCGTCCGTGCACACGATCAGGTCCACGTCCTCGGGCCCGAGCCCGAAGGTGGCGAAGGTCTTCTCCATGTCGTCGGGCCGGTCGATGGAGAGAAAGGCCCCGCGCGGGCGGCGGTACTCATGGGAGTACTTCTCGATCGCCTCGCCGACCGTGGGGTCGTAGACGATCGGCAGCAGCTCCACCAGATGGTCGGTCAGCAGCTTGAAGTACAGCGTCTCGTTCCGGTCGTGCAGCTGCTCCAGATAGACGTTCTTCGCCAAGTCGCCGCCCTGGGCGCACATTTGCCGGTACGCGCGCTCCGCCTGCTGCTCCAGGGTCAGCACCCCGGACGGGAGCCGCCCGGTCAGCCCCAGCGCGGCCCGCTCCTGGGCGGTGAAGGCCATCCCCCTGTTGAGAAGGGAATCCGCCAGCACGCTCGGGGTGGCCGGGGTCCGCACGGTCCTGTCCATCATGAGGGCCTCCTGCACGCGACTCCGCTACTCGACCGCCTCTGGGGCTCTACGCCTCTACGCCTTCTACGCCCGCTGGCCGCTGTATCTCCGGACCGGACCGGCCGCGAACAGAGGCGACCGGCCGCGAACGGCCGACCGCTCCTCCCCCACTGTGCGCCGACACCCGCGCCACCGCTCGCCGATCTTGCCCGGACCCGGCGTTCCGCCTTGCCCGGACCCTGCCTTCCGCGGGGACTCCGTTTACCCCGGGCGGGCAGTGTTCGCCCAGGCGTCACCTGTGGTTCGAGCCAAACCGATCAACGCTCCCTAGATTGCAAAGGAAGTGCATTGCCATGCCCAAGGGAGGGTTTTGTGAACGGAAGCATGCGTGGAATGCGGTGGGGGGCGCCGGTCGCTGCGGCGTCTGCGGCAGTGGTGGCGACCATGGTGCTCAGTCCGACACCGGGCGCGTCCGCCGGTGCCCCGCAGAGCACGGCGAAGGCGAAGGCTCCCGCCGCGAAGAACGTCATCTTCATCAACGGTGACGGCATGGGCGCCGACGCGCGCGAGGCCGCACGGCTGCATCTCGCCGGACTCCAGGGCCGGCTGACGATGGACCGCCTTCCCGTGTCCGGCCAGCTGACGACCACTCCGGACGACCCCAAGGCCGTCGTCACGGACTCCGCGGCCGCCGCCACCGCCTGGGCCACGGGCCAGAAGACCTACAACGGCGCGATCAGCGTCGACACCGACGGCAACCCGCTGCCCACGCTCGGGGCACAGGCCAAGGCCGCGGGCAAGTCCACCGGACTGGTGACCACCGCGCAGGTCACCGACGCGTCCCCGGCGGCTTTCTTCTCCAGCACCGCCGACCGCGGCAAGCAGGACGAGATCGCCCGCCAGTACCTCGATGTCACCAAGCCGGATGTGATCCTGGGCGGCGGCGAGGACTGGTGGCTGCCGGCCGGGACCGCGGGCGCGTACCCGGACAAGCCCGCCGAGGACACCGGTGAGGGCAGCCGCGGCACCAAGGGCAATCTGATCGCCAAGGCCAAGCGCTCCGGCTACACCTACGTCAACAGCGCGAAGGGCCTGGACAGGGCGCCGAAGGGCAAACTGCTCGGCCTCTTCTCCAACGAGGAGATGTTCCAGCAGCGCCCCGAGGGCCAGGGCGATGTGTACAACCCGGCCGTCGACCTCGCCACGATGACCGACAAGGCGCTGAAGACGCTGGACAAGAACAAGAAGGGCTTCTTCCTCATGGTCGAGGAGGAAGGTGTCGACGAGTTCGCCCACAGCAACAACGGCACCCGCGTCCTCCAGTCGATGCAGCAGCTGGAACGGGCCGTCGCCGTCGCCCGCGCCTACCAGGCCACCCACCCCGACACCCTTCTCGTCGTCACCGGCGACCACGAGACCGGCGGCCTGGCGGTCGAGGAGAACGACGCGGCCGACGAGTCCGGCTCCGGCATCTCCACCGAGGACGGCCCCTTCACCATCCACGGCAGCGACCGTACGTTCACCATCGACTGGACCACGTCGGGCCACACCAGCGTCGACGTCCCGGTCACGGCCGCGGGCCCCCTCGCCACCCGCTTCACCGGCAAGCACGCCAACACCCACGTCCACGACGTCCTCGCCCAGATCCTGACCCACCGCGCCTGACGGGCTCACCTCCGCCCCGGAGCGGTCCCCTGCCATGGTCCGTTCCGGGGCCCCGCCGACCACGAGCCGTTGTCGAACCTGGGGACTCCCCGAGCCCTGATACGTTCTGACATACATTCCGACCAATTCGGCCCCGATGAAGCTCGACGGAGCCGAATGACGCCGGATGACGCCCACCGAAGAAGGAGCCGCATGTTCGGCCTGCTTGTGCGCTTCACCTGCAAGGACGACGCGGCCGCGACCGCCTTCGACGACCTGGTGGCACGAACGGCCGAACAGATCCGCGCGAACGAGCCCGGAACGCTGATCTACACCGTCCACCGCGTGCACGGCCGCCCCCTGGAGCGCGTCTTCTACGAGCTGTACGGGGACGAGGCCGCCTTCGAGGAACACGAATCGAAGGACTACGTACGCGCCTTCCTCACCGAACGGGACCAGTACCTCACCAGCACGGAGGTCGACCGCCTGGACTTCCTGTACGGCAAGGGTGCGGACGCCGAGCACTGAGTTCCGGAAGAGGCACGGAGCCCTCCCGCCGCCCTCGGCCCCGTAAAGGCTGAAAACCAGGACGACGGGAGAGCCGTGAGGGACCTCAGGGGCCGACGGGCTCCCAGACGGGGAGCCATACCTCATTGGGTGCGCCTGCTGCGACGCACGTGTACTGGATGAGGTTTCTGCCCTCGCCCACGCCGCCCCTGACGTTCAGACACTTGCCGCTCGACTTGACCACCAGCTGGTAGCCGATGCCCTTCGGGACGAACTTCCAGAGCTCGTTGGCCGCGGTGCCGCAGGTGTACTGGATGACCCGGGTGTTGTCGGCGGTGCCCCCGCCCTCGACGTTGAGGCACTTGCCGCTGCTGAGGGACCTGAACCGGTAGTAGCCGTTGCCCATGGCGTCGGCCTCCCAGCGTTCGTTGGGCTTGCCGGTCCACGGGTACTGGATCACCGGGGCCCCGTTCTGCTGGGAACCTCCCTCCACATTGGCGACCTGTCCGGGGTAGGCCGCCAGTCGCAGAGACAGCTCCCGCACCAGCACCGCCCGGGGGGAGTCGGCTCCCCGGTGCGGGACCTGCGGCGCCGCTCCCGCCACCGCGTTGGACGAGCCCAGCGCCAGGACCCCGGCGAACCCGGCCGCCAGAGCCGCCGACTTCACGACCGACTTCTTGCTCCACACCATGCTGCTGCCTCCTGTGTCGCGACAGATCAGCCCTCAGTCACTGATCCGACACGCAACGTAATCGAGAGGAGCCGGGCTCCTGAAGAGAGAGCGAGAGGCATCCCAGCCGAGCCGCGCGCCTCCGCACGCTGGTTTGCATTCCCAAAAAACCAGGAACCCGCGAACACGAGCCGGTCCCCCACCCGGACAGCACAAGAGCCCCCGCCCGCAAACAGAAGCGCGGGAAGGGGCCCTGAGCGGGGGGCTGGGACTGTCAAACGAGTGGTGTATCTGAGGCAGTTGAGGGTTACTGCCTGGCTGCCGGGAGGCGGCTGTCGAAGGTCATGCCGCCGTCGGGGCCGCTGTCAGAACAGCCACACCCCGAAGGCCGCGACCGCCAGGCCGACGGCAAGGAAGACACCGGCCGTGAGGGTCAGCGGAAGCAGTTGCTTGCGCCGACGCGGCGGGTCGAGGCCGCGCCAGGTGCTGTGCACCGCGTACACCCCGACGAGCGCGATCGCACAGCCGAACACCACGGCCAGCAGCCCGAAGAACTTGGCCCAGGTGTAGGGGTGGTCCGGGTTCGGGGTCCACACCGCGGCGAGGTCGGTGGCGCTCGGCACTCTCACTCGTCCTTTTCATCCTTCATCAGGTCCTGGAGGTCGGACTCGATACCGGAACCGGCGGCGTAGACACCCGTATTGAGGGTGGTTCCCACGGTGTTCATGAAGGCGCCGTCCGCGAGCTTCCCACGGTCGCTGAGGTTCTCTCCGCCGAGGCTGCCGTGCTGACATGTCCGACGAAAAGTCCACCGAGGACTCCACGCTGCTCTCCCCATCGCGCTAGCGGCCCAGAGACGGCTCAGACACGACGCAGAGTCAGCGAAAAGCCCCCTCCCAGCGAAGAAACCGCAGGTAGGGGGCTTACTCGTGGGCGGTTACTTCTTCTTGCCCTGGTTCTTGACCGCCTCGATGGCCGCTGCGGCTGCCTCCGGGTCGAGGTACTTGCCGCCGGGGGTGATCGGCTTGAAGTCGGCGTCCAGTTCGTAGGCGAGGGGGATGCCCGTCGGGATGTTCAGGCCCGCGATGTCGGCGTCCGAGATGCCGTCCAGGTGCTTGACCAGGGCGCGCAGGCTGTTGCCGTGGGCCGCGACCAGGACCGTGCGGCCGGCCAGCAGGTCCGGGACGATGCCGTCGTACCAGTACGGGAGCATCCGGGAGACGACGTCCTTCAGGCACTCCGTCTTCGGGCGCAGCTCCGGCGGGATCGACGCGTAGCGGGCGTCGTTCGCCTGGGAGAACTCGGAGTCGTCCGCGAGCGGCGGGGGCGGAGTGTCGTACGAGCGGCGCCAGAGCATGAACTGCTCCTCGCCGAACTCGGCCAGCGTCGCGGCCTTGTCCTTGCCCTGGAGGGCACCGTAGTGGCGCTCGTTCAGACGCCAGGAGCGGTGGACCGGGATCCAGTGGCGGTCGGCCGCCTCCAGCGCGAGCTGCGCGGTGCGGATCGCGCGCTTCTGGAGGGAGGTGTGGAGCACGTCCGGCAGCAGGCCGGCGTCCTTCAGCAGCTCACCGCCGCGGACCGCCTCCTTCTCGCCCTTCTCGTTCAGGTTGACGTCCACCCAGCCGGTGAACAGGTTCTTCGCGTTCCACTCGCTCTCGCCGTGGCGGAGGAGGATCAGCTTGTACGGTGCGTCGGCCATGCCTCAGAGCGTAATCGACGCATTCGACGCGTCGCGTCCCCGCCCGGAGGGCGGACAACGGGGCACTGCCCGTACGACGACCCGGACGACGGACGGGTCCGGGCGGACGACGGTTGACGGCTTCTGTTAATTCGGTGGCAGGTGCTCGCTCCGTCGCCGTAACTTGTGATCTTGGACTGAGCCACTTACATCCGACATCCGTGGGGGATCCCGTATGCCACTCGTCGCCCTGAGACGCGCCGCCCGGGAGACCGTCTCGGGGCTCCCCAGGGAGTTCTGGTGGCTGTGGACCAGCACCCTCGTCAACCGGCTCGGTGCCTTCGTCGCCACCTTCATGGCCCTCTACCTCACCCTGGACCGCGGGTACTCCGCCTCGTACGCCGGTCTGGTGGCCTCGCTGCACGGGCTCGGCGGGGTGGCCTCCTCGCTCGGCGCCGGGGTGATGGCCGACCGGCTGGGGCGGCGGCCGACCCTGCTGATCGCCCAGTCGTCCACGGCCCTCTCGGTCGCCCTGCTGGGCTTCATGCACGATCCGGTCGCCATCGCCGCCGTTGCCTTTGTCGTGGGCATGGCCTCCAATGCCTCCCGTCCGGCCGTGCAGGCGATGATGGCCGACATCGTGCGGCCCGAGGACCGGCTCCGCGCCTTCTCCCTGAACTACTGGGCGATCAACCTCGGCTTCGCCGTCTCCTCCACGGCCGCGGGCTTCATCGCCGAGTTCAGCTATCTCGCGGGGTTCCTGATCGAGGCCGGGATGACGCTGATCTGCGCGATCGTCGTCTTCGTGAAGCTGCCCGAGTCGAAGCCCGCGCCGCTTCCGGAGGAGGCCGGGGAGGAGGACGTACGCCTCGGGACCGTGCTGCGCGACGGCCGTTTCATGGGCGTGGTCGGGCTGTCCTTCCTCGTCGCACTGGTCTTCCAGCAGGGTTCGGTGGGTCTGCCGGTGGCCATGGGCCGGGCCGGGTTCGCACCCGCGGACTACGGCCTGGCGATCGCCGTCAACGGGGTGCTGATCGTCGCCCTCCAGATACCGGTCACCCGGTTCATCGAGCATCGCGACCCGCGTCGGCTGCTGGTGGTCTCGTCCCTGCTCGCGGGCTACGGCTTCGGGCTCACCGCCTTCGCGGGGTCGGTCGGCGCCTTCGCGCTGACGGTGTGCGTGTGGACACTCGCCGAAATCGTCAACGCGCCCGTCCAGACCGGCCTGGTCGTACGTCTCTCCCCGGTGCGCGGGCGCGGCCGCTACCAGGGCATGTACTCCCTGTCGTGGGCGGTGGCGAGCCTGATCGCCCCCTTGATGTCCGGTCTTGTCATCGACCGGCTGGGGGCACGGTGGCTGTGGGTCCTGTGCGCGGCGGTCGGCACCGTCGCAGCGGTGGGGTACGGGGCGCTGATGCGGCGCCTTCCGGAGCAGGCGGCCGCGGCGGACCGTCCGCGCCAGAAGGCCGTGGCGGATCGTCCGGAGCAGGAGGCCGTCGCAGACCTTCCGGGGGGCGGGAAGAGTGAGGTCCGGGTCAGGCGTCCGAGCGTTGGGTCAGGTGGCTGAACGCGTCCAGGTTGCGTGTCGACTCGCCGCGGGCCACCCGCCAGGCATACTCCTTGCGGATCGCGGAGGCGAATCCCAGTTCGAGGAGGGTGTTGAAGCTGCCGTCGGCCGCCTCCAGGACCGAGCCGAGCAGCCGGTCCACCTCCTCGGGGGTGACCGCGGCCAGCGGCAGCCTGCCCGTCAGATAGATGTCGCCGAGCGGGTCCACCGCGTAACTCACTCCGTAGAGCTTGAGGTTGCGCTCCAGCAGCCAGCGGTGGACCGCGGGCTCGTTCTCGTCGGGGTGGCGGATCACGAAGGCGTTGAGGGACAGGGAGTGCTTGCCGACGATCAGTGAGACGGTCGTCGACAGCTTGCGCGTCCCGGGGAGTTTCACGACGTACGTGCCCGACTGCGGGTTCTCCCACTCCAGTTCGGCTTCGTCGAGGACGCCCTCGATGACCTGCGCCGCATGCTGTTCCTCAGCCATGCGGGCAGCGTACGCGACCGGGGTCAGCCGTGGTGTGCGCGGACCCGGCGCCGGTGGTCCGCCACGGCTGCCGAGTACACCCCGGCCGTGGCCGAGGCCGCCGTGTCCCAGCCGAACGACTCGGCGTGCCGGGCGGCCGCCTCGCCCATCCGGGAGCACAACTCCGGCCGGTCGGCGAAGTCGCTCAGGACACGTGCGTAGGCGGCGGGTTCATGCCCCTGGACCAGGAAGCCGGTCTGCCCGTCCCGGACGGCGACCGGCAGACCGCCGACCGCGGCCGCCAGCACCGGCGTACCGGTCGCCTGCGCCTCGATGGCGACCAGCCCGAAGGACTCGCTGTGCGACGGCATCACGAGGACGGAGGCCGCGCGGAACCAGTCGGCGAGCTGTTCCTGTCCGACGGGCGGCCGGAAGCGCACCACATCGGCTATACCGAGGCGGGCGGCGAGTTTCTGGAGCCCCTCCGGCTTGGCGAGGCCGCTGCCGCTGGGGCCGCCCACGATCGGCACGACGATACGGGAGCGCAGCTCGGGGCGGTCGTCGAGGAGGACCGCGACGGCGCGCAGCAGCACATCGGGCGCCTTCAGGGGCTGGATGCGCCCCGCGAAGAGGGGGATCAGCGCGTCCTGCGGGAGGCCGAGCCGGGCGCGGGCGGCGGCGCGGCCGTCGGCGGGACGGAAACGTTCCAGATTGACGCCGGGGTGGACGACCGCGACCTTGCCGGGGTCGGCCGAATAATGCCGTACGAGTTCGGCGGCCTCCTCGGCGGTGTTGGCGATGAGCCGGTCCGCGGCGGCCACGATCTGGGTCTCCCCGATCACCCGGGCGGCGGGCTCGGGGGTGTCGCCCTCGGCGAGGCGGGCGTTCTTGACCTTGGCCATGGTGTGCATGGCGTGCACCAGCGGGGCGCCCCAGCGCTGGGCGGCCAGCCAGCCGACATGGCCGGAGAGCCAGTAGTGGGAGTGCACCAGGTCGTAGTAACCGGGGCGGTGGCCCGCCCAGGCCTGCATCACGCCATGGGTGAAGGCGCACAGCTGGGCCGGGAGGTCTTCCTTGGCGAGGCCCTCGTAGGGGCCGGCGTCGACGTGCCGGACGAGCACGCCGGGCGCCAGTTCGACGGTCGGCGGGAGAGCGGCCGTGGTGGCCCGGGTGAAGATCTCGACCTCGATGTTGATCGCGGCCAGCCGACGGGCCAGCTCCACGATGTAGACGTTCATGCCTCCGGCGTCGCCCGTGCCGGGCTGGTGGAGGGGCGAGGTGTGCACGGAGAGCATGGCGACCCGGCGGGGCCTGCGGTGTGGCAGCCGAAGCCGGGAGGCAGTCGCCGGGGAGCGACGCCCGAGCCTGCTGACGTACTGGCTCACCTGGCGTTCCTCCTTGTTGCGGGCATGCCTGCCGCGAAGGCCCGCACACCCTCGCATCGGGGGAACACCGGGGTGGGGCGCTCCATTTCCCGCGGAGGGCTCCTCGCAGGCAGCTTTACCGAACCGTTGCCTGTTTCCGATCAACCGTTCGATGATGCTGCCCGGCGGCAATCGGTGCTCGGCCTGCCCGGCGACTCGACCGCCCGGCCACTCGACCGCTGGGCGGCTGGGCGGCTCGGCGGCGCGGCGGTCCTCGGGGGGGCGATCCCTTCCCAGCTACTCGGGCGCCGGGGGGACCGCCCCGGTTATCCACAGGCCGAAACGGACACCCGTGCCGCCGCTTACTCTCGTACTCATGTCAACCCGCGCCGCGTCCCGCCCCGTGGGTACGGTGACGCGCGGGACGACCAATCCGAACCGGCTGCGCCGGATGGACCGCTGGATCGCGGCCGTCCACGGCGCCGAGCTGCGCCGTACGGCGGAGCCCGTGGCCGTCGACCTCGGGTACGGGGCCGCCCCCTGGACCGCGGTCGAGCTGCTGCACCGCCTGCGTACCACCGCGCCCCGCACCCGGGTGGTCGGGGTGGAGATCGAGCCCGCGCGGGTCGCCGCCGCCCGGCCGTACGCCCGCGAGGGCCTGGTCTTCCGGCACGGCGGCTTCGAGGTACCGGTCCCCGGTCGGCCCAGCCTCATCCGCGCCGCCAATGTGCTGCGGCAGTACGAGGAGGGCCAGGTGGCCGCGGTCTGGGAGCGGCTGTGCGCCCGCCTCTCCCCCGCCGACCCGGTGACCGGCTCCCGCGGCGGGCTGCTGGTCGAGGGCACCTGCGACGAGATAGGCCGCCGCCATGTGTGGGTCGCCCTCGGTCCGGAGGGGCCGCGCACGGTCACCTTCGCCACCCGGCTCGGTTCCCTGGACCGCCCGTCCGACCTGGCCGAGCGGCTCCCGAAGGCACTGATCCACCGGAATGTCCCGGGCGAGCCCGTGCACGCCTTTCTGCACGACTTCGACCGCGCCTGGGCCGCCGCCGCGCCCTACGCGTCCTACGGCGCACGCCAGCGCTGGATACGCACGGTCCGCCAACTGACGGCGGACTGGCCCGTCACCGACGGCCCGGCGCGCTGGCGGCAGGGCGAGGTCACGGTGGCCTGGGGAGCCCTGGCGCCCCGCGCGTAGCCCCCTCGGAAGATCTGCCCCGAAGGCCTCTCCCCGGAGATCCCGAAGGCTTCTCCCCGGAGACCCCCACCCGTATCCCCGTCCCGACCTGCGGGGAACGATCTTCTCGCCTGTTTCGTCACAGTCGCGGGAAGTCGCCGTACGGGGGTGACGGACGGGGACAGGGGGACGGACAGGGGGACATCGTGCGCGAGTGACCGAGTGACCGAGTGACCGAGCGGCCGGGGAAGCCGCCCTTCAAGGCGGATTCACGCGGCAGGGGGACAGTCGTACGCGAACGGCTGGAAAGACAGGGAGATCGTCGTACCAGGTGCGGCAGGCGGGGGAGTTTTCTGTACGGGTACGTCCCGTCTCTGCCGGTTTGCCCATCGGCATGGCACTATCCCCAGGCACCGCAAGTTACTGATGGTAAACCAGATGTGGGGGCGAAGTATGGGATCCGGGAAGCGGGCCCTGACCACGGCCGCAATTGCCCTGGCCTGCACGGTCACCGTGCTGAGCGCACCGGGCACCGCCTGTGCGAGGCCGGGCCGTCCGGCCCCGGCGCCCGCTCCGCCCGGCGGGTCCGCTCCGACGCACGGCGGTGCGACCGGGGCTCCGGGCGGCGGCTCGGCTCCCGCGGCCGGGAAGGACCTCGAAGCGGTCCGCAGACAGCTGGACACGCTCTACCACGACGCCGCTGTGGCCACGGATGCCTACAACGCGGCCGAGGAGCGGGCCAAGAAGCAGTCGGCGCGCATCGTCGATCTGGCCCGGGAGATCGTGAAGGGGCAGCAGAAGCTGGCCGCGCTGAAGGACCGCGCGGGAGCGGCGGCCCGCGCCCAGTACCGCGGTGGGGGGCTGCCACCCGAGGTGCGGCTCTGGCTGAGCAACGACCCGCAGCAGTTCCTCGACGACGCGGGCACCGTCCGCCAGGGCGAACGTGCCACCGAGGGACTGCTCACGGAGATGACGCGCACCCAGGAGGACCTGAAGCAGTACGCGCGTGACGCCTCCGACCAGTGGAAGGAACTCGACGCCGAGCGCAAGGCGAAGGCCGACGCCAAGAAGAGGATCGAGAAGGAGATCACTGCGGCCGAGCAACTCCGGTCGCGGTTGCGGAAGCAGGAGCAGGAGCGGCTCCGGAAGCTGGAGGAACAGGCCGCGGAGCAGGCGCAGACGGCCTGGCTCGACACCGGGATACTCAAGGACATCAGCACCCGGGCCTCCGCGGAGGGCCAGAAGGCGGTGCGCTTCGCGAGCGACCAGCTCGGCAAGCCCTATGTAT
The DNA here is from genome assembly GCF_044548405.1 of Streptomyces sp. NPDC052040. Classification (NCBI taxonomy): domain Bacteria; kingdom Bacillati; phylum Actinomycetota; class Actinomycetes; order Kitasatosporales; family Streptomycetaceae; genus Streptomyces; species Streptomyces sp. NPDC052040. The sequence goes on along the minus strand of NZ_JBIUBV010000003.1, from coordinate 287,053 downwards.
GGGGAGCCGAGGGCCCGTCGTCCTACGACTGCTCGGGCCTGACCTCCCAGGCGTGGGCGGCGGCCGGGACCCCCATCCCGCGCACCTCGCAGGAGCAGTGGAAACAGCTCAGACATGTCGGCATCAAGGACATGCGCCCCGGCGACCTGATCATCTACTTCCATGACGCCAGCCATGTGGCGATGTACGTCGGCGACGGAGCGATCATCCACGCCCCGCGCCCGGGACGCTCGGTGACGATCGCCGGCGCGGGCTCGATGCCGATCCTGGGAGTGGTGCGCCCGGACGCGCGCTGAACACGGCCACCGGGCGGCGGGTCCCGGACGCACACCGCCGGGGCCCGCAAGGCCTTCTCCCACCCCGTCCCACCCCCGCGTGACGCCCCCCACGTGACCCGGAGCACGCCGCACCCCGCCCCAAACCCACCCTGACGTGACATTCGTCATCCCGGACGCCGTCAACCGTGTCCAACTGCGGTACGGGATGCGGCATATGACGGTGGCCTGTGGCCATCCAGCACGTCGCCGGGCATTCCGTTGCGGCCTCGCCTACCGCTATGGTCCCCGTCGGTGGGTCGAGGTCCCTCGCCCCACCCGTGCCCTCGGGGGGAGGGAAGGAACCCAAACGATGCCCGTACCCGTACCGCGGCAGAGAGCGATCCCGGCCGTGGAGAGTGGTCAGGCTCCAGCCGCGTCCCCGCCGGGGACCCCGGCCACTCCGGGGCCGGCCACCCGTACCAAGGCGCCGGCCGACACGCTCACCCTGCTGGTGATCGAGGACGACCCGACCGGCGCGCCGATCGTGCCCGAAATGCTCGACGCGGCGGGCCGCCCCATCCGGCTGCGCACCGCCCGCAACCTCACCGAGGCCGAGCGGCTGCTCACCGATGACGTCCACTGCATCCTGCTGGACATCGCGCTGCCCGCCCCCGGCCGGGCCGCCGAGGAGGACGACGAGCTGGCCGTGCTGCGGCATGTGCTCCGGCTCGCGCCGCGCCATGCCGTGCTGGCCCTGACCGCGTCCGGCGATGCCGAGCGCGGCGCCGAGGCCGTGCGCGTCGGCGCCCAGGACTATCTGTTCCGCGACGAGCTGGACGGACGTCTGCTGAGCCGGGCGATCCGCTACGCGGTCGAGCGCAAGCGGTCCGACACGGCCGAACGGCGGCTGACCGAGTCCAGGCTGCGGGCCCAGGAGAACGCCCGCCTGGAGCGCGGCCTGCTGCCGACCCCGCTGCTCGACGGCTCCTCGCTGCGCTTCGCCGCCCGCTACCGCCCCGGCCGCTCCCGCGCGCTGCTCGGCGGTGACTTCTACGACACGGTGCGTACGCCCGACGGCACGGTGCACGCCATGATCGGTGACGTCTGCGGGCACGGCCCGGACGAGGCCGCGCTCGGTGTGGAGCTGCGCATCGCCTGGCGTGCGCTGACGCTGGCGGGGCTGTGCGGCGACGAGCTGCTGTCCACGCTCCAGCAGGTGCTGGAGCACGAGCGGGACAACGACGAGATCTTCGCGACGCTCTGCACGGTGGACATCGCGCCGGACGGCCGCCGCGCCGGACTGTGCCTGGCCGGACACCCGGCGCCGCTGATCGCGCGCCCGGGCCACCCCTTCGCGTACGGCGGAACGCCGACGGCCGAGCTGCTGCCGTACGACAACAACGGCCCGGCGCTCGGTCTGCTGCCTCGTGCCCGCTGGCCGCGGATGCAGGTCGAGCTGGGCCCCGCCTGGAGCCTGATGCTCTACACGGACGGTCTGATCGAGGGGCGCGTCGGCGAGGGCCGGGAGCGCCTCGGGCAGGACGGCATGGTGGATCTCGTCCGCCGCCGTCTCGCCGAGGGCCTGACCGGCGAGAGGCTGCTGCGGGCGACGGTCAACGAGGTCCGCGACCTCAACGGCGGAGAGCTGACGGACGACGTGGCGGTCGTCCTGCTCGACCGGGCACCGTAGGCGGCCCGAGGCCGTTGGTGTCTAGCGGCCGCCGTTGTACGGACCGTAGGGCCCGTCGCTGCTGCTTCCGCGGCGGCGACGGCCCCAGCCGCCGCCCGAGACCTGCTTGAGCGCGGGGCGGACGTCCACGAAGAACACGATGGAGGCGACCAGGCCCGCGAGCTGGAGGAAGAGCATCGGCACCAGCAGGTTCACGGCCACCGCGATGCCGAGGATGATCAGCCAGAAGCCCTTGTTCTGCTTGTCGGCGGCACGGTACGCGTCATCGCGGTACAGCACGGCCATCACCAGTGCCACCACGGCGAGCACCAGCATGGCGAGATAGAGCAGCGACAGAAAGCCGCCGAACGCCGTCATCAGCACAATGCCCACCACCTGGTTCGAGTCCTCTGTACGGCCACCGTACCCGTGTCCGGCGGCCGTGTATCCGTAGAACGGGCCGGGCACCCGCGAAGTGCCCGGCCCGTTGCCGACCGCCCCGCCCGCCGCACGGAGGCGAGGGCGGGGGCCGGGGGTGCCTACTTGGCCGGCGGAGGGGTCGTCTTCTTCGCCACCGGCTTGCGGACCGGCGCCGTCTTCTTCGGCGCGGACGCGCTCGCGGTCGCGGTCTTCCTGTCGTCGGCGGCCTCGGCCTTGTTCTCGGACGGCTTCTGCTCGTCCCTGACCTCGACGGGCTCCGCCTTGCCCTCGACGGCGACGGCGAGGTCCTCGATCTCCTCGGCCGCCTCGCCCCGCCAGGTCCGCACGGCCTGCTCGCCGTGCTCGGCGACCTTCTCGTAGGTCTCCCGGGCCCTGACCGCGTACTCCGCGGCGACGCCGACACCGCGCAGCGCGATGTCCTGGGCGGTCTCGCCGAGCTTCTTCAGGTCGGCGTCCAGGGTGGTGCCGAACTTCTTGATGTCCGAGTCGAGCGAGGTGAGGAACTCGCCGACCCTCGTCTGGATGGTCTCCTGCGTCACCTTGACCCGGACACCGGCCTCCTTGGCACGGGCCGAGGCCCGCTCCTGGACCGCCTTCGGGTCGGTGTTGCGCACCGCGTCGATGCGGGCCGGGGCCTCGGTACGCAGCTGCTCGACCAGGCCGGGGACCTTCCGGGCCTGCTGGATGGCCAGGTCGGCGGTGCCGGCGGCGAAGTAGAGCGGGGTCGGGTCGCTGAGGGTCTTACGCAGGTCGTCGCTGATGGCCATGGGAACGGTCCTCCCGGTTCGGCTTTCGACTGAGGGTGTGTTGCGGTCCTTGGGTCACGATCCGGTCGTCCCGGACGATCCGGTTGCCCCGGATGATCCAGATGATCCGGCCGGTCCGGTCATGCCGGGCGGTCGGGTCTGTCGGTGGTGTGCCGCGGACCGGCATCGCTGCCGTCGGCCACGCGGGGGCCGGGGTCACCGGTGTCCTGGGCGCCGTCCGCTTCCGGAGCCCGCGGGGCCTTCCGGTCGTTCTCGTCGGCTGCGGCCTGCTGGGCGGTCCCGGGTCCGTTCTCCTTGCGGAAGGACTCGTAGATCTGGAGCAGCACCTGCTTCTGCCGCTCGGTGAGCCCCGGATCGGCGAGGATGACGGCGCGGGTGGCGCCCTCCCGGCCGAACTCCTCGCGGTCCCGCTCGGCGTCGAGGATCCCGGCCCGCACATACAGCGTCTCGGCGGAGATCCGCAGCGCCTTGGCGACCTGCTGGAGCACCTCCGCGCTCGGCTTGCGCAGCCCGCGCTCGATCTGGCTCAGATACGGATTGGACACCCCGGCGGCTTCGGCGAGCTGCCTGAGCGACAGCTGCGCATTGCGCCGCTGCTCGCGCAGATACTCCCCGAGATTGCCGACGTTGAGCGATGCCATGCCTCCACTGTGCCCCACCGCGCTAACAATTGCAAGCAACCGCTTGCAAAAGTGCATCGCCCTTCGGGTGGCAGACCTCGGAGTCGTTCCACCAGAGGGCGAGTGCACCGCCGGGGCGAAGCACCCGCAGTGCTTCCGGGACGGATCCCCAAACCTGGCACTGGACCAACCAGCGTATGGGTGAGGATGTCCACGGAATCGGAGGCGAGCGGCGGGGTGTTGCCGTCCCCGAGCGCGAGAGGGACCTCGGGCAGCCGGAGGCGGAACCGAGCAGCCATCCCGGGACCACCGCCCGTCGGCCGAGTTCGTCATGCAGAGCGAAGAAGGTGCGGAGGTATGAAGTCCCTCTCGGAGATGACGGAACGCGAGTACTTCGCCTGCGTCGGCCTACGTCCCGGCATGTTCGCCGGCAAGGCCTCGTTCCCCATGCTGACCGCGTTCCTGACCGGCTATGACCAGCATGCTCTCCGGCACGGTGGGCGCGGGCTCACCGGCTGGCACGACTGGCTCGTCACCCGTCGCGGACGCGGCTGCAACCATGCCTGGCCCGGCCAGGTCCTCCACATCGCCCTCCCGAACGGCTGGGACGACGTCTGGAACCTTCCGCCTGAGGACGAACAGCACGCGATCAAGGTCCTGTTCGAGCTCCTCGACGAGTTCGCTGCCGAGTGCGAAGCAGCGCAAGGCGCACAGTTCCCGGATTGACCGAGACGCCGAGTCGCTCGGTCTTGTGGGTTTCTTGAACGCGTTCAAGAATGGGGGAAAGCGCGGGAGTGCGTTGGGGGGCCGGGGGTTGGGGGGGAATGTCCGTGAAGGCGATGAAGGTGGTACTGGCAGGGGGGACCGGGCAGGTGGGCACGATCCTGGATCGTGCCTTGACCGGGGCCGGGCACGAGGTGACGGTTCTGACCCGACGGCCGGTGCGCGCGGGGCATGTGGGGTGGGACGGCGTCGCTCTGGGGAAGTGGGCGTCCGTGATCGACGGTTGCGATGTCGTCGTCAATCTGGCCGGGCGCAGCGTCTCCTGTCGCTACACCGCTGAGAACCTGCGCGCCATGATGGACTCCCGGGTCGCGTCGGCGCGGGTGGTCGGGGAGGCGATCGCCACCGCCGTGCGGCCGCCGCGCGTCTGGTTGCAGATGAGTACGGCGACGATCTACGCCCATCGCTTCGACGCCGCGAACGACGAGGCCACCGGCATGGTCGGCGGCACCGAACCGGGCGTGCCCGGCTATTGGGAGTACAGCGTGCGGATCGCGCGCGCATGGGAGCGGGCGTTGGCCGAGGCGGAGACTCCGGCCACCCGGAAGGTGGCGCTGCGCGCGGCGATGGTGATGAGCCCGGACCGGGGCGGGGTCTTCGACGTGCTGTCCAGGCTGGTCCGGCTCGGCCTCGGCGGTCCGGTCGCCGGTGGCGCGCAGTACGTCTCCTGGATCCACGAGCGGGATTTCGTACGCGCCGTGGAGTTCCTGATCGCCCGGGAGGACATGGCGGGCCCGGTCAACCTCGCCGCACCCGGCCCGCTGCCGCACCGGGCGTTCATGCGGGAGCTGCGTGCGGCCTGGCGCGTCCCGGTCGGGCTGCCCGCGACCCGGGGCATGGCCGAACTGGGTGCCCTCCTGCTGCGCACGGACACCGAACTGCTGCTCAAGAGCCGTCGGGTGACGCCCGGTCGGCTGAGCGGGGCCGGGTTCTCCTTCATCCATCCTGAGTGGGCGAGCGCGGCGCGGTCGTTGGCTCGGTGAGCGACTACGTTCTCCCGCCCGAGGGACGCGGGGGAAATGGGGTTTTGAGGGGGAGGCCCAGGGCGGCGGTGGCGGAGTGGAGGGTCATGGTGTAGGTGTCGAGTGCGCGGCGGACGTTCGGGGCCGTGGGGGTGCCGGCGGTGGTCAGGCGGTTCAGGTCGACGTAGGCGGAGCGGACGATCTCGATCCAGCGGTAGGCCCGCCAGTCGTCCTGCCAGCCCTTGGTGCAGTCGTCCGGCAGCCGTCGCGACCAGCGGGCTAGCAGGCGTCGGCGGATGTCCGGGCGGGTGGGCGTCAGATGCAGATGGCGCACCAGGTCGTACAGCGGGTCGCCGAGCATCGCCATCTCCCAGTCGATGAGGGTGATTCCGCCGTCGGCGCGGCGTACCAGGTTCCATGGGTTGAGGTCGCCGTGCAGCAGTACCGGGCGGCGCGGGACGAGGACATGGCGGGCGAGGATCTCGTCCAGTCGTACGGCGTCCGGGAGTCCCAGTTCGCGGGCCATGTCCCGTGTGGGTGCGGGGAGTTCGCGGACCAGGCGGGTCAGTTCGGTCCGCAGCCAGGAGGAGAAGTCCGGCTCGCCGTGGGCGGGGTCGATCCGCTCGCAGGGGACGGCGGCCAGTTCGGCGAGCTGGTCGACGAGGTGGTCCGACTCGTGCGGCAGCAGTCCGTACTCGGGATGGGAGGGCGGCCGGACGACGGCGTCCGCGGGACCCTCGTAGGTGTGGATGGCGAACTGTTCGCCCAGGCCGCTGGTGCCCAGGGCCAGGACGCGGGGCGCGCACACCCGGACGCCGGTCCGTTCGATCGCGCCCAGTACGGCGTGCTCGTTGAGGAAGCGGCGTTCCAGGGGGCTGTCCGCCGGGTCCGTTCTGCGGCGCACCATGACCGGGAAGCCGATGCCCTCCACCCTTACGGCCGTGTTGAGGTGGGACGTGCCCCGGAACACGTGGTCCGCCGGGGCGGCTCCTTCCTCGCACAGGGCTCGGCCCACCGCCTCGGAGGGGAAGTCGGGGCGGAGGGGGACCCGCGGGTCGCGCTTCCATGCGTAGCCGGGCCGGTTGTGCCGGGCGGGGCGTGGTGGTCGCGAGGGCTTGTTCGGGTGGGTGCGGGCTCTCTGGGATTCCGTCCAGCGGAAGAGGATGCGTTCGATCTGCTGTTCGTCCGGGAGGTTTCTGAGGCGGAGTGGCCGTTCGGCCGCGGTCAGTGCGGTGTGGACCGTCCGTGCCGCGGTGGCCAGGTCCTGCCGGTCGATGTCGGGGGAGTCGTCGAGGGAATGGCCGAGAGAGGCGCCGAGGGACAGGGCGGCTCGCATCACCTCGGGGTGGACGGCTCGGGCTCGTTCGAAGGCCAGACAGTGGCCGAGGTCGCGGTCGAGGCCCTGGACCGCCCCGCCGCACCGTTCGCCCGCGGCTCTGCGCCAGGCTTCGACCACCTCGTCCCACTGGTGGACGGGGTAGCGCATGCGCACCAGGTGGGCGGCGAGGCCGTGGAGGGGGTCGCCGTAGGCCGCGGGCTCCCAGTCGAGGCAGATCAGGGGCGGGTTCCCGTGGCGGGTGACCAGGACGTTGTCCCGGTGCAGATCGGTGTGGATCAGGCCGAAGGGGCGGTTGACCAGCGCGGGCGTCCGTTCCGCGAGGTGGACGAGGGCGTTCTCGGGGATGCCCAGCATCGCGAACAGACCGCCGAAGCGGGTCCCCCGGTCGAACGCCGCCAGTTGCTCGTGCGCCGTGCGGGCGAGGGCGCGCAGAAAGGCCCTGCCGTCGCGGCCGGACCGCGGCCAGGCGGCGGGCAGCGGGGGCAGTTGGCGTCGCCGTAACCGGGCCAGGTCGGCGAGCAGGGCCGCCAGGGCGGTGACGGTACAGGGGTCCAGCGGGGTGCCGTCGGGGTGCAGCGTGGAGAGGGGGACCGCCTCGGGATGGGCGAGGACGGTGAGGTCCCCGTGCGGGGCGAGGTTGCTGTGCAAAAGGCGGGGGCGGGGTGTGGTCGAGGGGTGGATTCGGGCCAGGAGGCGGGGGGTGGCCAGGGGGTGGGGGGTGTGCGGCAGGGCGTTTCGGAGTGCCTGGAGGATGCCCGGCTCGTCCTGCCAGGTGCCGACGACCGTGGCAGCGGCAGCGGCAGCGGCAGCGGTCGGGGCGGCGGGGACGCACTGCCGCACGGTGACCACCTCGCCGTGTTCCGCCGCCGTCGGCGGCCGGACCGTCAGGTTCGGGCGGATCGTGTACGTCAGGTGGTGGCGGCCGCGGTGGAAGGCGCCCAGGGCGCGTGCGGCGCGCAGAAATCCCAACGGTGACTCCTGCATGGCTGTGCGACACCTTCGATGTTCATGCGCCGCGAACGAGGTGGGCACACCCTAGGGCATAGGAGCCCTCACCGGCGGCGACACGAAGGGAAGAGGTCCGCTCAGCGCACAGCGGCAGGCTGTTCCCGCAGAATCCGCAGCACCGGTTCGAACGAGGTCACCACCTGCCCCGCACCCGCCTCCCGCAGCGCACTCTCCTGGTGGGCGCCGCGCGCGTAGCCGAGGAACGGCACCCCGGCGCGCCGGGCCGCACGCAGGTCGGAGGGGCTGTCTCCGATCATCAGTGCGGAGTCGCGGGGGACGCCCAGCGCGGCGAGGGCCCGGTTGAGGCAGTGCGGGTGCGGCTTCAGGCGGTGCAGGTCCCGGCCGCGGCCGTAGACATGGGGGGTGAAGCAGTCGGCCAGGCCGCGGTCGCCCAGATAACGGGTCGCGGTGCGCGGTGAGTTGTTGGTCGTGATGGCCAGTCTCGTCCCCCGGGCGGCCCAGGTCCGGATCAGCGGATCGGCGTGGGCGGTGGGCCAGGCGGAGCGCGCCGCGCGGAGTTCCTGCCGGGTGAGCCGTTCCTCCAGTTCGGCCACCAGGTCGCTGCGCGGGTGCCGCCGGTCGACCGCGGAGAGGACGGCCAGGGGATCCGGTTGGAGGCGTTCCTCCTCCGTCAGCAGGCTCTTCAGCCCGCGCCCCTCCAGCCAGTCGACCAGATTCCTCGCCACGCGCTCGGCGGGGTGGCCCGCGAAGAGCCGGCAGACCGGGCCGTCGAAGTCGAAGAGCACACAGCGCACGGCATGGATCAGTTCCCGTAACGTCGTCTCAGAGGTCACCAGGAGAGTGTCAGGTCCGTGGTGATGGTTTCCCAGAGGGCGTCGAACCACTTCTGGGACTGCTGTACGAAGGCCGCGTCCCGGGTGCCCGCCCGGCGCTCGAAGGAGAAGAGCAGCGAGGCGGCGCCCAGGGTGTCGTACAGCTCCAGGGTCTGGCTCTCCACCTCCTCCTCCCGCTTCGTGAGCATGTAGTACGCGATCAGGGCCTCCTCCCCGTTGAGGAGGTAGAGCTTCACCGGCGGGGTGAAGGGCAGGGCGCGGAAGGTCACCCGGACGTCGATGCCGTGCGAGGCGCGCAGGGCCAGGAGGTTGTGGCGCAGCACATGGCCCTGGGCGTTGCGCTGCTCCAGCCAGCGCCGGTGGACCGGGTCCTCCTCGCCGGGGTGGTCGACGGAGACCGGGAAGGCGAGGTTGATCTCCCGGGAGGGCAGCAGGATCCGCACGTCGACCGACTCGGGGCGGAGACGGCCCTCGTGGATCTGCCGCACCGGTTCGCCGAGGGCCAGCATCAGGGTCTCGGCGGTGAGGCAGGCCGCGTCGATACGGACATGGGGGGCCGCGAACGCCTCGGTGAGCCTCGGGGCGAGCCCCACCATGGTGGGCTGCGGTTCACCGGGGACCGCGTGGGGCTCGGCGACCCGGGGCGGGCTGCCCTTGCTGACGTTGCTGAGCAGGCCGTCCTCGTGAAGGGCGCGCAGGGCCTGGCGGACCGTGCCGCGCTCCACCCCGAACTGCTCGGCCAGTTCGGCCTGGGTGGGCAGCCGCTCGCCGGCCTTCAGATCGCCGGTGCGGATACGGGACCGCAGCGCATCGGCGATCTCCTGGGACGAGGACCTTCTGCCGCCGTTCACCGCGACGCTCTCCTGGGTCACGACCAAACGGTACAACCTCCCTCCATCTGGGGGGAGTTGTTTGAGAGGTGTTTGTTAGTCACGACCAACCCCGGAGGTGGTGGAGGAGTTGGCTGCCAACTTCGCGCGGTTGGCGGAGCCACCGCGCCGTTCACCGCCCCGCTGTCCCGTTCACCCCGCCGTTCCGCGGAGCCGCAGGATCCGCAGCACCGGCTCCAGCGAGCGCACGGTCACCTCGGCGCCCGCCCCGCGCAGCAGCGCCTCCTTCTCCTCCGTGCGCGCATAGCCGAGGAACGGCACCCCCGCCCGCTCGGCGGCCCGCAGGTCCAGGGGGGTGTCGCCGATCATCAGGGCGCTCCCGGGGAACGCGCCCCAGGCCCGCAGCGCCCGGTTCAGCTGGTACGGGTCGGGCTTCATCCGGTGGAGTTCCGGTGTGCGGCCGTAGAGGTGCGGGGCGAAGCAGCCGAGGAGTCCGCGGCCCGTCAGATACGCGGCGGCGGCGCGCGCCGAGTTGTTGGTGGTGACGGCGAGCCGGGTGCCGCGCGCGGTCCAGGTGCGGATGAGTGGATCGGCGTACGGGGTGGGCATGGCGCCCGCGACGGCCCTCAGTTCATGGCGGGTGAGCACCTCCTCCAGCTCGGCCACGAGATCGCTGCCCGGGTGCCTGCGGTGGACCGCGCGCAGCACCGCCTGGGGGTCGCCCTCCGGGCTCCCGTCGCCCAGGGACGGCAGGCGCAGCCCCTGTCCGCGCAGCCATTCCTCCAGGGCGCGGGCGACCGCCGCCGCCGAGTGGCGTGCGAACAGGCGGCAGATCGGCCCGTCGAAGTCGAAGAGCACATGGCGTGCGCCCTCGACCAGTTCCCGCAGTCTCCCGGTCTCCGCCGTCAGCGGGACGGTCCGTGCCGTATCAGAGGTCACGAAGAGAGTGTCGGCTCCGGCGTCGCCGTTTCCCAGAGGGCGTGGGACATACAAATCCGGCCAGATCCAGAGGGCGGGTTTCCGTCCGTGCGGGCCCGTCCGCGCTGCGACCTGGTCGGTGTCGGGACGGTGGAACACGCGGCTGCCGGGGCGCCATGGCTCAACTTCACGCCATCTTGGGGCAGTTCAGCGACGGGTGGTTATGCGGCTCCTCCAAGTGGAGATAACTCAGATGAAGTTGGTCGCCAACTTCGATGGAAGTTGAGCAAGCTTGAGCGTTCTTGAACGATGTGGTCACACATGGGAAAGGTTGGTTCACGGTGACCTGGTGATGTCGCCCGTCCCGCCCGGCCGACCGGGGGTTCAGGCCCCGGTGGTCCGGCTGACCGGGCTCCCTTCCGGAGGGGAGCCGGGAGCCCGAACAGCCGCACGGCGCCCACAACCGAATACAGCTACGGATGCACAGCAAACGAACTGTTCGAGCAGTGACGGATGCATGCACGGCAGCCGCCGTCCGCACGGAAGGAGCACGCTCCGCCGACGGGCCCGCGAGGGCTCAGAAGCCGTCCGGGCACCATGGCCGCCGGGACGTGCGCAACAGGGCGTCGGCCACCGAGGCGGCGCCCTTCTGCCGTTCCTCCAGCCGCCCGAGCGCCGCGAGCCGCACGGCGGACTCGTCCCCGGTCCACAGGGGGGCCAACTCTCCCACCGGCAGGGTCAGCTGGGGTTCCCGGTCGGTCGGTGCGCACCGGGCGCCGTCCGGTCCGGCCTCCAGCCGGTAGCGGCCCCCGGCCAGGCCCGCCGGGTCCACGACCTCCAGAACGAGCGTCCCGGCACTCTCGTACGTCCGTGCCTCCAGGGCGCGTACAACGTCCAGGATCCGCACCCACAGGTAGTCCGCGTGCAGGACGAGGCGGGCGGCGCGGGGGTCGGGCAGCAGATGCGGGAGCAGGTCGTCGGGGGCGCGGTGGCCCGAGCGGACCGTGGTGATCCAGTCGATCGAGCAGAGGTAGTGCCACAGGGCGCGCTCGGCGGCCGGGGTCTCGGCGATCAGGCTCTTGACGGTCAGTTCGCCGCCGGGCCGCTTGTCGTCGCCCCAGCGGTCCTCGCACACATAGCCGACCAGGCCCTCGACCTGGCCGGACGGTCCCCGGTACACGGCGTGGAACCGCTCGGCGTAGGGAAAGGCGTCCAGGCGGAGGTCCCCCGTGGTGACCCGCCACCAGCGCTCCGGGCGGTTGGTGGCGCCCGCCTGGGCGGCGCGGACCCGCTCGTGCAGGGCGGGGCCGAGCCTGCGGACCTCCGCACCGTCCACGAGGTCGACCCGGCCGCCGTCGTCGGGGACGGGCCGGCGGCGGTCGAGACCGCTGCGGGGGACGTCCACGACCCATTGGGCGGTGTGGGTGGCGGGGCCGAAGCCGAAGCGGCCGTAGATCGGGTACTCGGCGGCGATCAGCGTGGCGACGACATCGCCGCGCTCCTTGGCGGCGGCCAGGTCCAGGGCCATCATCCGGCTCAGCAGGCCGCGGCGGCGGTGGGTGGCCGTGACGGTGACGTTGGTGATCGCGTCGGCGGGTACGGGGGTGCCGCCGACCGCGGTCAGCTCCTGCGGGAAGGAGCGGAAGGTGGCGACGACGGGCGTGCTCCCGCCCGGGGCGCCCTTGTCGAAGGCGCCGAGGGTGCGGGACGGGATGAGATGCGTCGCGAGGTCGGCGACATCGTGGTCGGAGGCGGGGGAGGGCCGCAGGAAGCCCGCGTCGAGGGCGCGGCGCCACTCCCGGATCTCGTCCTCGGCGATGGTGCGTACGTCGATGTCGTCAGCGCGGCTCATGTCCCCACGCTAGGGGGCGGCACCCGGAGTGTCGCCCGAATTTATGGCCGGTTCCCGGCCCTCACGGACGCACCGCCCGACCGGACGCACCGCCCGACCGGACGCACCGCCTGCCCGGGCAGGACCGCGGACCCCCCGGGTCCGAGGAGCCGGGGCTCTGTTTGGATCGGTTCATGGATTCTGACGGTGCGCCGGGGGTGGCGCGGGACAGGGCTGGGTTCGCGGTCTGATTCGGCGGGGTGTCCGTGGGGTCATGGTTCTGCTGCCCGTTCTGGGCGCTGGTCTCCTATTTCACGCTGCCGCTGGCCCTCGTCGGCCTGGTGCTGGCCTGCGTCGAGTACCGCGCGTCCAGGTCGGACCGGGCGAGCAGGCCGCGTGCCCTGGTGGGCGGTGCGCTGTCGCTGCTGGGAACGGCGGCGTCGATCGCCTACGTGATCTTTCTGGGCCTCCATCCGGAGCTGCCCGTCCAGGAATAGAGCCGAGGGCCTAGAAGGCCGCGTATATCCCGCCTACCTCCCGTTCTCCGCCCAGGAGGGGGGTGTGGGCCAGGCGGTGCAGCACCGGGGAGTCGATGTTCATCAGGGTCAGGGCGCGGGCCAGGACCGGGCCGAGGCAGCGGGTGGCGCCGTCGTCCACCTTGAAGGCCAGGGCGCGGCCGTCGGGCAGGGCGACCGCCTGGACCGCCTCCGCGCCCGTCTTCGACAGGGCGCCGGGTATCTCCCGCATCAGCCAGGTGTCCGGCCGCCGGGTGCCGGCCACGTACTCCGGGTGGGCCCGCATCGCGTCCGCCACCCGGCGTTCGGGCGTGCCCGGTGCCGCGAGGACGAAGGAGCGGAAGGCGCGGGCCAGGCCGGTGAGGCCGATCGCCATGAGCGGGGCGCCGCAGCCGTCCGTGCCGACCGCGGCCACGGGTTCGCCCGCCGCCTCCTCCACCACCGTGCGGATCACCTGCTGCAAGGGGTGTCCGGGGTCGAGGTAGGAGTCCAGCGGCCAGCCGCGCAGCGCGCAGGCCGCCAGCATCGCGGTGTGCTTGCCGGAGCAGTTCATGGTGATCCGCTCCCGTACGGCCCCGGAGGCCAGATACGTTTCCGCCTCCCGCGGGTCCAGCGGCAGGTCGGGCGGGCACTGGAGCTGCTCGGCGGTCAGCCCGTGCTCGGCGAGCATCCGCCGCACCAGTTCCCGGTGGAAGGGCTCGCCCGAGTGGCTCGCGGCGGCCATCGCCAGCCGCTCCCCGGCCAGTTGCAGGCCCGCGCGCAGCACTCCGGCCGCCTGCATCGGCTTGTTGGAGGAGCGGGGGAAGACCGGCGCCGTCACCTCCCCGAGGGCGAGGTCCACGGATCCGTCCGCGGCCAGCAGTACCAGGCTGCCACGGTGCCGCCCCTCGACGAAGCCGGAGCGCACCACCTCGGCGAGCACCGGGGGCAGCGGGGAGGGAGCGGGCGCGATGTGCTGAGCGGTCGTCGGCATGGCAGTGGCCTCCGGGTCGGGACCCGCCCCGGCGACGTCCGGCCCGTGGGCCCGGCAGGGCGGTCCCCCGCGCACACCCGGGGTTCCCGCGCACACCCGGGGCCCCGGTCCCGCCGGGGCCCTCGCGTCACATGAGCAGGTCGTCCACTTGCGCTTCCCCGTCACGGTACCGGCGGGCGATTTCGGCACAGCAGTCGTCGGCCGTGCGCTGGAGGTGCTGGCGCCGCCGGGAGACCTGCCGCTCGTAGCCCACGAGCCGGATCATCCCGGCGCCCAACTCGTCGTCCGTGCGCGCCTTGAGGTCCGACAGCTCGACCTCGCCGAGCATCCGGGACGCCAGCCGCAGGTACTCCTCCCCGTGCGGCATGCCGAGCGTCACATGGCGGGCGGAGGAGCGGTTGCGGGCGGGCTCGTCGCGGAGGATGTCCGCGAGCCGCTCCATGACGCCCTGGGCCGCCCGGCCGCCGCGCCGGGCCAGCTCCGCCCGGAGGATGTCGATACGGCCCTGGAGCATCCGGCGTACATAGCTGAGGTCGGCCTCGTCCCGCTGGGCGTCCCGGCGCAGCGCGCGCAGTTCGGCCAGCCGCAGCGCGGACAGGTCGGGCCCGGGCACGTCCGCGGCCAGGGGGCTGTCCGTGCGCTGCACGGGCGGCCGGTGCTGCCCCAGGACCCCCGACAGGGCGGGCGCCACAACCCCGGGCGGCTGCCCGGTACTCGGTGTGCTCATGTACCTCTACCGTCCCCTCGACCGCGCGGCACCCCCCTCGGATGGGCCGCGACACACGCATCGTGCCACTCCGTGCGGTCGCCGCGTGACCGAGTGCCACCGATCTGCCCCGGATGGAGGCGGTAAGGGGCAATAAGAATGCCCTCATAAGAAATCACCGGTCCGGTTTTGCCACCCCGTCCGGGAGCACGCGCCGGGGCCCGCGGAGCACCCGCGCCGGGGCCCGCCCGAGGCACGCGCCGGAGCCCGCACAACGGCCTGCGCCGGAGCCCGCGCAGGGGCCCGCGCCGTGGTCCGCGCAGAGGCCCGCGCCGGGTCCCGCGCAAAGGCCCCGCGGCGGGGGGCCGGCCGGACGGGGTCCCCCGCGGGCCGTTCCGGCGGCACGGCATCATGGTGCGCATGCGTGCTGTGGTGCAGAGGGTGGACGGTGCCGGTGTCGTCGTGGACGGCGAGACGGGCGGGGAGATCAGCGGCGAGGGGCTGTGCGTGCTCGTCGGGGTCACGCACGAGGACACCAAGGAGAAGGCGGCCCAACTCGCCCGGAAGCTGTGGTCGATCCGCATGCTGAACGACGAGAAGTCCTGCTCGGACATCGACGCGCCGCTCCTGGTGATCAGCCAGTTCACGCTGTACGGCGACGCCCGCAAGGGCCGCCGCCCCACCTGGAACGCGGCCGCCCCCGGTGATGTCGCCGAGCCCCTCGTCGACGAGGTGGTCGCGCAGCTGCGGGCGCTGGGCGCGACGGTGGCGACGGGCCGGTTCGGTGCGCAGATGCGCGTGTCGCTGACGAACGACGGCCCGTTCACCGTGCTGCTGGAGATCTGAGGCCCTCCCCCGGGGCCGGAACAGCCCCTAGGGCTCGACGACCACTTCCTGGGCCGCGGCCGTCGCGTCCGCCAGCAGCGGCGCGTCCAGCGGGATGTTCCGCTTGACCAGGGCGAGGGCCACGGGGCCCAGTTCGTGGTGGCGGACCGAGGTGGTCACAAAGCCGATCTTGCGGCCGTCGGGGCCGTCGTCCGCGAGCCGCAGCTCGGTGCCGTGCGGCGGCAGGTGCACCTCGCTGCCGTCGAGGTGCAGGAAGACCAGGCGGCGCGGCGGCTTGCCCAGGTTCTGGACCCGGGCGACGGTCTCCTGGCCGCGGTAGCAGCCCTTCTGGAGATGGACGGCGCTGCCGATCCAGCCGAGCTCGTGCGGGATGGTGCGGTGGTCCGTCTCGAAGCCGAGGCGGGGGCGGTGCTGCTCGACCCGCAGCGCCTCGTAGGCCAGCAGTCCGGCCGCGGGGCCGTGGGCCGCGGCGTAGGACTCCAGGTCGCCGCGCGGCAGGAAGAGGTCGCGTCCGTACGGCGTCTCGCGGACCAGGACGCCCTCGGGCGCCTCGGTGATCGAACCGGCGGGCAGGTGCACGACCGCGAACTCCTCGGTGCGGTCGGCGACTTCGACGCGGTAGAAGAACTTCATCGACTCGAGGTACGCGATCAGCGCGCCCTGGGTCCCGGGTTCCACATGGGCCCAGACCGTGGTGCCGTCGTCGACCAGGTAGAGCGCGTGCTCGATGTGGCCGTGCGCGGAGAGGACCAGGGCCTCGGTGGCCGTGTGCGGGGGCAGTTCGCTGACGTGCTGGGTGAGCAGCAGATGCAGCCAGCTCAGCCGGTCGTCGCCGGTGACGGCGACGACCCCGCGGTGCGAGAGGTCCACGAAACCGGTGCCGTCGGCGAGGGCGCGCTGCTCACGGAACAGTTCGCCGTAGTGGGCGGCTACGCCTTCGTCCACACCCTCGGCGGGGACGGCGCCGGGAAGGGACAGCAGGGGGCTCTTCATGGGCCCAAGCCTACGACGCGGTATCCGGACTCTCCGGGGAGCAGTCCGCACACCGGCCGAAGATCGCGAAGTGCTTCATGTCCGTCTCGAAGCCGAAGGTCTCGCGCAGCGTGGCGGTGAACTCGGCGGTGATGCCGAGGTCGGCCTCGATGACGTTGGTGCAGTCCCGGCAGACCAGGTGGATGTGGTGGTGCCGGGCCGCGAGATGGTAGGTCGGCGCGCCGTGCCCCAGGTGGGCGTGGCTGACGAGCCCCAGCTCCTCCAGCAGCTCCAGCGTGCGGTACACGGTGGAGATGTTGACCCCCGACGCGGTCTTCCTCACTTCTACGAGGATGTCGTCGGGGGTCGCGTGCTCCAGGGCGTCCACGGCTTCGAGCACAAGTTGCCGCTGCGGGGTCAGCCGGTAGCCGCGCTGCCGCAGGTCGCTTTTCCAGTCGGTGCCCACCACAGCCCCAGTGTAGGGCCGGGGTCCGGCGCGGGGGCATGGGCGAGCACAACCGCTGATCCCCATGCCCGCCCTCACCCCAGAGGCACTGCGTGCGGACGCCATCGCCGAGATCGGGAAGATCCACGCCGAGGCGAGGGCGGAGGCCGGTCTGTGAGCGAGTGGAAGTGGGACTACAACCCGAGCGAGGAGTATCTGACGGCGGGACTCGTCCGGAGGGGAAGCCCGGCGGGTTGCGGAACTTCCCCATTTTCGGCGGACGCGGTTTCATCCAGTTCCTCGCCGTACCCCGGCACGAGTGCGTCCATGTCTGCACCATCGTCTGGAACGGATGAGACCAGGCTTACTTGAAGAAGGCGATTCCGTCGTCCGGGAGGTCGTCCGGGAGGGCCTTGGCCCAGCGTTCGACGTCCTCCGGGGTGACGACCTTCTTCAGGTGGGCCGACAGATAGGGGCGCAGCGGGACCTCGGGGGTCTGCTTCTCGCCGACCCACATCAGGTCGCTGTTGACGTAGCCGTAGAGCCGCTTGCCGCCGGTGTACGGGCCCGAGGCGGCGGTCCGGGCGACGGCGTCCGTGGCGATGTCGACCTGGGGCTTCTTGTCGGCCAGCTCGCCGTACCAGACCTCGACGACGCCGTCGTCGCGGACCATGGTGACCTCGACCTTGCGGTCGGCGTCGATCCGCCAGTAGCCGGACTCGGTCTCCAGCGGCCTGACCTTGTTCCCGTCGCCGTCCAGCACCCAGGCGCGGGAGTGGTACTCCAGGAAGTCCCGGCCGTCGTGGCTGAAGGAGACCTCCTGCCCGAAGTTGCACTTCTCGGAGCCGGGGAAGTCGTGCACGCCCGCGCCCGCCCAGTTGCCGAGCAGGAAGGCGAGCGGGACGAGGTCCTTGTGGAGGTCTGACGGGATCTCGATCATGAGCAGCTTTTCTTCGAGGGTGCGGAGGTCAGCGCTGGCCCTGGTACAGCTTCTTCACGGCCAGCCCGGCGAAGGCGAGCACGCCGACGCAGACCAGGACCAGCAGGGTTTCGAAGAAGATCTCCACGGGGTGCTCCTCGGTGAGCGGGTGCGGGTACACAAGAGCCGGTTCTCAGCTTACGTGGCCCGGGGCCCGGGTTCTCGGCGAGGGGGTCAGCGCTTGACGTCGTCGATGAAGCGGGACCATGCGTCGGCCGTGAAGACGAGGGCTCCGCGCGCGGGGTCCTTGCTGTCCCGGACGGGAACGAGGGAGGGGAGGTTCTGGGCGACCTCTACGCAGTTGCCGCCGTCCGGGTTGCTGTAGCTGCTCTTCTGCCAGGCGGCGCCGCTCAGGAAATCGTCGGAGACCTCGACACACTCGCCGCCGTCCGGATTGCTGTAGCTGCTCTTGCGCCAGGTCGCGGCGCTCAGGAAATCGTCGGAGACCTCGACACAGTTGCCGCCGTCCGAGTTGCTGTAGCTGCTCTTGCGCCACGTAGCAGTGCTCAGGTCGACTCCTCGCACGGCACTTCCTCCAACATCCGCAGAATGAACTTGCGCGACTCGGCAGGGCTCAGAGCCAGGTCACGTACGGCATCATAGGCGCGGTGCAGGCGCTCAACCCTGCTTGTTTCTTCGACGAGTTCACCTCGTACGTCATTCTCCGCGTAGGCCACGGTACGTCCGTCCAGCAGCCTCAGGAACATCACATCGGTACTGTCCAGACCGTGCAGTCCAGTACCGAACGGCAGGACATGCATGGTGATGTTCGAACGCTCCGAAGCCTGGGCCAGGTGTTCCAGTTGCTCCGTCCACGCCCGGGTATTGCGCAGCGAGTTCCGTAGCACCGCTTCTGAGAGCAACACGCGGAATGGCGGTGCATCGTCCCCTTCCAGCACCTTCCGTCGCCCGATGCGCGCGTCGACCTGCTGGTCCAGCTCTTCGCCTTTGAGCCCGCCCGCCGCGAGGGCCTCGCAGGCGTACCCGGCCGTCTGAAGCAGGCCCGGCGGCCTGCTCACCGAGTACTGCCAGAGACTCAACGCCTCGGCCTCCAACATCATGTACCGCCGATACTGCTCCTTGAACTGCGTAGGATCCCCCACCGCCAGTTCCCACAGGGCCAGCAGCAGGTCGGGGGTGCCGTAGTGCTGGTCGAGGGCCTGGACCACCTCGGGGCTGCCCAGGCTCTGGCCGCTCTCCATCTTTCCGAAGAGGGACCAGTCCCAGCCCAGCACCTCGCCGAGTTTGCGCAGGCTCTCGCCCCGCTCGGTGCGCAGTAGGCGGAGTTCCTCGGCGAAGCGCTTCCTCGGCTCCTGGCTGCGCCCTGTGATCACCCGTCGCGGCGGCATCGCACCCCCTGTGTGGAAAACGGCCGTGGAAGGTGTGGAAGCAGCGCGGGACTGCGGTGCCCGAGGGGCGCGTCCACGGTGTTCCGGGCCTGTTCGGCGGCCATGCTCAATACGGTCCGGAAAACGCAGCGTAGTCCACCTGTTACGCGGCGCGCACAGGAAATGGGCGGAAAGGAACGGCACCCATGACGGCGGAGTCCCCGGAGCGCGGAGCGCTCGTCTACGACCCGGCGACCGGCAGGATCGGCGCCTACCAGGACCGGCTGGGGCCGCACGCGATGCTGCGCCCGGTCGGCGGGGGCCGGGAGTGGCAGGCGGATCCCGCCGTGCTCCGCCCGGCCACGGCCCGGGAGCGGCTGGACGCGGGGGTGACGGCGGCGAACGAACGTACCCGTACCGCCGGTGGTCTCGCCCCGGATCCGGGCGACGTGTGCCGCCCGCCGCTGCCGGTGCGCGGCTGTACGGCCTGCGCGGAGCTGGACGGGCTGCGGGAGGCGGCGCGGGCGGAGTACGACCGCAGCGCGGAGGCGGACGCGAACGTGCTGCTGCGCAGGCACCAGCGGCAGGAGCACGCGTGAGGCGGGCGGGGCGCGCGACTAGGCTGCGGGCATGGCGAAGAAGCTCGTGATCAAGGTGACGGCCGGGGCGGACGCCCCGGAACGCTGCTCGCAGGCGTTCACCGTGGCGGCCGTGGCCGTGGCCAGCGGTGTCGACGTGTCGCTGTGGCTGACCGGGGAGTCGTCCTGGTTCGCGCTGCCGGGGCGGGCCGCCGGGTTCGAGCTGCCGCACGCGGCGCCGCTGCCCGACCTGCTCGACTCGGTGCTGGCGGCCGGGAAGCTCACCCTGTGCACGCAGTGCGCGGCCCGCAGGGACATCACGGAGAAGGACGTCATCGAGGGCGTACGCATCGCGGGCGCACAGGTGTTCGTCCAGGAGGCGCTGGCGGAGGACACCCAGGCGCTCGTCTACTGAGCCGGGGCGGCCTCGGCGGCCCCGCAGTGGCTCCTCAGTGCCGCTTCTTGCCGTCCAGCTCGTCCCACCACTCGTCGGACTTCGGGTCCCCGGAGGGGTCGTCCCACCAGCGGTCCTCTGGGCCCCGCCGGTTCGCCACCACCGCGGCCAGCGGCGGGATCACCATGGCGACCAGGCACATGCCCACGGCTGCGGGCACGGACCAGAGCCGCACCACGCCCCACGCCAGGACGAACAGCCCGATGCAGGTGCCCATCATGGCGAAGTAGAGATGACGCCGGCGTGCGTACATGCTTCCAGGCTATGCCGGGACACGCCGAAGGGCCGCACCCCTGCCGGAAAGCGTCCAACCCCCGGGGGATACGGCCCCTCAGCCGTCAGACGGCGATCGCGACCTCCGCGAGACCGCCCTGCTGGGCGACGACCGTACGGTCCGCCGAGCCGCCGGGCACCAGGGCCCGCAGGGTCCAGGTGCCCTCGGCCGCGTAGAAGCGGAACTGTCCGGTCGCCGAGGTCGGGACCTCGGCGGTGAACTCGCCGGTCGAGTCCAGCAGGCGCACATAGCCGGTCACGGGCTCGCCGTCGCGGGTCACCTGGCCCTGGATCGTGGTCTCACCGGGCTTGATCGTCGAGGCGTCGGGGCCGCCGGCCTTCGCTCCACACATGGTTCTTCCTTCGGGTTGGGTCCGGGGGATCCGGGAGGTCCGGGGCTACTTGCCGGCGCCCAGCTCGATCGGCACGCCGACGAGGGAGCCGTACTCGGTCCAGGAGCCGTCGTAGTTCCTGACGTTCGGGACCTGGAGCAGCTCGTGCAGGACGAACCAGGTCAGCGCGGAGCGCTCACCGATGCGGCAGTAGGCGATCGTGTCCTTGGCCAGGTCGACGTCCTCGGCGGCGTACAGCTCCTTGAGGTCGGCGTCCGACTTGAAGGTGCCGTCGTCGTTGGCGTTCTTCGACCACGGGATGTTGCGGGCGCTCGGGACGTGGCCGGGGCGCTGCGACTGCTCCTGCGGCAGGTGCGCGGGGGCGAGCAGCTTGCCGGAGAACTCGTCGGGCGAGCGGACGTCGACCAGGTTCTGCGTGCCGATCGCGGCGACCACGTCGTCACGGAAGGCGCGGATCGAGGTGTCCTGGGGCCTGGCCTTGTAGTCGGTGGCCGGGCGCTCGGGGACCTCGGTGCCGTCGACCAGCTCGCGGGCGTCCAGCTCCCACTTCTTGCGGCCGCCGTCGAGCAGCTTCACGCTGTCGTGGCCGTACAGCTTGAAGTACCAGTAGGCGTACGAGGCGAACCAGTTGTTGTTGCCGCCGTACAGGATGACCGTCTGGTCGTTGGCGATGCCCTTCTCCGACAGCAGCTTCTCGAAGCCCGCCTGGTCGATGAAGTCACGACGGACCGGGTCCTGGAGGTCCTTGGTCCAGTCGATCCGGATGGCGTTCCTGATGTGGTTCTTGTCGTACGCGGACGTGTCCTCGTCCACCTCGACGATGGCGAGGGTCGGGTCGTCCAGGTGCTCCTGAAGCCAGTCGGCGTCGACCAGGACGTCGCTGCGGCTCATACGCTTTCTCCTCCGGGGCAGGTGCGGCAGGTGATGCGGGGTGCGAAGAGCGCGGGTACGCGAGGGGACTGCGGCGTACGCGGCGCGGGGAGGGCCCCGTTCGGGCGCGGGGCCGGCGATACGGGAAATGCGTTCCCGCTCAGAAGGGGCGACAGAGCATGGCGGCGACGCGACACAGGTCCACTGCCCGCCGCTTCGTGAGATCCGCCTGTCGCTGCATGGGGTCGATCGTAGGGACGGATCGGCGGGCGTGTCACCGCCATGTCGCATAGTGAGATGCGATCGTCCGGGATGTGGGAGGCGGGGGCGGTGCGCCCTGCCGCCGGGCGGCCGGGGAGGAGGTCCGGGCGTCCGGCCATCTGCGGTGCGGACGGGGCTGTCTCGCCCCTTGGACGGCGGGGACGGCGGGCCGGGCGGCAGGCGGGTGCGGGCGGGCGGGCGCGAGCACCCGCGGGCGCCCGCGAGGGGCCGCCTATCCGGCCAGGCGGACGTCCGAGCCCTTCGCCGTGATCTCCACGCCGTTCTGCGCGGCCTGGACGGAGGCGAGGCGGATGTGGCCGGGGAGCTGGGCGATGCCCTGCTGGAAGTCGGTGATCGCGCGGATCCTGTTCTCCACGAAGGAGACCCCGGCGAGGCTGGGCAGGCCGTCCGCGTGCACCTGGACGCTGTCGCCCCGGACCGCGACCGAGCTGAGCACGGAGACGGACTGCGGCTCCTTGAGGATGGCCCCGGAGAGGGTGAGCGCGACCTTGATCTTGCCGTTGCCGCCGTCCGACAGGCCGGTCACCCGGGCCGTCACCCCGAGCCCGACCTCCGTGGGCTGCGCCTTGGCCGTCCTGAGCAGCTCGTCGTAGGAGATCAGTGCGGTGCCCGTGGCGTCGGCGGCGGTGGCGGAGCTGTAGTCCCCGGAGAACGTCACGTCCTTCATACGGGCATGGAGGTCGTCGACGCGGATCTTCTCGCCGTTGGTGCCGGTGGGCGCCTCGTAGTCCTTGATGCCGACCTCGACATCGTCGAGGCTGCCGCCCGCGACCTGGGTGAGGAAGGGGAAGCCGTTGATCGACACATCGGGGGTGGCGGCCAGGTCCTCGCTGGTCCGGAGCTTGTCGGCCACCTTCCCCTCGGCGAAGTGGACCGCCACCCGGTCCACGATCGCGAACAGTCCGCCCAGGACCACGACGACGATCAGCAGTATTCGCAGTGCGCGCATGCTCGGGATTCCCCCACCTCAGCGGTCGTCGGCAACCGTCGACAACCGTCAACGAACAGGTGCCCGACGACCGGACGGCCGCCGAGCGCGACTGTAACCCTGTGCGCTGCGGCGGCCGCCGGATTGTCGATCACCTGTGACACGGGCACCCGTGACACGTGCCCGGGCTAACCGAGGGCACGCCCCAGGATCCAGACGACCGGTGCCGCGGCCGTCAGCGGAAGGGCGACACCGGCCGTGAAGTGCACGAAGCGGGACGGGTAGTCGTAGGACGCGACCCGGTGGCCGATCAGGGCGCAGGCCCCCGCGCCGAGGCCGAGCCAGACGCCGGAGGTGCCGAGGTCCGTCACCCCGCCCAGCGCGTAACCGGCTCCCGCGGCCGCCAGCAGGGCCACCGCCACGGAGGCCGCGGTGGGCAGCGGCAGCGCCCGGAGCAGGATCGCCGCGGCGACCGCGAGGGCGCCCACCGTGACGGCGTCCGGCGCGGCCGCGAGGTGCCCGGCCGCGATGATCGACAGCGCGGCCGAGGCGACCGACGCCATCAGGCCGTACATCCGGGTGTCGGGGTCGGCGTGCGAGCGCAGTTGCAGGACCAGGGAGAGCAGCACCCAGACGCCGAGGGTGCCGAGGATCGCGGCGGGCGCGTGCTCCTTGCCCGCCACCAGCAGGACGATGTCCGCGGTGAGCGCGCCGAGGAAGGCCAGGGCGATGCCCTGCCGGGCGGGCCACATGCCGTTGAGGCGGAACCATCCGGCGGCCGTCACCGCCTGGAGCACCACCAGGGGCAGCAGCAGGGCGTACGTCCCGAGGGCCGCGCCCCCGGCGAGCAGCACCCCGAGCCCCGCGGTGAGCGCGGCGGGCTGGAGTCCGGGCTCGATGACCGGCGAACGGCCCTCCAGCCGGGCCCGCTGGTTGGCGGGCAGGGCGGAGAGGTCGACGGCGAGCGGCGGGGCGGCCGTCGCCGTGGCGGTGTGCGGTCCCTGGCCCCCGGCCGGGTGGGCCCCCGCGGCCCCCGGCGCCATCGGCTGCCCGGGGCCGGCCCCCTGCCAGGACTGCTGCGGGTACTGCTGGGCCTGCGGGGCCTGCTGCTGGGGCTGGGGGTACGGCTGCTGGGGCGCCTGCGGATGCGGGTACTGCGCATGCGTCGGCTGGGGGTACGGCTGCTGCGCGTGGGGCTGCTGGGGGTACGCGGCGGCCGCGGGGTCGTACCAGCCCTGCTGCTGCGCCTGCCCGGCGTAACCCTGCTGCTGGTGGCCCTGCTGCTGGTGGCCCTGCGGCAGGTCCTGGGGCGGGTACCCCGGGTACCCGGGGGAGCCCTGGGGGCCCTGGGGGCCCTGCTGCCGGTACGGGTCGTACCCCTCATGGGGCTGGTTGCTCATCGCTCATCCTCCTGCGAACGGCGGGAGCACCTCGACCGTGCCGCCCTCGGCCAGCCGTACCGTCTCATGCGCGCGTGTCCCGACGGGGTCACCGTCGACCAGGAAGGAGCAGCGCACCAGGACGCGGACGAGTTCGCCGGGGTGCCGTCCGCGGGCCGCGTCGAGCGCCTCCGCGAGCGTGGTCGCGTCGTACGGCTCCTCGGCGGTCCCGGCCGCGGCCTTGGCGGCGGCCCAGTAGCGCACCGTGCCCTTTGCCATCTGCTTCCTCGGGTCGGTGGTGTGAACACCGTCAGGCTAGCCCGCCCGCGAGACCGCCCATGCCCCGATCCTCGCCATGAGTCCCTCGTCCGCCGCGTGCTCGGCATGGCCCATGCCGGGCTCCAGCCAGAGCTCGGCATGGCCGGGCGCGGCGTCCGCCAGCATCCGGGGGTGGTCGAGCGGGAAGTAGCCGTCCCGGTCGCCGTGCACGATCAGCAGCGGGGTCGGCGCGATCAGCGGCACGGACTGCACCGGGGAGGCGGGCACCGGGTCCCAGTCACGGGGGTGGATGCGGGTGCGCAGCCCGTAGCGGCCGACCAGGCGGCCCTCGGGCCGGGTCACCAGCCAGTGCAGCCGCCGCATGGGGGCCGTGCCCCGGTAGTACCAGCGGGCCGGGGCGCTGACGGCCGCCACCGCGTCGGTGTCC
The DNA here is from genome assembly GCF_044548405.1 of Streptomyces sp. NPDC052040. NCBI lineage: Bacteria > Bacillati > Actinomycetota > Actinomycetes > Kitasatosporales > Streptomycetaceae > Streptomyces > Streptomyces sp. NPDC052040. The sequence continues at coordinate 262,247 of NZ_JBIUBV010000003.1, read as the reverse complement.
GCGCCCGGCCGGTGCTCCGCCGCGTGCCGCAGCACCACGGACCCGCCCATCGAGAAGCCGACGGTGGCCACCCGGGAGTGCCCCAGCTCGCGCGCCCAGCGCACCGCGGTCGCCAGGTCGTGCACCTCCCGGTCGCCCACCGTCGAACGTCCTTCTGATTCCCCATGGCCGCGGAAGGAGAAGGTGACCACCGCGCCGTACCCGGAGAGAAGACGGGCGACCCGGCGGACGTGCGGCCGCCCCAGATCGCCGGTGAAGCCGTGCGCGACGACGATCGCCAGGTCGCGGGGGTGTCCGGCGGGTGCACGGTCCGTGTCGGGGAGGGCGGAGCCCGGCTCGTAGGCGGCGTCGATCGCGATGCCGTCGGCCGTGCGGAGGAAGGTCCGCAGGGGCCCGCGGCGTGCCGTCTCGGAGTGCGGACGAATCGTGGAGGGTGCCGTGTGACCTGCCCGAGCGGTGCTCATGTGGGCTATTCTGCTGGGCAGAGGACTCGGGCAGCGCAGCCCCCGGGTCCTTTTGTGCTTTCGGAAGCGTTGTATACGACGCGGGAAACCGCAGGTGTACGGCCGGTCGGACGCGCAGCGGGCCCCAGGGCGGGGATCGCCACCGTACGAAGCAGTGCCGCAAACGTCCTCGACGGGACCGAGGAGGAACCAGACGTTATGGGCGAGCGAACCGTGCACGAACCGAAGACGGTCGAGGCGGGAGGGACACGATGAGTTCCCTGCTGCTCCTGACCAACGCCCTCCAGCCCTCGACGGAGGTGCTCCCCGCTCTCGGCCTGCTCCTGCACACCGTGCGCGTGGCTCCGGCCGAAGGCCCCGCGCTCGTGGACACCCCGGGCGCGGACGTGATCCTGGTCGACGGGCGGCGCGACCTCCCGCAGGTCCGCAGCCTGTGCCAGCTGCTGCGGTCCACCGGGCCCGGCTGCCCCCTGGTCCTCGTCGTCACCGAGGGCGGGCTCGCCGCCGTCACCGCCGACTGGGGCATCGACGACGTCCTGCTGGACACCGCGGGACCGGCCGAGGTCGAGGCACGGCTGCGGCTGGCCATGGGCCGCCAGCAGCTGGTCAACGACGACTCCCCGATGGAGATCCGCAACGGCGACCTGTCCGTGGACGAGGCGACCTACAGCGCCAAGCTCAAGGGCCGCGTCCTGGACCTCACCTTCAAGGAGTTCGAGCTCCTGAAGTACCTCGCGCAGCACCCGGGCCGCGTCTTCACCCGCGCCCAGCTGCTCCAGGAGGTGTGGGGCTACGACTACTTCGGCGGCACGCGCACGGTCGACGTCCATGTACGGCGGCTGCGCGCCAAGCTCGGCCCCGAGCACGAGTCGCTGATCGGCACCGTCCGCAACGTCGGCTACCGGTTCGTCACCCCGGAGAAGCCGGAGCGCCCGGCCGAGGAGACCAAGGCGGCCCGGGCGGGGACCAAGGACGCGAAGGAGCGGTCCACCGTGCCCGCGGCCGAGGTCACGGCTGAGGCATAGAACCGCGTAAGCCCTGCCCAGGGGCGGTCCATCCGCGTAGACTCCGCGCGTGGCCAAGGTGACTCGGGACGATGTGGCACGGCTGGCGGGGACTTCCACGGCAGTCGTGAGCTACGTCATCAACAACGGACCCCGGCCGGTCGCCCCGGCCACGCGCGAGCGGGTGCTCGCCGCGATCAAGGAGCTGGGGTACCGGCCCGACCGGGTCGCACAGGCCATGGCGTCACGGCGCACGGACCTCATAGGAATGATCGTCCCGGACGCCCGGCAGCCCTTCTTCGGCGAGATGACGCACGCGGTCGAACAGGCCGCCGCCGAGCGCGGGAAGATGGTGCTGGTCGGCAACACCGACTATGTGGCCGAGCGCGAGGTCCACTATCTGCGGGCCTTCCTCGGGATGCGCGTCTCCGGACTGATCCTGGTCAGCCATGCGCTCAACGACCACGCCGCCGCCGAGATCGACGCCTGGGACGCCCGGGTGGTGCTGCTGCACGAGCGGCCCGAGGCGATCGACGACGTCGCGGTGGTCACCGACGACATCGGCGGCGCCCAGCTCGCCGTGCGCCATCTGCTGGAGCACGGCCACCCGTATGTCGCCTGCCTGGGCGGCACCGCCGAGACCCCGGCGGTCGGCGACCCGGTCTCGGACCATGTCGAGGGCTGGCGGCGGGCGATGCAGGAGGCCGGACTGCCCACGGAGGGCCGTCTGTTCGAGGCCGCGTACAACCGCTACGACGCCTACCGGGTGGGCCTGGACCTGCTGTCCGGGCCGCACCGGCCGCCCGCCATCTTCTGCTCCACCGACGACCAGGCGATCGGTGTGCTGCGCGCGGCGCGCGAACTGCGCATCGACGTACCGGGCGAGCTGGCCGTGGCGGGCTTCGACGACGTCAAGGAGGCGGGGCTGACCGACCCGCCGCTGACCACGGTCGCCTCGGACCGTCCGGCGATGGCCCGGGCCGCGGTGGACCTCGTCCTGGACGACGGTCTGCGGGTGGCGGGTTCGCGGCGGGAGCGGGTCAGGCTGTTCCCGTCCCGGCTGGTGGTGCGCCGCTCCTGCGGCTGCGGGGACTGACACCGGTCAGTAACGCGTACCGGCCCGTCGGCGGGTGCCGACGGGCCGTCGCGGGCCGCGCCCTGGGGACGCTTCCGTGCACCGGGATGCGACCGGGTGCAACGGACCGGTCAGAACAGCAGGTTGTACTGGTTGAAGCCGGTGCCCAGGCTGATCCGCGAGCCGAAGAGGGACGAGGACGCCTTGCCGGTGCCGGGGTAGAGCCACAGCGTGCCGCCGGAGTCGCGGGAGAGGACGTCGGCGATGCCGTCGCCCGTCATGTCGCCGTCGGCCGCGTTCGCGGTGAAGTTCCAGCCCGTGCGCGCCTTGATCCGGGCCGACCAGGGGGTGTGCTCCTGCTGGGTGCCCCGGTACAGCCACAGGGTGCCGTCGGTGGAACGGGCCAGCAGATCGGCCTTGCCGTCGCCGGACAGGTCGCCCCGGCCGAAGATCTTCACGCCCTTCCAGGCCCGGTCGACCACCTTGATGCGGCCGTAGAACTGGCCGTTGCCCTTGCCCGGGTACAGGTACACCGAGCCGTCCGTGTCCACCGCGACCAGGTCGGGGCGGGCGTCGCCGGTCAGGTCGCCCGGGACGGCGTAGGACGCGTAGCCGCCCCACACCGAGCTGATCTGCATCCAGGTGAAGTCACCGGCGGTGTGGTCGTAGTAGCTGCGGTACAGCTTGCCGTCGTTCTTGTCCCGGATGATCACGTCCTGGAAGTAGTCCCGGTCCAGATCGGCCTGGAGGGCCCAACCGGCGTTCTGCCAGCCGCTGCTGGCAAAGGCGCGCCTCGCCAGCGAGGTGCCCCGGCTGTCCTGCTCGAAGAGGCCCCCGGACGGGGTGCGGGCCAGCAGGTCGGCGCGGCCGTCGTAGGACAGGTCCGTGTCGTCGATGCGCGGCTGGGCGGCCCAGGTGTACGAGGACACCTTGGTGAAGACCGGGTAGGCGCCCTTGGCCGTGCAGCCCTGGACGCCCCAGGACACCACGCCGACGATCTTCCCGCCCACCACCAGGGGCCCGCCGGAGTCGCCGTTGCAGGTGCTCCTGGTGCCCTCGTCGCTGCCGGTGGCCGGGGTGCCCGCGCAGATCATCGAGCCCTCGGCGAAGTAGTCCTGGCCGATGACCGACTTCATCGCGCTGTTGCAGGTCGCGTCGGGGACCAGCGGCAGGCTCACCTTGCGCAGGGTGGCCGACAGATCGGCGCCGTCGGCACCGGAGGTCAGGCCCCAGCCGTAGACGGTGGCGGTGGTGCCGGAGGTGTAGAGGGAGCTGTCGTTCGACGCGGCCAGGCGCAGCCACTGCTGCTCCAGCGGCGCGGCGAGGGTGAGGACGGCGATGTCGTTCTGGAGGGTGCCGGGGCTGTAGTGGAGGTGGTTCCACTGGTGCAGCACCCCCACCGCGGTGCCGCCGTCGAGGTCCGCGGAGCCGGAGCGCACCACGCCGTTGGCGGCCCAGTTCAGGCCCGCGACACAGTGCGCGGCGGTGAGGACCTTGTTCGGGGCGACCAGGGTGCCGCCGCAGAAGTAGCCCTTGTCGGTGGCGGGGTCGTAGTAGCCGAGCTGCACCATCCAGGGCGCGGAGGCGATGCTCGTCTCCGTGCCGCCGATGATGAACGGGGACGGCTTGGCCGTGCCCGCGGCGGCGGGGGCCCGCTGCTGCTCCTCCTTGTTGAGGACCGCCTGCTTCCGGGCCGCGTTGAGCAGGCGGGCGTGCAGTTCCGCGGCGGACGCGGCGGCCTTGGGGGCTCCGGTCCGCTGCTGCGGGACGCCGGGCTTGGGGGCTCCGGTCCGCTGCTGCGGGGCGCCGGGCTTCGGGAGTGCGTCGGCGGCGTACGCCGACTGGGCCGCCAGGGCGCCGGCGCCGGTCAGGGCCAGCGCGAGGGCGGCCGCGGGGAGCGCCGTGGCAGGGCGTCTCCAGCGGCCGCGCAGGGCACGTATCACTCAGGGCTCCTGGGGTGTGTCGCAGACAGGGCCCGGGAGGGGCGTACGACGCACGGCCCGACGCGGCGCGGCACAAAGCCGCGCGGCGCAGTCGGGCGAAACCGCGGAGCCCCCCTCCGGTGGGCGTGATCGTAGCCTCGGGCGCCCTTCCGTCACACGGCCCCCACAGCGCTCAGACAAGTGTTCGCCCCCGGCTCCCCGAGCCCTCACCTCACGGAAACCGGATGTTTCCCCCGCCTCCCTCGCCCCGGGCACCCCAGGGGTCCCCAAAGCCGCTCGCGCCCAGTCCTGCCAAGGGTTCCGGGGCTCCCGGGGGCCCTCGGACGACACCCGCGGGGGGCGTCCTTATATCCGGCATACGAGGTTCTGTCGGGCTTCTCAGCGGCGACTCAGGTGGCTCTCATGATCGCGGGACACTCTCTCTTACATGACCGAGAGCTTCCGCCGCAGCGACGAGTACGAGAACCCCCAGGGTGCCGGACAGCAGGGCGGCTCCCTGCACTCCCCGCACCCCGCGTACCCCGGGCAGCACGTGGCTTCCCCGGTGAACCCGGAGTGGCCGCCCCCGCCGGCGTACGAGCCGGGGTACCCGGCCGCGCCGCACCCGGCGGCGGCCGCCTCCTGGCAGGGGGCGGGCGACGGCAGCGGCGCGGGCACCACCACCCCCGGAACCGACCCCGGCTCGCCCGAGCCGAAGCGGCGCACCAGGGGACCGCTCGCACTCCTCGCCGCCGTGGCGATCGTCGCCGCGGCCATAGGCGGCGGCACGGCCTACGGCATCCAGGAACTGACCGGCAAGAGCACCGTCTCCTCCAGCTCGACCAGCACCAATGTGGTGCCGTCGAGCAAGCGGGGCACCGTCGCGGGAGTCGCCGCCGCGGTCAGCCCGAGCATCGTGGAGATCAGCGCCACCTCCTCCTCCGGGGAGTCCACCGGATCCGGTGTGATCGTCACCGGCGACGGCGAGATCGTCACCAACAACCACGTCATCGCGGGCGCCTCCTCGATCAAGGCGACCACCAGCGACGGCAAGTCCTACACCGCCAAGCTCGTCGGCACCGACAGCAAGAAGGACCTCGCCCTGGTGAAGGTCGACGGCGCCGCCGGTCTGAAGGCGGCCACCCTCGGCAACTCCGACGGCATCCAGGTCGGCGACCAGGTCGTGGCGATCGGCTCCCCCGAGGGCCTGTCCGGCACGGTCACCAGCGGCATCGTCTCGTCCCTCAACCGCGACGTCACCGTCTCGACCGACGAGAACCAGGGCCAGGGCAGCGGCGACAACCGGTGGCCCTTCGAATTCGGCGGCCGCCAGTTCAACGGCGACACCGGGTCCTCCACCACCACCTACAAGGCGATCCAGACGGACGCGTCCCTCAACCCGGGCAACTCCGGCGGCGCCCTCATCGACATGAACGGCAACGTCATCGGCATCAACTCGGCGATGTACTCGGCCGCTTCGGACTCGACCTCGTCGAGCGCCGGCAGCGTGGGCCTGGGCTTCGCCATCCCGATCAACACCGTCAAGTCCGACCTGGCGACCCTCCGCTCCGGCTCCCAGAGCTGAACGGACGCCCAGGGGGGCAACGGCTGGTAAGGAGCACGACATGATCAAGCAGGTTCTGCACGAGACGAGCGCCCCTGTCGCCCCCGCCCGGGTCTGCATCGCCCTGGCCGTGGCCCACGAACTCCACACCCCGGCGGCCCCCGCACCGGAGGCCTACGAGCTGCGCGCCGTCGTGGCTCCCGCCTCGCCCGCCTCCCGGGCGTACGAGCTGCGCGCCCCGGCCGCGCGGACCCCGGTGGTGGCGGTCCCCGAACTGATGGGCCTGCGCCGCACCAGCGTCTCCCGCCCGCACCGCCGCAAGGTCCCGCTGAGCCGCCTCACCTCGGCCATGTGCTGAACGGCTCCCCCGCCCGCCCCCCGCCACGGCGCCGGGCACCCGCCCTCCGGGCGTGGTGCGACCCCGGCGCCGACCCCCGTCCACAACCTTCCGCCCCCGCCACGGGAAACGTGCGACGCTGAAGACGTTCAGCCCGCGCCCCGTCCCGCCGCACCCCGAGGAACCCCGCATCCATGAGCCCCGCCGAAGGCGACCGTGAACCCCAGCGCATCCTGATCGTCGACGACGAGCCGGCGGTCCGCGAGGCGCTCCAGCGCAGCCTGGCCTTCGAGGGCTACGACACCGCGGTCGCCTCGGACGGCGCGGACGCGCTGGAGAAGGCCACCGCCTACCGGCCCGACCTGGTCGTCCTGGACATCCAGATGCCGCGGATGGACGGCCTCACCGCCGCCCGCCGGATGCGCGGCGCGGGCACCACCACCCCCATCCTGATGCTCACGGCCCGCGACACGGTCGGCGACCGGGTCACCGGGCTGGACGCCGGGGCCGACGACTACCTGGTCAAGCCCTTCGAGCTGGACGAGCTGTTCGCCCGGATCCGCGCCCTGCTCCGCCGCAGCTCGTACGCGGCCACGGCGGTGGGCGCCCCCGAGGACGAGGCCCTCACCTTCGCGGACCTCCGGATGGACCTGGCGACCCGGGAGGTCACCCGGGGCGGGCGGCCGGTGGAGCTGACCCGGACCGAGTTCACCCTCCTGGAGATGTTCATGGCGCACCCGCGCCAGGTGCTGACCCGGGAGCAGATCCTCAAGGCGGTCTGGGGCTTCGACTTCGAGCCGTCCTCGAACTCCCTCGACGTGTATGTGATGTACCTGCGGCGCAAGACCGAGGCGGCGGGCGAACCCCGGCTGGTGCACACGGTGCGCGGCGTGGGCTATGTCCTGCGGCAGGGCGGCGCCGAGTGATCAAGCGCTTCCGTGCCCTGCCGCTGCGCTCCCGTCTCGCCCTGCTGGTCGCGGCGGCGGTCGCGTTCGGGGTGGCGGCGGTGTCGGTGAGCTGCTGGTTCATCGTGCAGGGCAAGCTGTACGAGCAGGTGGACAACGACCTGAAGAGTTCCAGCTCACCGGTGCGCCCGGGCGGCCTCGCGAGCGTGCTTGCCGACTGCACGACCACGCCCTCCCCGCAGGACGACCGCGGCCCCGAGGTGAGCACCTACTACACCCAGGTGGTCAACGCCGACGGCCAGGTCTGCGTGTATCCGAACTCGGCCGGCATGGTCAAGATCGGCCACGGCGACACCGAGATCGCCCGGAACCCCACCCACGGCATCCTCCACAACAGCGTCGACGGCAAGGGCGACCCGGTGCGGGTGCTGACCACCCCGCTGCTCAGCGACGGCCCGGGGGGCCCGACCCTCTACCCGGGCTACGCCCTCACCCTGGCGTACCCGCTGAAGGACACCGACAAGACGCTCAGCGACCTCGCGGTCATCCTGCTCATCGTGTCCGGCCTCGGTGTCGTGGGCGCCGGTGCCGTCGGCCTCGCCGTGGCCCGCGCGGGTCTGCGCCCCGTCGACAAGCTGACGGAGGCGGTCGAGCACATCGCCCGCACCGAGGACCTGACCACCCGGATCCCGGTGGACGAGCACAGCGAGGACGAGATCGCCCGGCTGTCCCGCTCCTTCAACTCGATGACCTCGGCGCTCGCCAGCTCCCACGAACTCCAGCAGCAGCTGATCGCCGACGCGGGCCACGAGCTGCGCACCCCGCTCACCTCCCTGCGCACCAACATCGAGCTCCTCACCCGCAGCGAGGAGACCGGCCGCCCGCTCCCCGCGGCGGACCGCAAGGCCCTGCTGGACTCGGTGAAGGCCCAGATGACCGAACTGGCCGCACTGATCGGCGACCTCCAGGAGCTGTCCCGCCCCGAGAAGGGCCTGCACGCGGGCAAGACCCAGGTGGTGGAGTTGCAGGACACCGTCGAGGCGGCGCTGCGCCGGGCCCGGCTGCGCGGCCCCGAACTCACCATCACGGCGGACCTGGAACCCTGGTACGTACGGGCGGAGCCGTCCGCACTGGAGCGGGCGGTCGTGAACATCCTCGACAACGCGGTGAAGTTCAGCCCCGACGGCGGGGAGATCGACGTCGCCCTCAACAGCGGTGTCCTGACGGTCCGCGACCACGGCCCCGGCATCCCCGCCGAGGAACTCCCGCATGTCTTCGACCGCTTCTGGCGCTCCCCCTCCGCCCGCGCGCTGCCCGGCTCGGGCCTCGGCCTGTCCATCGTGGCCCGCACGGTCCAGCAGGCGGGCGGCGAGGTGAGCCTGCGCCCGGCCCGGGGCGGCGGCACGGTGGCCACCCTGCGCCTGCCGGGCGCCCCGACACCACCGCCTCCGGCACCGGGGGAGTAACGGCCCGGGCGCCGGGCGCCCGAACACGGTGCCCCGGACGCCGGGCGCCGGAGGCGGGCCTCTTGGGACCCGGTCCCGGAAGCCTCCTCCCCTCCTCTCGGCCCGCGCCTTACCCTCGTATCCATGACCAGCGACGACACCGCCCGTACGGCCCTGACCCGCTCCATCGAGACCGTCACCGCGCTCTCGCCCGCACAGGCCGACGCCGTGCTGGACCTGCTCGCCGACGCCGCCCGGGTCGACGGACAGCAGGCGGTGTCCGAACAGGGGCGGCTGCAACTGCGGGGCGGGGAGCGCGAGGGCGTCTCCCATCTGCTGCTCACGGTCGGCGAGAGCCTCGTCGGGTACGCCCAGCTGGAGGACACCGACCCGGTGGAGGCCCCGGCCGCCGAACTCGTCGTCCACCCCTCGCACCGCGGCCACGGACACGGCCGCGCGCTGGGCTCCGCCCTCCTCGCCGCCTCCGGGAAGCGGCTGCGGGTGTGGGCACACGGCGGGCACTCCGCCGCCCGGCACCTCGCCCAGGTCCTCGGCCTCACCCTGTTCCGCGAACTGCGCCAGCTGCGCCGCCCGTTGGACGAGCTGGAGGTGTCCGAGCCGAAGCTCCCCGACGGTGTCACCGTGCGCGCCTTCGAGCCCGGCCGGGACGACACGGCCTGGCTCGCCGTCAACGCGGCGGCCTTCGCCCACCACCCCGAGCAGGGCTCCCTCACCCAGCGCGACCTCGACGACCGCAAGGCCGAGCCCTGGTTCGACCCGCAGGGCTTCTTCCTCGCCGAACGGGAGGGCGAGGACGGCCCCGAACTCATCGGCTTCCACTGGACCAAGGTCCACGCGGAGGAGCAGCTCGGCGAGGTCTACGTCCTCGGGGTCCGGCCCGGCGCCCAGGGCGGCGGCCTCGGCCGCGCCCTCACCGCGATCGGCCTGCGGCACCTCACCGCCCAGGGCCTGCCGACCGCCATGCTCTACGTCGACGCGGACAACGCGGCCGCCCTCGCCGTGTACGAACGCCTGGGCTTCAGCACCTACGAGACGGACCTGATGTACCGCACCGAGACCTGAGGCCGGACCGAGGCCTGAGGGGCCGCAGCGGGACCTGAGGGGCCGGGCGGGAGCGACGGGGACCGGGCGGACGGGAGTGACCGGACCGGGCGGACCGGGGCACCCTCGGCCACGCACCGCGCACGCGACGTCACACCCCCTGCGCACCGGTCCTCCGGAGCCGCCCCGGCCGCACGTGCCTCCCCGCCCGAGGGGTCCCCCCGGCCCGCCCGCGCCCCCTCCAGCCCCCTTGTACGCCGCCGCGCCCCCGGTAGACGTCCGCGAGCCTCCCCTCGCTATCCCGCACGTCATGTCGCCGTAACCATTGATTCAGACGGACTTGCGACGCTCGGTCAATGAACGCCGTCGTGCCAGAGCCTTCGGGGCCCCCTCGCCGGGGGGCCGGTGCGGAGCGCGGGCGTCCGGTCTCCGCGCCGGTGCCCGTTCTCTCCGACGCGCCCGTCACCCGGTCGGCGCGGAAGAATGGGTCCATGAGCCAGCAGAATGCCCAGGCAGCGGCCCACCCGTCCCCCTCCACCCCCCGTGAGGGCGAGCCCTCGGGTAGCGCGACCGTGCAGAACCAGCAGCCCTCCGTGGGCTCCATCGCCGCGCACCGCCCGCACACCGTGGCTGCGACGGTCTCCGAACTCGAACCCGACCTCGACGCCGACCTCGACGCCTACGAGGAGGGCCGCGAGGGCGGCCAGCTGCCGCAGGGCCGCTTCCTCGACCGGGAACGCAGCTGGCTCCAGTTCAACGAGCGCGTGCTGGAGCTGGCCGAGGACCCGGAGACGCCCCTGCTGGAGCGCACGAAGTTCCTGGCGATCTTCGCCAGTAACCTGGACGAGTTCTTCATGGTCCGGGTGGCCGGTCTGAAGCGCCGTATCGCCACCGGTGTCGCCACCCGGTCCGCGTCCGGCCTCCAGCCCCGCGAGGTGCTGGAGATGATCTGGGCCCGCTCCCGGGAGCTGATGGCCCGGCACGCGGCCTGCTTCCAGGAGGACGTCGCCCCCGCGCTCGCGGAGGAGGGCATCCACCTGGTCCGCTGGAGCGAGCTGACCGACAAGGAGCAGGCCCGCCTGTTCACGCTCTTCCGGCACCAGATCTTCCCCGTGCTCACACCGCTGGCCGTGGACCCCGCGCACCCCTTCCCGTACATCTCGGGACTCTCGCTCAACCTCGCGGTCGTGGTGCGCAACCCGGTCTCCGGCCACCGCCACTTCGCCCGCGTCAAGGTGCCGCCGCTGCTCTCGCGCTTCCTGGAGGCCTCCCCGCAGCGCTACGTCCCCATCGAGGACGTCATCGCCGCGCATCTGGAGGAGCTGTTCCCGGGCATGGAGGTGCTGGAGCACCACACCTTCCGGATAACCCGCAACGAGGACCTCGAGGTCGAGGAGGACGACACCGAGAACCTGCTCCAGGCCCTGGAGAAGGAGCTGATGCGGCGCCGCTTCGGGCCCCCGGTGCGCCTGGAGGTCGAGGAGTCCATCGACCGCTATGTGCTGGACCTGCTGGTGCGGGAGCTGAAGATCTCCGAGGCCGAGGTGTACCCGCTGCCGGGTCCCCTGGACCTGACGGGCCTCTTCGGCATCGCCAACCTCGACCGGCCGGAGCTGAAGTACCCGAAGTACGTCGCGGGCACCCACCGCGACCTCGCGGAGGTCGAGTCGGCGTCCGCGCCCGACATCTTCGCGGCGCTGCGGGAGCGGGACGTCCTGCTGCACCACCCGTACGACAGCTTCTCCACCTCGGTGCAGGCCTTCCTGGAGCAGGCGGCGAGCGACCCGGACGTGCTCGCCATCAAGCAGACCCTGTACCGGACCTCGGAGACCTCGCCGATCGTGGACGCGCTGATCGACGCGGCCGAGTCCGGCAAGCAGGTCCTGGTGCTGGTCGAGATCAAGGCCCGCTTCGACGAGCAGGCCAACATCAAGTGGGCCCGCAAGCTGGAGGAGGCGGGCTGCCATGTGGTCTACGGGCTCGTCGGCCTGAAGACGCACTGCAAGCTCTCCCTGGTGGTGCGGCAGGAGGGCGACACGCTCCGCCGCTACAGCCATGTCGGCACGGGCAACTACCACCCGAAGACCGCACGCCTGTACGAGGACCTGGGGCTGCTGACCGCGGACCCCCAGGTCGGCGCCGACCTGTCCGACCTCTTCAACCGGCTCTCGGGCTACTCCCGCCGCGAGACCTACCGCAGGCTGCTGGTCGCCCCCAAGTCCCTGCGCGACGGCCTGGTCTCCCGGATCGACAAGGAGATCCAGCACCACCGGGCCGGGCGGCCCGCGTGCGTCCGCATCAAGGTCAACTCGATGGTGGACGAGGCGGTCATCGACGCCCTCTACCGCGCGTCGCAGGCGGGCGTCCCGGTCGATGTGTGGGTGCGCGGCATCTGCGCGCTGCGCCCCGGCGTCACCGGCCTGTCGGAGAACATACGGGTGCGCTCCATCCTCGGCCGTTTCCTCGAACACTCGCGGGTCTTCATGTTCGGAAACGGCGGCGAGCCCGAGGTGTGGATCGGCAGTGCCGACATGATGCACCGCAACCTCGACCGCCGCATCGAAGCACTTGTCAGGGTCACCGACCCGGCGCACCGCGCGGCCCTCAACCGGCTCCTGGAGACCGGTATGTCCGACACCACGGCCTCCTGGCACCTGGGCCCGGACGGCGAGTGGACCCGGCACGCGACCGACGCGGACGGCCAGCCCCTGCGGAACATCCAGGAGATGCTCATAGACGCCCGGAGGCGCCGGCGTGGCACAGCAACACCTTGATCCCCCCACCGACCCCACGGCCGACCCCACGGCCGGGCCCACCGGGGACGCCCTCGCGGGCTATCTGCGGGGCCAGGCAACGGAGTTCCTCCGCTCGCTGCGGCAGCACCGGGAGACCGGTGCCGCGAACGGCACGGAGGACTCCGGCGACGCGGCGCTCGCCCTGCGCCGCTCGGCCCGCCGCATCAGCGGCACCCTGCACACCTTCCGTCCGCTGCTGGACACCGACTGGTCGGAGGGGATGCGCCCCGAACTGGCCTGGCTCTCGGGCACCCTGGCCCGGGAGCACGCGTACGCGGCCCGGCTGGAGCGGCTGCTGCTCGCCCTGCACCGGCTGTCCGGCTCCACGGCCTTCCCCGCGCCGACGGGGGGCGCGGCGGATTCCGGCACCGGGCCGCGCAGCCGTCCCGGTGTCCCGGAGCGCGGCAATCTGACCGTCGGCGCGGCCAAGGCGGGCGCCCTGCTGGAGCGCCAGCTGACCCTGGCCCGGACCCGCGCCCACTCCGCGGCCCTCCAGGCCCTGGGCTCCGGGCGCTTCCACGCGGTGGCGGACAGCGTCGCCGTGCTCGCCAGCGAGGTCCCGCTCACGGCCGCCGCGACCACCGCCGATCTGCGCCTCCCGGCCGCCGCGGCCAAGGAGCGGCTGCGCGACGCGGTGGCGGCGCTCCCGCTGGTCACCGCGGGCCACCCGTACAACGCGGAGGCCCTGGTCCACGGGCTCTCCCCCGATCCGGCCCCGCATCCGCAGGACGGCCCCTGGCACCAGGTCCGGCTGCTGCTGCGGCTGCACCGCTACGCCCAGGAGGTGCTCTGCGGGCAGGACGCGCCCGTCGACGTACGGCTGCTGACGGCGGGCGAGGCCCTGAACCGGCACCGGGACGCCTCGGAGGCCGCCGCGGCCGCGGCGGCGGCGGCGCGCACCCCGCGGATCGCCCCGGCGACGGCGTACGCGCTGGGCGTGCTCCACGCCGACCAGCGGCACGAGGTGGAGGCGGCCCGCTTCGCGTTCCAGCAGTCGTGGCAGAAGCAGGCGGTGCACACTCCGTAGCCGCCGCCCGCACGCCGTGGGCGCCCGCATCGCGTGGGCGCCCGCACACTTGAAGGCGCCCGGGCTCCGGGCAGGCAGGGAGGCAACCCATGGTTCGCGCGGCCGGCTGTGTGCTCTGGCGCCGCTCCTCCTCCGGCGGCGTCGAGCTGGCCCTGGTCTTCCGGCCCAAGTGGTCCGACTGGTCGTGGCCCAAGGGGAAGCTCAAGAAGGGCGAGACCGCCACCGCGGCCGCCCTGCGCGAGGTGCGGGAGGAGACCGGCCACACCTGCCGCCTCGGATCGGTCCTGCCGACCGCCCGCTATGTCGACCACACGGGCCGGAAGAAGGAGGTCAGGTACTGGGCGGCGGAGTCGACCGGCGGCGCCTTCTCCCCCAACACCGAGGTGAGCGCGCTGGTCTGGCTGTCCCCCGGCCTGGCCCGCGAGCGCCTGACCCATGACCGGGACCGGGAGCTGATCCCCCTGGCCCTGGCCGCCATCGGCGGCTCCGGGGCCGACGTCCGGGAGTAGTACTCTGCGCCCCCGCACCGCACCGCAGACATCCCGCCACTGGCCGAAACTCGCAGGCCAGACGCCCGCGGTCGGGGCCGGTCGCCGGAATGTCCTCGTGTCCGAGACGTAAGCGTTCCGTGACCTAACCACACCGACCGCAGGGGTTCACCTCCCGTTCACTCTCGACCATCGACGGCTTCACCTGTTCTGCCTAATTTCAGCCGTACAAGGTGCGAAGCGCGCAGGGGGCGTGCTGTCGCACTTCCCCGTCATAGCAGCCCAGACGGGAACCACACTTCGCACGCCGCCACCGACGGCGGCTCCTGGAAGGAACTTCCGAAAGTGATGCTTCAGCGCAAGAACCGGCTTCGCGCCCTTGCTCTCGGTGCTGTCGCCGTCTCCGGCGCCCTGGCCCTGACGGCGTGCGGCTCCGACGACACGGGCAAGGACAGCAGCGGCGGCAGCTCCGCCTCGGCGTCCAACGCGTCGTCCATCAAGTGCGACAACGCCAAGGGCCAGCTCCAGGCCTCCGGCTCTTCCGCTCAGAAGAACGCGATCGACGCGTGGGTCAAGCAGTACACCCAGGCCTGCCACGACGTGCAGATCAACTACAACCCGACGGGTTCGGGTGCCGGTGTCACGGCGTTCCTCGGCGGCCAGACCGCGTTCGCCGGCTCCGACTCGGCGCTGAAGCCCGACGACGTCGCCCAGTCCAGCAAGGTCTGCACCGGCGGCGGCAAGGCCATCGACCTGCCGATGGTCGGCGGCCCGATCGCGGTCGGCTTCAACGTGCCCGGCGTGGACAGCCTGGTCCTCGACCCGTCGACGATCGCCAAGATCTTCGACGGCAAGATCGTCAAGTGGAACGACGCGGCGATCAAGAAGCTCAACCCGAGCGCCAAGCTGCCCGACCTCAAGATCCAGGCGTTCCACCGCTCGGACGAGTCCGGCACCACGGACAACTTCACCAAGTACCTGATCGCCACCGCCAAGAGCGACTGGCCCTACTCGGGCGGCAAGGCCTGGCAGGCCAAGGGCGGCCAGTCCGCGCAGGGCTCCGCCGGTCTGGCCCAGCAGGTCAAGCAGACCTCGGGTTCGATCTCCTACTTCGAGCTGTCCTACGCCGCCGACGGCATCAAGACGGTCGACCTCAAGACCGGCGCCGCCACCCCGGCCAAGGCCACCGTGGAGAACGCCACCAAGGCCATCGCCTCCGCCCAGGTCGCCGGCACCGGCAAGGACATGGCGCTGAAGCTGAACTACCAGCCCACCGAGGAAGGCGCCTACCCGCTGACCCTGGTGACCTACGAGATCGCCTGCGACAAGGGCAACAAGGCCGACACCCTGCCGGCCGTGAAGTCCTTCCTCACGTACATCGCGTCGGAGGACGGCCAGAACCAGCTGGCCGAGGCGAAGTACGCGCCGATCCCCGCCGAGATCATCTCCAAGGTTCGCGAGACCGTCTCGAGCCTGAGCTGACCCGATGTGCGGCCCGCTCCCCGACGGGAGCGGGCCGCACCGTCCGGTGCACCGCCGCCTGGAGCCGCCACCCGCCACGGCTCCGCAGACCGGAGATCCTGATGGACACCACCACACAGAGCACAGAGGCGCCTCCGCCCGCCCCGCAGACTTCCGCGGCCGCGCACCAGCGCGTCAGCCGCGGCGCCACCCGCCCCGGAGACCGGATCTTCCTCGGTCTGTCCCGCGGGTCCGGCATCTTCCTTCTGGTGATCATGGCCGCGATCGCGGTCTTCCTCACCTACCGTGCGACCGTCGCGATCGGCAACGACCACGGGAACTTCCTCACCACCTTCGAGTGGAACACCAACGTGACCCCGCCGGTCTTCGGCATCGCGGTCCTGGCCTTCGGCACGGTCGTCTCCTCGATCATCGCCATGGCCCTCGCGGTCCCGGTCGCAGTCGGTATCGCGCTCTTCCTCACGCACTACGCGCCGCGCAGGCTGGCCGGGCCCATCGCCTATGTGATCGACCTGCTCGCCGCCGTGCCCTCCATCGTCTACGGCCTGTGGGGCGCGCTCGTCCTCGTACCGCAGATGGACGGCCTCTTCGGCTGGCTGAACGACTACCTCGGCTGGACCGGCATCTTCTCCTGGCAGGGCGGCGCCCCTCGCTCCCTGCTCACCGTCGGCGTGCTGCTCGCGATCATGATCCTCCCGATCATCACCAATGTGAGCCGCGAGGTCTTCCGGCAGGTCCCGCAGATGCACGAGGAGGCGGCCCTCGCCCTGGGCGCCACCCGCTGGGAGGTCGTCCGCATGGCCGTCCTGCCCTTCGGCCGCTCCGGCGTGATCTCCGCCTCGATGCTCGGCCTCGGCCGTGCGCTCGGCGAGACGATGGCCGTCGCCACGGTCCTCTCGCCGACCTTCGGCATCCAGGCCAGCCTGCTGGACCCGGGCGGCGGCACCTTCGCCCAGAACATCGCCAGCAAGTTCGGCGAGGCCACCGACCAGGGCCGGGACGCCCTCATCGCCTCCGGTCTTGTCCTCTTCGTCATCACCCTGCTGGTCAACGGCGCGGCCCGCGTGATCATCGCCCGCCGCAAGGAGTACTCGGGGGCCAACGCATGAGCACCGCAGCCGTCACCGACAAGCGTCCGAACACCTTGCGCGGCGCCAGCCTGCCGACGTGGTCGCCCCTGGCGATCGGTGCGGGCTCGATCGCCGTGGGCCTGGGCATCAGCGCGGCCGCCGATCTCGGCAGCAGCATCCAGTGGGCCCTGATGGCCGCGGTGCTGTACGTCGTCGGCACCTACGCCATCGCGGCCCGCGTCGAGGGCCGCCGCCAGGCCAAGGACCGGATCGCGACCAGCCTGGTCTGGGTCTGCTTCCTCCTCGCGGTCATCCCGCTGGCCTCCCTCATCTGGGAGACCGTCAAGCGCGGTGTGAAGGTCTTCGACCCCTACTTCCTCACCCACTCGATGGGTGTGGTCGCCGACACCGAGACCGGCGGCGGTATCTACCACGCCATCCTCGGCACGCTGGAGCAGGTCGGCCTGGCCACGGTGATCGCCGTGCCGGTCGGTGTGCTCACCGCCGTCTACCTGGTGGAGTACGGCCGCGGCGGGCTCTCCCGCGCCATCACCTTCTTCGTCGACGTCATGACGGGTATCCCGTCGATCGTCGCCGGTCTGTTCGTCCTCAGCTTCTGGATCCTCATTCTGAAGATGGGCTACTCCGGCTTCGCCGGTTCGCTGGCCCTGGCGATCCTGATGATGCCCGTCGTGGTCCGCTCCACCGAGGAGATGCTCAAGCTCGTCCCGAACGAGCTGCGCGAGGCCTCCCTCGCGCTGGGCATCCCGAAGTGGCGCACCATCCTCAAGGTGGTCCTGCCGACCTCGATCGGCGGTATCACCACGGGTGTGATGCTCGCGATCGCGCGTATCACCGGCGAGACCGCGCCGGTGCTGCTGCTGGTGTGGGGCACCAACTTCATCAACAGCAACCCGTTCCAGGACCCGCAGGCCTCGCTGCCGCTGTACATCTACCAGCAGTACGCGAACAGCGCCGGTTCCGGCGCGGCCTACGACCGGGCCTGGGCGGCGGCGCTCGCCCTGATCGCCTTCGTGATGATTCTCAATCTGGTGGCCCGCGGCATCGCCCGCTGGAAGGCCCCGAAGACCGGTCGCTGAGGCGACGATGTCCGGCTCCGCCGCTCGGGGCCACAGCGACTGATACTGGAAGTGAAGTAGTCATGGCCAAGCGAATCGACGTAAGCGGTCTCACCGCCTACTACGGCTCCCACAAGGCGATCGAGGACATCTCGATGTCCGTCGAGCCGCGTTCGGTGACGGCGTTCATCGGCCCCTCGGGCTGCGGCAAGTCGACGTTCCTGCGCACGCTCAACCGGATGCACGAGGTGACGCCGGGCGGCCGCGTCGAGGGCAAGGTGCTGCTCGACAACGAGGACCTGTACGGCACCGGGGTCGACCCCGTCTCCGTCCGCCGCGAGGTGGGCATGGTCTTCCAGCGCCCGAACCCCTTCCCCACCATGTCGATCTTCGACAATGTGGCGGCGGGCCTGCGGCTGAACGGCAGCTACAAGAAGTCGGAACTGAACGACGTCGTGGAGCGGTCGCTCAAGGGCGCGAACCTCTGGAACGAGGTCAAGGACCGCCTGAACAAGCCGGGCTCCGGCCTGTCCGGCGGCCAGCAGCAGCGTCTGTGCATCGCCCGCGCGATCGCGGTGGAGCCGAAGGTCCTGCTGATGGACGAGCCCTGCTCGGCCCTGGACCCGATCTCCACCCTCGCCATCGAGGACCTGATCGGCGAGCTGAAGGAGCGCTTCACGATCGTCATCGTGACGCACAACATGCAGCAGGCGGCGCGTGTGTCCGACCGCACGGCGTTCTTCAACCTGGCGGCCGTGGGCCAGCCGGGCCGGCTGATCGAGATCGACGACACGGAGCGGATCTTCTCCAACCCGTCCGTCCAGGCCACGGAGGACTACATCTCGGGTCGCTTCGGCTGATCCGTCACTCCGTTCCGAGGACCCCTCGCGGTGCTGCATGGCGGTGCCACCGCGAGGTAGAAGAGGGCCCGCCCCTGGCTCCCGGGGGCGGGCCCGTTCGTTTCTACTCGGCGACTTCCGTGCGTTCCCACCACTGGTAGACGGTGACCTGCCCCTCCTCGCTGCTCTCATGGCGCGGCGTCATCCGGTAGTGCTCGTATCCGCCGCGGTGCGGAATCTTCAGCTCTTTTCCGGGCGGCACGATCGGCACGAGCTTGCCCGCGAGATCGTCCGGCCCGCCTTCGAGGAGTGCCTTCACAGTCATACCTCCAGTCTTCTCACGCCCCCGGACCCCGCATCTCGAAGCGGCCCCCGAACGGGCGGGGGCAAGCACAACGCGGACCACCCCATCCCGGGCCCGGCGGCTCCGAGGAGCCCCGCCGGGTGCGGAATGGGGTGGTGAAAGGTTTCGTCAGTGGCCTTCCGGCCGATGGCTACAGAAACGCCAGGTTGATCACCCAGAAGGCGCAGGCCGCCACGGCGGCCGCCGCGGGCATGGTGATGAACCAGCCCAGGACGATGTTCTTGGCGACACCCCAGCGCACGGCGTTGACCCGCTTGGTCGCGCCCACGCCCATGATCGCCGAGGTGATGACATGCGTGGTGGAGATCGGCGCACGGAACAGGTACGCCGTGGCGAACATGATCGACGCGCCCGTGGTCTCCGCCGCGAACCCCTGCGGCGGGTCCAGCTCGATGATCTTCCGGCCGAGCGTACGCATGATCCGCCAGCCGCCCGCGTAGGTGCCCAGCGAGAGCATCGCCGCGGAGACCAGCTTCACCCACACCGGGATCGGGTCGCCGTAGCCCTGGACATCGGCGATGACCAGCGCCATCACCACGACACCCATGGTCTTCTGGGCGTCCTGGAGGCCGTGGCCGAGCGCCATGCCGGCCGCCGAGACGGTCTGCGCTATGCGGAATCCCCGCTTCGCCTTGTGCGGGTTGGTCCGGCGGAAGATCCACATGATGGCGGCCATCACCAGATAGCCGACGACCAGGCCCACGATCGGGGACAGGAACATGGGCGTGACGACCTTGTCCATGACCCCGGACCAGTACACCCGCGTGCCGCCGGCCAGCGCCGCGCCGACCAGTCCGCCGAACAGCGCGTGCGAGGAGGACGAGGGAAGTCCGAAGTACCAGGTGGTGAGGTTCCAGACGATGGCGCCGAGCAGGGCCGCGAAGAGGATGCCCATCCCCTTGCCGCCGGTGGGCGTCTGGATCAGGCCCTCGCTGACCGTCTTCGCCACGCCGCTGCCGAGGAACGCACCGGCGAGGTTCATCACCGCCGCCATCGCGAGGGCGGCCCGGGGGGTCAGCGCACGGGTCGACACCGAGGTGGCGATGGCGTTCGCCGAGTCGTGGAAGCCGTTGGTATAGGCGAAGAAGAGAGCGATCAGGACGGTGAGGATCAGAGCAAAGGTGTCCATGGACGCCTCAGGACTCCTTGACCGCGATGGTCTCCACGGTATTGGCCACGTGTTCGAACGCGTCCGCCGCTTCCTCCAGCACATCCACGATCTGCTTGAGCTTCAGGACCTCGATCGCTTCGTACTTGCCGTTGAACAGGTGGGCGAGCAGTTTGCGGTGGATCTGGTCCGCCTGGTTCTCCAGCCGGTTCACCTCGATCCAGTACTCGGTCAGGTTCTCCATCGAGCGGAGGTTCGGCATCGCCTCGGCCGTGAGCTCGGCCGCCCGGGACAGCACCTCGATCTGCTGCTCGACCCCCTTGGGCAGCTCCTCGACGTTGTAGAGGACGACCAGGTCGACGGCCTCCTCCATGAAGTCCATGATGTCGTCGAGGGAGGAGGCCAGGGAGTAGATGTCCTCGCGGTCGAACGGCGTGATGAACGAGGAGTTCAGCTGGTGGAAGATCGCATGGGTGGCGTCGTCACCGGCGTGTTCCGCTGCCCGCATACGCTCCGCGATCTCGGCCCGGGCGGAGGCGTCCGCCCCGAGCAGTTCCATCAGGAGTTTCGAGCCCGTGACGATGTTGTCCGCGGACGCGGCGAACATGTCGTAGAAGCTCGTCTCCCTGGGGGTCAGACGAAAGCGCACGTGGGGTCCTCGGGATGCTTCGGTTTCGGTCAGGCTGATGCTAGGCGCATCATCCGGCCACGGCTAAGGGGCCGTCCTCCAGTGTCGCCCATCGGACACAGTGGTCAGCACGGGGGCGCTACGGGGGTGGAACGGGGTGGTCAAGCCTCTGGCCAAGGGCTCCATACCCAGCAAAGTTCGTTACCATATACCCACCGGGGGTATCTGTCCGTGCCGAGGAGTGCAGGATTCGCCACAGCGGTCTCCTTGTCCGGATTCCGACCCCCCGGCGGCTGTCGACAGGAGGACGTGATGACGACCACCCAGGCCGGGGCGGGGGCGCCCGCCGAGGGCGAGGGCACCGTGGTGACCGACCACGACCGCGGCATCCACGGCTACCACCACCGCAAGGACGAGCACCTCAAGCGGCTGCGCCGGATCGAGGGCCAGATCCGGGGCCTCCAGCGCATGGTCGACGAGGACGTGTACTGCATCGACATACTCACCCAGGTCTCCGCCTCGACCAAGGCCCTCCAGTCCTTCGCGCTCCAGCTCCTGGAGGAGCATCTGCGCCACTGCGTCGCGGACGCCGCCCTCAAGGGCGGCACGGAGATCGACGCCAAGGTCGAGGAGGCCACGAAGGCGATCGGCCGACTGCTGCGGACCTGAGGGGACGGGGTTAGGGGGCGGCCGTGCCCCGCGGGACCGCGGGCGAGGGGGCCGTGCGTGGCGGGGCCGCGGGCGGGAGAGCCGGCGGGTCCGTGAGCGGGAGAGCGGTACTCGATGGGACCGTGGGCGGGAGGGCCGTGCCCGATGGTTCCGTGGGCCGGAGAGCCGTACCCGGCGGGTCCGTGAGCGGGAGACCGGTGCCCGGCGGGTCCGCGGCCGGGAGAGCCGTACCCGGCAGGATCGCGGCCGGGAGATCCGTGCCCCGCGGGACCGCGGCCGGAGGGGCTCACCCTGATCACTCGCCGGGGGCCGTGTTCCGCTCCTCGGCCACCCTCAGCACCTCGTCGATGCTCTCCAGGCTGAGCCGCTCCTCGTGGGCGGCCGACGCGGCGATGATCAGGTCGCCGCACAGCTCGATCTCGGCGAGGGCCACGTGGTCCTGTACTGCCGTACCGCCGGGCGGAGCCACGTGCATCACCTCTTCCTGCCGTCACCGACTTCCTAGAGTAGGGAGCGGTGCACGGGCCGCGCATGGCACGGACGGACCATTTCCGGCCCCTCAGCCGCGCCAGGTCCCGGCCGCCCGACGGCCCCGGCCGCCGTCACCGCTCCGCGACCCGTCCCGCGAAGATCTCCCCGTCCGACGGCAGCCGTACGTCGACGGGGACCCCGAAGCCGTAGAAGACCGTCGTCGAGGCCACCGCGACCGGCCTGCGCTGGCGCCCGTTGACAAAGCTGAACCGGTGGCACACCTTCCGCAGCAGCCCCTGGCCGTCGACATAGGCGTCGAACGGCACCTCGGCCGTGGCGAACCCTTTCGCCGCCGCCCGGAACGGCCCCCGGTCCGCGGCCGGTGCCCCCTGTGCGGCGAGCCCGATGTCCGCCACCCCCCGGTAGTGCCGCACGGACACCCCCGCGACCTCGGCCCGGCCGACATAGCGCACATCCCGGGCAGCGCGCAGCAACTCGGCCGCGGCATAGGGGTCGGTGGCGCCGCCGGTGACGAGGTTGCCGTCCGAGAGGGAGGCCGTGTCGACCCGTACCCATTTGTCCGCGGGCACCCCCGCGCCCCGGTTCCGCATGAACAGGGCGCCCGGGGCGAGCAGTTCCGTGATGGGCCGGTGCTCCTCGGCGCCCGCCGGGTCCCGGGGCAGCAGCACCGTGAGCCGCCCGAGCCGGGCCCGGTAGTCGTAGACGCCCTCGCCGCGGATGGTGACCCGGGTCCCGCCGGTGGCCATCTCCATCGACGTCCGCGCCCGTGAACTGCCCGCCCGCACCAGCACCGCGGCCGCCCGGTGCAGGTCCAGCACGGCGTCCGTGCGGGAGGGGGCGTCGTCGGCGAGGGCCCCGCCGCCCGCGCATCCGGTGAGCGAGGCACCGGTGACCACCAGCCCCAGTGCCGCGGCGACCGCCTTACCGGCCCGACCGCGCTGCCGCACCACCATCGTCCGCCTACCCCCCAGCCGGTACGTCCCGGTGTCCCTTCTACTGTTCCGTTCAACGACCGGCGGGGAGCCCCGTCACGCGTCGGGCGGTGCGCACACCGCGGTCCGCGCGGTACGTGCCTTGGGTAACCTTGCGGGAGTGGAGCAACGGGACATCGCCATCGGTCCGGAAGAGCACCGCACGACGACGGCCGAGCAGGGCCGCTTCTGCGTCGCCCGGTGCACCTGCGGCTGGCGGGGACCGGCCCGCAGAGCGCGGAGCCTGGCGAGATCGGACGCCGAGGGGCACACCACGGGCACGGGCGACTGACGAGCCGCGCCCGCCACTTCACCCCAAAGCAGAAGCAAGCAGATGCAATCCGACATAAGTCCTGCGCGCTGTAGCGATTCTGTGGCATTCCCCGGCGCAACCCGCCGCCCCATGGGCCCGTCTCGTTCCACGGAAGCCCCAGGGAGGACCACATGCAACGGCGTACGTTCATCGGCGGAAGCACCGCCGCACTCGCGACGGCGGTCACCGCCGCCTGCACCGGCGGTACCAGCAGTTCGGCGGCCGCCGCGACCGTCACTCCCCGGGGCACGGCGATCCGTACCGCCGCCACCGGCAGCCGGGTCGCGGCCAACTGGACGGCGCTGGCCAAGGACCTGTCGGGCACCCTGGTCCGCCCCGGCGACCACGCCTGGCCCACGGCCCACCAGCTCTACAACACCCGCTTCGACTCCCTGAAGCCCGCCGCGGTCGCCTATGTGGCGCATACCGAGGACATCCGCACGGTCCTGGCGTACGCCCGCGCGCACCACGTCAAGGTCGCGATACGCAACGGCGGCCACTCCTACGGCGGCTGGTCCTCCGGCGACAACCGGCTGATCATCGACGTCTCGAAGCTCAACTCGGTCCGGGCGAGCGGCGGCGGAGCGGTCGTCGGCGCGGGCTCCAAGCTGATCGACGTCTACCGCGGGCTCGCCGCGAAGGGCGTGACCATACCCGCCGGCTCCTGCCCCACCGTCGGCGTCTCCGGCCTCACCCTCGGCGGCGGCCACGGCGTGGTCTCCCGGGCGTACGGCCTGACCTGCGACAGCCTCACCCAGGCCACCCTGGTCACGGCCGACGGCAAGCAGCTGGTCGCGAACGCCACCGAGAACAAGGACCTCTTCTGGGCCCTGCGCGGCGCGGGCAACGGCAACTTCGGCGTCGTCACCGAGCTGCAGTTCAAGACCCACCCGGCGCCCCAGGCGGTGTCGGCCTATCTGTCCTGGCCCTGGGCGAAGGCCGCCGCCGTCCTCAGCGCCTGGCAGGAGTGGGGACCCGGCCAGCCCGACGAGATCTGGTCCTCCTGCCACCTGGACGGCTCGGCCGGGGGCACCCCCACCGTCTCCGTCTCGGCGTTCTCGCTGGGCACCTACGGCGAACTCCAGAACGCGGTGGACCGCCTCGCGGCGAAGGTCGGCGCCCCGGCGCGCACCGTCTCCCTGCGCCGCCGGTCCTACGAGTCCGCGATGGAGGTGTACGCGGGCTGCTCCTCCTTCTCCTCCGACGCCCAGTGCCATCTGCCGGGCACCACCCCGGGCCGCACCGCACAGGGCGCCCTGCACCGCGACACCTTCGCGGCCCGCTCGGACTTCTTCGACCGCTCGCTCCCGGCGGCCGGCATCCAGACGATCCTGCGGCAGATGACCCAGGTCCGCGGCGGCGCGGGCAGCGTCGCCTTCACCGCCCTCGGCGGCGCCGTCAACCGGGTCTCGCCGACGGCCACCGCCTTTGTGCACCGCCGCTCGCGCATGCTGGCGCAGTACTTCGCGGGCTGGGGCGCGGGCTCCTCCGGCACCGCCGCCCAGGCCTGGCTGAACTCCGCGCACTCCGCCATGCGCGGCTACGCCTCCGGGGCCGCGTACCAGAACTACGCCGACCCGACCCTGACGAACTGGCGCAAGGCCTACTACGGGGACGCGGCCACCCGCCTGACGCAGCTCAAGCACCAGTACGACCCGTCCGGGTTCTTCACCTACCCGCAGTCGCTGTAGCGGGCCACCGCCCGCCGCCACCAGGTACGCGAGCGGGGGGGGCCCCCCCGGGGGGGGCCGGGGGGGGGGGCCCCCCGCCGGGGGGGGGGGGGCCCCCGCCCGGGGGGGGGCCCCCCCGGGGCGGGGGGGGGCGGGGGGGGGGGGGGGGTTGTTGGGGGGGCGCCCCCCGCCCCCCCCCCCCCCGCGCCCCGCGGGGGGGGGGGGCCCCCCCCCGCCGCCCCCCCCCCCCCCCGGACCCCGGTCCGTCTCAGCGGGTGCTGACCGCCGCCCGTACGGCCCGCCGGGCCAACTGGCAGTCGTCGTGCAGCCGCCGCAGCAGCAGCCGCTGCTCCTCACCGGTCGGCACGGCGCCCGGGGGGAGCGCCGCCGGGGGAGCCTCGTGCATCGAACGCTGCACGGCCGTCTCGTAGGTGCGGATCTCCCGGGTCAGCACCAGCATCAGGTTCACCAGGAAGGCGTCGCGCGAGGCCGGGCCGCCCGACTGCGCGATCTGGCTGATGTGGCGCCGGGCCACGGGCGCGTCACCGAGGACCGCCCACAGCGTCGCCAGGTCGTACCCGGGCAGATACCAGCCCGCGTGCTCCCAGTCGACCAGCACCGGGCCGGTCGGCGAGAGCAGCATGTTCGACAGCAGTGCGTCGCCGTGGCAGAACTGGCCCATGCCCTGGCGGCCCGCCGCGTGCGCGATGTCGTGCAGCAGCTTCTGGAGGTCGCCCATGTCCCGGTCGGTGAGCAGCCCCAGCTCGTGGAAGCGCGCGATGCGCTCCGGGTAGTCCAGCGGGGCGTCGAAGGTGCCCGCCGGGGGACGCCAGGCGTTCAGCCGGCAGATCGCGCCGAGCGCGGTCCGGATGTCCGTCCGGGGCGGCGCCTCCGCGGGATGCCGTTGCAGCGCCGCCACCCGGCCCGCCATCCGCTCGATCACCAGGGTGCAGTTGTCCGGGTCCGCCGCGATCAGCCGGGGCACTCGTACCGGCGGCCGGTGCCGGACGAACGACCGGTATGCCGCTATCTCGTGCCTGAAGCGCTCGGACCAGACGGGCGTGTGGTCCGTTAAACACTTGGCGACCGCCGTACCGCGCCCCGCGGTGCCGACGAGGAGCACGGAACGCCCGCTCCGGCGCAGCACCTGGACCGGCGTGAACTCCGGACAGATCCGGTGCACCGCGGCGATCGCGCTGCGCAGCTGGGCGCCCTGGGGCCCGGAAAGGTCGATTCTGCCGCTGAGCGGCTGGGCGGCACCCGGCACCCGGCGCGCACGTCCGGCACCGAGCAGCGGCGCCGCCGGCCGTGCGGGATCGAGGTAGGGGCCGCCGCCGCCCGGACGGGGGCGCAGCGGCCGGGGCGGGGCGGACACGGAGGACGATGCTGCGTACATGGGTGATACGGATCCCTTCGTGTGCCTGCGAATTCCGCGCCGCCCGCCCCGGCCGTCGCGGGTGCACCCTGGGGAATGCCCGTACGGCGACCGGGTCGGGGTGGCGCGTTCCTACCTGACACCCGGCGCCCCGTGGCACACCATCTGGCGCACCCTGGCGAACCCTGGCGAATAGTCCGCAAGCAACTGACAGGGGGTTACTGTCAACTCAGCCGAGAACCTGGGGGCTTGACGTGAGCGGACAACCCAACACCCGCCTCGCGGATCTGTTCGGCCTGGCCGGATGGTCCAAGGGCGAACTCGCGAGGATGGTCAACCGGCAGGCGGCGGCCATGGGGCACCCCCAGCTGGCGACCGACACCTCACGGGTGCGGCGGTGGATCGACATGGGAGAGATCCCGCGCGATCCGGTGCCACGGGTGCTGGCGGCGCTGTTCACTGAGCGACTCGGCCGTGTCGTGACCATCGAGGACCTCGGTCTGGTCCGGCACGGGCGCGTGGGGAGACGGCGTGACGACGGGAGTGCTCAGCACCCCGACGGAGTTCCGTGGGCGCCCGAGCGGACTGCTGCGGTCCTCACCGAATTCACGGGAATGGACCTCATGCTCAACCGACGCGGCTTGGTGAGCGCGGGCGCCGCGCTCGCCGCGGGATCCGCACTCAGCAGCGCCATGTACGACTGGCTGCACACCGACCCTGCCCTCGCGGCCGACGCCCCCCGCTACGACGACCCCCTGTACGCCGACCCCGCCGGGTACGACCGGTACGAGGCCGCCCCCATCGGGTCCCAGGAGATCGAGGAACTGGAGCGCTCGGTCGAGGTGTTCCGTGCCTGGGACGCCTCCCGCGGTGGCGGGCTCCAGCGCAAGGCTGTCGTGGGACAGCTCAACGAGGTGGGCGGGATGCTCGCCTACCGGCACCCCGACCATCTCCAGCGGCGCCTGTGGGGCGTCGCCGCCAACCTCGCCGTCCTCGCGGGCTGGATGTCGCACGACATCGGTCTGGAGCCCACGGCGCAGAAGTACTTCGTCATCGCCGCCCATGCGGCCCGTGAGGGCGGCGACCGGCCCCGCGCCGGGGAGGCGCTGTCCCGCGCCGCCCGCCAGATGGTGCACCTCGGCCGCCCCGACGACGCCCTCGACCTGATGCAGCTCGCCCAGTCCGGCTCCGGCGACGAGGTGCTGCCGCGCACCCGGGCCATGCTGTGCACCATCGAGGCCTGGGCACAGGCGGCGATGGGCAAGGGGCAGGCCATGCGGCGCACCCTCGGCGAGGCGGAGGACCTGTTCGTCTCCGACAAGGGGGATGTCCCGCCGCCCAGTTGGATGCAGATGTTCGACGAGGCGGATCTGCACGGCATGCAGGCCCTGGCCTACCGCACCCTGGCCGAACACGAGCCCGGGGCGGCGCTGATCGCACAGCGGCACGCGAAGGAGGCCCTGGAGCTGCGGGGTGCGGGCCGGGACCGGTCGAAGATCTTCGACCACATCTCGCTCGCCTCCGCCTGCTTCATCGCCGACGACCCCGAGCAGGCCGACCGCTATGCCCGGCTGGCCCTGACGTCGATGGGGGCGAACTCCTCGTTGCGCACCTGGGACCGGCTGCGCGAGATGTACCGGCTCACGGGGCAGTACTCCAGCTATCCGAAGATCCAGGACCTGCGTGAGGAGATCAGGCGGGCGCTCCCGAAGGGCCTGTCCAGGCCCCGGGGTGCCGCGAGCGCACCGGCATGAGACGGCCGGTGCCCCGCAGCCTCGACGACGGGGCGAGGGCCGGTCAGGAGACCACCTGGGCGACGAGCAGACAGGCGTCGTCCGTGCGTTCCCCCTCGTCGAACTCCTCCACCACGGTCCGTACGCAGTCCTGGACGGTGCGGGCACCGCCGAGGCGCGGGCCCAGGCCGGTCAGCAGCCGGTCGGCGGGCGTGCCCCGGTGGGCCGGGACCAGCCCGTCCGTGTGCAGGAGCAGCACATCGCCTTCCCGGAGGGTCACTTCGGCCTGTCCGTACGCGGCTGAGGCGGCCGCGCCGAGCGGCATGCCGTCCGGCGCCGACAACGCGCGCCCCGTCCTGCCGCGGTACAGCAGTGGGGCGGGGTGTCCCGCCTGCGCCCAGCTCAGGGTGCGGGTGGCGGGCCGGTAGCGGCAGCAGACCGCGCTGCCCAGGACCGGCTGGAGGGAGGCGTCGAGCACCTGGTCGAGCAGGCCAAGCAGTTGGCCCGGCGCGGTGCCCGCGAGGGCCATGCCACGCAGGGCGCCGATCAGGGTCGCCAGGCCCGAGGCGACGCCGACCGGGTCTCCGGCGAGGCGGCCGACGCTCAACAGGGTGTCTCCGTCGGGCAGTTCCAGTGCCTCGTACCAGGTGCCGCCGGGCGCCGCGCCGGTGGACGACGGCAGGGAACGGGCGGCCAGGTCCAGCGAACCCGGGCCCTGGCGCGGTAGCCGCAGGGGGCCGCGCCACGGCGGCAGGACGGTCTGCCGCACCTCGGTCACGAGCCGCTGCCCGGTACGGGCGCGCGGACGCTGGGGCTCCAGCGGGCCGTGGGTCTCGCCCACGGTCCGCCGACTGCGGCGCACCGCGCCGACGTCCCGCAGCACGGCCCACATGGAGGCGGTGCTGCCGTCGGCGTCGAGGACGGGTTCGCCCATCATGTGCAGGGTGCGGATTCCGCCGTCGGGCCGCACGGTCCGGAACTCCCCGTCGATGGGCCTGCCGTCGACCAGGCAGTCCGTGACCATCGCGGTCAGCAGCGGCCGGTCCGCCTCGTGCACCAGCGAGGGCAGTTCGTCGAGTGTCAGCGCGGGGGACGCGGGGTCCCGGCCGAGCATCTCGTACAGCTCTTCGGACCAACTGGCCTCGTCGGTCAGCAGGTTCCACTCCGCACTGCCGACCCGGCCGAGCAGTGTGCTGCTTCGGGCGCCGGGCGGGGTGGCGGCGGCCGTCCCCGGGGGCTCGGCGGTCATGGACGGGGAGCCGTCCCGCGGGCCGCCCGGGTGCGCCTCCACCGCGCCGTGCCGGGACGGCCCGCCCACCGGGCGGTCCGCGGAGAGACTGGGTGGCATGACGCGCTCCGTGAGGGACGGTTCGGCCGGGACTCGGTAGGGACCATGACGACTCTCGCACAGCCCGCGACGCCCTGTAAGGGATTTGGCAACACACGATACGGTGGTGCTTCTGGCATATGCCAGAGGCCCGGCAGTGTGTGAGGGGCGCGCACGGGCGTCAACTGCCTCTTCGTCCAAGTCACGTGTGGTGCAGGGGGATTGAGTGGCGGGAGGAGTCAACGCGCCATCGATCAGGTGTGCGTTCGGCGGGCATATGTACGATGCCTGCCGCGCGGCGGCTAGGCGGGACCGCCGCCGCCCTCCGCGTACAGCCCGGGCCGCGGGGCGAGTTCCACCGTCTGCCGGGCACCGTCCCGCAGGGCCCGGACCCCCGCCTCGGCGACCGCGGAGGCCGCATAGCCGTCCCACACCGACGGCCCCGCCACCCGTCCCCGCCGGGTGGCGTCCACCCAGGCCCGCACCTCCCGGTCGTAGGCGTCCGCGAACCGCACCAGATAGTCCTGGGCGACCTCCTCGTACGCCGTCCCCGCACGCGTCACCAGCGTGCCGTGCGCCTCGCCGATCCGGGCGCTGCCGTCCTCGCAGACCGCCTCGCAGCGCACCTGGTAGCCGAAGCCGCAGTTGACGAAGACCTCCACGTCGACGAGCGCGCCGCCCGACGTCTCGAACACCACGAACTGGGGGTCCAGAAGATCCCCGGGGGCGTTTCCGGAGGGCCGCGGACGCAGCACCGACACGGCGGTCAGCTCCTGGCCCAGCAGCCAGCGGGCCGCGTCGATCTCGTGCGACACGGAGCTGTTGATCAGCATGGCCGAGGTGAAGTGCGGGGGCGAGGACACATTGCGGTGCGTGCAGTGCAGCATCAGGGGGCGGCCCAGCCGACCGCCGTCCAGCAGGGACTTCAGCCGCAGATACTCGGCGTCGAAGCGCCGCATGAACCCCACCTGTGTCAGCCGCCGCCCGAGCCGGACCTCCGCCTCCGCCACCCGCAGCGCCCCCGCCGCGTCCGGCACCAGCGGCTTCTCGCACAGCACCGGCAGCCCGCGCGCGAACGCCGCGCGCAGCGCTTCCTCGTGTGCCGGGCCCGGCGAGGCGATCAGCACCGCCTCGACGCCGGGCGCGTCGAGCGCCGCCTCCGGCTCGGCATGCACCCGTACGCCGTCCAGGCCGCCCGCGGCCTCCTCGGCGCGGTCCGTGTCGGGGTCCGCCACGGACACCACCCGGGCCCCGCTCACACCGTGGCCCAGGCGGCGTATGTGGTCGGCGCCCATGTGCCCCGCACCCAGTACCGCCACGCCCAACAGCCCGCCCATGTGCCGTCCTCCCGCTCCGCGGATGATCCCCGGGCAGGGTAGACCGCGCGGGAGACGGCCTCAGTAGCGGAGCACCCCGGCGATGCCCCGGGCGTCGGCCAGGGTGCCGTCGGGGACGAAGCGGACCTCCGCGCCGGTGTCCAGGC
Organism: Streptomyces sp. NPDC052040; assembly: GCF_044548405.1. Lineage (NCBI taxonomy): Bacteria > Bacillati > Actinomycetota > Actinomycetes > Kitasatosporales > Streptomycetaceae > Streptomyces > Streptomyces sp. NPDC052040. Next base: position 231,556 of record NZ_JBIUBV010000003.1, on the reverse strand, counting down.
AGCGTTCGACGATCTCGTCCACGATGTCCTCGCGGGAGTCGAGGTCCCCGGTCTCGGCCGGCACCAGATGGTCCCCGGTGTCGTCACGGACCGTCACCCGGTAGTTCTCCTCCACGGCGAGCAGCCGGATACGGCCGTCCGACGCGTTCTGCCAGACCTCGTCCACCCCGGCGGCGAACGCCTTCCGGCCGCGCGCCGCCTGAAGTTCACGGCTGACCGTCTCGACGTTCCTGCGGTCCTCCTCGGCGATCACCGGCCGGACCGCCTGCCACACGGCGTCGGGCGTGCCGTGCGCGAGACCTCCGTGCGGAATGTGCACCGCCTGCCCGGTGAGGCCGCCGACCTCCTCGAGGGCGGACAGCGCGGCCCGCTCCCCGGTGACGTAGAGCGGCCGCGGGTCCTGGCGCAGGATCCGGCTCATCGCCGTGTCGGCCTCGCGCAGGAAGTGACGGGTGCCCTCGTCGCGGAAGGTGCTCGGGGTGTCGCCGATCCGCTCGCGCCGTTCGGCGTCGAAGTTCTCGCGGTCCCTGGTCATCGGGAAGCTTCCGGCGTGGTCCTCGGTGACATGGCCGGAGCCGCCGTCCCAGAGGGCCACCCGGTCCGCCGAGACCGCCAGCACCCAGAACGACCGCTCCGCGGCCTGGGCGGCCACCAGATTGCGGGTGAGGAAGGTGTCGGCGAGCACCACCCGCTCGGGCACCGAGCGGGCCAGCGACCACACCTGGTGCTCGCCCGGCGCCGCGAAGATCACCAAGCCGTCCTCGGAGTAGGTCAGATCGATCTCGCCGAGTGCCTGGTCGAGCTGGGTCTCGATGTCGATACGGCGCTCCCGGCTGACCGCGGGATCGGACTCCAGCTGCTTCTTTGCGTCGGCCAGCGCGTTGCGCAGCCGTACGCGGTCCTGGGCGTTGTCCGGCTCGCGGCGGTGCGTCGGCGCGAGGACCGAGACCGCGGGATAGGGCCGTGGCCGGCGCAGTTCCGCGAGGGTCGAGGGACTGAGCGCATCCATATCAGCACCTTAGGGCCGATTCGCGGGCGGGGCATTCGGGGCAGTCGCAGGCGGTGCCTGGCCGTCGTCCGTGGAAGTCGCAGGCGTACAGGTGCCGGTCCGCGGCAGCCCTAGGCCGCACCCGGTGACCCTGCGCGGCGGCCCGCTCACCCGTGGCCGCCGAGGCCCCGCACTCGGCGGCCACGGGTGAGCGGACCGCCACCCGTTCGTCCCACCGGCACCCGGCCGTCGAAAGCCGTGTTGGGGAACTCTTTGCCGATGGCCGGGATCCGTCGGTTTCCGCCCCGAACAAGGACGACCGGCGGGTACGCGCCACGTAAAACCGGGCCGGAAGGGTCGGGTCGCCGGGGCCCGCCGGACCGCGGAGGAGTTGACCGTCCCCCGTGCGTGTCACACGCTCGACATATAGCTGCTCAATACACCTGGTTTGCCCCGGGACGGCTGAGGAACTGAGGAAGCCGCAGGTGAACGGCATGTCCCCGGGAGACGGAACGCGGGAGGTCACTTATGTGCGGCATCACCGGCTGGGTCTCCTACGACCGCGATCTGCGGTCCGAGGGCGCGACATTGGATGCAATGACGGAGACGATGGCCTGCCGCGGTCCCGACGCCCGGGGCACCTGGACCGAGGGCCCCGCCGCTCTCGGACACCGCCGTCTCGCGATCATCGACCTGCCCGGCGGACGGCAGCCGATGACCGTGGAGACGCCCGGCGGCCCGGTCGCGCTCGTCTACTCGGGAGAGGCCTACAACTTCACCGAGCTGCGCGGCGAACTCATCACCCGGGGGCACCGCTTCACCACCGACTCCGACACCGAGGTGGTCCTGCACGGCTACCTCGAATGGGGCGACGCCGTCGCCGAACGCCTCAACGGCATGTACGCGTTCGCCGTGTGGGACGGCCGCAGCGACACCCTGGTGATGATCCGCGACCGTATGGGCATCAAGCCCTTCTACTACTACCCGACCCCCGACGGCGTCCTCTTCGGCTCCGAACCGAAGGCGATCCTCGCCAACCCGCTGGCCCCCGCACGCGTACGCCTCGACGGGCTGCGGGAGTTGTTCACCATGGTCAAGACGCCGGGCCACGCCATCTGGGACGGCATGCACGAGGTCGAGCCCGGCACGGTCGTCACCGTCGACCGGGACGGCCTCCACCGGCGCGTCTACTGGCAGCTGGAGACCAGACCGCACACCGACGACCGGGCCGCGTCCATCGCCACCGTACGCTCGCTGCTGGACGACATCGTGCGCCGCCAGCTGGTCGCCGACGTGCCGCGGTGCACCCTGCTGTCGGGCGGCCTCGACTCCTCCGCGATGACCGCCCTGGCCGCACGCCAGTTGGCCGAGCACGGTGAGAAGGTGCGCAGTTTCGCGGTGGACTTCGTCGGACAGACCGAGCACTTCGTCGCCGACGAGCTGCGCCGTACGCCCGACACCCCGTTCGTGCACGATGTGGCACGCGCCTGCGGCACCGACCACCAGGACATCGTCCTCGACGTGGACGCCCTCGCCGACCTCGACGCCCGCGCGGCGGTCATCCGCGCCCGGGACCTGCCGACCGGGTTCGGCGACATGGACACCTCGCTGCTGCTGCTGTTCCGGGCGATCCGCGAGCACTCCACGGTCGCGCTGTCGGGGGAGTCCGCGGACGAGGTCTTCGGCGGCTACCTCCAGTTCTTCGACGAGGCGGCCCGCGCCGCCGACACCTTCCCCTGGCTGGTGCCCTCCTCGCTGCCGCTGGGCAGGGACGAGGAGATCCTGCGCTCCGACGTGACCGGGGCGCTGAAGCTGGACGCGTACGTCGCGGACGGGTACCGCACCGCGGTCGCGGGGATCGCCCGCCTCGACGGCGAGAGCGACTTCGAGTACCGGATGCGGCGGATCTGCCATCTCCATCTCACCCGCTTCGTACGGATCCTGCTGGACCGCAAGGACCGCGCGAGCATGGCGGTCGGCCTGGAGGTGCGGGTGCCATACTGCGACCACCGCCTCGTGGAGTACGTGTACAACACCCCCTGGGCGCTGAAGTCGTTCGACGGCAGGGAGAAGAGCCTGCTCCGGGAGGCCACCCGGGACCTGCTCCCGAAGTCGGTCTACGACCGCGTCAAGAGCCCCTACCCGTCCACCCAGGACCCCCGCTACGCCGTGGCCCTCCAGGCTCACGTGAAGGAACTCCTGGCCCGCCCCGGCCACCCGGTGTTCGATCTGGTCGACCGGGAGAAGGTGCGGGAGGCCGCCGGGCGGGACACACCGCAGATCATGCAGAACTCCCGCCGGGGCCTGGAACGGACCCTGGACCTCGCGCTCTGGCTGGACCTCTACCGGCCCGAGGTGTCGCTGAGCTGACCCCGTGTCCCGGGCACCGTCGGACGGCGCCCGCACGGAGGACGCTCAACTCCGGAGATCTCCGGGCTTCTCCGGGTTTCTCCGGGGATCCCCGGGCTTCTCGGGGCTTCTCCGGGCTTCTCCGGAGTTCGACAGCGGTCCACTCGAAGGGGTGAAAGGCAGATAAGCCATAACTCGGATTGGTGCCTCTGCGTTTTATCCGGTGCGGGCGAACGCTCGCGACCATGTCTGGAAGGCAGAGAACCTATGAAACGGGTTACCCGAAATGGTTTGATCGCCGTGGCCGCCGCGTCGGGTGCGCTTGTCGCGGCGTTCCCGGCGCACGCGGACTCCGCGGCGAGCGGCACCGATGCGGGTTCGCCCGGACTGATCTCCGGCAACAGCGTCCAGCTGCCGGTGCATGTGCCGGTCAATGTGTGCGGGAACACCGTGAACGTCGTGGGCGTCCTCGACCCGGCCGTCGGCAACGCCTGTGTGAACGGGGGCGGTCGGCGCGGCGTGGCGCACCACGCGGCCGGGACCGCCTCCGGCGGCGCCTCGGCGCACGGGGGAAGCAGGGGCTCGGGCGGTCTGCTCGCGGGCAACGACATCCGCATCCCGGTCGACATCCCCGTCAACGTCAGCGGCAACTCGGTGAATGTGGTCGGCATCGGCAACGGCGCGGACCACAACATCTCCGTCAACACCCCGCCCGCCCGGCCCCACCACCCCGCCACGCGCCCGGTCGCGCCCCCGACGGCGGTGACCCCCGCCCCGGTCGCGGCCCGCCCCGCCCCCGCGGTGCTCGCCCACACGGGTGCGGAGGCGCCGCTGCCCACGCTCGCGGGAGGCGCCGCCCTGGTGCTCGGCGGCACGCTGCTCTACCGCCGGTTCCGCGGGGGAGCGACCCGCTGAGCCGGGCCCCGCACCCCGATGGGGGCCCCGCCGGACAAACGGTCCGCGGGGCCCTCGTCCATAGCGGCACCGGAGACCGCGCCGGCTCCATCACTCCGCAACGCTTCACGGACCGTCAGATTCCGTACGGATAAAGGGAGATCACTCCGGCCACGGAAAGGGGTCCGGCATGGCGCAGGGCACCGGGATCGGGAAGGATGCTGCGGATGCGGCCGAGCACCGCACCGACCCCCACCCCCCATGAAAGGGAGCGCAACCATGACCTCTGCGGGCGCCGAAGCCCTCGTCGTCACCCGGGCCACGCTCGACGACTGGCCGGTGATCAGCGGCTGGGCGGCGGACGAGGGCTGGAACCCGGGCCTGGCGGACGGCCCGGCCTTCTTCGCCCAGGACCCCCGGGGGTTCTTCATCGGCCGCCTCGGCGAGGAGCCCGTCTCCGCGGTCTCCGTCGTCACCTACGGAGCCGACTACGCCTTTCTGGGCTGCTATCTCGTACGCCCCGATCTGCGCGGCCGGGGGCTCGGGCTGGCCACCTGGAAGGCGGGGCTCGCCCATGCGGGTCCCCGCACCATCGGCCTGGACGGCGTGGTCGCCCAGCAGGACAACTACCGCCGGTCCGGCTTCGAGTTCGCCCACCGCACCGTGCGGTACGCCGGACCCGCCCCGGCCGGGACGGCGGCGCCCGGGGTGCGCCCGGCCGAGAAGGCGGACCACGACGCCGTCACGGCCTACGACAGCGCCTGCCACCCGGCCGAGCGGCCCCGCTTCCTGGCGCACTGGCTCACCGCCCCCGGTCACCGGGTCCTGGTCCGCGACGAGGGCGGTCCGCTGACCGGCTACGCGGTGCTGCGTCCCGCCCGCGACGGCCTGCGGATCGGCCCGCTGTTCGCCGACACGCCCGCCGACGCCGAGGCGCTCTTCGGCGCGCTGACCGCCGAGGCCGCGGGCCGGGACATCGCCATCGACATCCCCGAACCGAACAAGGCCGCCGTCGCGCTCGCCGAACGCGCCGGACTCGCCCCGTCGTTCGAGACGGCCCGGATGTACACCGGCCCGGTCCGGGCGTTCGCCGAGGACCGGGTGTACGGGGTGACCACGCTGGAACTCGGCTGACCCCCGGGGAACAGCGATGCGGCCGTCACCGGGTCCTGCCGGTGACGGCCGCTGTCCGTGGCGGCGGTGCCTTCGCGGTGGTCACGGGCCGCCGTCATGCCCTTGTGGTGGGTCATGCTCCTGTGGTGGTCACGGGCCGCCGTGGCGCGTCCCGTGACCACCGGAACTCCTCGTCAGCGCCGTGCCCGTGCCCGGTCCAGGGCCGCGATGCCCACTGCCGCCAGAGCGATCTGGATGAGCCACTCGATCCAGTCCACGCCCTTGGTGTCCGCCACGCCGAGCGCGGAGGCGATCCCGGCGCCGATGAAGGCCGCCACGATGCCGACCACGATCGTCCACAGCACACCGATGTGCTGGCGCCCGGGCACCACGAGGCGCCCCAGGACACCGATGACGAGTCCGATGACGATGGCACTGATAATGCCCGAGATCTCCATCTCTGCCCCTTATCGTGAAGGTCTCTGCCCTTCTGGAATGTGCCCGCTGAACGGGGTAACACTCCGCTCCGTTTCGACTTCCGGTCAACGTTCAACCGCCGGTCAACGCCAGGTCAATCCTCCGCCCGGCAGCGCCTCTTTCTTCTGGTGGCCGCCCGTTCTGCCATGTACCGTTCAACCGTTCTTCGCGCGGGCGGCGTAGGAAGAACTTCTCCGCGCGGGAACCTCGGCCACGGTTCTACGCGCGCAGACACGCGGTACACGCATCCCGCGCCGTCCCGCGCCTCCCACTCCCCGACTCCCCAACTCCCTCACGGAGGTCTGCGATGCCCGGACCCATCAGGTCCCGCCACAGACTCACCACGGCCCTCGCGGCGTTCGGCCTGCTCACCGCGGGTGTCGCCGTCCAGGCCACCGCGGCCGCCACCCCGGCCCATGCCGCCGCCACCCATCGTGTTCTGTTCGACAACGCCCACGCCGAGACGGCGGGCAACGCCGACTGGATCATCTCCACCAGTCAGCCCGACCCCCTCGGCCAGAACTCCTCCCCGTCCGCCGAGACGGACTGGACCGGCGCCCTCTCCTCCTGGGGTGTCGCGCTCCAGAAGACCGGCGACTACAGCCTGAAGACGCTGCCCTCGGGCTCCGCCCTCAGCTACGGCGGCTCCTCCTCGACCGACCTGTCGAACTTCGACACGCTGGTGCTGCCCGAACCGAACACGCTGTTCACGGCGGCCGAGAAGTCCGCCATCATGACCTTCGTCAAAAATGGCGGCGGTCTGTTCATGATCTCCGACCACACCGGCTCCGACCGCAACAACGACGGTGCCGACGCGGTCAAGATCCTGAACGATCTGATGACCAGCAACAGCGTCGACTCCACCGACCCGTTCGGCTTCTCCATCGACTCGCTGAACATCGCCTCCGGCTACCCGGCCGCCATCAGCGACAGCAGCGACCCGGTGCTGCACGGCTCCTTCGGCACCGTCACCAAGAGCCTCATCGCCAACGGCACCACCGCCACCCTCAAGCCCTCGGACAACTCCGCCGTCAAGGGCCTGGTCTACCGCAGCGGCTCCTCGGGCAACACCGGTGCCTTCTTCCTGACCAGCACCTTCGGCAGCGGGCGTGTCGCCTTCTGGGGCGACAGCTCGCCGATCGACGACGGCACCGGCCAGTCCGGCAACACGCTCTACGACGGCTGGAACGACTCCGGGGCGACCAACGCCGCCCTCGCGCTCAACGCCACCGCGTGGCTCTCCGGCGCGGGCGGCGGCACGGGCGGCGGAGGCGGCGGTACCGGCGGCGGGGGAGGTACCGGCGGCGGCACCGGCTCCTGCGCCGCGGGCCAGCTCCTCGGCAACGGCGGCTTCGAGTCGGGCGCCACGGCCTGGAGCGCCAGCAGCGGTGTCATCACCGACTCCAGCGACGAGTCCCCCCGTACCGGCTCCTCCTACGCCTGGCTGGACGGCTACGGCTCCGCCCATTCCGACACCCTGTCCCAGTCGGTGACCATCCCGTCCGGCTGCACCTCCGCCACCCTGGACTTCTATCTGCACGTCGACACCGCGGAGACCACCGCGACCACCGCGTACGACACCCTGAAGGTCCAGGTCCTGGGCGGCTCGGGCAATGTGCTGGGCACCCTGGCGACGTACTCCAACCTCAATGCCGCCAGCGGCTACACGCGCCGCAGCTTCGACCTCTCCAGCTATGCGGGGCAGACCGTCACCCTCAAGTTCACCGGCACCGAAGGTTCCAGCCTCCAGACGTCGTTCACCGTCGACGACGCGTCGCTCACCGTGAGCTGACCCGCGGGGGGCGGGCCTCCCTGCGGAGGCTCGCCCTTCAGGAGTGCGGAGTGTGCGGGTTCAGGGGCGCGGTTGCGTCCGGGTGAGCGGCTCGGTCCTGCGAGTGCCCTTCGTGCGAGTGCCCTTCGTGGCCATGCCCGCGCACAGCGCGCCCAGCACGATGGCGAGAGCACCGATGACGATGTTGTTGACCACGACCCCGGTGTCCGGGGACCTGCCCACGATCCAGGGCGAGATGATCATCCATACGCCCAGCGCGCAGATGGCCCAGCTCAGGCCGTACATGCGCTCGGGCATGATGGTGAAGCCGAGAGCCAGCAGGCCGATCGCGATCCCCATGATGAGGTTGTGGGTCGCGAGCGGGGGCTGGCTCGTCGTGTAGTGGACTATCCACGGGGACGCGGCGCAGTACAGACCGAGCAGGAACACCGGTCCGTCCATCAGCGCCACATCGCGGCCACCGAGTACACGGTCGTAGCGGGCCCGCATTTCGTGTACGTCGGGGTGGGTCGTCATATCCGCTCTGGTGTGTGAGACGTCAGCCATCACTGGACTCCTTCGGCTTCGCAGGCATGACCGCGGCTGATGCGGTATGCGGTGAAGGGCTGCGTACGACCAGTGTGCTCTTATTTTTCTTTTATGTGTAGCTATGGGGCAGCGGCTCAGGAGTGGGCTGTGGTCTCCGTCCCCTCGCGCTCCGCGCGGGTCAGCTCGGCCGTGAACTGGGCCCCGGCCAGCAGCGAGAGATGGGACATCCACAGCCACACCAGGAAGACGACCACCCCCGCCAGGGACCCGTAGAGCCTGCTGTAGGCGCCGAGTCCGGTGGCGTAGGCCGTGAAGCACGCGGAGGCGGTCAGCCACAGGACCGCCGCGAGCACCCCGCCCGGCACCGCCTGGCGCCAGGCGCGCGCCTGCGGCGGGCCGGTCCGGAAGAGCACCAGCACCAGCAGCGCCACCAGGGCCATCAGCGCGGGCCAGCGCAGCAGTTCCCAGGCCGTCTCGCCCGCCTCGCCGAGCCCCGCCCACCGTCCGACCGCCCGCACCAGCGGCCCGCTCAGCACCAGCAGCAGCGCGCTGCCGAAGAGGAGGGGCAGCAGCACCCCGGCGGTCAGCAGGATCCTGGGGGCCTTGCGCAGCGCAGGCCGGTTGTCCGCGACGCCGTACTGGTCGTGCAGCGCCCTGCGGAACACCGCGAGATAGCTGCACGCCGACCACAGCGCGCTCGCCCCGCCGCCGACGGCCACCGTCACCGCGGCCGACCGCTCCCCGGCCAGGCGCCGCAGCGTACTGTGCAGGGCCGCCCCCGCCTCGGCCGGGGCCCAGGCCGTGACCCGCATGATCAGGGCGTCCGTCAGATGCGGGCTGACCGCCCCGATCAGGGAGAAGGTCATCAGGAACGTGGGCAGCAGCGCCAGGATGGCGTAGTACGTCAGGGCCGCGGCCCAGTCCGACACGTCGTCCCGCCACATCGCCACCGGAGTCCGCCGCAGGGCCCGCCACAGCACCGGCCAGGACCGGCCGGAGCGGGCGGGCGCGGGCCGGGGGAGGGGCGGCGCGCCGGTGCGGGCCGGTGCGCCGACCCGGCGCAGCCAGGTCCGTCTTCTGGGGGATACCGACGCCTGCCCGTTCACCAGTGGCCTTCCCGTCCTGGCCGCGTCGCACGCGACCGTCGCACCGCCCGTCCGGGCTGCCGCGGGGGCCGCCGGACGGATCCGTCTCTCACCATTCCCTGACCCGCAAAGGAGCGGCCATGCCATCACCCTTTCGAAGGATGATGCGGCACGGCCGATCCGCCGTACGGGACCGATGCCGTACGGAACCGGGTGATCGTACGGCGGCGGGTGGCTGTCGCTACGTCGTGGGCGGTGGCGCGGGGGCGGTCAGACGGCGGTCTGCCGCTCCAGGCACCGGCGCAGTTGCAGCAGTCCGCGCCGGGCGTGGCTCTTGACCGTGCCCAGGGGCCAGCCGGTGCGGGCGGCGATCTGGGTCTGGGTCAGGTCCTCGTAGAACGCCAGATGCAGGACCCGCTGCTGGGCGGCGGGCAGCCGGGCCAGTTCACCGCGCACGAGCACCCGGTCGAGGACGGCCTCGGGCCGGGCGTCGACGGGTCCGGCGGGAGCCGGGGCCGCGCCCACCGAGGCGACCAGCTCGCCGCGGTGGGAGCGGGCCGCCAGGGCATCGGCGATCTTCCGCCGGGTGATGCCCACGATCCACCCGGGGAGCGCCCCGCGCTCGGCCCGGTAGCCGCCCCGGCCGCGCCACACCCCGAGAAAGACCTGCTGGGTGACGTCCTCCGCCTCCCGCGCGTCCCCGAGGGAGCGCAGGGCCATGTGCTCCACCAGCGGCGACCAGCGCCGGTACGCCGCGGTCAGACAGGCCTCGTCGCCCGCCACCAGGCCCCGGGCCACCGCCTCGTCGGTGAGGGTGTCCGGTGCGGGGAGTGGACCGGAGTGCTGCGGCACGAGCATGGCGACGGCTCCTCACGGGGGCGGAAGGCCCGGTCACCGGGGCGGGCGGGCTCCGGTACCGCCATCGTCGATCGCGGGACGAATCGCGACAACTTGCATCGATTCTGCGTCGTATGGTCGGAGCATGAAGGACTCGCAAGGGAGCCCGGCTCCCCCTTCCGGTGGTGCGGACCCGGGGCTGACGACGGGCGCGCTGGCCCGGCGGCTCGGCGTGTCGCCCACCACGCTGCGCTCCTGGGACCGCAGATACGGCCTGGGACCCGCGCTGCGGTCCGAGGGGCGGCACCGGCGCTGGGCCCCGGGAGACGTGGCCATGCTGGAGACGATGTGCCGGCTGACCGCGGCCGGGCTGCCGCCCGCCGAGGCCGCCCGGGCCGCCAGGGGCCCGGCCGCGCCGCCCCTCGCGGCCGGGCCCGACCCCGCGGGGCCCGCCTCCGCCTCCGCCTCCCCCGGCGCCACCGGCTCCGGCGAGTCCGTACCCCTTCCCGTGCCGGGCAGCCGCTCCCGGGCGGCCGGACCGCTTCCGCTCGGCGATGTGCGCCAGGAGTGCCGGGGCCTCGCCCGGGCCGCCGTCCGGCTCGACGCCGCGGCCGTGGACGAGCAACTGACCGCCGCCGTCGAGGGCTACGGCCTGACCGTCGCCTGGGAGGAGGTCATGGTGCCCACCCTGCACGCGGTCGGACGCAAGTGGGCCTCCTCGGGGGACCGCTATGTCGAGGTGGAGCATCTGCTGTCCTGGCATGTGTCCACCGCGCTGCGCCGCTGCACCCGCCCGCCCGCCGCGGGGACGGCCCTGGACACGGGACCCCTCGTACTGGCCTGCGTACCGGGGGAGGAGCACACCCTGCCGCTGGAGGCGCTGAGCGCCGCACTGTGCCAACAGGGCCTACCCGCCAGGATGTTCGGCGCGGCGGTGCCCGCGGAGGCGCTCATCGCGGCCGTCCGGCGCCTCGGCCCGTCGGCGGTGGTGCTGTGGTCGCAGTCGCGCTCCACGGCCAGCGTCCCGCTCGCCCGTCAGGTCGCCGCCACCGCCTGGGGCGTGAAGGGGGCGCGACGGCGTCCGGTCGTCATGCTGGGCGGCAGTGGCTGGACGGGCCGCGGGCCACGGGCCCTGTACCGGCCGACCGGACTGCGGGACGCCCTGCTGGCCCTGACCGCGGCAGCCGCGCCCCCGCTCGGCTGACCTCTGTTCGGCCGACCCCTCCACGCCGCGTCTCCTTGCGGAGGGCTTGCGTACGGCGACGGCGCGACCGGTTGCGCGACCCTGTGGCGGCGGCAGGCTCACGGCGGCCCGTCGCCCCGGTGCCGCTCCTGTTCGCGCAGCGCCTCCAGACCGGACAGCCGGTCCAGCCCGCGCACCGCCTGCGACATCCGCGGATTGCCTTCCAGCAGGGCCCGATGACGGTCCAGGAAGGCCCAGTACCCGGAGGTGAAGGGACAGGCGCGCGCACCGACCCGCTCGGTCGGCCGGTAGGCGCAGGAGCCGCACAGATCGCTCATCCGGTGCACATAGGCGCCACCGGAGGTGTACGGCTTGGTCGTCATCCGGCCCCCGTCGGCGTACTGCGACATGCCGAGCACATTCGGCAGCATCACCCAGTCGTAGCCGTCCACGAAGCAGCGGTGGAACCAGTCCGTCACCGCCCGCGGATCCCAGCCGCGTTGCAGGGCATGACTGCCGAGCACCATCAGCCGTGCGATGTGATGGGTCCAGCCGGTGTCCCGCACCTGGGCCAGCACCGTGGACAGGCAGCGCGCGGTGACCGCGTCTGCGTCCAGCTCCAGGAACCAGCCGGGCAGCGGAGCGCTGTGCCGCAGCGCGTTGCCCGCCCGGTAGTCCTCGCCGAAGTACCAGTACAGCTGCCAGACGTACTCGCGCCACCCGGCGATCTGGCGTACGAACCCCTCCACGCTGTTCACCGGCGCCCGGCCCGCCCGCCAGGCCGCCTCGGCCGCCTCCACGCACTCCGCGGGATCCAGCAGACCGAGGTTGAGCGACGAGGACAGCAGGCTGTGGCTCATCACCGGGTCCCCGGCCAGCATCGCGTCCTCGTACGGGCCGAAGGTCGTCAGCCGCCGGGTGACGAACCGCTTCAGCGCGGCCAGCGCCTCCCGGCGGGTGGCGGGGAACTGGCGGGGACCGTCGCGCCCCACGAACGCGATGCCCTCCCTCCGCTCCCAGCGGTCCAGGTCGTGGCGGACCTCGGCGTCGATGTCGTCCTCGTGCGGCCGGTACGGCGCCGGGACGTCCAGGGTCCGGGCGCCCTTCGGCGGCGGCTCCCGGTTGTCGTGGTCGTGGTTCCAGCGCCCGCCCGCCGGGGTGTCGCCGTCCATGAGGAGGTCGTGGTCGCGGCGCACCCAGCGGTAGAAGTCCTCCTGCCGAAGCCGTCCGCCGCCCCTGCCGTCGGCCCAGGCCCGGAAGTCGTCCAGCGGGACCAGGAAGCCGCGCGCGGGCAGCACGGTCACCCCGGCCAGCGAGCCGACCAGGGACAGCGCGGCCCGTGACGTCGGGTGATGCACCGTCAGACGGCCTTTTACACGGGCTTGTTGCAGCCCCTCCCGGTAGGTCTCGGCCCGGATGTAGTGGACCCGGTCGCCCAGTTCGGCGGCCCGGTGCCGCATCGCGGACAGCACCAGCTGCGCCTTGGCCCGGTGGAAGCGGCGCCGCCGCAAGGCCGAGCGCGCCTCGATCATCACCACGGGCGCCTCCCGGCCCGGACCGCCGTCGCCGGGGGTGAGGAAGTGCGGGCCGAGCTGGTCGCCGAACAGCCAGTGGGGGACGGCCATGAGCACTCCTTCAGTCGCGCCCGCGGGCCTGCTTGAAGCGCGCCAGACCCTCCGCGAGGTCCACGATGGGGTCGGGATAGGCGTCGTAGGCGGCCCGTTCCGGTCCGCGCAGCTTCCATGGCTCGTGCACCAACGGTGCTTCCAGTCCTGCGAGTTCGGGGACCCAGCGGCGTACGTACTCCCCTTCCGGGTCGTGCCGTCTGGCCTGGGCGATCGGGTTGAGGACCCGGTTGGGCCGGGTGTCGGTACCGGTACCGGCCATCCACTGCCAGTTCATCTGGTTGTTGGCGAGGTCTCCGTCGACCAGCAGCCCAAGGAAGTGCCGGGCGCCGACCCGCCAGTCCACATACAGGGTCTTGGCGAGGAAACTCGCCGTCAGCAGCCGGGCCCGGTTGTGCATCCACCCCTCGTGCAGCAGCTGGCGCATCCCCGCGTCGATCACCGGATAGCCGGTACGGCCCTCCCGCCACGCCTCGACGTCCGCCCGCGCCGTGCGCTCGGAACGCCAACGGTCGTGCTTGGTGCGGTAGTCGGCGGCGGCCGCCGCCGGGCGCGCCGCCAGAACCTGCCGGTGGAAGTCCCGCCATGCCACCTGCCGTACGAAGGCCTCGGCGCCCGGACCGCCCGCCGCGCGGGCCCGGTGCACGATCTCCACGGGGGAGAGCGTGCCGAAGTGCAGATGCGGCGAGAGCCGGGAGGTGGCGTCGCCCGCCAGATCGTCATGGCGGTCCTCGTACGCGGCGATCCCCCCGCGCAGCCAGGCCGCGAACCGCTTTCTGCCCTCGTCCTCGCCGCCCGGGGCGAGCCCCGCCGACACCTCCGGCAGCTCCTCGCGCCGGGGCAGGTCCTCGGAGCCCGCCGCCTCCGGGACCCGCACCGCCCGCGGCGCGCCCAGGGTGTCGCGCAGCCGCTGCTGCGACCACTGCCGGTAGTACGGCGTGAAGACGGCGAAGTGGTCCGAGGACGCCGGGGTCACCGCGCCGGGCGGGACCGCGGTGGTCACCGTGTCGTGGACGTGCAGACGGCGTCCGTCCGCCTCCAGGGCCTTGCGCAGCCGCTCCTCCCGCCGGTGCGCGAAGGCGCTGACGTCACCGGACATGTGCACCTCGTCGGCGTCCGTCCCGGCGGCCACCCGGCACACCTCCTCGACCGTGTCCCCGGAGCGCAGCACCAGCCTGCCGCCCCGGGAGCGCAGGCCCGCGTCGAGGTCCCGCAGGCAGTCGGCGAGGAACGCCAGCCGGTTCGGGGCGGCGAACCCGGCGGAGTCCACCGCCGGGTCGCGCACGAACAGCGGCACCACCTGGCGGGAGCCGTCGAGTGCGGCCCGCAGCGGCGGATGGTCGTGCAGCCGCAGATCCGAGGTGAACAGGACGACCGAGACGTTCATGACGTGCACTCCGTGGACACGAGGGGTTGCTGTGCTGTGTTTCCGTCGGCGGGGGCCCGGCGGATGCGGGGGTCAGCGCACGGTCCGTCCACCCTGGTCCGGGCTGCCGCCCTGGTCCGGGGTGCTGTCCCCGTTCGGTCCGTCGTCCCGGTGCGGGGCGGACCGGGTCCGGGCGGCGGCCTTGGCGATATTGCGGGCCATGCCGCCGAAGACCACGGCGTGGAAGGGCGACACGCTCCACCAGTAGGCATGGCCGAGGAGCCCGTGCGGATGGAACAGGGCGCGCTGCCGATACCGGGAGCGGCCCCGGCCGTCCTGCTCGGCGCACATCTCCAGCCAGGCCAGTCCCGGAAGCCGCATCTCGGCCCGCAGCCGCAGCAGATGCCCCGGCTCGATCTCCTCGACCCGCCAGAAGTCCAGGGAGTCCCCGACCCGCAGCCGCTGGGCGTCACGCCGCCCCCGGCGCAGCCCCACCCCGCCCGCCAGCCGGTCCAGCCACCCGCGCGCCGCCCAGGCGAGCGGGAAGGAGTACCAGCCGTTGTCGCCGCCGATCCCCTCCACGACCCGCCAGAGCGCCTCGCGGGAGGCGTCGACCGCCAGCTCCCTGCGGTCGGTGTAGAGGCTGCCACCGGCCCAGTCGGGGTCGGTGGGCAGCGGATCGCTCGGCGCGCCGGGGAGGGAGGCGGACGACCAGCGGGTGGTGACCTGTGCGTCGCGCACCCGCTGGAGGGCCAGCCGGACCGCGTCGTCGAAACCGAACGGGTGACCGGGCGGGGTGGGCACATACCGCTCGATGTCGTTCTCGCGGCAGACCACCTCATGGCGCAGCGACTCGGTGAGCGGGCGGGCGATCGAGGTGGGCACGGGCGTCACCAGGCCGACCCACAGACTGGACAGATGGGGGGTGAGGACCGGGACGGGCACGATGATCCGGCGCGGCAGACCCGCGATCGCCGCGTACCGGATCATCATCTCCCGGTACGTCAGCACGTCCGGCCCCCCGATGTCGAAGGCGCGGTTCACCTCGTCCGGCATCCGGGCACTGCCCACCAGCAGGCGCAGCACGTCCCGTACCGCGATGGGCTGGATCCGGGTGCGCACCCAGCGCGGGGTGACCATCGCGGGCAGGCGTTCGGTGAGATAGCGCAGCATCTCGAAGGAGGCCGAGCCCGAGCCGATGATGACGGCGGCCCGCAGCACCGCGGTCGGAACCCCCGAGGCCAGCAGGATGCGGCCCACCTCGGAGCGCGACCTCAGATGCGGGGACAGCTCCTGCTCGGGGACCCCGGCGGGCGTCAGACCGCCCAGATAGACGATGCGCCGTACGCCCGCCGCCCGGGCCTGCTCACCGAAGATCTGCGCGGCCCGGCGGTCCGTCTCCTCGAATCCGGGGCCGGTGCCGAGGGCGTGCACCAGGTAGTACGCCACGTCGACGCCGCGCATCGCCTCGGCGACCGTCTCCGCCCGGGTGACATCACCCGCTGCCACCTCGACCTCGGCCGTCCACGGATGGTCGCGCAGCTTGCCCGGTGAACGGGCCAGGCAGCGCACCGTGTGCCCGGCGGCCAGCAACTCGGGCACGAGCCGCCCGCCGATGTATCCCGTGGCGCCGGTCACCAGGCAGCGCAGCCCCGGTCCGGCCTCGTCGCCGTTCATCGGATCGTGTCCTCGCTCCCTCGTCGTGCGATGTCCCGCGGTGAACTCTTCCTGCGGTGGGCTCCCTCGATGATCTCTTCCCCGCGCGGGGGTGCTACGGATGCGCCAGGGGAGTACCACGGGGCGATCGGGGCGCGGCGGGCGGAAGGACGTCTCCACGCGACACCGGAAGGAGGGACCACGAGATGGACATGTCACCGTCGATCGGGGGCAGGCGGATTCCACGAAAAGACCATCGGCGGAAGCCGACGGCCGTCCCGGCCGAAGCTGGAGGTGTCTGCGCCATGGGTGCGAAGGTATTGGAGCGGTTTCCCGCCGGTGCTCCGCGCGGAGCCTGGCCGGCGGAGGAGTTCGCGGCGGCGCGCCGCGCCGAGGGTGAGCCCGCGAAGGTCGTCATGGATCTGACGTCCGACGCGTTCCTCGTGGTGGTCCCGGCACGCGACGACGACTGAACGGACGGTCACCGGGGCGGACGGCCGGTGCCGTCGGCCCGGGTCCCGGCGGCGTGCCGACGCGTGCACCGGGCGGTCCGTGATACGAGACCGGCCGGGCTTTCCTTGACTGCCGAAGCAGCAGACTGCCACGATCAAGGGCATGACGATGCGACTGGACCTTACGCGGCGACGCCATGTCGATCTCGCGCGCGTCTCCAGCGCCTCCTGTCGCCCCGCGGCCTGACCGCCGCCGCCACCACCACCTCCGGTCCGCCGCCTTCTCCCCTTCTCCGTCCGGCCGTTCTGACCGGCCGTTCCGTAGGGCCGTGATGCCTGACACCGCCGTCCTGGTACGGCGGGTGTCCGTATGCGGCTTCCCGGATCCCGGCGTCTGCGTCAACGGCCGCCCGTAGGCGCGCCCTTGGCTGCGCACGGCCGGAACTCGGCTTCCCCGGTGAGGGGTTCCCGCAGCCGATCCCGTCACCGGTGTCAGATCCGTCCCGCCCACGGCCCGCACCATCCCACCCCACCTCACCGCACGCACGCGCCCACCGCACCGCATGTACCGATCGGAGCTCCCGTATGTCCCTCACCTTCCACTGGTTCCTCCCCACCAACGGCGACAGCCGCCATGTGGTCGGCGGGGGTCATGGCAGCCCGGCCACGGTCTCCGGCCGGGACAGGCCGCCGACGGTCGCCTATCTGAGCCAGATCGCCAGGGCGGCCGAGGATGTCGGCTTCGAGGGCGCGCTCACGCCCACCGGCGCCTGGTGCGAGGACGCCTGGCTGACCACCGCGATGGTGAGCCGCCACACCGAGCGGCTGAAGTTCCTGGTCGCCTTCCGGCCCGGATCCGTCTCGCCCACCCTTGCCGCGCAGATGGCCTCGACCTTCCAGCGGCAGAGCGGCGGACGGCTTCTGCTGAACGTGGTCACCGGCGGCGAGAGCCATGAGCAGCGGGCCTACGGGGACTTCCTGGACAAGGACGCCCGCTACCGCCGTACCGGCGAATTCCTCCAGATCGTCCGGGAGTTGTGGGAGGGAAGGACCGTCGATCTGCACGGCGAGCACCTCCGGGTCGAGGAAGCGAAGCTCGCCCGGCTGCCCGACCCGGTCCCCGAGGTGTACTTCGGGGGCTCCTCGCCGGTCGCGGGCGAAGTCGCCGCCCGGCACGCCGATGTGTATCTCACCTGGGGCGAACCGCCCGCTCAGGTCGCCGAGAAGATCGCCTGGGTCCGTACGCTGGCCGCCGCCCGGGGCCGGGTCCTCCGGTTCGGCATTCGGCTCCATGTCATCACCCGCGACACCTCCGAACAGGCCTGGGCGGAGGCGAACCGGCTCCTCGACGGCTTCGACCCCGAGACCGTGAGCGCCGTCCAGGCCGGGCTGGCCCGCAGCGAGTCGGAGGGCCAGCGGCGGATGCTCGCCCTGCACGGTGGAAGCCGGGCCGGGCTGGAGATACACCCCAATCTGTGGGCGGGGATCGGCCTGGTCCGCGGCGGCGCGGGCACTGCGCTCGTCGGCAGCCATGACGAGGTCGCCGAACGGATCAGGGAGTACGCCGCCCTCGGCATCGACGAGTTCGTACTCTCCGGCTATCCGCATCTGGAGGAGGCGTACTGGTTCGGCGAGGGTGTGCTGCCGCGGCTGGCGGCCCAGGGGCTGTGGCGCCATCCGTCCGCCGCGGCCCGGCAGGCCGAGACCTCCGTGCCGTTCGCAAGCTGAGGCTCAGCGGGAGAGATGGCCGAGCTGTGCGCGGCGCACCTCGGCCGTCTGCCCCTGCACCAGCAGGAACATCGCCTCCCGTGCCAGCCGTGCCTGCTCCTGACGACAAGCAGCAGTTCCTCCCAGCTGGGAGGTCAGTTGTGGGCCCAGACGCCCCAGGTCGACTTCGCCCGCACCCTCACCCGGGTCCCTTCGCGCCTGTGTCCCAGTCCCCGTGAAACCAGGCCAGCAGTGAACCTCTTCCACCCTCGCTGCGACGACACCCATCGGGTGATTCCGCCGACCGGTGTCACCAGCGACGGGGGAGTGGCGGTCGGGGCCGTGTTCCGGGCCCGGTGACCTCATCGCGGCACTGCCGACCGTCAGTGCCGCGACGACCATTCGCGTGGGGCCGGTGCGGGCGCGCAAGGACCGCTTCGACGGCGCCTTGCCCGGGAGCGGCCGTGCCCCGTTCCATGGAGAGCTTTCACCCCGCGGCAACCTTTCCTGCTGACGGACGACCGTTGAACGTGCTGTCATGTCCCTGACTATCCGTCCATCCGTGAGCATCCGTCGAAGGAAGGGCCCCCATGCGCACCCCCCACGCCCTGCTCGCCGCGGCCACCGCGCTGGCCGCCTCCCTCGTGTCACCCCCCGCCCACGCGGCCGCCGCGGTTCCCGCCGCCGGGGCCTACTACGTGCAGAGTGCCACCACCGGGCTCGACGCGGCCGACGCCCAGGGAGCCGTCGAACAGCACAACCCCAAGGGCAACGAGGACCACCAGCAGTGGAACCTCAGAGCGGCCGGATCCTCCTACGTCCTCGAAAGCGCCGACACCGTGGGCAGTTGCCTCGGCCGCTCCGCGGACCAGGCCCGCACCGTCGCCTGCACCGGCGCCGACGCGGCCTGGGAGATCACTCCTGCCGACGGCGACCAGTACACGCTCAAGGTCCCGGGAACCGAGCGCTATCTGACGGTCGCCGCCAAGCCCGCAGGCGCCAACTACCCGGCCCAGCTGGCGATCGGTGCCCCGGGCGGCCTCGCCTCCTGGTACCTCACCCCGGTCACTTCCCCGACCCGCCCCATGCCGTCCGCGGATCAGCGCACCCTCGACCAGGTCACCTTCCTCACCGCCCACAACGCCTACGCCAACGGGGTCGACGGCGGCTTCGCCCCGCCCTTCATCAATCTGGCGCCCAACCAGACCCGCGGCATCAACCAGCAACTCGCCGACGGTGTGCGCGGATTCATGCTGGACATCCACCAGACACCCGACGGCGCCATCCTCTGCCACGACAGCTGCACCCTGGTCAGCAGGCCGGTCGCGCTGTGGGTGGACCTGGAGCGCATCGTGGACTTCCTCAAGGCGCACCCCGACCAGTTCGTCACCGTCTTCCTGGAGGACTACGTCGACCCCGGCGTCCTGCGCGGCGAACTCTCCCGGGTGAACGGCCTGTCGGACGTGCTCTACCGGCCGGACCAGACCGGGGTACGGCAGAACGGCTGGCCGAAGATGGCCGATCTGACCGCGGCGGGCCACCGGTTGCTGATCTTCACCGACCACAGCCGCTCCTCCGACGAGGCGGCCGGACTCACCCGCGACAGCTTCGGCGTGATGTACCAGCGGGAGTGGACGGTGGAGAACTACTGGTCGATGGGCTCGGGCATCGGCACCTCCGACTGGTCCTGCTACAGCCGCTGGTACGACGCGAACACCGCCATCCCCCTCACCCACACCGAGCCCGCCTTCCGCCCGCTTTTCGTCATGAACCACTTCCGGGACGTCACGATCGGCCTCACGGCGCAGTCCGACAACACCAAACTCGCCGACCGCGCCCAGCGGTTCTGCCAGCCCGCCGCCCGCAAGAAGCCCAACTTCCTCGCGGTCGACCGCTACGACCTGGGGAACCCGACGGCCGCCGTCAACACCCTGAACACGTACATCTATCCCTGACCGTCCATCCCTGCACCTCTGCTGTCCCTGGTCGGCCATCCCCGGCCACGTGATCGAGGCCACCTGTTCGTAAAGGACCCGGCATCTTCTTGCGGTGGGGCCCCGGATCATGTGCATCATCCGCGGATGACCTCTCCGACCATGACCGCGGACGCCGCGGGTACCTGGAAACTCGGCGACCTGCCCGTCCACCGCATCGGCCTGGGCGCGATGCGGCTGACGGGCAGCGCCGCCTTCCACCTCGGCACTCCGAGCAGCCGCGAGCGGTCGATCGCCGTGCTGCGCACGGCCGTCGAACTCGGCGTCAACCACATCGACACCGCCGCCTTCTACTTCTCCCCGCTGCGCTCCGCGAACGAGCTGATCAACTGTGCGCTGGCGCCGTACCCGGACGACCTCGTCATCGTCACCAAGGTCGGTCCGTACCGTGACTACACGGGGGAGTGGGGGACCGCGGCCCGCCCGGACCAGCTGCGCGGCCATGTCGAGGAGAACCTGCGCCAGCTCGGCCGCGACCACCTGGACGTGGTCAATCTGCGCCGGATGGCCGGCTGGGACTCGATCGCCGAGCACTTCGGCGCGCTCGCCGAACTCCGGGACGCCGGGCTGATCCGGCATCTGGGCGTCTCGAACGTCACTCCCCGCCACTTCGCCGAAGCCCGGGCGATCGCGCCCGTGGTGTGCGTGCAGAACCAGTACGGGCTGCACGGGACCGACCCGGAGGCGGACGAGATGCTGAGGATCTGCGGTGAGGAGGGCATCGCCTTCGTACCCTTCTTCGCGATCGCCGGGCAGGGCGGCGCCCGCGGGTCGACGGCGGAGCAGGACGAAGAGGTCCTCGCGATCGCCCGGGCCCATGGGGCCGCCCCCGCCCAGATCCGGCTGGCGTGGACGCTGGGACAGGGCCCGCACGTACTGGCCATCCCGGGCACCGGCGATCCGGACCACCTCAGGCAGAACGTGGCCGCGGGCGCGCTGCACCTGACAGCGGAGGAGACGCGCCGCCTGGACGTGCTGCACCACGGGGGATGAGGACGGCCGACGCGTCCGGCTAACGAGGTGAAGGAGGTGAAGGAGGTGAAGGAGGCGAACGAACGGCTCCGGCTTTCCGGGTGCCCGGGGCCAGACGGGCCGCGGCGTACCCGCACAGGCTCAGCCAGCTCAGGGCGAACAGCCAGCCGCCCAGGACGTCGGAGAACCAGTGGACGCCCAGATATACCCGGGTGAGCCCGACGAGTACGCCCCAGCCGACGACGGCCGCCGCAAGCGCCGCACCGGCCCGCGGCACCCTGACCAGGACCGCGACGGCCAGCAGCCCCGCCGTGATCGCGGACGTCGTCGCATGCCCCGAGGGGAAGGACCAGCCCGAGGCCTGGGTGAGCCAGTCCTGCCGGGGCGGCCGGGGACGCGCCTCCAGCGTCATGAGCCCGTACCGCAGCGCCTGACCCGCGGCCAGGCAGCCGACCGCGGCGGCCACGGACGGCGCCCGTCGGCGCGGGGTGCGTGCCGCCAGCAGCCCCGCCAGTACGGCGAGCGCATAGGGCACGACGCCCGTGCCGGTGAAGGTCACGGCCCTCGCCATCGCGACCGCCGCGGACGGCCGGTGCTCCGTCGCCCAGCGCAGCAGGTCCACGTCGGCGGAGAACGGAGCACCACCCCGGCCCGTCACGGTCAGCGTCAGCAGGCCAAGGGCCACCACGCCGCCCGCCGCAGTCCACAGGGCGGGACGGGCGGCGGCCACCCCCCTCATGAGGGCGCTCGCAGGAGGCGCGGTGCGGGTGGCTGCGGGGTGCGCGAAGCTGCGCCCATGTGGGTGGGCCCCTCTCGTCGTCGCGGTGCGGGACGACCCCGGCCGGGGCTCGTGAAGGCCGCAGGAGAGGGGTCGGTCTACATATATGTAGACGATTGCGGGGCGAGGAAGGTTCCGCGACTCCCCGCGACTCCCGCGACTCCCCGAACGTGGACGTCTGTGCCCCTGCCCGGGCGAGCGGCCCGGCCGTGCCGACCGCCCGCGCCTACCGCCCGCGTCGCCCCTGTGATGGGTGACATGCGCGGGGAGGCCCGCCCGGGAGACTTGACGGCATGACGTACGCTTCGTGTTACGTATAACGCCGTACCTGCCCCGGGAAGGCCCGATGAGACGCATTGCCCTGGTCACCCTTGTCGTCGACGACTACGACAAGGCGATCCGCTTCTACACCGAGGCCCTGGGGTTCCGGCTGGCGAGCGACGAGCCGCGGCCCGACGGCTCCCGGTGGGTCGTCGTCGAGCCCGGGGCCGCGGGCCACGGCACCGGACTGCTGCTCGCCCGGGCCAAGGACGAGGCACAGCGCGCCCGGATCGGCGACCAGACCGGCGGCCGTGTGGGCCTCTTCCTGCACACGGACGACTTCGCCCGCGACCACGCCCGGATGACCGCCGCCGGTGTGACCTTCCTGGAGGAGCCCCGGCACGAGTCGTACGGCTCGGTCGCCGTCTTCCAGGACCTGTACGGCAACCGCTGGGACCTGCTCCAGCCCGCCGAGTGACCCCCTTCCGAGAACAACCTGCCGAGGAACCACCGCACATGACCGCCCCGCGCATCGACGCCGCCACCCTCCGCCGCCTTCCCAAGGCCGTACTCCACGACCACCTCGACGGCGGCCTCCGCCCGGCCACCCTCGTGGAACTCGCCGAGGCGGTCGGCCACACCCTGCCCACCAACGACCCGGCGGCGCTGGCCGACTGGTACTTCGAGGCCGCCAACTCCGGCGACCTGGTGCGCTACATAGCCACCTTCGAGCACACCCTCGCCGTGATGCAGACCCGTGAGGGCCTGCTGCGCACCGCCGAGGAGTACGTGCTCGACCTCGCCGAGGACGGTGTCGTCTACGGCGAGGTGCGCTACGCCCCCGAGCTGATGCTCGCCGGCGGCCTCACCCTGCCCGAGGTCGTCGAGACCGTGCAGCAGGGTCTCGCCGCGGGCATGGCCAAGGCGGCGGCCGCGGGCACCCCGGTGCGGGTCGGCACCCTGCTGTGCGGCATGCGCATGTTCGACCGCAGCCGGGAGATCGCCGACCTCGCGGTGGCCTTCCGTGACGCCGGGGTCGTCGGCTTCGACATCGCGGGCGCCGAGGACGGCTTCCCGCCCGCCGACCACCTGGCCGCCTTCGAGCACCTGCGCAAGGAGAGCGTCCCCTTCACCATCCACGCCGGTGAGGCGCACGGTCTGCCCAGCATCCACCAGGCCCTCCAGGTGTGCGGTGCCGAGCGCATCGGCCACGGTGTGCGCATCACCGAGGACATCGTCGACGGCAAGCTCGGTCGCCTCGCGAGCTGGGTGCGGGACCGCCGGGTCGCGCTGGAGATGTGCCCGACCTCCAACCTCCAGACCGGTGCGGCCACCTCGATCGCCGAGCACCCGATCACCGCCCTGAAGGACCTGGGCTTCCGCGTCACCCTGAACACCGACAACCGTCTGGTCTCGGGTACGACGATGACCCGCGAGATGACCCTGCTGGTCGAGGAGGCGGGCTGGACCGTCGAGGACCTGCGCACGGTCACGGTGAACGCCCTCAAGAGCGCCTTCATCCCGTTCGACGAGCGCAACGCCCTCATCCGGGACGTGGTCCTGCCCGGCTACGCGGCCGCGCTCTGAAGCAACCCCCGTACATAGGCGGCCTGTCCGGCGTGCTGGAGATCGTCGGACAGGACGCTGACCAGGCGTGCGGCCAGGCTGACCGGGGGATCCCAGCGCTCGTCCACGATGCGTTCCAGGTCCTTGGCGGCCAGTTGCCGCAGGGCGCCGAGGGTCTGCTCGTGCACGGCGTCGTAGTACCCGGTCAGCAGGTCGCCCGAGTCCACCCGGACCTTGGCGACCTTCGCCGGGCTGTGGCCGTAGCCGATGTCCCGGCGCGGCAGGCCGAGCCCGAAGCGCTTCTCCCAGTCCTGTGACAGCCACACCTGGTCGTGGCCGAAGGCGTCGGCCAGATGGTCGTCCTGGACCCGGGTGAGGTGCCAGACCAGCCAGGCGATGGAGTTGGTCTCCGCGGTGGGGAGGGCATTGAGGTCGTCCGGTCCCAGGCCGTCGACCGCGGCATGGACTTCTTCCCGGATGCGGCCGTAGCCGTCGATGAGGATGTCCTTGGCGTGCATGCGTCCACCATCGCGCATCCCGCCCACGACCGTCCGGGAAACCCGCCCGGCGAGCCGATGCGGGCCTCCGGGACGGACGCCCGCAGGCCAGCCGGGCGGCACGCGTGCCCCGCGCGCCGCCCACCCCCGCCGTAGGACGGCCGCCCGGCGGCGGCCCCGATCAGCCGCCCGCAGCCGCAGCCGGGTCCGGGTCCGGAAGCGGAGCCGGAGTGGGGCCCGGAGCCGGAGTCGGGTCCGCAGCCGGGTCCGGAAACGTCCCCGCCCCCGGACCCGCCCCCGCTTCCGTCCCCCCGGTCAGCAGCCCCATCAGTGCCCGCGCCGCCGGGCTGACAGCGTCGTCCGGTGGCAGCAGTGCCACCGTCTCGTACTCGGCGCTGCCCCTGACCGGCAGTGGGACCAGGGTGGACGCCTCGGGCTTGTGGCCGAAGTGGCGGGGGACGACCGCGACCCCGAGTCCCTCCCGGACCAGCTCCAGCAGGCTGTGCACGTCGTTGACCTCCAGCGTCACGGTCCGCTGGACCCCCGCCTCTGCGAACACCCCGTCCGTGATGCGCCGCGGCCCCCAGTCCGGGTGGAAGTCGACGAAGGCCTCGCCGCCCAGGCCCCCGGGGGTCACCGGACCGCCCCGCGCCAGCGGATGGGAGGCGTGGCACAGCACGGTCATCGGCTCGCTCGTCAGCGCGACGGACCGCAGCTGATCGGTGTCCGGGCCGGTCCGTACCGCGAACGCCAGGTCCAGCCGCCCGGCCGCGACCTCCTCGGCCAGTGCGCCCGAGCCCGCCTGGCGCAGCCGGATCTCCACAGCGGGGTGGCGGCGCCGGAAGGCGGCGAGCAGCCGGGCGACGGCGACCCCGGCGATGCACTGCTCGGTGCCCAGGGACAGGGTGCCCCGCAGCACCCCCTGCACGGCCGCCACCGCCTCCCGGGCGGTACGCACCTGGGCGAGGATCCGCTCCGCCTCGGCCAGCAGGGCGCGGCCCGCCTCGGTGAGGGTAACGCTGCGGGTGGTGCGCACGAACAGCGGGGCCTGAAGCTCCCGCTCCAGTGCCCGGACCGAGGCCGACAGGCCCGACTGGGACACCATGAGCCGTTCCGCGGCCCGGGTGAAGTGCCGGTCCTCGGCGACCGCGACGAAGTGCTGGAGATGGCGCAGTTCCATGATTGAGAAGTCTAGTCGCTGAATCCGATCTGATTCTTCTGCTGGACTGATGCCCGGGGGTGGCGCGAGAGTGGACGGCGTCGTCCGCAATCGCCCTTGGAGTGCACGTTGTACACGGCTGATCCCGCCCGCTACGAGACCATGCCCTACCGTCGCGCCGGACACAGCGGTCTGAAGCTGCCCGCGCTGTCCCTCGGTCTGTGGCACAACTTCGGCCCCGACCGCCCGGTGGACACCCAGCGGCAGATCCTGCGCCGGGCCTTCGACCTCGGCATCACGCACTTCGACCTGGCCAACAACTACGGGCCGCCCCCCGGCGCCGCCGAGTCCGCCCTCGGCGACGCCCTCGCGGCCGACTTCCGCCCCTACCGCGACGAGCTGGTGATCTCCACCAAGGCAGGTCACCTCATGTGGCCGGGGCCGTACGGCGAATGGGGCTCCCGCAAGTACCTGCTGTCCTCGCTCGACCAGAGCCTGAAGCGGATGGGCCTGGACTACGTCGACATCTTCTACTCGCACCGCCCCGACCCCGAGACCCCGCTCGAAGAGACCATGGGCGCCCTGCACTCGGCGGTGCAGCAGGGCAAGGCGCTCTACGCGGGTGTCTCCAACTACTCCCCGCAGCAGACCCGCGAGGCCGCCCGCATCCTGCGCGACCTCGGCACCCCGCTGCTGATCCACCAGCCCCGCTACTCCATGCTGGACCGCCGCCCCGAGGACGAAGGGCTCCTCGACACCCTCGACGAACTCCGCGTCGGCTCCATCGTCTACTCGCCGCTGGAGCAGGGCCTGCTCACCGGCCGCTATCTCGACGGCGTCCCGGCCGGCTCCCGGGCCGCGAGCGACAGCCCCTTCCTCAAGGCCGACCAGGTCACCGAGGACCTGGTGCGGCGGCTGCGCGCACTCCACGACATCGCCGCCGCCCGCGGCCAGTCCCTGGCCCAGCTGGCGCTGGCCTGGGTGCTGCGCGGCGGGCGCGTGACCTCGGCCCTGGTCGGCGCGAGCAGCGCACGGCAGCTGGAGGACAGCGTCGCGGCCGTCCGCGGCCCGGACTTCGACGCGCAGGAGCTGGCGCGGATCGACGAGGTGCTCACGCGATGAGGCGCTCGCTGACCTCCCACAGCCGGGCGGCCGCCGCGGGATCGACCGCGTAGTCCAGGACGCCGGGGATCTCCGCCCCGGCGCGCCAGGCCGCCTCGTCCGCCGGGGCCACCAGCGGACTGATGTCGCAGTTCTCGCAGTAGACCCCGCCCAGGCCGTCGAGCCGGGGGCTGGTCGCGCACCAGACGCCGGTGGCCGCCCCCTGGGCGGCGTTCTTGAGCTGCCGGGCGGGGTCCCGCACCGGGCGGCCCTCGTCGTCCAGGGCACCGGCCGCCCGGATCACCTCGGTGGAGAGATGCCGGGCGAGCCCGGTGTCGACGATCGTGCCCGGGTGCACGGCGAAGGCCCGCACCCCCTCCGCCCGGCCGCGCCGGTCCAGCTCGACCGCGAACAGGGAGTTCGCCGTCTTGGACTGGCCGTAGGCGGCGAACGGCTCATAGGCCCGGTGCTCGAAGTGCAGGTCCTCGAAGACGACGGGGGAGAAGCGGATGCCCCGGGAGGACACCGCGACCACCCGCGCCCCGCGGGCCGCGGCCAGCGCGGGCCACAGCCGGGAGGTGAGCCGGAAGTGGCCGAGGTGATTGGTGGCGAACTGGGCCTCGTGGCCGCGCGCGTCCCGGGCGAGCGGGGTCGCCATGATCCCGGCGCTGTTCACCAGGAGGTGCAGCGGATGCCCGGAGGCCAGGAACCGTGCGGCGAAGGCGTCCACCGAGGCGGGATCCATCAGGTCCATCGGCTCGACCTCGACGCCCGCGACGCCCCGGAGCGCGGCCTCGGCCCGTTCGACACTCCGGGCGGGTACGACGACCTCGGCGCCCGCGGCCCGCAGCACTCGGACCGTCTCCCGGCCGATACCGGAGTAGCCGCCGGTGACGACGGCCACCTTTCCGGCCAGGCCGATCCCCTCGATCACCTCCTCGGCGGTGGAGGCGGCGCCGAAACCGGAGCGGACGGGCTGCTGTGCGGTGATCATGACGGATCTCTCCTCGTGTGTCCCTCGGGTGCCCCGAAGTGCGCCCCGGGCTCCCGGCCCCTGGGCCCCTGAGCCCCCGGGCCCCTGGAGTGCCGGGATCCCGGCAGGGCGGTGCATGGGCTGTCGGGATCACCGTAGGTCGGGGGATCCGTACGATGAATGCTTGAGAATCCGCATTTCTTGCGTGATAGTTCAGACGTGTCCCCGGATCCCCTCTCCGACGCCCTCGCCGTCGCCGACGCCCGCTGTGTCTTCTCCGGCGGCTTCACGGCGGGCGGCGACTGGGCGATCCGGCTGCGGGGCCGGGACCGGCTCAAGGTCAATGTGGTGGTGCGGGGACGGTGTCTGCTGGTCCGGGAGGAGGGCGGCAGGACCGTCGCTCTCGAAGCGGGCGATGTCGTCGTCTCCGACGGCAGACAGTCCTACGTCCTGTGCAGCGCCCCGGGCCTTGAGCCACTGGAGTCGGGCCGGGTCGCGGTGGACCCGGACAGCCGCATGGCGCACCTCGGCGACGGCGACGACGTCCACTGTGTGTCCGGCCATATCGACCTCAGCAGGGACGGCGGCGATCTGCTGCGCCGGGCCCTGCCCGAGATGATCCAGGTGGGGGCCGGTGCCGCCGAGGCGCCGGTGCTCGGCTGGCTGATCGGCCGTCTGGTGGCGGAGATGGCGGAGGGCCGGGCGGGGTCCGGCTTCGCCGCGGACCAGATCGCCCAGTTGCTCTTCCTCCAGGTGCTGCGGGTCTGCCTGGTGGACGCCGGGACGCTCCCCGCGGGCTGGCTGCGGGCCCTCGCCGACGAGCGCCTCGCCCCGGCCCTGCGCCTGATGCACGGCGAGCCCTCGCGCCCCTGGCGGCTGGAGGAACTGGCGCGGGCCGCTGCCATGTCCCGGACCGCCTTCGCGGTGCGTTTCAAGGAGGCCGCCGGTGTGCCGCCCCTGACGTACCTCCTCAACTGGCGGATGAGCCTGGCCACCCGAGCCCTGCGCGCGGACGACACCCCCGTGGCGGCGCTCGCCCGGTCCCTCGGCTACACCTCGGAGAGCGCCTTCAGCAACGCCTTCAAACGCACCGTGGGCATCGCCCCCAAGCGCTATCGCGACGCGGCCCGGAGCTGACCGGCCGCGCGCTCGGGGTGCGGCCGAAACGGTCCAAGTACCCCTGCCGCGCTGCCCCAACCGTCCCCCGGCCACCCCGACCGACCAGGCGTCCCCCGGCCCTGAGCCGGGTTGTGGCCCGGCGCCACCTGGCCAAGACTGGGCACGTACAGGACCGGGCAAGTACGGGCAATTCGACTACGGCGTGCGATGCGGCCGTGTCGCCGCCGGACGGGCGGTCAACCGTGACGATCTCACCCTTCGGGTCAGGTGACCCCTTCTCCGACCTCTTCAACCGCTTCTTCGGCATGAGCCCCGCCACCTCCCCGCCGGCCGTGCAGCGCGTCCCCATCGGACGTCTGCTCAGCGACTCGGCGCATGAACTGCTGGGCGCCGCAGGGGCGCGGGCCGCGGAGGACGGGGCCGACCTCGACGCCGTCCATCTGCTGTGGGCCGCCACCCGGGTGCCGTCCGCGCGCCAGGTCCTGGAGCAGGCAGGCGTCGATCCCGACCGGCTCGCCGCCGACCTCCAGCCGTCGCTGCCCTCCGGGACCGCCGAGGGGGAGCCCGCGCTCACCCCGGCGGCCAAGCGCGCCCTGCTCGCCGCCCACGCCCGGTCCCAGGCGGCCGACGCCTCCTACATCGGCCCCGAGCACATCCTCGCCGCGCTCCTCGACGACCCGCGCTCCCCGCTCGCCCAGACCCTCAGGTCCGAGGGTGCCTCGCCCGGCGCGCTCGGCGGGGCGGGGCGCGAAGGGCGCGCCGCGAGCGGACACCCGGACACCCCGACCCTCGACGAGTTCGGCCGCGACCTCACCGACGAAGCCCGCAGCGGCCGCCTCGACCCCGTGGTCGGCCGGGCCGTCGAGATCGAGCAGACCGTCGAGATCCTGTCCCGCCGTTCCAAGAACAACCCCGTCCTCATCGGTGATCCGGGCGTCGGCAAGACCGCGATCGTGGAGGGGCTGGCCCAGCGGATCGTCGCCGGAGAGGTGCCCAGGGTGCTCAAGGACCGCCGGGTGGTGGCCCTCGACATGGCGGGACTCGTCGCCGGGGCCCAGTACCGGGGCCAGTTCGAGGAACGGCTGAAGAAGGTCATCGACGAGGTCACCGGTGCCAAGCAGGGCATCGTCCTCTTCATCGACGAACTCCACCAGGTGGTCGGCGCGGGCGCCACCGGCGAGGGCTCCATGGACGCGGGCAACATCCTCAAACCGGCCCTCGCGCGGGGCGACTTGAGTGTCGTCGGCGCCACGACCCTCGACGAGTACCGCAAGCACGTCGAGAAGGACGCGGCACTCGAACGCCGCTTCCAGCCGGTGATGGTGCCCGAGCCCACCGTCGAGGAGACGATCGAGATCCTGCGCGGACTGCGCGACCCCTACGAGGCTCACCACCAAGTCCGTTACATGGACGAGGCGTTGGACGCCGCGGCCGCCCTGTCCGACCGCTACATCAGCGACCGGTTCCTGCCCGACAAGGCCATCGACCTGATGGACCAGGCCGGGGCCAGGGTGAGCCTGCGCACCATGGGCAGCCCCGCCGAGACCGCCGAACTGGAGGAACGGCTGGGCCGGTTGCGCCGGGAGAAGGATGAGGCGGTCAGCACCGAGGACTTCCAGCGGGCCGGTGACATCAAGCACCGGATCACCGAGGCGGAGCAGCAGCTCTCCGAGCTGGGCGACGGCGGCGCGGCGGCGACCCCCCTGGTCACCGTCGACGACATCGCCGAGGTGCTCTCCGCCCGTACCGGCATACCGGTCTCCCAGCTGACCGAGACCGAACGCGATCGGCTGATGAAACTGGAGGAGTTGCTGCACGGGCGCGTCATCGGCCAGGACCAGGCGGTCACCGCGGTGGCCCAGGCGGTGCGGCGCGGCCGGGCGGGCATGGGCGACCCCAACCGTCCCACCGGCAGCTTCCTCTTCCTCGGCCCCACCGGCGTCGGCAAGACGGAACTGGCCAAGGCGCTCGCGGAACTGCTCTTCGGCGACCCCGACCGCATGGTCCGCTTCGACATGAGCGAGTTCCAGGAGAAGCACACCGTCTCCCGCCTGGTCGGCTCCCCGCCCGGCTACGTCGGCTACGACGAGGCCGGACAGCTCACCGAGGCGGTACGCCGCAAGCCGTACAGCGTGGTGCTCTTCGACGAGGTGGAGAAGGCCCACCCGGACATCTTCAATCTGCTGCTCCAGGTCCTGGACGACGGGCGGCTGACCGACGCCCAGGGGCGCACGGTGGACTTCCGCAACACCGTCGTCATCATGACCAGCAACATCGCCTCCAAGCACATCCTGGATCACCAGGGCGACGTCGAGGAGATCAGGGACGATCTGATGGCCGAACTCCAGGCCCACTTCCGCCCGGAGTTCCTCAACCGGATCGACGAAGTGATCATCTTCCACGCCCTGGGCCGCGGGGACCTGGTGCAGATCGTGGACCTGCTCCTCGAAGGCACCCGGCGGCGGCTCCATGCGCAGGGGGTCCAGCTGGAGGTCACCGAGAAGGCCGAGACCTGGCTCGCCAACCGCGGCTACCAGCCGGAGTTCGGGGCCCGGCCGCTGCGCCGCACCCTTCAGACGGAACTCGACAACCGGCTGTCGAACATGCTCCTCGACGGCACGCTCAACCCGGGTGACACGGTGATCGCCGATGTCGTGGACGGTGAACTGGCCCTGAGTCTCAAGGCGATGCCCGAGAAGGAGAAGGCCGGCGGGGAGCCGGCGGCCGGTCCGGAGGGCTCCGGGGAGCAGCCTCCGAACCGGTCCGGTCCGACCTCGTAGGGTCTCCTGGACGTCTCCTAGGCGCCCGCGGGGAGGCGGTCCAGGAATCCGTGGACGGTGCGGATACGGCCGTCGTCGGCGAGGGCGATCACATCGAACCCGGCGACGGGCGCCGAGCCGTCCGCGTCGCTGACCAGCTCCCAGGAGAAGCGGGCGATGTCGTGGTGGCCGTCCACCACGCCCAGGAGCCGGAAGGAGAAGCCCGGGAACTGGGTGTGCGCTCCCGAGATGGCGGCGGCGATCTGCTCGTGCCCGGAGACCTCGGTCAGCGGGTCGGTGTAGCTGCCGTCCGGGCTCCAGGCGGCGGCGACCGCCTTGGCCAGTGCCTGGGGGTCGCGGGAGTTCCAGGCCTCCAGGTAGCGGGCGACGGCGGACTCGTGGCGGTGGGTGTCTGCGGACATGGCGGTTCAGCCTCCATCGAGGTCGTTGCGGTGGAAAGGAGCGCCGGTTCCGGGGAGTTGTGCTCCCCGCCGAGCCGGTGACACCAGACTGCCCGGACGCCCGCCGGGCGTCGATTACCTCCCGGGTAAGGCGCGGGCGACGGGCGCCTCGGCCGCCCGTGGCGGAACGGTGGCCCTTTCGGCCATCGACGGCGCCGCATATGCCAGGAGACTGGCTGAAATCACATGGTGACAGAGTGTCAGGAGTGGCGATACTCGAGTGACAGGGTGATCCGGCCCGCCTCCCCGGGCGCTGGATGTGCCGCCCCCCGGGTCACCCCTGTGCACAGCGCGCGTATGCAAGGCACCACGGGCCCGCCCGGCACCGAGCACCGCACTGGGGGACGATCGTGCACGACGAATTCCTGTGCCATGTCACGGCCTACGGCAGTTTCGGCGGCCGACGTGTCGGAGTGCCCCTGGGCACCTACCGCGCGCCCACCCTCGCCCTGGCGCTGTGGTGGATGCGCGACCGCGCCTCCTGGATCGCCGAGCGGCTCGACCCGGACCCCGACAGCCCCCTCTTCCCGCCGAACTCGGTCGCCCCCGTCGCCGACACCGTCCCGGACGTGCCGAGCGTGCTGCGGGCCTGGTGCGGCGACACCCGACGGCAGGAGCAGGTGGCCGACCAACTGGCCGCAGGGCGGCTGGTGCGGGTCGCCATCAGTGACGACACCACCGAGTACGAGCTGCTCGCCGAGTCCGTCGACGCCCTGCGGATGCAGCGCCTGGCCCCCGCGCTGTCCACCCCGGCCGCCTGACCGCCCGACCACCGGCGTACATAGGTCCGGATCCGCTGTACCGCCTCAGCTGTCCCGAGGGGCCTCGGAGCCGCCGTCCGTCCGGGCATCGCCCGCACGCCGCACCGTCGACCCGGCGGCCGTGCCCCGTCCGCGCCGCAGCCACCCGGCCGCCGGACCCGCCGCGAACCCGGCGACCAGACCCCACAGGGCCCCGAGGCCCAGCGCCGTCCACCACGCGGGTGTCAGGAACAGCACCCCGGACAGTCCGCCGTCCAGATCGCCCACCCCGAGGAGCGACAGCCCGTAGTGGGCCCGCACCCGGCACACCAGGCAGATCATGAGCACCGCCGCCACCAGCGCCGCGGCCCAGCGCACCGCGTGCCGCCACGGGGGTGTGCCCTTCGGCGAGCGCGCCGCCATCAGTGTCGCGGCGGCGAGCAGCAGAACGGCGTCCACCACCACGAGCCACCACACCCGGCCGTCGTGTTCGGTCAGGGTGTGCAGATCGAGCGTCGAGATGCCCGGGGTGCGCAGCACCTCGTCCAGCAGATGCGGCACGGGCAGCCCGAACGGCCCGTCCACCCGCCCGTGCCAGGCGGCACCGAAGCCGATGGTGAACAGCGGCCACACCAGGTTGGGCAGGGCCAGCAGGATCACCGCGAAGGTCTGGACGGGATGCCCCCGTGTCGCCGCCACCACCAGCGCGATCACCGCCCCCAGGGCGACACACGCGAGCAGCAGGGCCACCACGGCGTACGCGGCCGGGCGCGCGGCCTCCTGGAAGCGCAGCAGGCGGCCCGTGAGCGGGGCCCCGGAGGACACCAGCAGCGCGATGAACAGCACACCGGCCAGCCACAGCAGGGCGAACAGCACGGTCTCCGGCACATCCGTCGTATAGCCGATCCTGGGGGAGAGGCCGAACAACTGCCCGATGTCACCGATGGTCCCACCGAGCGGGACCGGGAACGTCTGATGTGCCGCCGACGCCAGCCCGATCAGCGCCGCGAGCCACAGCACGGCGATCCGGCCCGCCCAGCCCGCCAGTTGACGCGGCCCGGCGACGGCCCGGCGCCGCAGCGGGCGCACAAAGCCCGCGCCGACCACCAGCGCCCCCGCGAGCGTGACCGAGAGCGGCATCACCGTGAGACCCGCCCGGGTCCCGGCCAGCGGTCCCGCGTCACCCCCCAGCCGCACACTGCCCCCGACCGCGGCGACGACCAGGACCACGACCGCCCGGGGAAAACCGTTGTCGGGAATGCCGGTGCCGCCCGCCGCCCACAGCCCGAGAGCGGCGGGCACGCCCATGGCGACCAGCCCGGCCAGCACCGTCAGGGCGGCCAGGAGCCAGCCGGGCGAGGCGGGCGAAGGACCGGCGGTGCGGGCGGCGGCACGGTCGGACGAAGTGGGGGCGCTCACGCAGCCACCGTAAGCAGAGCACGTACGCTCCGCCCGCCGACCGGGGCCGACCGCGCCCGCTCAGCCGGACCGCACCACGAGCGCGTAGTCCCCGAGCCCGAGCAGACGGTCGCCCCCCACCTCGCCCAGCGTGGTCACCACCTTGTCGATCCGTCCGGTGGCCGGGTCGAAGACGAGGTCCTGGACAGTCCCGCGCTCCTCGCCCTCCTCCGACAGCACCCGCAGCCCCAGCACCTCGTTGCGCGGCCCGGGCGGGCCGGGGTCCGGCGGCACGTCCGACACCACCAGCACGGCGTCGGGGCCCATCGCGTGCAGCGCCCGCCAGGCGACGGCGGTCTCCTTCCGCCGACCGCGCGGCCCCGCCACCCGCAGATGGGTGATCCGCCCCGCGGCCGCGTCCAGCGCGAGCGAGTGCAGCACCCCGAGCTCCCGCGCCTCGCCCAGGGTCACCACCGGCAGTCCCCGCGCCTCGGAGAACCTCATCACAGCAGCGGCCCCTTCTCCATGTCCACGCTGCCCGGAGCGCGGACGCCGACCTCGCCGTCCCCGGGGTCCATGTCCTCGGCGGCGGCCCCGTCCCGCGCCCGGTAGGCCTCCACCCGGGCCGCGAAACCGGCGAGATCGTCGGCCACGAAACGGACCGCGTCCGCGGGCACCACCAGCGCCCGCCCCGACACCGCGAGCGTCTCCCCGCGCGGTACGAACACCCGGCGCCGGTGCCTGCGCGACCCGGCGACCAGCGACTCCCGCGCGTTGATACGGAAGCCCACCACCCGGCCCTCGGTGCCGCCCTCGACGACCACGTCCAGGACGACACCGATCTCCGTGCCCGCGTCGGTCAGCACCCGGGCACCGAGCACCTGCCCGTGCGCCGCCTCCTGGCGCGCCACCACCGCGGACGGCTCGGCGAGCACGTCCCGGTCGCGGATCATCACCGCATGACGGCCCAGCGCGTGCACCGCGCTCCACGGCAGGCTCTTCTTCAGCGGCCCCGCGAGCAGACCGCGGCCGCTGAGCGTGAAGCCCGTGATCCGGCCCGCCGGGCCGTCGAAGACCGTGTCCCGTACCTGGGCGACGGCATCGCCGCCCAGGGTCACCACGGGAAGCCCGGACAGCTCGCGCGCTCCCGCCAGCTCATTCATCGCCGATCCCGCCTTCCGGGCGCCGCGCCCCGCTGGACGGCGATCACCGTGCCCGCCCGCCGGCGCGCCTGAATCCACAGGAACAGTCCGGACAGCAGCGCCACCGCCGCCACCACGAGGACCGGCCACACCCACCAGCTCACGGTCCACCTCCGGTACCCCGGCCCCGTCCGCCGTCGGCCGGGCGCCGTACCATGCGGATGCCCCGGACGTACCCGAAGATGCCCCGCCGTGACGGCCTCCCCGCAGCCCGTCACGATGTCCTCGGAACCGACGGGGGTGGACTTAAGAACGCATTGCTGGGTACGAGCACGGATGCGGTGCTTCTCCGACAGGGGCACCGCACCGCATGAACCCGGCTTTCCGAGAGAGAACGGCATGATCGAGCACATGGACGGAGCAGTGATACCTACTGACTTCGACATGCCCGTTGAACCGCTGCGGCGGGCGGCGCATTACACCGGGGAGCCGGGGTCCATCGCCGAGGCCAGGACCTTCGGCGAGCTGTTCGTCGAGCAGCTCCGGTCCGAGTGGTGCGCCCCGGTCGACCGGCGCGCCGCCCAGGACGTGCTGCTGGTGGTGAGCGAGCTGGTCACCAACGCGCAGCGGCACAGCCACGGCCCGTACATCCTGGAGCTGGAGGGCACCGACACCGCCGTGACGGTCGCCGTCTACGACAGCAGTGCGGCGCTGCCCCGGCGCTACCCCAGGGACCCGGGGCGCATCGGCGGGCACGGTCTGGAGATCGTCCACGCGCTGTCGACCCTGGTCACGGCCGAACTGGTCCCGGTCGGCAAGTGCGTCCGGGCCGTCGTCCGGCTGGGCCACCAGTAGCTGTCGTCCGGCCGGCCCCCTTGGCTCATTGGCTGGAGGGCACCGTCCCCGGACACCCCGCACGGGCGTCCGGGGCGTCCGGTCGCGCGGGCCGCGGCTCAGAGGGCGTCGATGCGGCGCACCTCGTCCAGCATGCCGCTGCGCAGCTCCTCGATGATCCGCTTGATGAGGCGCGACACATGCATCTGGGAGCAGCCGAGCCGCTCGCCGATGTCGGCCTGTGTGGCCTCCTCCACATAGCGCAGATGGATGATCGTCCGGTCCCGTTCGCTCAGCCGCGCCACCAGCGGGGCGAGCGTGTGGAAGTCCTCGACGAGCCGCAGGCCCTCGTCCTCCGCACCGATGAAGTCGGCGAGCACCGCCTCCCCGTCCTGGGCGTCCCCGGTCAGGGTCGCGTCCAGGGACGACGAGTTGTAGCCGTTGGCCGCGATCCGAGCCTCCCGCACCTCGTCCTCGGGCAGGTTCATCAGCGCGGCCAGCTCGGCGACGGTCGGCTCCCGGTCCAGACGGGAGGAGAGCTCCTCGCGCGCCTTGGCCAGCTCCACCCGCAACTCCTGGAGGCGGCGCGGCACATGGACGGCCCAGGTGGTGTCGCGGAAGAAGCGCTTGATCTCGCCGACGATGTAGGGCACGGCGAAGGAGGTGAACTCCACCTCCCGGGAGATCTCGAACCGGTCGATCGCCTTGATCAGGCCGATCATGCCGACCTGGACGATGTCCTCCATGTCGTCGCCGCGGCTGCGGAACCGTCCGGCCGCGAAGCGCACCAGCGACATGTTCATCTCGATGAGGGTGTTGCGCGCGTACTGGTACTCGGGCGTGCCCTCCTCCAGCGCGGACAGGCGCTGGAAGAACTGCCGGGACAGCTCCCGCGCGTCACGGGGAGCCACGGCCTGCGGGTCCGTGACGGTCGGCAGGGGCTCCGCACCGGTCCTGGTACGGAGGCTGTCATCGGTGACCGTCGACCGGCTCATGGCGGTGTCCATTACTTCTACCTCTCCCAGGAAACTCACTCTTCGGCCTCTTGGGCGTTGTGAAGCGTCGTGTGAGCGCGTATACCCCGGAGTTGGCATCTCATGTGCACGGTTTCCCCCGAATGGCCGCCCCCGGCTTACCGGGCGGCGGCCCCGGAACGCCGCCGCGGGCTCCCCGCCGCGGCGCGCGGTTCACCCAGGGCGCAACGCGGCACCGTTCGCGCCGCGGCCGGTGTCCCTAGGCTGGACGGATGAGCCCCCACCCGCAGGACGAAGCCCGCGTCATCCCCCTCCGCCCGGGGAACACGCCCTCCCGCACCGGCGCGACACCTTCCGCGGGCACCCCCGGAAGGCCCCTCCCGGATGCGCCCGCCGAGGCCCGGGAACCGCTGTGGCGGGACCTCGTCGGGGACACCCTGCGACGCGAGCGGCGCGCCCAGGAGCGGACGCTCAAGGATGTCGCGGAGGCGGCCCGGATCTCGATGCCCTATCTGTCCGAGGTGGAGCGCGGCCGCAAGGAGGCGTCCTCCGAGGTCCTCGCGGCCGCGGCGCGGGCCCTCGGGCTCGGCCTCCCGGACCTGCTCTCGCTCGCCCAGGACGAGTTGGCGCGGCGGGCGGTCCGCAGCCGCCCGGTCCGGGGCCGGACCGTGCCGGGCGGCGGCCGGTACGACGGGCTGTGCCTCGCCGCCTGACCACCGCCCGACGCGTTCGGGCCGGACACGTGCGTGCGGCCCGAACGCTCCCGCTCACCCGAAGGGGCCCCGCCTGCTCAGCACTTCGTCGGCCAGGCCGTAGGCGACGGCCTCCTCCGCGGTGAACACCCGGTCCCGGTCCATGTCGGCCCGCAGGGCCGCCGTGGCGTGCCCGGTGTGCCGGGCGAGGACCTCCTCCACCTGGGAGCGGATCCGCACCATCTCCTGTGCCCGGAGGCTCAGGTCCGAGACCGTTCCGCGCTGCCCCTCGGCCGCGGGCTGACCGAGCAGCACCCGGGCGTGGCGGAGCACGAACCGGCGGCCCGGGTCGCCCCCGGCCAGCAGCACCGCCGCCGTCGAGGCCGCCTGCCCCACGCAGAAGGTGGAGACGGGCGACCTGACGAAGGTCATCGTGTCGTAGATCGCCATCAGCGAGGTGACCGAGCCGCCCGGAGAGTTGATGTAGACGGAGATCTCCTGCTCCGGGTCGGCCGACTCCAGATGCAGCAGCTGGGCAATGACGGCATGGGCGACGCCGTCGTCGATCCCGGTGCCGAGGAAGACGATCCGTTCGGAGAGCAGCCGGCTGAAGACGTCGTAGGACCGCTCGCCCCGGGCGGTGCGCTCCAGGACGTAGGGAACGGGGTACGACGCCATGTCAGAGCCCCATCCGTCGGCGGGGGGAGTCCGGGCGGACATCGGCGAGCGACTCCACCACCCGGTCCACGAGGCCGTACTCGCGGGCCTGCTCGGCCGTGAACCAGCGGTCGCGGTCGCCGTCCCGCGCGATGGTCTCCGGGCTCTGCCCGGTGTGCTCCGCGGTGATCCGCTCGATGGCCCGCTTGGTGTACTCCAGGTTCTCCGCCTGGATCTCGATGTCCGCCGTGGTGCCGCCGATACCCGCCGACGGCTGATGCATCATGATCCGCGCGTTGGGCAGGGCGAACCGCTTGCCGGGCGTGCCCACGCTGAGCAGGAACTGGCCCATGCTGGCGGCGAAGCCCATCGCCAGCGTCGCCACGTCGTTGGGGATGAGCCGCATGGTGTCGTACACGGCGAGCCCGGCGGTGACCGACCCGCCCGGGCTGTTGATGTACAGCCCGATGTCGGCGCGGGGGTCCTCCGCCGACAGCAGGAGCAGCTGGGCGCAGACCCGGTTGGCCGACACCTCGTCGACCTGGGTGCCGAGCAGGACGATGCGCCGGGCGAGCAACTGGGCGGCGAGGTGGTCGTCGAACCGGCCGGGAGGGGTGCCGTCCTCCTCGGCCCGGGGGGAGAGCATGCTGAGGGGAGTCATCGGATCTCCTTGGGGTGGCACGGATACCGTCGACTCCACCCTCGGGCCCCGGCGGCGGCCCGCGGCGGTTTCTCTGCCCCCGGCAGATCCGCCGAGGGCAGAGGCCCCGCTCAGCCCTTCTCGCGCAGCCCCCGGAAGAAGGCCCGCACATCGGCCACCAGCAGGTCGGGCTCCTCCATCGCGGCGAAGTGGCCGCCCCGGTCGAGTTCCGTCCAGCGCACGATGTTCTCCGTGCGCTCCGCCCGGTGCCGCAGCGGGACCTGGATCTCGGCGGGGAACACCGCCACCGCGGTCGGGGCCGTCGACGGCTCGGCGGGGGCGGCCGCCCGGCCCGTGGCATGGGCCCGCTCGTAGTAGATCCGGGCGGCCGAACCGGCCGTGCCGGTCAGCCAGTACAGCATCACATTGGTCAGCAGCCGGTCGCGGTCCACGGCCTCCTCCGGCAGCTCCTCGGAGTCCGTCCACTCACGGAACTTCTCGACGATCCAGGCGAGTTGGCCGACGGGGGAGTCGGTGAGGGCGTAGGCGAGGGTCTGGGGGCGGGTCGCGTGCAGCGACGCGTAGGCCGCGCCCTCGCGCTGCCACTCCTCCCAGCGGCGCCAGGACAGCAGGGTGCGCTCTTGCTCCCCGGGACCGAGCGCGGCCAGCTCGTCCTTCGTGGGCTCGGTGAGCTGCTGCGCCCCCGGGAGGAGATTGAGATGGACGCCGATCAGCCGTTCCGGGTGGGCGCGGCCCAGCTCGCGGGAGACGGCCGCCCCCCAGTCGCCGCCCTGGGCGCCGAACCGCTCGTAGCCGAGACGCCGCATCAGCTCCGCCCAGGCGTCGGCGACCCGGCCCGCCTCCCAGCCCCGGTCCCGGGTGGGCCCGGACAGACCGAAACCGGGAATGCTCGGCACCACCACATGGAACGCGTCCGCGGGGTCGCCGCCGTGCGCCGCCGGGTCGGTGAGCGGGCCCACCACGTCGAGGAACTCGACGACGGACCCCGGCCACCCGTGGGTGACGACCAGCGGAGTGGCATCGGGCTCCGGGGAGCGGACATGGGCGAAGTGGACCCGGGCGCCGTCGATCTCCGTGGTGAACTGCGGCCACTCGTTGAGCCGGGCCTCGGCGGCGCGCCAGTCGTAGTCCCGGCGCCAGTACCGTGCCAGTTCGCGCAGATAGTCCGGGGGGACCCCGTACGACCAGCCGGTGTCCGGCAGCGCGTCGGGCCATCGGGTGCGGTCGAGGCGGTCGTGCAGATCGTCGAGGTCGGACTGCGGGACGTCGATGCGGAACGGCTCGATGGACGCGGATTCCGTGGAGGCGGTCATGGGGGCGGATCGTAGTCCCGGCCGCTCCGGGCGCCACGCGAATTCCGCCGCGCCCGGTGAAGCCGCCGCGCCCCGGGAGGCCGCCGCGCCCCGGTGATGCGTTGACGGCGGCCCGGACCACCCGGCCGATGACGGCGATGTCCAAGCTGGACATCGCCGCCCTGGAGCAGCCCTACGCGGGTGAGCAGCCGCCCCTCGGGACGGCCCCCGGTGCGCCGGGGGTACGCCGGTCGGGTGCGTCCCGGATGCCGGCGGCGGCCCGGTCGGGTAGCCGTGGACCATGCGCTTCCTCGGCGACCTCGACCAGCGGCTGTTCACCCGGGTCGCCACCGCCCGGCTGCCGGGCGCCGGGCCCGCCCTCACCCGGCTCAGCCGCTCGGCCGACCACGGACTGCTGTGGCTGGGGGCCGCGACCGGTCTCGCCGTGCTCGGCGGGCGCACCGCCCGGCGGGCGGCCCTGCGCGGAACCGGTTCGCTCGCCCTCGCCTCCGTCACCGTGAACACCGTCGCCAAGTGGACCGCACGGCGCCCCCGCCCGCTCCTGGACCCCGTACCGCCGATCCGCCACCTCGTCCGGCAGCCGCGCACCACCTCCTTCCCCTCCGGCCACTCCGCGTCGGCCGCGGCCTTCGCCACCGGCGTCGCCCTCGAATGCACCCGCTACGGCACGCTGGTCGCCCCGGTGGCCGCCGCGGTCGCGTTCTCCCGGGTCTACGTCGGCGTCCACTACCCGGGGGACGTCCTGGCCGGTGCGGCGATCGGCGTCGGCGCCGCCGTACTGACCTGCCGGTGGTGGCCGCCGCGTCAGGTGAACCCCGAGCGCGAGCGGCCGGCCGCCCCGGCGCCCGCGCTGCCCGGCGGCGAGGGGCTCGTCGTCTTCGTCAACACCGGCGCCGGGACCCCGGCGCCGCCGCTGCTCTCGGGACTGCTGCCGAGGGCGGAACTCGTCCTCTGCGCGGCGGACGACGACTTCGGGGCCCGGCTCGACCACGCGGTCCGCCGCGCCCTCGCCCGGGGCGGTGCGCTCGGCGTCCACGGGGGCGACGGCACCGTCAACGCGGCGGCCCGGGCCGCCGCCCGGCACGGTCTGCCGCTGGCGGTGTTCCCCGGCGGCACCCTCAACCACTTCGCCCTCGACGTGGGCGTCCCGCACCTCGAGGACACGGCCGCCGCGGTCGTCCGCGGGGAGGCGGTCGCCGTCGACCTCGGGGCCGCCGTCCCGCTGACCGGCGCGACGGCGGGCGAGGGCCCGGACGCGGCGCCGGTGGAGTTCCTCAACACCTTCGCCCTCGGGCTCTACCCCGAACTCGTCAGGCTGCGCGAGCGGCTGGAACCACGGCTGGGCAAATGGCCCGCGGCGACCCTGGCGCTGGTCCGGGTGCTGCGCACCGCGGCGCCCACCGAACTGCGCCTCGACGGCCGCCCCCGCAGACTCTGGCTGCTCTTCGCGGGCAACGGCCGCTATGTCCCCGACGGTTTCGCACCCGCCTTCCGGCCGCGGCTCGACGACGGGCTGATCGACCTGCGGCTGGTCGACGGGGACCACCGGCTGGCCCGCATCCGGGTGGTCCTCGCGGCCCTCGTCGGAGCGCTCGGACGCTCCCGGGTCTACGTCGCCGAACGGGTGCCCGGGGTACGGATCGAGGACCTCGGCCCCATGGACACCTGTGCCTATGACGGCGAGGTCGTTCCGGCCCCCGGCGCGCTGCGGCTGGAGAAGCGGCACCGGGCGCTCGTCGTCTACCGGCCCGCGCTGCCCCGGAACGAGATCCTGCAACAGGCCCGGATCGCCGCGGTCATGGCCCGGCGGCGCGGCCGGGGGAGAAGCTGACGGCTGCCCCGGCCGCTCAGGCCAGCTGCCGCCTGACCAGCTCGTGCAGCCGCCCGCTCGGGTCCGCGAGGAGCCGGTCCGGCGGCCCCTGCTGGGCGACCCTGCCGTCCTCCATCACGATGACCCGGTCCGCATCCAGCACCGTGGACAGCCGGTGGGCGATCACGACACGGGTGGCGTTCAGGGCCCGGGTGGACTCGATGACCCGGCGCTGGGTCTCGTTGTCCAGCGCGCTCGTCGCCTCGTCGAAGAAGAGGATGCGCGGACGGCGGATCAGGGCCTGCGCGATCATCAGACGCTGGCGCTGCCCGCCGGACACCGCACCGCTGCCCTGGACGATGGTGTGCAGGCCCATCGGCATCCGCTGGATGTCCTCCGCCAGTCCCGCCATCTCCGCCGCTGCCATCGCCTCCTCGGGCGTATAGGGCTCGGTGCCGCAGATGACGTCCAGGATCGAACCGGTGAACGGCTGCGCATGCTGGAGCACCACCCCGCACTGCCGCCGCACCGCCGACCGGTCCAGCGCCGCGAGGTCCTGCCCGTCGTACAGGACACTGCCCGAGGTGGGCGGGTCGAAGCCGATCAGCAGCCGCAGCAGCGTCGACTTGCCGCAGCCGCTCGGACCCACGATCGCCACGAACTCGCCCGGCTCCACCGCGAAGGACACATCGTCCAGGACCAGGGGACCGTCGTCGGCGTAGCGGAAGGAGAGCCGACGGGCCTCGATCGCCCCGGACAGCACACCCGGCCGGGTGTTCGCCGTACGCACCTCCGGCGAGGCGTCCAGCACCGGCCGGATCTCCTCGAACAGCGGCAGCGCCGCCACCGCGGACACGAACGCGCCGGTGAGCTGGGTGACCGAGGTCAGCAGCATGGTCACCGAGGTGGTGAAGGTGAGGAAGTCGGCGGCCGACAGGGCCCCCTTGG
This sequence comes from Streptomyces sp. NPDC052040, assembly GCF_044548405.1. Classification (NCBI taxonomy): domain Bacteria; kingdom Bacillati; phylum Actinomycetota; class Actinomycetes; order Kitasatosporales; family Streptomycetaceae; genus Streptomyces; species Streptomyces sp. NPDC052040. The sequence goes on along the minus strand of NZ_JBIUBV010000003.1, from coordinate 188,695 downwards.
CCGGGCCCGCGAGCAGCATGAACAGCAGCAGGGTGCACAGCGGCAGATACACCGAGCCCAGCACCGTGGTGAGGTTCTTGATCCGGCCCACCTTCTGCTGGAGCTCCCGGCTGCGCGCGAACTCGCCCGCCCAGGCGGCGTAGGCGTAGTTCTCGGCCGCCGCGACCCGCAGCTTGGGCAGGCCGCGCAGGGTCTGGAAGGCCTGGTTGTTCAGCTTGTTGCCGAGTCGCACCAGCCGCCGCTGCCAGCGCACCTGCCACAGCCCGAGCCCCAGGAAGACGGCCGCGATGACCACCAGCATGGCGACGGCGGCCAGCGCCATGGGCACGCTGTACCAGAGCAGCAGACCGAGGTTCATCACGCCGACCGTCACCGACTGGGCGACCACCGGAGCGACTCCGGCGAGCAGCCGCCGGATGGCGCTGATGCCCATCGCGGCGCTCGCCAGCTCGCCGGTGGAGCGGTCCGCGAAGAAGCGGGTCGGCAGTCTCAGCAGCCGGTCCCAGACCGCGGGCTGGAGCGTCGCCTCGATCCGGCCCTCCAGACGCAGGATGGTCAGGTTCTCCAGCAGCATGAACGCCGCCGCCACCACGCCCGTGACCAGCAGGGCCAGACAGACCTGGACGATCGGCCCCGTCTGGGCCCTGGGCACGTACTCGCCGAGCACCTTGCCGGTGGCGATGGGCACCAGCGCCCCGATGGCGACCGTCACCAGGCCGCTGAGCACCAGGCCCAGCAGATCGCCCCGGGTGCCGCGCATGCTGAAGCGCATCAGCCGCAGCGGATCGAGCCGCTGGTCCGGCAGCGGCCGGTAGAACATCACCGCCCGCGGCTCGAACTCCGCCGCGTTCGCCTTCTCGACGGGGGTCTCACGGCCCGAGGTGGGATGGACGGCGACATAGCCGCCGCGGCGCCACAGCAGCGCGACCGGCGCGCCCGACAGCGCCCGGTGGCCCACCAGCGGCCCGATGTCGTCGCGCCACCAGCGCCCGTCCAGCCGTACCGCCCGGGTGCGGACCCGGGAGGCGACGGCGATGCGTTCGACCGGGTCGAGCCGGTCGCTCCCGGTGCCGCTCCCGCCGGGGTCCGCCAGGGCGATGCCTGCCGCGCGCGCCACCAGTCGGCAGGCCGCGTACGTGGCGTCCGCGTCGGCCGCCGTGGTGCGGGGGCCCGAGGGCCTGCCGATCGAGGCGAGCAGGGTGCGGTCGGCCTGGGCGCGGACGGCCTCGCCCGCCTTGATCCCGGCCGCGGTCCGGCTCTCGTGGCTGCGCTCCACCTGCTCGATCCACCGGTCGAGGGTGGCGAGCAGCCGGTACTGCTGGTCGACCATGCCCTGCCAGACCGAGGGGTCCATCAGCAGATCGGCGGCCGCCTCCGCCCCGTGCAGGGAGCCGTACTGGACGCTGCCCGGCGGCACCTGCATCCAGAACACGTCGTCGTCTGTGATCTCCGCCGCCCGTTCGTTCGCCGTCGGCGCCTGGAACAGGATCGACAGGCTCCGGCCCACGCCCAGGGCGAGCGCGTACTCCAGCGGACTCGTCGTCGGCGGTACGTACTGCGGGTTGCCGTAGCTGTCGTAGGACCAGGTCTGGGTGTCGACCTGCTGATACAGCTCGCGCAGCTGGATGCGGCGCACCGCGCAGTCCCGCACCGGGCGGGCCACCAGGGTGTGCTGGGGTCCCGCGACCGGGCCGAGCAGCAGCGAGCCCGCTTCCAGACGGCCGAGATGGTGCCAGTGGCCCTGCGCGGCGGCGTCCACCGCGAACAGGTCCAGCGCTCCCGCCGCGACCAGCCACAGCACCTGGGGGCCCTCCAGGTCGAGCCGCCCCAGACCGGAGCAGTCGACCGGGGAGCCCATGGCGCCCAGGGCACCGAGAACGAGGTCACCCTCGTGAACCGCCGTCATCTCACCGCTCCCTGACCAGCTCGGCATAGGCCCCGCCGGCCGCCACCAGGGCGTCGTGCCGCCCGCGTTCCACGATCGTGCCGTGCTGGAGCACCACGATCTCGTCGCTGTCGCGCACGGTGCTGAGCCGGTGCGCGATCACCACGCAGGCGCAGCCCCGCTTGCGCAGCTGGTCGATCACGGTCTGCTCGGTCTCCGCGTCCAGGGCGCTGGTCACCTCGTCGAGCACCAGGATGCTGGGGTCCCGCACCAGCGCCCGGGCGATCTCCAGGCGCTGGCGCTGCCCGCCGGAGAAGTTCCGGCCGTCCTGCTCGACCCGGCTGTGGATACCGCCCGGACGGCGCATCACCACGTCGTGGAGTGCGGCGTCGCGCAGCGCGGCGACCACCGCCTCGTCCGGGATCGAGGGGTCCCACAGTGCCACGTTGTCGCGGACCGTGCCCTCGAAGAGGAAGACGTCCTGGTCGACGAAGGACACCGAGGCGGCGAGCGCACCGCGCGGTATGTCCTCGAGGCGCCGCCCGTCGATGCGGATCTCGCCCTCCCACGGGGTGTACAGGCCCGAGATCAGCCGGGACACCGTCGACTTGCCGCTGCCCGAACCGCCGACCAGCGCCACCTGCTGGCCCGGGCCGACCGTCAGGCTGAAGCCGTTCAGCAGCGGCTTGTCCAGCGGGCTGTAGCCGAAGGTGATGCCCTCCAGCTCGACATGGCCGTGCAGCCGCCGGGTCGACTCGCCGCGGCCGGAGCGCCCGTAGAGCGGGTCGGCCTGGAAGTTCTCCACGTCCTTCAGGCGTGCCACATCGGCCGCGAAGTCCTGGATACGGCCCGCGACCCCGTTGAGCCGGGTGATCGGCGCGGTGAACCGGGTCACCAGTGCCTGGAACGCGACCAGCAGACCCACCGAGATGTGCCCCTCGACCGCCCGCAGCCCGCCGATCCACAGGATCAGCGCGCTGTTGAGCGTGGCGAGCGTCGGCGCGACCACGCCCAGCCAGGCGCTCGGCACCCCGAGCCGCTGCTGTTCCTCCAGGGTCGTGGCGTGCTGCCCGGCCCACTTGCGGAAGTAGCCGTCCTCGCCGCCGGTCGCCTTCATCGTCTCGATCAACTGAAGGCCGGTGTAGGCGGTGTTGGTGAGCCGGGCGCTGTCCGCGCGCAGTTTGGCGGTACGGGTCGCCCGCAGCCGTACGACCACCCGCATCGCCACCACATTGAGCAGCGCCACCCCGATCCCGACGAAGGTCAGCTGGGGGTCGTAGGTGTACAGCAGCACCGCGTAGAGCACCACGACGACCGCGTCCACGCCCGCCGCCGCCAGGTCGCGGGCCAGGGTCTCGGCGACCGCGTCGTTGGACTGGAGGCGCTGCACCAGGTCGGCCGGGCTGCGCTGGGCGAAGAACGTCACCGGCAGGCGCAGCAGATGGCGCAGGAAGCGGGCGCTGGAGAGGGTGGAGGAGATGATCCGGCCGCGCAGCAGATTCGCCTGCTGCAACCAGGTCAGCACGACGGTGAGCAGGACGCACGCGGCCATCGACGTGAACAGCACACCCAGCAGCGAGGTCTGCCCGCCGATCAGGAACATGTCGATATAGGTCCGGCTGAGCGCGGGCAGCGCGGCGCCCACCGCGACCAGGAGCAGGCTCGCCAGGATCGCGGCGGGCATCGTGCCCGAGGTGCCGCGCAGCCGTGCGGGCATGGCGCCCAGGACACCGGGCCTGCGGCCGCCCCGGCTGAAGCCCTCACCCGGCTCCATCACCAGCACGACCCCGGTGAAACTGGTGTCGAAGTCCTCCATGGGTACGAAACGGCGGCCCTTGCCGGGGTCGTTGACATAGACGCCCCGGCGGCCCAAGCGGCGGCCCATGCCGTCGTACACGACGTAGTGGTTGAACTCCCAGAAGAGGACGGCCGGGGCCCGCACCTCGGCGAGCGCGGCCGTGTCCATCTGCATGCCCTTGGCCGTCAGACCGTAACTGCGCGCCGCCTTCAGCAGGTTGCTGGCGCGGGAGCCGTCGCGGGAGACACCGCAGGCGATGCGCAGCTCCTCCAGCGGGACATGGCGGCCGTAGTGCCCGAGCACCATGGCCAGGGAGGCGGCACCGCACTCCACGGCCTCCATCTGGAGCACGGTGGGGGTGCGGACGGACTTGGTGCGGCCCTTGGGCGCGGTGCGCTTCGGCGGGGCGGCACGGCGTCTGCCCCGCACCGGGGGCGGGGCGTCCGGGGGAGCGGTCACGGCAGCAGCCAATCGACGGGACGCTGATCGGCCAGGCGGATCGAACCGGAGGCCATGGTCATGGAGGTGAGGGGGAACGGGGGACCGTCCGCGGACGACCAGCGGTAGCCGCTGCGGGTGGCGGCGGAGGTGTCGAGCCGCACCAGGACCGCCACCGGGCGGCCCTTCCGGGTGAACTGCTCGCCCAGCTGGCTGTCGCCGAGGTACGCGGAGATCTGCTGCGCCGACGCGGCGGTGCGGTCCACGGACTTCACCCGGCCGCGCAGCACCCCGTACTGCTGGGTCGGCACCGACTGGACGGTGAGGTCCACGGGCGCGTCCGCGGGGATGGCGGCGGCGTTCTCGGCGGGCACGTACACGGTCGCGTAGAGCGGGTCGGAGGGGTGCGCGACCTTCTCCACCGCGGCGACATTGGTGCCGGTCTGGATGATCTGGCCGATGGTGGCGGCGAGCGCGGTGACGCGCCCCGCGGCGACCGTGCGCACCACGGAGTCGCCCTGGCTCGTCCGCACCCTCACCACGGGCGCGTTCGCGGCCAGTTGTTCGCCCTCCTTGGCGAGGACCGCGGTCACCTGTCCGGCGACGGGGCTCTGGAGGAGGTAACTGCCCTCGGCGTGCGTGAGGATGGCGGGCGCGGTGACCGTGGAGGCCACGGTGCCGGTGACGGCCCAGGCGGACGCGGCGGCCATCGCGGCCACCGTCACGGCGAGCACCAGCCAGCCCTGCGGCCGGGCGAAGCGCACCGGGAGGTCCAGCTCTTCGGGCGACTGGAGCTTGGCGAGGGCCTGTTGGCGGAACTGCACGGGACTTTCCCTCACCTGTCCGGAGAGATTTACGGCATCCGAGAGTCCCGGAACCGGGGGACGGTTCCGGGACTCAACGGCACAACAGGTGCGATCAGAGACCGGCGACCAGCTGGGTGACCGGGGCGGTGTGCAGACCGGTGACACCCTCAACGGTGCCGACGGCCGTGCCGACCAGGCCGGAAACCGGGGCAATGCCGTCCACCAGACCGGTGACGGTGCCAACGGCGTTCACCTGGAGACCACCGGAAACGGCGTCCAGCTCGGCGTCGGAGATCTCGGCGGTCGCAACCTGGGGGGTGGAGTTCATGATGGAACTTCCCTTCATATGGGTATTCACAAGGGGGAGAGCGGCCCCCTCTGGGGGACAGATGGTCGGCCGCGTCCGCGGGCGCCGGGAACCCGTTGCCGGGTCCCATGGGGGGAAGCCCCCGCGGTGCAACGGATCAAAGCACGGCGGAGCATGGCGCTTCCAATCAATCAACGCTCTCACCAGGGCAATTGCCGGTCCGGCGGGGTGATCGGTGCAGGTACGGGCACGCGGTGTCGGCCAGTTCTTCACATGCGGGGCTCCAGAGGGGCTCCGCGGGGCCCGTCGGCCCCCGGCGGCCAGGAAGCGGAATAGGACACTCCTGGTCCAATGGCACGGACCCTGTCCGGCGCCTGTGCAGATCCCCCGCGTACGGTGACCCGCTTGCGCAATCGATGTGCAGATTCCCTGAAGCCGGGATTCCGCCCTCCGTGCACAACCGAACGTCACCGTACGGTCGCTCTCCGTCCGAAGTGCGGGACCGGCCGCCCGCCACGGCCTACGTCCGGTGATGTCACGCTTTCGCATACGCCAACTCGGCCAGTTTGCACTGCGGTTGAACACCCCTCCCGGCACTTGCGTATCAACGGGCATCCAGGCGCCCCAGTCAGCTGCCGGACGGCGGCACCGCGCTCCCGTCCCCAGGAGGTCAAAAAGTTGAGTCACAAACGCATACCCAAGCGCAAGGCCGCCATCGCGGCGGGAAGCGTGGCGGCGCTCGGAGCGGCGGCCCTTCTTCTGCCCAACGCCAACGCGTCCCAGACGAACGGGGCCGACGCCACCCCGAAGACGTTCCGGGCGAACGACGCCTCGGGCCTTGCCTCGACGCTCGCCACCCGGCTCGGTGACGCCTTCGCGGGCTCGTACTACAACGCCGACAAGAAGCAGGTCGTCGTCAATGTGGTCGGCGACGACAGCAAGGCCGTCGACGCCGTGAAGATGGCGGGCGCGATCCCGCATCAGGTGCAGAACAGCACCGCCTCGCTCCGCAGCGCCGCCAGAACGCTCCGGGCCAAGGCCGCGGTCCCCGGCACCGCCTGGTCCGTGGACCCCAGGACCAACGAGATCCGGGTCTCCGCCGACAGCACCGTCACCGGCGCCAAGTGGAACAAGGTGCAGTCGACGGTCAAGAGCCTCGGCTCGGGCATGGCGACCCTCAAGAAGTCCGGCGGCACGTTCAAGACGCTGGTCTCCGGCGGAGACGCCATCTTCGCCCAGGCGAACGGCGGCGGTGTCCGCTGCTCCCTCGGCTTCAACGTCACCGCGAGCGACGGCAGCCCGGCCTTCCTGACCGCCGGTCACTGCGGAGTCGCGGCCAAGCAGTGGTCCGACTCCCAGGGCGGCCAGCCGATCGCCACGGTCGACCAGGCCACCTTCCCCGGCAACGACTTCTCGCTCGTCAAGTACGACGACCCCAACACCCAGGCCCCGAGCGAGGTCAACTCGGGCAACGGGCAGACGGTCCAGATCACCCAGGCCGCGGACGCGGTGGTGGGCCAGCAGGTCTTCCGGATGGGCAGCACCACCGGACTGCACGACGGAACCGTCACCGGACTCGACGCCACTGTCAACTTCCAGAGCGAGACCAACCCGGGCGGGGTCGACACCGTCACCGGCCTCATCCAGACCAATGTGTGCGCCGAGGCGGGGGACAGCGGCGGCTCCCTGTTCACCCAGGACGGCAGCGCCGTCGGCCTCACCTCGGGCGGCAGCGGCGACTGCACCTCCGGCGGCGAGACCTTCTTCCAGCCGGTGACCGCGGCCCTCAAGGCAACCGGAGCGACCCTCGGCTCGGGCGGCGCGGGCGGCGCGGGCGACAACCAGGGCGGCGCGGGCGACCAGAGCGCCACCCCGGGCGACCAGAGCGCCACCCCGGGTGACCAGAGCGGCGCGGGCGATCAGAGCGGTGCCGGGGACCAGAGCGGTGCCGGGGACCAGTCGGGCGGCGCGTCCGATCCGTCCGGCGGCGACCAGTCCGGCGCTGGTCAGTCCGGTGCCGGTCAGTCCGGTGCCGATCAGTCCGGGCAGTCTCAGGGCTATGGCCAGTCGCCGGGTGACGGGCAGTCACAGGGCGGCGGCGCGTCCGACGGCTCCTCGCTGTCGAGTCACTGACCGGCCGCTGACCGGCCGCTGACCGGTCGCCGGTCGGTCGCCGGTCGGCCACTGAACGGCCCAGGCGCCGGTGCGTGGGGACGCACCGGAATCGGACCGGCACACCCCCTCTGCCGGTGAGGCGTTGACCTCCTGGGCCGACACATCCCCCCGGACGCGGTCCGGCCCTCCGACGGGAGGGCCGGACCGCTCGCGTTCACCGGGCATCCGCCGGAGCGGGCGACGAGCCCGAGGGTGTTCCCGTCGCCCCGTCACCTCCCCTCACCTCCGCGGGAGTCGCGAGACCCCGTGCGGACGCGAGGGCGGCCCCCCCACGTCGGCCGGACCGGCGGACCCACATCGGCCGGACCGGCGGCGACACGCACGGAGAGTCGCGCCGAAACGCACAGGGAGCTGCGCCGACACGCGCACAGGGGCTGCGCGGGCGTCGCGAAAGCGCTGTAATTGCGGAGTGGGCAGTGAGAGCGCTGCGGGACGCAGAACGAGGACGCAGCGAGCGGAACTTGCGCTCAAGACACTCACCGCCGACCTCGAACCGCGCGAGCGCCTGCGCCGTGTCCTCGAACAGGCCCTCGCCTTCACCGGGGCGACCCTCACCGCCGTCTACGTCCCGCACGAGGACGGCGAGGCGCTGCGCCTCGCCGAGGCGGTCGGCGTACCGAGGGCGTTGTACGGACTGCGTGACGTCTACCCCCTCCCTCCGGGTTCCGCCGCCGCGGACGCCCGGCGTTCCGGACGGCCCCTGTGGCTGGGCCCCGAGGAGCTCGGCCGGTGCGCCGTCGCGGGACGGCTGCCGGACCCGGACTTCTGGCTGGGAGTGCTGCCCCTGCGCGACGGCGGCTGCCTGGCCGCCGTCACCGACCAGCCGGACGGCTTCGACACCGAGGACCGTGAGTGCCTCCACCTGGTCGCCGACGCCCTCGCCGGTCCCGCCCCGGCCGCCGCCACCGCCCCGGTCGCCAACTCCTTCAGCCTCGCCGTCGACAGCGGACGGGTCGAGGTCGACGGTGAGGTGCTCGACCTCTTCGCCATCGACCCGGACGCCTTCGACGGCCGGGTCGAAACCCTGCTCGCCCGGACCGTGCCCGAGGACCTGCCGGGCCTGATGTCCGTCGTCGAACCCGACCGTTTCACCTCCGGCGACCGGGAACTGGAGTTCCGTATCCTTCAGCCCTCCGGGCAGCCCGCCTGGCTGCGGCTGCGCGGGCGGCTGCTGCCCGCGGAGGAGGGGCGGTCCGCCCGGCTCGTCGGTACGGTCGCCGAGGCATCGAAGCTGCGCCCCGCCGTCAGCGATGTCACCCGCATCCAGCGGCTGGCCGCCGCCCTCGCCACCGCGGGCACCGTCCGCGACGTCAGCGGAGCGGTGGTCGCCGCCCTGCGCACCTCCCTGCGGGCGGACCGGGTCGCCCTGGCCGGGCTGGAGTCCGACCGCCTCGTGGTCACCGTCCTCGACCCGCCCGAACCCGAGGCCTGGCCCGAGCTGTGGCGTGCCGAATGGCGCACCGAGTGGCCCGACGCCCCGGTACGCGCCATGCCGACCCTCGACGCCGGGCTGCGCGAGGGCCGTGCGGCGATCTGGCCCGCCGGTGCCGAACTGGAGCCCGCACTCGCCGAGGTCGGGCCCGGCGGCCTGGTCGTACTGCCGCTGCCCGCGGGCGGACGCACCGCCGGGGTCTGCCTCATCGGCTGGGACAGCCCGCACGAGGTCACCCCCGACGAACGCGCCCTGCTCACCGCCGTCGCGGGCCTCGCAGGACAGGCCCTGGTCCGCGCCCACGCCTTCGACGCCGAACACGAACTCATCGGCATGCTGCAACGCGCGCTCCTCCCGCGCCGCCTGCCCCGGCTGCCCGGAGCCGCCGCGGTGGCCCGCTATCTGCCCACCACCGCGGGCCTGGAACTCGGCGGCGACTGGTACGACGTCATCCCGCTGGCCGACCACCACGCCGCCTTCGTCATCGGCGACGTCCAGGGCCACAACGCGGGCGCCGCCGCCCTGATGGGCCAGATGCGCACCGCCCTGCGCGCCTACGCGGCCGAGGGCCACCCCCCTGACGTGGTGGTCTCGCACGCCAACCGGCTCCTGGTGGAGATGGAGTCCGACCTCTTCGCCACCTGCTGCTATGTCGACGTGGACCTGGAGGAGGGCACCGCCTGGTGCGTACGGGCCGGGCACATCCCGCCGGTGCTGCGCCACCCCGACGGCAGAACGGAGATCGTGGAGGCCGAGGGCGGGCCGCCGCTCGGCGTCGCCGACCAGGCCGACTTTCCGATGACCCCGCTGCGGCTGCACCCGGGCACGGTCCTCGCCCTCACCACCGACGGGCTGGTGGAGACCGCCCGGACCACTCTCGACGACGGCCTCGCCCGGCTGGCCCGGGAACTGTCCGCCGCCGACCCCGGACACCTCGGGCCGGTCGCGGACCTCCTGCTCGCCGAGGCCAACCGCAGCGACGACGTCGCCCTCCTGCTCCTCCGCTACGACGGCATGGGCGTACGCCCGCTGCGCGAGACCTGGACGGTGTGGCGCGTACCGGAGGCGGTCCGGCACGCCCGCCGCTTCACCCGGCGCTCGCTGCGCACCTGGGGCGTGGCACAGGAGGACCTCGACACCGTGCTGCTCGTCGTCTCCGAACTGGTCACCAACGCCCTGGTGCACACCGACGGACGGGTCCGCCTTGACCTCACCCTCCTCGGCCGCAGGCTGCGGGTCGCGGTCGCCGACGCCTCACCGCGGACACCGGTCAAGCCGACCAGCATCGGCTGGGAAGCCACGGGCGGCCGCGGCATCCTGCTCGTCGGGGCCATGGCGGCGGCCTGGGGCACACTCCCGGTCAGCGGCGGCAAACAGGTGTGGGCGGAAGTGCTGTTGGAGCAGGAACCCGGACGCGCCCACGGCTGAGGCCGAGGGCCCCGGATCCGGACGGTGTCATGGCACCCTGGCGGGGTGCGACTGCTGCTCATGGCCGACACCCATGTCCCCCGGCGCGCCCGGGAGCTGCCCCCGCTGCTCCTCGCCGAACTGCCGCGTGCCGATGTGGTGGTCCACGCCGGTGACTGGGTGGACACCGCCACCCTCGATCTGCTGGAGAGCCGGTCCGTGCGGCTGGTCGGCGTCCACGGCAACAACGACGGTCCCGCGCTGCGGGCCCGGCTGCCGGAGGTGGCCCGCGCCGACCTGGACGGCCTGCGCCTCGGCGTGGTCCATGAGACCGGCGCCGCCCAGGGGCGGGAACGCCGTTGTGCAGCGCGCTTCCCCGACCTGGACGTACTGGTCTTCGGACACAGCCACATCCCCTGGGACACCACCGCCGACAGCGGGCTGCGGCTGCTCAACCCCGGTTCCCCGACCGACCGCCGCCGCCAGCCCGACTGCACCTACATGACCGCGACGGTGACCGGGGGCAGGCTCATGGACGTACGGCTGCACCGCCTGCCCCCGCGGACCGCCTGAGCACCCGGCAGCACCCCGGCGGCTCCGGGGAAACTCGTTGGCGGATCAGGGCGGCCCCTGCTACGTTTCCCGAGACCGTGCGAGAGAACGAGGAGGTGGTACCCGTGAACGCAGTTTCGACATGGGTGCTCCCCTCCGGGGTCACGGTCGAGCGATAGGTCGTCCGGGAGCGCCGTCTGTGAGCACTCCCGAAAGGCACGACCATGCACATCATCTCCGAGCAGCGCCTCGACGACGGCGTCCGCGTACGCGAATTCACCCTCGGCGAGATCCCCGGAACCCTGTGGACGCCTGAAGCCGCACCGGCCCCGCTGATCCTGATGGCCCCCAACAACGGCCTGCCCAAGGGGGAACCCCGGCTGGTGGCCCGGGCCCGGCACTATGCGGCGTGCGGGTACGCGGTGGCCGCCATCGACGCCCCCGGGTGCGGTGACCGCCCCCGTTCCGCCGGCGACGAGCAGGCCCGCGCCGACCTCCGCCGGGCGATGCGGGCCGGTGAGCCGGTCGACGAGATCTTCGAGTCCTTCATCGGCCCGTTGGTCCACCAGGCGGTCCCGGAATGGCGGACCACCCTGGACGCCCTCCTTGAACTGCCCGAGATCGGCGGCCCGGTCGGGTACTCGGGGTGGACGGCCGTCGGCATCGGCCTCGCGGCGGCCGAGCCGCGCATCGCCGCCGCCGGTTTCTTCGCCGGGGGGTATGTGCCCCGAGCCCAGCGCGAGGAGGCCCGGCAGGTCACCGTTCCGCTGCTGTTCCTGCTCCAGTGGGACGACGAAGGAAACCCCCGGCAGCGTGCCCTGGACCTGTTCGACGCCTTCGGCAGCAAGGAGAAGACGCTGCACGCCAACCTGGGCGGCCACACCGGCACTCCATGGTTCGAGGTGGAGGACGGGGGCCGGTTCTTCGGCCGGCACCTGACGTGAGTCCGGGCCGCCGGGCCGACAGCGAACGCCGGGCGTCCGGCCGGGACTGTCGGCCCGGCGGCTTTGTGCCGCGCCGGGTACAGCCGCGCCGCGTACAGCCGCGATCCGCGTACCGCCGGGTGCTGCCGCGATCCGCGTACGAGCCCGGGAGAACGCGACGAGCGTCACACCGACGGGCGTGACCGACCCGAACCTGCCGGACACCAAAGGGACATGAGCGACGACGAGATCTTCGCCGGGGCCTATCGCGCGCACTACTGGGCGGTCAGCCGCTATGTCGCGCGGCGGCTCGACGGCGGCGGCGGTGACGTGGAGGAGGTGGTGGCCGAGGTGTTCACCGTGGCCTGGCGGCGCCGGGCCGACCTGCCCGCCTCCCCGCTGCCCTGGCTCTACGGTGTGGCGCGCAACTGCCTGGCCAACACCGTACGCGGCCACGGCCGGCGCCGCCGTCTCCTCGACCGGCTCGGCAACGACGAGACGGCGCGGGGGCGGCAGTTGGTGGCGAGCCCCGACGAGGACACCCCCGGCGGCTGGGTGCACGAGGCACTGGCCCGGCTGTCCCCGGCGGACCGGGAGGTGCTCCGGCTGACCGCCTGGGAGCAACTCGGCATCGACGAGGTGGCCGTGGCCCTCGGCTGCGGCAGCCGGGCGGCGGCGATGCGTCTGCACCGTGCGCGCCGCCGCCTGAGAACGGAGATCGACCGGATGGGGATCCCCCGGCAGCCCGGCGGTCCCCCCGACACCGGCACGCCCCCTGGTACGGACCCCGCCTCCGCCGGTCCGGCCCCCGACGGTCCCTCCGGTACGCGCGGTGCCGCCGACGGTCCCACCGCATCCAGGGCGCACACCGCCGCCGTAGCGCCCCCGTCCGCCCCGGTGAGCGCATCCCCCGGCGTCCTGGCGCCCCCGCCCCGCGACATCCCGAACGCACCGGCCCGCGCCCTGGCGTCCCGGTGTGCCACCCCGAAGGAGCACGACCATGGCTGACGGACACCGCACCCGAGCGGAGCCCGGCGCGCCCGGTGAACTCGCCCTGCTGCGCCGCGCCAACCCCGTGCCCGCCGCGGACCCGCGCTACCAGGACGGCCCCCTCGGCCACGAGGCCGAGCGGCGGCTGCACCGGCTGCTGCACAGCGCCACCCCCGCGCCCTGCCGACGCCCGGTGCGGCGCTGGGCCTGGTCCCTCGCCGCGGCCACCGCCGTCGCCGCGGTGACCGCCACCCTGCTGGTGTCCGGCCCGGCCTCCGCCCCCGCCGTGGCCGCGCCCCGCCCTCTGACCGTGCGGGCCGGTTCCGCCCCCGTCCCCCTGGCGGAACTCGCCGCACGGGCGGCCTCGGCGGGGGACGCGCTGCCATTGCGTCAGGGCACCCATGTGCAGACCTGGAGCCTGGGCCTGAGCAGCGGCCCCGGGTCACGTCCGCCGATCACGCTCCCCGAGGAGCGGGTGGTCCGCTGGAAGGCCGACGGCAGCCACACCGAACTCGTCGTGGCCACCGACCCCCGGCACCCCGGCAGGCCCGTCATCACCGACGCCGACGGCACCCCGCGCACGGTCGAGGACGGCCATGTGCTCAGTCGGCAGACGTACTGGCCCAGTTGGAGCGACGCCCCGCCCCAGGCACGGCCCCCGCACACGGCCGGGGCCCTGCGCGCCTATCTGGAGGCCATCGACACCACCGACACCATGAACACCCCCCGGCTCGTCGAGGCGGTCTCCCAGTTGCTCGACAACTGGACGCCGGGCTCGCGGGAGGGCGCCGCCCTGGCACGGGTCCTCGCCGACGCGAGGGGACTGCGACCGGTCGGCGCGGTGACCGACCGACTCGGCCGACCGGGGCAGGCGTACGTCTACGACGACGCCGCCTCCGCCGACCGGGGGATGCTGATCCTGGACCCCGCGAACGGCGCGGTGCTGGGCCTGGAGACCACCGCCACCAGGTCCGACCCCGCCTTCGGCCTGAAGGCCGGTGAGGTGCTGTCGTACAGCGCCTGGATGCGGTGACGCCCTCCGGGTCCGTCCGAGTCGTGCCCCTCCGCCGACCCGGAAGGCGGCCCGCCGCCCAGAAGCACGGGTCCGGCCCCTCGGACTGCCATCCTGGACCCGGCACCGGACGGACCGCCCCGGGCTCGGACGGCCTCGCACCGGACCCCGCTGTCGAGACGGCCGGGCTCGGACGGCCTCGCACCGGACCCCCGATGCCGAGACGGCCGGGCCCGGGACGGCCCCGCACCGGACCACCACTCCGACCGGACGGCCACCCTTGGTGACCATCCCTGATGACCACCCCTGGTGGCCACCCCACGGCCACGACCGGAGGGACACGACCCATGACCACCGCACGCCTGCTGCGCACAGTCGCCCGTGCCGGGCTGCCCGCCCTCGCCGCCGTCCAGGTCGTCCCCGTGGTCTCCGCCCTCGGACCGCTGCGCAGACGTGTCCTGCCGCAGCTGTCCGGCCGCGGCAGGCCCGGCCATGTCGCCCTCACCTTCGACGACGGCCCCGACCCCGCGTCCACCCCGCAGTTCCTCCGGCTGCTCGCCGACCGCGGGGTGCACGCCACCTTCTTCCTGCTCGGCAGCCAGGCACACCGCTCTCCCGGGCTGGTCCGCGAGATCGCCGCGGCGGGCCACGAGATCGGCGTCCACGGCTGGCTGCACCGGCATCTGCTGCTGCGCGGCCCCCGCGCCACCCACCGGGACCTGGCCCGCGCCCGCGACACCGTCGCCGCCCTCACCGGGCGGCAGCCGCGCCTCTTCCGGCCCCCCTACGGCCTCATGTCCGGCTCCGCCCATCTGGCCGCCCGCCGCCTCGCCCTCACCCCGGTGCTGTGGACCTGCTGGGGCGAGGACTGGACCGCACGGGCCACACCGGACTCCGTCCACCGCACGGTCACGGCCGACCTCGACGGCGGCGGGACCATCCTGCTGCACGACTCCGACTGCACCTCGGCACCGGGCGCCTGGCGCTCCGCACTGGGCGCACTGCCGCGGATCCTCGACACCTGTGAACAACGGGGCTACGCCGTCGGGCGGTTGGCCGACCACGGCTGGCCCCGCCCGTCCGCTCCCGCACCACATGACGCGGTCGGTGCCTGACACGGCCGACGACAGGCCGACCCGCCCCGGACACTTCCCGCACCCTCACTCGACCGCCGCCAGGAACTGGGTCGCCGCCAGCTCGGCGTACAGCGAGTCCCCGGTCACCAGTTCGCGATGGGTCCCGACCGCGCACACCCGGCCCGCGTCCATGACGACGATCCGGTCGGCCGCCGTCACCGTGGACAGCCGGTGCGCGACCACCAGTACGGTCGTCGACCGCGCCACCTCCGCGACCGTGTCCCGCAGTGCCGCCTCATTGACCGCGTCGAGCTGCGAGGTCGCCTCGTCCAGCAGCAGCAGACGCGGACGGCGCAGCAACGCCCGGGCGATCGCCAGCCGTTGGCGCTCCCCGCCGGACAGCCTGGTCCCACGGTGCCCGACCAGGGTGTCGAGCCCCTGGGGGAGCCGCGCCACCAGACCGTCCAGCCGGGTCGTCCTCACCACCCGCGCCATCTCGGCCTCGTCCGCCTCTGGACTGCCGAGCAGCAGATTGTCCCGCAGCGACCCCGACAGCACCGGCGCGTCCTGCTCCACATAGCCGATCGAGGAGCGCAGCTCGGACAGCTCCCACTCGGCCACGTCCCGGCCGTCCACCGCGACGGTGCCCGACTCCGGGTCGTAGAACCGCTCGATCAGCGAGAACACCGTCGTCTTGCCCGCCCCCGAGGGGCCGACGAAGGCGGTCATCCCCTGCGGCGGCACCGTGAAGGTCACACCGTGGTGCACATACGGCAGGTCGTCGGCGTACCGGAAGCGCACCTCCTTGAAGGCCACCGAGGCCGGCCGCGCACCGGGCGACGGCAAGGGCGCGGACCGCAGGGGCGGTTCGGCGGGCAGTCGCAGCGCCTCCTGGATCCGGGCGACCGCCGCGGAGCCCGTCTGATACTGCGTGACCGCCCCCACCACCTGCTGGATCGGCGACATCAGATAGAAGACGTAGAGGAGGAACGCGACCAGGGTGCCCACATCGATGGACCCGGTCGCCACCCGCGCGCCGCCCACCGCCAGTACGGTGATGAACGCGAGCTGCATGGCCAGTCCCGCCGTGTTGCCCGCGGCCGCCGTCCACCGGGCGGCCCGCACACTCTGCCGCCAGGACTCCTCCGCCGCCGCGTGGACGGCCTCCTCCTCCCGGCGCTCCGCACCCGACGCCTTGACCGTGCGCAGCGCGCCGAGCGTCCGCTCCAGCACCGCGCCCATCGCGCCGACCGCATCCTGGGCCTGTCGGCTCGCCCGGTTGATCCGCGGCACGATGACCCCGAGCACGGCGCCCGCGCACAGGATCACGGCGAAGGTGACGCCCAGCAGCACCACGTCCACCAGGCCCATCATCACCACCGTCGCGACCAGCGTCAGCCCCCCGGTGCCGAGGCCGACCAGCGAGTCCGTGGTGACCTCCCGCAACAGCGTGGTGTCGGAGGTCACCCGGGCCATCAGATCGCCGGGCTCGGTGCGGTCGACGGCCGAGATCCGCAGCCGCAGCAGATACGACGACAGGGCGCGCCGCGCGCCGAGCACCACCGACTCGGCGGTCCGCCGCAGCACATATGAACCCAGGCCGCCCAGCGCCGCGTTGGCGAGCACCAGCCCCGACATCCCGAGCAGGGCCCAGGTGACGGGCCGGTGGTGCGCCAGATCCCCGATCAGCCCCCGGGCCACGAGCGGCAGCAGCAGTCCCGTGGCCCCGGTGACCAGCGACAGCAGCGCACCCGCGGCGAGGGCCCACCGGTGCGGCCGTACATAACCGAGGAGCAGCCGCCAGGCGGGCGGCGCGGTGTCCGGTCCCGGTGCCGCACCGTCCGCGGCCCGTCTGTCGTCCCTGTCGGTGATGGTCACAGCGCCCCCCGGGGAGTGTCACGGCGTTCCGCGCGCCGTACGGGCGTTCAGCCTACGGCCGGGACGGCGGGCGGCGGTCACCCGTCCGGCCCCCGCGGACGGCGCGCGGCCGCCGCACCGCAGCGATCACCCGTTCCGTCGCGCGGAACACGTGCGCACAGGGTGCCCGGCGCGCAAGGATCATGGAGGCGGGCCGTCGCGGCCCGCTCCGGGCGCATGGCGCCCGTACCATCGACGGAAGGCAGCAGCACCATGGCGCAGGAAGTACGCGGCGTGATCGCCCCGGGCAAGGACGAGCCCGTACGGGTCGAGACGATCGTCGTCCCGGATCCGGGCCCCGGTGAGGCCGTGGTCCGCATCCAGGCGTGCGGCGTCTGCCACACCGATCTGCACTACAAACAGGGCGGTATCACCGACGACTTCCCCTTCCTGCTCGGCCACGAGGCGGCCGGAGTGGTCGAGTCGGTCGGTGAGGGCGTCACGGACGTCGCCCCCGGCGACTTCGTCGTCCTCAACTGGCGCGCGGTGTGCGGTACCTGCCGCGCCTGCCGCCGCGGCCGCCCCTGGTACTGCTTCGACACGCACAACGCCCGGCAGCGGATGATCCTCGCCGCCACCGGCCAGGAACTCTCCCCGGCCCTCGGCATCGGCGCCTTCGCGGAGAAGACACTCGTCGCCTCCGGACAGTGCACCAAGGTCGACCCGTCCGTCTCCCCGGCCGTGGCGGGCCTGCTGGGCTGCGGTGTGATGGCCGGCATCGGCGCCGCCCTCAACACCGGGAACGTCGGCCGCGGCGACACCGTCGCGGTCATCGGCTGCGGCGGCGTCGGCGGTGCGGCCGTCGCCGGTTCCTCTCTCGCGGGCGCGGCCAGGATCATCGCGGTGGACGTCGACGACCGCAAACTGACCCTCGCCGAGGGCCTCGGCGCGACCCACACCGTCAACTCCCGTACGACCGACCCCGTCGCGGCGATCCGCGAGCTGACCGGCGGCTTCGGCGCCGATGTCGTCATCGACGCGGTCGGCCGCCCGGAGACGTACGAGCAGGCCTTCTACGCCCGCGACCTGGCCGGGACCGTCGTCCTCGTCGGGGTTCCCACCCCCGGGATGAAGCTGGAACTGCCGCTCCTGGACGTCTTCGGCCGCGGCGGCGCGCTCAAGTCGTCCTGGTACGGCGACTGCCTGCCCTCCCGCGACTTCCCGATGCTGATCGACCTGCATCTTCAGGGGCGCCTCCCGCTCGACACCTTTGTGACCGAGACCATCGCCCTCGACGAGATCGAGAAGGCATTCGAGCGGATGCACAGCGGCGATGTGCTGCGTTCGGTGGTGGTGCTGTGATGAGCACCCGTATCGACCGGCTGGTCACCTCCGGCACCTTCTCCCTCGACGGCGGCACATGGGAGGTCGACAACAACGTCTGGATCGTGGGCGACGACCACGAGGCGGTCGTCATCGACGCCGCCCACGACGCCGACGCGATCGCCGAGGCCGTCGGCGACCGGCGGCTGCGCGCCATCCTGTGCACGCACGCCCACAACGACCATGTGGACGCGGCCCCCGCCCTGGCCGACCGGACCGGAGCACCGATCTGGCTCCACCCCGACGACCTGCCGCTGTGGACCATGACCCACCCGGACCGGCAGCCGGACCGCTGGCTGGAGGACGGCCAGGTGATCGAGACGGCCGGTACCGATCTGACCGTGCTGCACACCCCGGGACACGCCCCCGGCGCGGTCTGCCTCTACGCCCCGGGGCTCACCACGGTCTTCACCGGCGACACCCTCTTCCAGGGCGGTCCCGGAGCGACCGGACGCTCCTTCTCCCACTTCCCGACGATCCTCGCCTCCGTCCGCGACCGGCTGCTGACCCTCCCGCCCGACACGGTGGTCCGCACCGGACACGGCGATACGACGACCATCGGCGCGGAGGCGCCCCATCTCGACGAGTGGATCGCACGCGGGCACTGACCCGGCGTCGGCCCGGCGCGGACGAGGGAGACCGCCGTGGGGCGGACCCGGCCGGACACCGGAACCGGGTCCGCCGCCCCCGCACGTCACGTCCCTTAGGGTCGGGCAGGAATCACGTCGTCGGGGCCGTGGCGCCGCGCACCGGCCACGGGCGACCGTGCCCGTGCCCGGCGGTCCGCGACGCCCGGCCCCGCCCCGAGGGAAAGCAGGAGTGGCATGGAGTACGTGAAGCTCGGTTCCACCGGTCTCGACGTGTCCCGGATCTGCCTGGGCTGTATGAGTTTCGGCCTGCCCGACCGCGGCACCCACCCATGGAGTCTCGACGAGGAGGCCTCCCGCCCCCTGATCCGCCGGGCGCTCGCCGCGGGCGTCAACTTCTTCGACACCGCGAACGTCTACTCGGACGGCACCAGCGAGGAGATCGTCGGCCGGTCGCTCGCCGAGTACGCCCGCCGCGACGAGATCGTCCTCGCCACGAAGGTGCACGGCCGGACGCGGTCCGGGCCCAACGGCGGCGGACTCTCCCGCAAGGCGATCATGACCGAGATCGACCACAGCCTCCGCCGCCTCGGCACCGACTACGTGGACCTCTACCAGATCCACCGCTGGGACCCCGCCACTCCCATCGAGGAGACGATGGAGGCCCTGCACGACGTGGTCAAGGCGGGCAAGGCCCGCTACATCGGCGCCAGTTCGATGTACGCCTGGCAGTTCTCCAAGGCCCAGTACACGGCCCGGCTCGGCGGCTGGACACGGTTTGTGTCGATGCAGAACCACTACAACCTCCTCTACCGCGAGGAGGAACGCGAAATGCTGCCGCTCTGCGCGGACCAGGGCGTCGGGGTCCTGCCCTGGAGCCCGCTGGCCCGCGGGCGCCTGACCCGCGACTGGGACGAGAGCAGCGAGCGCGGCCGCAGCGACGAGTTCGGCAAGCGGCTGTACCAGGACGACGACCGGGCCGTCGTCGACGCGGTGGCCGCCGTCGCGGCCGAGCGGGGCGTTCCGCGCGCCCGTGTCGCCCTCGCCTGGCTGCTGCAACGGGACACGGTCGTCGCGCCGATCGTCGGCGTCACCAAGACGCACCACGTCGACGACGCGGTGGCCGCACTCGACCTCCGCCTCACCGACAAGGAGACCGAGGTGCTCCAGGAGCCGTATCTGCCGCACCCCGTCAGCGGCCACTGACTCCGCACCGGAGGACGGGTCGGCTCGGGGCAGGCCGGGTCGGCGGGGGTGGTACGGGCGGGCCGCCCCGGGTGCCCGGAGGATCCCTCCGGGCTCGGGTGCGCCTTACATGCCCCCGGCCAGCCAGGGCCTGACCTGTCTGCGTGCCTCGTGCAGACGGGACTTCAGGGTGCCCAGCGGAACTCCGATCCGCTCGGCGACCTCCGCGTACTCCAACTGGCAGATGTCCCGGTAGACCAGCGGCGCCACCAGATGCGGATGCTCGCGCTCCAGCCGCTCCAGGGCCTCCAGCAGATCGATCCGGGACCCGGCGATCACACTGGTCGTCCGCGGATCCACCTGCTCGGCCGGGTCGACGGCCACGGGCTGCTCGACCGCCCGCCGCTTCAGCTCCCGGTACTTCTGCCGGGCGCAGTTGGCGACCACCGTGTAGAGCCAGGTGCTGAAGCGGCTGCGGCCCTGGAAGGTGGTGATCTTCCGGGCCACCTGCAACAGCGCGTCCTGCGCCGCCTCCTCGGCGTCCTCCCGGCACGGCAGGAACCGCCCGCAGCGCCGCAGCACCTCCGGCCGGATGTGCAGCAGCAGCGTGTCCAGCGCCGCCCCGTCACCCGCCGCCGCGCGCCGGGCCAGCTCCTCGGAGTCCGCGGGATCCCCCACTGGAGCCCTCCTCGAAGTCGATGTCCGACCAGGCATGATAGTCGCATGCACTCCCTGGAGCGGATCGACCGCTACCGCCTCGAACGCCGTCTGGGCGGTGGCGCCTTCGGCACCGTTTGGCTCGCCCACGACGACGACCTGGAGGCGCTGGTCGCGGTCAAGGTGCTCGCCGAGAACTGGGCCCACCGGCTGGACGTCCGGGAGCGCTTCCTCTCCGAGGCGCGCCTGCTGCGCCGGGCCGCCTCCAGTCGCGTCGTACAGGTCTACGACATCGGCGAACTCCCCGACGGCAGGCCCTACTTCGTCATGCAGTACGCCGACGGCGGCACCCTCGCCGACCGGCTCGCCGACGGTCCGCTCCCCGTCCCCGACGCCCTGCGCCTGACCGCCTCCGCCGCCCGTGCCGCGGCCGCGCTGCACGACGCCGGAATCGTGCACCGGGACATCAAACCGTCCAACGTCCTGCTGCGGAGCATGCCCGACGGCTCCGCCCGGCTGCTCCTCGCCGACCTGGGCCTGGCCAAGAGCCTGGCGCAGGCCTCCGGTCTGACCATGGCCGCGGGTTCCGCCGGATACGCGCCGCCCGAGCAGACCGAACCCGGCTCGGGCATCGACGCCCGCGCCGACGTCTACAGCCTCGGCGCCCTCGGCTACCACCTGGTCACGGGCACGGTGCCCGCACCGCCCGGCAAGGTCCTGCCCCCGGACCGGCTCCGCCCCGATCTGCCCCCGGAGGCCCGGGAGGCGCTGCTGCGGGCCATGGAACCCGACCGGGAACGGCGCTGGCCGACCGCGGACGCCTTCGCCGACGCCCTCGAACAACTCGCCGCCGACGGGGAGCCGCCCCCCGGCGCGCCCGCACCCCCGGCCCCGGCCGCCGGACGCCGCCGCCGTCGGGGGACCCTGCTGCTGGCCCTGGCTGCGGTGGCCGTCGCGGGGGGCGCCGCGCTCGCCACCACCCTGCTGCTCGACGGATCCGGGCCGGGGGAGACGACGGTCAAGGACGCGACCGGGCGCGTCCAGGCCACCGTGCCCGCGGCCTGGGGCCGTCAGTTGCGCGACGCCGGATGGGACCCGAAGGCGCTCGGGCTGCCGGACGGACAGGAACCGGGCCTGGCCGTCGCCGACGACCTCGCGGACTGGACGGACCTCGGCGCCCGGGTGAACGGCGCCTTCATCGGGGTGAGCGAGTACGGGGACCTGACCGCCAAGGTCGGGGCCCTCACCCACACCGGCTGCCACTACCAGGGCGGCCGCGACTACCGGGGCGGGACCTGGCAGGGGCGCATACGCACCTGGAACGACTGCGGCGGCGACAAGGGCTCCCTCACCGAGGCGGCCCTCACCCCCACTGGCGGCAGCGACCGGACCCAGGTGTACGTCCAACTGCGCCAGAACGGCGGCGACGACCGCACCGACCCGATCCTGAACTCGATCCGCGTCACCGGCTGACCGCCCCCGCCGCCCACACCCGACATGGCCCATACGGTCGTACGCCGCCCGGGGCCGCCGCCCGTGCACCCCGTCACCCACGGTCGTACGGCCGCCCCAGGCCCGCCTCTTCGCCGTACCCCCACCGCCCCCGAACCCGCACGCCCATCCCCCTGCCCTCGTAGATCCGTACCCCGAACGGCGCACCCGGCAGAGCGGGCGCCCGCCGCCCCGGCACACAATCGGCCGTATCCGGCACAGCACCCGGCCGATCCGCGAACCTTTTGCCCGGAGCGCGCATCGGACACTTATGACGGGGCACACGGCACCGTCCGCACACGCCCCTCGCGGGCGGCAAGTTTCGAGGAGCATGGGACATGGTGACCTTCCGGCGCGGTACCACGGGGCCCGACCACCGCACGGCCCCCCATCCGACAGCGCGCCGCGCGGTGGCGGCGCTGGGCGCGGTCGCCGCGCTGAGCCTGCTGACCGCCTGCGGCGGCGAGCACGGCACCTCGGGCAGTCCGCAGAAGCTGCCCGGCGTGGCCCAGCCCGCCTCCGGCGACCACAGCAGTGACGGCGCCTCGCCGACCGGCAC
Organism: Streptomyces sp. NPDC052040; assembly: GCF_044548405.1. NCBI lineage: Bacteria > Bacillati > Actinomycetota > Actinomycetes > Kitasatosporales > Streptomycetaceae > Streptomyces > Streptomyces sp. NPDC052040. Next base: position 166,175 of record NZ_JBIUBV010000003.1, on the reverse strand, counting down.
CGGCACGGGTACCGGCAGCGGGACCGGCACCAAGACCGCCTCCACCGGGTCGCACAGCTCCGGTTCCACCACCACGGCGGCCTCCACCGGAGGCGGCACCACCACGAGCAGCCGCTGCCACACCTCCGAACTGCGCGCGTCCGTGGGCGCCAACAACCCGGGAGCCGGGCAGGAGAACTTCCCGCTCGTCCTCACCAACCGCTCCGGCCGGACCTGCACGATCGACGGCTACCCGGGCGCCGCCTTCGTCGACGCCTCCGGAAAGCAGCTGGGCCCCGACCCCAAGCGCCGCGGCTCCGGCGCCCCCGCCAGGATCACCCTCGCCCCGGGGCACAGTGCCTGGGCGGGGCTGACCTTCTCCAACCCCCAGGTGAGCGGCGCCAAGTCGGCGACGCCCGCCGCGATCCTCATCACCCCGCCGGACGAGCGGGACTCGCTGAAGGTGACCTGGTCGGGCGGCACGGTGCCGGTCTCGGGCAACTCCTCCTCGGTGTTCCTGATGACCTTCGAGGCGGGCACCGGAGCCTGACCCGGCACCCCTGACCCCGGCCCCGAGCCCCGCCGTCCGCGCACCGGGCGGCGGGGTTTCGTCATGCACCGTCACGTTCGTCACGGCCCGGCAACATGCGCCACACGCCGCGATCCTTCCGCCGTCCCCCCCCCAGGCCCGGCCCCTGAAGCCCCTGGGCGACGGCTCCACCGCGGACACCGGCACCCAGAATTCCTCGGCACCCCCGGGTCCTCGTCTTCTCCTTGCTCTTCCCCGGCGGCGAGCTGCCCCGGGGCACCCGGCCCCCTGCCGGCCGCCTCCGTCCGGCCGCCTGCGCGGTAGCGTCGGCGCCATGGAGCAGACGGAGCGGACGGGGCGGTTCGAGGGGTACGGGGTTCTGATCACGGGGGCGGCGCGCGGTATCGGCGCCGCCACGGCCCGGCGGTTCGCCCGGGAGGGCGCCCGCGTCCTGGTCACCGACGCCGACGAGGACGCGGCCGGGCGGACCGCGGCGGCACTGCGGGAGGACGGCGCGGGGGCTGAGGCCTTCCGGTGCGATGTCGGTGACCGCTCCTCGGTGGAGGCCGCCGTCGCCCACGCCGGGGACACCCTGGGGGCGCTGGATGTCCTGGTCAACAACGCCTACGGCTGCACCCCCGACGCCCCGCTCTTCGAGGAGGAGGCGGACGAGGTGTGGTCGCGCGACCTCGACCTCACCCTGACCGGCGCCTACCGCACCAGCCGCGCGGCGCTCCCGCACCTCGTGGCCTCCGGCCGCGGCGCCATCGTCAACATCGGCTCCGTCAACGGCATCCAGGACTTCGGCAACCACGCCTACAGCGCGGCGAAGGCGGGCCTGATGTCCCTCACCCGGACCCTCGCCGGGCACGCGGCCGCGCGCGGGGTCCGCGTCAATCTGGTCGCCCCGGGCACGGTCCGCACCACCGCCTGGGAGGGCCGCGAGGCCGAACTCGCCGCGGCGGCCGAGCTGTATCCGCTGGGCCGGGTCGGTGAACCGGAGGACATCGCGGCCGCCGTCGCCTTTCTGGCCTCCCGCGACGCCGCGTGGATCACGGGCACCACCCTGTGCGTCGACGGCGGGCTGCTCGCCGTCAACACGGGATTCCGCCAGGCGGTACGGCCGCGCTCCCGCCCGTAGACCGTGAGCTGCGAACCGGGGTACCGCGGGGCGCGCCACACCCCGGGCGCCGTACCCCGGCGCGAAGAGGCGCGCGCCCAGCGCCTGGGGCGCGAAGAGACGCGCGGCCCCCGCGACTTCGGCGCCCGCTCGCGCCTCCGGCGCTAAGCCCCCCGTACCCCGCACCGATAGAGCAGCGGCAGCCCCGTGCCCCCGCCGTACGCCGACGGCGGCACCTCGGTGCAGTGTCCGGTGACCCAGTGGGCGATGGCGGCGGCCTCGGGCGCGGGGGAGCCGTGGTGGCGGCCGGGCACCTGTGAGTGGCGCAGGGCGACATAGCGCAGTTCGCCGGAGTCGATCAGCCGCCGCAGCCCCGGCACGGTGGGGTAGGGGACATGCCCGGTGAAGCCGCCCATCGGCAGCATGGACGCGTTCGCCGCGAGGACGTACGCCGAGGCGTCGGTCCAGCCGGGCACCGCGGCAAGGTACTTCGTCCCGTTCCGGTGCGCCTCCAGATAGGCCAGGAACCGCTTCCGGGGCGGTGTCAGCCAGGCCGGGCCGCCGCCCCCGGGACGGCTCTCGGGACCGACCCGCGCCATGCTGCCCACCTGGTTGTAGCGCGGGGCCAGCGCCGAGGCCGACCACACCGCGGGGACCAGCAGGACCGCCGCGAGCCCGGTGGCAAGTCCGGCCACGGCGATCCGCGAACCCCGCCCGGCACGCGCCCCGGCGAGGCCCAGCAGCCCGAGCGCCACCCCGCACAGCACCAGGGCGGCGGGCCCCTGCCAGCCGAGGAAGTGCGGGTAGCACAGCGTCAGCACCGCGCACCACACCACGTTCGCGGCGGTCACCGCGGGCAGCACCCAGGCCCGGCGGCCGCCGTTCCGCCACGCCCGCCAGGTGCGGACCAGGCCCGCCCCGCTGAGCGCCGACAGGGCCACGGCCACCACACCCATGTAGTACGTATGACCGGTGACGCTGCCGAAGCTGAACGCGGCGAAGAAGGTCGCCAGCCACACGCCCCACAGCAGCAGACCGGCGAACTCCCGGTCGGTGCGCGCGGGACGGCGGCGCCAGGCGAGCGCGAGCCCCCAGGCGAGCGCGACCGCGGCGAGCGGATACAGCCACCCGGTCTGCGTGGCCAGACCCGGGCTGAACATCTTCAGCACGCTGTCGCCCATTCCGGGGCCCGTCCCGGCCGCCCGGTGCACGGTCTGACCGGCGTCCACACTGCCCGTGCCGCCCGCGTCGACACCGACCGAACCGAAACGGGTCAGGAAGTTGTAGCCCACGACCATGCTGTAGGCGGAGTTGTCCGTCGTCCCGTCGATGTACGGGCGGGACTGGGCGGGCACCACCGCGGCGACGGCCATCCAGGAGGCCGACACCGCCAGGGTCACCAGCCCGGCCAGCGCGACATGGCCCGCCCGGCGCCGCCGGGTCGTGGGCGCGCACACCAGATAGACCACGCCCAGCGCGGGCAGCACCGCCCATGCCTCCAGCATCTTGCACTGGAACGCCACCCCCACCCAGACCCCGGCGAGCAGCAGGGTGCGCAGCCGCGCCCGTTCGACGGCCCGCCAGGTCGCCTCCGCGGCCAGCAGCAGCAACAGGACGAACGGCGCGTCCTCCACGATGGACCGGCCGAGGCCCACCGTCACCGGGGTGAGTGTCATAAACGCCGCGGCCAGCAGTCCCGCGGCCGGACCGGCCCAGCGGCGCACGAGCAGGTGGAGCAGCAGGACCGAGGCCACGCCCTCGATCGCCTGGGGCAGCACCAGCGCCCACGGGTGGAAGCCGAAGAGCAGGGCGGAGGCGGCCTGGGGCCACAGGAAGCCGGGCAGCTTGTCGAGGGTGATGGAGTTGCCCGGGTCGAACGAGCCGAAGAAGAAGGCGGTCGGACTGTCCGTCATGCTGCGCACGGCGCAGGCGTAGAACACGTGGTAAACGGCACGGTCCAGGCCCCAGGTGTCGAGCACGGCCGCGAGCGCCAGCAGCGACACCAGGACCGGGACCTCGTACCGCGGCCGGGGCGTGCCAGGCCCCCGCCGGGGCAGCCGGATCCCCTTGAGCCGGGCTGTGGTGGCCTGATCGGGCGCGGTCATGTCGGGCCGGGCCGCGGAAGCTGGATCCGGTGTGGTGGCCTCGATTCGGGCCGCGGAAGCTGGATCCTGTGCGGTGACCTCGGTTCGGGCCGTGGTGGCCGGGTCCGGTGCGATGGCCTCGGCCCGGGCCGCCGTGGCCTGGTCCGGGACGGCGGGCTCGACGCCGGGCACGGTGGCCGGCTCGGATCGGGGGCTGAGCATGGACGGTCCTTCCAGGACTCCCGCGGAACTCTTCTCCGTCGCGCCGGTCCGCTCCCGTACGACAGCGCAGCGGCCCGGCACCCACGAAGAGGGAGCCGCGCGCGCCGCCCGTTGCCCGCTCCGTACAGGACCTCGGTAAGAAGGCCCTCACCCGCGTCCTACCCGGACACCTGTCCGGCGGTCGCCCCGCCCGGGCGTGCCGCGCCCGCCACCCGCCCGGCGAACGGTGGTCGTCCGCCCCTCGCCCGGCGAACCGCGATCGCCCGCCACACGCCCGGCGAACGGCGGTCACGGGCCTGACAGGTGGCCGTCACGTAGCGTGGGACGAGCGCGGGCGCACGGTTCCGGCCGCCCCCAGCCATGCGTCCGACACCGCTACGCGCGGCGCCGCGGACCTGTGACCGCCCTGCCGCGGGACGACTCGTGGGTGCCGCCGGGCCGGGCGGGTGACGGGTCGGCCGCCCGGAGAACCGTTCCGCCCCAATCGAGAGGTGGCCGTGTCGATCGAAACACCCGAGTCGGGCGGTACGGACCCGGACATCACCGTCGTCGTCATCGTCTACAACGACGCCCCGCGTCTGCCGACCGCCGTGCGCTCCGTGCTCGGCCAGACGCTGCGCCGGGTGGAGGTCGTCATCGCCGACGACTGCTCCACCGACGGCTCCTACGAGGTGGCGCGTTCCCTGGCCGCCGCCCACCCCGGGCGGGTGCGGGCGCTGCGGCTGCCCGAGAACAGCGGCGGCTGCGGAGAGCCCCGCAACCAGGGTCTGACCGCGGCCCGCGGCCGCTATGTCATGTTCCTCGACAGCGACGACACCCTCGAACCGAACGCCTGCCGCAATCTGTTGGAGGCGGCCGAACGCACCCGCGCCGACCTGGTCTCGGGACTCTGCGTCCGGGTGTACACCGACAGCAGACACGGCAAACGGGTCCCGTGGTACCCCTGGCTCTACCGCTCCACGCGCACCGTCGAGTCCATCGCCGAACTGCCCGACCTCTTCGTCTTCGACACCCTGTCGACCAACAAGTGCTACCGGCGCGACTTCCTCGTCGACAACGGCCTGCTGTTCCCGCACGGCATCCACTACGAGGACCTGCTGTTCAGCGCGCAGGCCTATCTCGCGGCCGGGCGGATCACCCTGATCCCGCACACGGTCTACCACTGGAGCGTGGCCCAGAAGTCCGAGGCCAAGTCGATCAGCAACCGGCGCCATGAGATCAACAACTTCGCCGACCGGCTGGAGATCCACCGCCGGATCGACTCCGTCCTGCGCCGACGCGGGCTCGACGGACTGAAACTGCACAAGGACATCAAGTTCCTCAAGCACGACCTCGTCCTCTACCTGCGCGACCTGCCCTTCCTCGACGACGGCTACCGGCACCGCTTCGCGGAGCTGGCCCGCGGCTACATCGAGGAGTTTCCCGAGGAGGCGTACGCCCGGCTGGACCGGGTGCACGCCATCTGCGCCTTCCTGCTCGCCCGGGAGGACTGGGACCATCTGCTGCCCGCCGTGGACACCCTGATCAACCGCGACAAGATCTCGGCTCCGCTCGCAGAGCGGGACGGCCGCGTCTACTGGTGCGACCGGTACCTCGACGACCCCCGGGCACGCGAGATCATGGACGTCACCGGACTCGGCCACCACGGCAGACCGCTGGAACGGATGTTCCTGCGCAATCTGCTGACCCGGTACGAGGTGCGCGACGACCTGATCCTCCTCGAAGGCGCCGTGGTCAACCCGCTGCGCACCGTTCCGCCGGACGCCCGGCTCACCGCCGAGCTGGAGTTCCGGGCCCGCCGCCGCAGCCTCCAGACGTTCCGCTTCCCGGTGCGCAGCGTCCGCCACGACGGCGACCGGCTTCTCTGGCAGGCGTCCGTGCCGCTGGCCGCCCGCTTCCGGCCGCTGGGCGTCGTCGACGAGGTGTGGGACGTCCGGGTGCATCTGCGGGCCGACGGCAGACGCACCACCAGCCGGATCACCGCCGGGGGCGTCGATCTGGAGAGCACCGCCCCCGTGCCCGTACGCCCCCGGCTCACCCGGCTGCTGGCGGACCGTCTGGAACCGCAGGTCTCCGCCAAGGGCCATCTGGCGTTCCGGCTGGTCCAGCACGGCACGGCGGCCCGGCGCGGCCGCGCACTGGTGGACCGCAATCTGCACGGCTCCGCCGCCCGGACCCTCAAGGGCGCCTACCGCACCCTCCGGGCCGTCCGGCGGGACCTGACTTCCGGCGCCCGCAAGGTGCGGGTCTACCACCGGATGCTGCGGCTGCTCCCGGTCCGCCCGGGCACGGTCGTCTTCGAGAGCCACCTCGGCAAGCAGTACAGCGACAGCCCCCGCGCGCTCTATGAGGAAATGCGCCGCCGACGGCTGCCCGTCACCGCCGTCTGGTCCTACGCGGGGGAGCGGCCCGTGGGCTTCCCCGAGGACGCCGTCCTGGTCCGCCGCTGGTCCTGGCGCTATCTCAGGGCGCTGGCCCAGGCCGAGTTCTGGATCGACAACCAGGGGTTCCCGCTGCGGCTGGCCAAGCGCCCGGAGACCACGTACATCCAGACCTGGCACGGTTCGGCCCTGAAGAAGATGGGCTTCGACGAGCCCGCCCACCGGGTGCTGTCCGAACAGGATCAGCGCGCGTACCAGGACGCGCTGGACCGGTTCGACCACTTCGTGGTCCGCACCGAGCACGATGTGCGCACCCTCGCCCGCGCCTACCGCATCCCGGAGGCGAAGCTGCTGCGCACCGGCTATCCGCGCAACGACGCCCTGGTACGGGCCGCCCGCGACCCCCGGGCCCCCGACCCCGCCGTCCGCCGCCTCGCCGAGCGCCTCGGCATCCCGCCGGGCCACCGCGTGGTCCTCTACGCCCCCACGTTCCGCGGCCGCCCCGGCGGTGTCCGGACGGTGGAGCTTCCCTTCGACGCCGAACGGTTCGCCGCTCGGTTCGGCAACCGGTACACCCTTCTGGTCCGTCCTCACTATCTGAACCGGTTCACCCTGCCTCCGTTGCCGGCGGGCCGAGTGGTCGATGTGACGGACGAAGAGGACATCACGCCGCTGCTTTTGTTGGCTGATGTCCTGATTACCGACTATTCTTCGATGGCATTTGACTACGCCCTGACGCATAGGCCGTTGGTGTTCTACGCGTACGACTGGGAGGAGTACTCCCGGGACGCCCGCGGCACCTATGTCGATTTACTCCAGGAGGCACCGGGCCCGGTCACCCGCACCGAGGACGAACTGTTCGCCGCGCTGTCCGATCTGCCCGCCCTGGGCGCGCAGTACGAGGCACGGCTGAAGGAGTTCGTGGACAAGTACGGCGAGTACGACCGCGGTGACGCGGCGGCTCGCATCGTGGATCGTTTCTTCGGACCCGCGGGGGTGGCCCGATGACACAGCGTGAGATCTTCTTCGTCGCCAACGAAGTCAATGAGCTGGGCGGCGTGGGCCGCTGGCAGACCCAGATGGCCGGGCTGTTCGCGGAACGCGGCCACCGGGTCAGGATCATCGGCATCGCCCCGCCCGGGGCGCCCATGGACCTCGGGGAGAACCCGCCGTTCGAGACGCTGACCCTCTACGACCGCCGTCCGGCGGGCCGCCCGGGACGGCGGACGCTCGGCCGCCTCGCCCCGTCCGTCCGGTCCCACGTGGCGAACCGGCAGGCCGCCGCGGACCGCCTCTCGGCCCTCTTCCGCTCCGCGGGCCCCGGCGCCGTGATCATCGTGACCCAGGTGTGGGCGATGGAGTGGGTGGCGCTCGCGGACACCGCGGGGTGCCTGGTGATCGGGATGAGCCACGAGTCCTTCGAGGCGTGCCGCAACTCCTCGCGCTACGGGCGCGTGCGGCGCTACTACAAGGACGTGGACCGGATGCTGTGCCTCACCCAGGAGGACGCCGACCTCTGGGCGGCGGAGGGCGACCTCAACAACGTCGGGTTCATGCCGAATCCGCTGCCGCTGACGCCCGGGACCTCCTCGCCGCGCACGGAGAAGGCCGTGGTGAGCATCGGGCGGCTCAGCCATGAGAAGGGCGTCGACCTGCTGCTCGACGTGTGGGCCGAGGCGGCGCCCCGGCAGCCGGGGTGGAGCCTGCGCATCCACGGCGCCGGGGAGTACGAGTCCGCGCTGCGGCGGCAGTGCACGGAACTCGGCTTGGACGACTCGGTGGAGTGGGCCGGGCAGACCGGCGATGTGACGGGGGCGCTCGGGCGGGCCTCGGTGTTCGTCCAGTCCTCCCGGGGCGAGGGCTTTCCGCTCGTCCTGCTGGAGGCGATGGCCTGCGGCGTGCCGTGTGCCGCGTTCGACTGCTCCCCGGGGGTCCGCGAGATCATCCGGGACGGCGAGGACGGCCTGTTGGCTCGGCACGGCAACACCTCCCAACTCGCCGAACGCCTCGTCCGGTTGATGGCCGAGGAGAATCTGCGCGACACGATGGGGGAGCGGGCGCGGGAGAACGTCCGGCGCTTCGCCCCCGAGGCGATCGTCCACCGGTGGGAGAAGCTCTTCACGTTCCTGGAGCGGTGAAGCACGGGCGCCCCGGAGATCTCCGGGGCGCCCGTCGGCTTCCCGGGCGGCCGGGGCACAGGTGGGGAGGGCGTTGCGACCCGAGTTCCGTGGTGGTGTGAAAACCCTTGACGTGCCCCCGTCTTGGGGTTTAACTCACGTCCTAAATTAAGCCATGAGGGGCTTCGGGGGTCGAACGTGGGCTCGCTGGCGGAGCCCTCCCGGCGTTCTCGGAAAGGGACACCAGGAGCCATGCGCAGCATCCGAGCCGCGGCCGTAGGCGCCGTCACCCTGTCACTCGCCCTTGCCGCCTCGGCCTGCGGCGGCGGGTCACCGACCGGCGGCGGGTCCGACGACTCGCCGAAGACGCTGACGTACTGGGCCTCCAACCAGGGCGCCGGCATCGAGGTCGACAAGAAGGTCCTCCAGCCGGAACTCGACACGTTCCGCAGACAGACCGGCATCACGGTGAAGCTGGAGGTGGTTCCCTGGTCCGACCTGCTCAACCGGATCCTCACCGCGACCACCTCCGGCCAGGGCCCCGATGTGCTCAACATCGGCAACACCTGGAGCGCCTCGCTCCAGGCCACCGGAGCGCTGCTGCCGTGGGACACCAAGAACTTCGCCACCATCGGCGGCCGGGACCGCTTCGTCGCATCCGCCCTCGGCTCCACCGGCGTCCAGGGCAAGGACCCCGCGGCCGTGCCGCTCTACTCGCTGGCCTACGCGCTCTACTACAACAAGAAGATCTTCGCCGACGCCGGGATCGCCGGGCCGCCCGCGACCTGGGACCAACTGGTCGCCGACGCACAGAAGATCCGGCAGCGGGGCAAGCAGGCACTCGGCGCCGAGGGTTCCAACCTCTCCGAGAACATCCACCATGTCTTCGTCTTCGCCAAGCAGCACGGCGCCGACTTCTTCACCGCCGACGGCAAGCCCGACTTCACCAACGACGGGGTGGTGGCCGCCGTTCAGCAGTACGTCGGTCTGATGGCCAAGGACCAGGCCATCCCCACGGGCAACGCCGAGTACGCCCAGAACCAGTCCGTGAGCGACTTCGCCAAGGGCCGCACCGCGATGCTGCTGTGGCAGTCCGCGTCCGCCAACCTGGCCTCGCAGGGCATGCCCGAGGACGAGTACGGCATCGCGCCGGTACCCGTGCAGTCCGGCACCCCCGGGCCCGGCACACAGGTCAACTCCATGGTCGCGGGCATCAATCTGGCCGTCTTCAAGAACTCCCACAACCTTGACGGCGCCCGGAAGTTCGTGAAGTTCATGACCGGCGACGAGGAGCAGAAGATCCTCAACAAGGCCTACACCTCCATCCCGCCCGTCACGTCCGCCCAGAGCGACCCCGCCTTCAACACCCCGGCCAACGCGGTACTGAAGGACACCCTCGCCCGGAGCGCCGCCGCCCTGCCGCAGGTGCCCGACGAGTCCCAGTTCGAGACCACCGTCGGCACCGCCGTCAAGGAGCTGTTCGCCGACGCCGCGGCCGGACGCGCCGTCACCACGGCGTCGGTGAAGGCGGCGCTCGGCAAGGCCCAGCAGCAGATGCCGGCGACGTGAGCACGGACACCGCCATGACGACCATGGCCACCGCGGCGGCCGAAGGACAGGCCGTGCCCGGCAGCTCCCCCGGTGCGGCGCGCGGCCCGCGCCGCACCGGGCGGATCAGACGCGCCGGACTGCCGTATCTGCTGCTTCTGCCCGCCCTGCTGCTCGAACTCCTGGTCCATCTGGTGCCGATGGTGATCGGCGTCGTGATGAGCTTCAAGGAGCTGACCCAGTTCTACATCCGCGACTGGGGCACCGCCCCCTGGGCCGGCATCGACAACTACCGCGTCTCGGTGGACGTCCATGCCCCCGTCGGCGACGCGCTCCTGCACTCCTTCCTTGTCACCGTCGGTTTCACCCTGCTGTCGGTCGCGCTGTGCTGGCTCCTGGGCACCGCCGCCGCCGTCTTCATGCAGGACACCTTCCGCGGCCGGGCCCTGCTGCGCGCCCTGTTCCTGGTGCCGTACGCACTGCCCGTCTACGCGGCCGTCATCACCTGGGTGTTCATGTTCCAGCACGACAACGGCCTGGTGAACCATGTCCTGCACGACCAGCTGCACCTGACCGGCAGGCCGTCCTTCTGGCTGATCGGCGACAACAGCTTCTACGCCCTGCTCACCGTGTCCGTGTGGAAGGGCTGGCCGTTCGCCTTCCTCATCGTCATGGCGGGACTCCAGACCATCCCGCACGAGCTGTACGAGGCGGCCGCCCTCGACGGCGCCGGAATCTGGCAGCAGCTCCGCCGGATCACCCTGCCCTCGCTGCGGCCCGTGAACCAGGTGCTCGTCCTGGTCCTGTTCCTGTGGACGTTCAACGACTTCAACACGCCCTACGTCCTCTTCGGCAGGTCGGCACCGCAGGCCGCGGACCTCGTCTCGGTCCACATCTACCAGGCGTCCTTCGTCACCTGGAACTTCGGCACCGGCTCCGCCATGTCCGTCCTGCTGCTGCTCTTCCTGCTGGCCGTGACGGGTCTCTACCTCGCCGTCACCTCGCGCGGACGGAGGGCCGCCGATGCCTAGTTCCCCGATGGCCCCGCCCCGCTCCTTCCTGTGGTCCCGCCGTGTCTTCCTGACCCTGCTCACCGGCTTCGTCCTGGTGCCGGTCTATGTGATGGTCTCCAGCTCGCTGAAGCCGCTCGCCGATGTCTCTGGCCGCTTCCGCTGGCTGCCCGGCGGGCTGACGATCCGCCCGTACATCGACATCTGGTCCACGGTCCCGCTCGCCCGGTACTTCGTGAACTCGCTGACCGTGGCGGGGGCGGCGACGGCCTGCTCGGTGGTGGTCGCGGTCTTCGCGGCCTACGCGGTCAGCCGCTACGACTTCCGCGGCAAACGCGTCTTCACGGTCACGGTGCTGTCCACCCAGATGTTCCCCGGCATCCTCTTCCTGCTGCCGCTGTTCCTCCTCTACGTCAACATCGGCAACGCCACCGGCATCGCCCTGTTCGGCTCCCGCGGCGGGCTGATCCTGACCTACCTCACCTTCTCGCTGCCGTTCTCGATCTGGATGCTCATCGGGTACTTCGACGCGGTGCCCCGGGATCTCGACGAGGCGGCGCTCGTGGACGGTTGCGGACCGCTCGGCGCGCTGCTGCGGATCGTGGTGCCCGCGGCCGTCCCCGGCATCGTCGCCGTGGCCGTCTACGCCTTCATGACCGCATGGGGCGAGGTGCTCTTCGCCTCCGTGATGACCGACGAGACCACCCGCACCCTCGCCGTCGGGCTCCAGGGCTACTCCACGCTCAACGACGTGTACTGGAACCAGATCATGGCCGCCTCGCTGGTCGTCAGCGTGCCCGTCGTCGCGGGCTTCCTGCTGCTCCAGCGCTATCTCGTCACCGGGCTCACCGCCGGAGCCGTGAAGTGACCAACTCACCCAGTCCTGAAAGGCCTTCCGTGTCCGGACGTATCGACCTCGCCGCACTCCCGCACGACTTCCTGTGGGGTACGGCCACCTCGGCGTACCAGATCGAGGGAGCCGTCGACGAGGACGGCCGCTCGCCGTCGATCTGGGACACCTTCTCCCACACCCCCGGCAAGACCGCCAACGACGACCACGGCGACACCGCCTGCGACCACTACCACCGCTGGCGCGAGGACATCGGGCTGATGAAGCGGCTCGGCACCAACGCCTACCGGCTGTCCATCGCCTGGCCCCGGGTGGTCCCGGGCGGCGGCGGACCACTCAACCCCAAGGGGCTCGCCTTCTACGACGCCCTGGTGGACGGCCTGCTGGAGGCCGGTATCACCCCCTCGGTCACCCTCTACCACTGGGACCTGCCCCAGGTGCTCCAGGACCGCGGCGGCTGGCCCGAGCGGGACACCGCCGAGCACTTCGCCGCGTACGCCTCGGTGGTCGCCGAACGCCTCGGCGACCGCGTCACCCACTGGGCCACCCTCAACGAACCCTCCTGCTCGGCCTGGATCGGCCACCTGGAGGGAAAGATGGCGCCCGGCACCACCGACCTGACCGCCGCGGTCCGCGCCTCCTACCATCTGCTCCTCGGGCACGGCCTCGCCGTCCGGGCGGTCCGCGCCGCGGCACCCAACGCCCGGATCGGCGTCGTCAACAACCTCTCCACGGTCTCCGCCGCGAGCGACCGCCCCGAGGACGAGGCCGCGGCCCGCCGCCACGACGGCCATGTCAACCGCTGGTGGCTGGACCCGGTCCACGGTCGCGGCTTCCCGGCCGACATGCGGGAGGTCTACGGTGTCGACCTCCCCGAGCGGCCCGGAGACGCGCAGACCATCGCCGCGCCGCTGGACTGGCTCGGCCTGAACTACTACTTCCCGGCCACCGTCGTCGACGACCCGACCGGCCCGGCCCCCCGCGCCCGCTCCGTGCGGCGGCCGGGCGTTCCCCGCACCGGAATGGACTGGGAGGTCGACGCCGACGGCATCGAGACCCTGCTGCTGCGCCTCACCGACGACTACGGCGCCCACCGGCTGTATGTGACGGAGAACGGTTCCGCCTTCCCCGACGTCGTACGCCGCGACGGCACGGTCGACGATCCCGGGCGCCGGGACTATCTGGAGCGGCACCTCGCCGCCTGTGCCTCGGCGGCCCGCAAGGGGGCGCCGCTCGCGGGGTACTTCGCCTGGTCGCTGCTCGACAACTTCGAGTGGGCCTACGGCTACGACAAGCGCTTCGGCCTCGTCCATGTCGACTACCGCACCCAGGCCCGCACCATCAAGGGCAGCGGCCACCGCTACGCGGAGATCGTGCGCGCCCACCGCGGCCGGGGCCGCCGGGCGGCCTGAGAGAGCCCGGCGGGCCCGTATCCGTCCGGCGACCGCCCCGGACGGCGGCCGCCGGGCGCTCGGCGCGCAGCCGGGGCCGAGCCTCCGTAGGGTGGAGACGAGGTCGGCGATGCGAGTGCTGGTGATCGAGGACGAACGAGGGCTCGCCGAGGCGATCGCCCACGGGCTCGCCGAGGAGGGCTTCGTCACCGACGCCGTGTACGACGGAGTGGAGGGGCTCTGGCGGGCCCGGCACGAGCCCTGCGACGCCATCGTGCTGGACCTCATGCTGCCCGGACTGTCCGGCTACGAGGTCCTCAGGCGGCTGCGCGCGGCCCGGGTGTGGACACCCGTCCTCGTCCTCACCGCCAAGGACGGCGAGTACGACGAGGCCGACGCCCTCGACCTCGGCGCGGACGACTATCTGAGCAAGCCCTTCTCCTATGTGGTGCTGGTCGCCCATCTGCGGGCCCTGCTGCGCCGCGGCGCCCCCGCCCGGCCCGCGGTGCTCGCGGCCGGTGACCTCGCCCTGGACCCCGCGCGGCGGCGCTGCCGTCGCGCGGACCGGGAGATCCCGCTGACAGCACGTGAGTTCACCCTGCTGGAATACCTGCTCCGCCACCCCGACGAGGTGATCAGCAAGACCGACCTCCTCGACCATGTCTGGGAGGAGGACTTCGACGGCGACACCAATATCGTCGAGGTCTACGTCGGCTATCTGCGCCGCAAGATCGACGCCCCCTTCGGGCGCCGGACGATCGAGACCGTCCGCGGGGCCGGGTACCGGCTGCACGGCACCGGGAGATGACCCCGTGCGCGTCCCCGTCCCCCGTTGGTGGGCCCGCCGCTCCCTGCGGCTGAAGCTGACCGCGGCGGCGGCCCTGATGATCGCCGCGGCCCTTGTCGGCGCGGCCTGTCTGCTGGTCGTCTGGCTGCGCTCCAGCCTGGTCGGCGGACTGGACCAGACCGCGTTCCAGCAGGCCCAGGTGATCGTCGCGAACCTGGACGAGGGGAGCCTGCCCCGCACACTGCCGCTGACCGGCCATGTCGACACCGCCATCCAGGTCGTCGACGCCACGGGCTTCGTCCGGTCCGGCTCGGCGAATCTGGCGGGGGACCCCCCGCTGTTCCACTTCGCCCCGTCCGGCTCCGGCACCCCCGATGTGCACACCGTGCACGACCTGCCGCTCACCGGCTCCGGGACCTGGCGGGCGGTGGCCCTCCCGGCGGGCACCGACAGCGATCCGCTGACCGTCTATGTCGCCCTGCCGACCGCCGCGGTGGATCACAGCCTGGCCATGCTCACCGCCGGGCTCGCCATCGGGGTGCCCCCGGCCGTGGCGCTGCTCACCGGTGTCGTCTGGCTGCTGACCGGGCGGGCGCTGCGCCCGGTGGACGCCCTGCGCGCCCAGACCGCCGAGATCACCGCCTGCGACCTGGGCCGCCGCCTGGACGTACCGCCCGCCGACGACGCCCTCGGCCGACTCGCCCGCACCCTGAACGACCTGCTGGCCCGGCTCGATGTCGCCACCCGGCAGCAGCGGCAGTTCGTCGCGGACGCCGCACACGAGCTGCGCTCCCCCCTGAGCAGCCTGCACACCCAGCTGGAGGTGGCGGTACGGCACCCCCGCTCGGCGGCCTGGGAGACCCGCGGCCCCGCCCTGATCGAGGAGAGCGAGCGGCTGTCCCGGCTGGTGGACGACCTGCTGCGGCTGGCTCGCCTCGACGCCCGGCCCCGGCTGCGCAAGCGCCCGGTGGACCTGGACGAGATCGTCTTCCGGGAGGTGCACCGCGCCCGGCTGCGCACCCCGCTCACCATCGGCCAGCACGCCGTCGGCGCCGCCCGGGTCCACGGCGACGGGGATGCCCTCGCCCGCGTCGTACGCAATCTGCTGGACAACTCCCTGCGGTACGCCACCGAGCGGATCGACGTCAGCCTGTGCGTCCGCGACCGCATCGCCTGCCTGGTCGTGGCGGACGACGGACCGGGCATCCCGCCGGGCGACCGCGCCCGTGTCTTCGACCGCTTCACACGGCTGGACGGGGCCCGCGCCCGGGGCACCGGCGGGAGCGGTCTGGGCCTGGCCATCGTGCACGACATCGTCGCCGCCCACCACGGCCGGGTCGACATCGAGGACAACGCCCCCGGCGCCCGCATCGTGATCCGCGTCCCGGCCACCGCTCCGTAGCGCCTCGCCCGCGCTCCGGCCCCGCGCTCTCGCCGCGGCCGGAGCCCCGGGGTGAGTCGAGCTCGTGCTTTACCATGGACGATTCGTGTCCGCCCCGACCGACGGGCACCGAACGGACAAGTTCACCGTTTCATCACAGATTGGCCATCCCTACAACCGACGCCCCCGTGCGTCGGTCTAGTTGAACGAGGCCGCAGGACACGCCGAAAGGGGAGGCCGTTCATGAGGAAGATACGCAGGTGGGGAGCCATGGGGCTCGGTGTCACCGGACTGGTGGCGCCGGCCGTGCTCGCGCTGGGCGCGGCACCCGCGCAGGCGGCGAGCTGCACCACCCAGACGGGGCCGTATCAGAAGCAGGCCGAGAAGTTCCTCGGCCGCCCGGTCGACGGCAGGCAGTCCGCCGCCGACTGCAAGGCGATCCAGGCCTTCCAGAACAAGCACGGCATCACCCCCTCCATCGGCTACGCGGGCCCGGTGACCTGGGGCGTGATGGACCTCGTGAACAAGCAGAAGGCCGCCGGGACCAAGCCCAACAAGGACGGGAAGTGCCCCGTCAACAAGGGCCGCATCGCCTGTGTCGACCTCACCCGCCAGCTGAGCTGGATCCAGGACGGCAGCCGCCTGGTCTACGGCCCCGTCCCGGTCCGCACCGGCCGTGACGGCTTCGAGACCCGCACCGGCCTGAAGAAGATCTACTGGCGTGACATCGACCACGTGTCGACCCTCTACCACGTGGCCATGCCCTACAGCCAGTTCTTCGACGGCGGACAGGCCTTCCACTCGGTGGGCCTGAGCATGTGGAACCCGCCGGGATCGCACGGCTGCGTGAACATGACCCCGACGGACGCCAAGAAGTACTGGTCGCTGCTGAAGAACGGCGACGACGTCTTCGTCTACGGCCGCAAGCCGGGCACCTGAGCCACCCGCCGACGGCGCCGCCGTCGGCACCGCAGGGGCGCGGTCACCGCGTACGGCTCCGTCCTTTCGTCGAGGACGGGGCCGTACGCGCACCGGAGGACGTGATCAGCTTCACGGTCCGGAATGCCGGAAGCGCCTGATTGCTCACAGCGCCTTCACCTCCGGCCTCGTATGCTTCACGGCATGTCCACCACTCCCGAACCCGCGACGGAACGCTCCGCCGACGAGGTCAACGAGGAGATCCGGGACCTGTGGTTCCGGAGCGGCGGGACGCTGACGATGGAAGAGCGGCGGGTGTACCAGCGGCTCGTCATGGAATGGGCGGCGGCTTCCTCCCCGTAGCCCGTGAACGCGGCGTGCCCGCCCGGCCGGCCCGTGGGGCCCCGGCCCTCCGACGGTGACCTCCCGGCCCCTTGGGCGCCGCTCCCTTCCCGACTCATCGACTCATCGACTTCTCGGCCTCCCGGCCGTCCTTTTGGTCCGGGCCGCCCCCCGCGTCGACCGGCCCGGCGCGGTCAGCCCCAGGTCCCGGAGTAGGCCCGGCGATAGGCGTCGCGTTCCTGCTCCGAGCGGACGTAGCGGGTGGCCGCCAGGGCGACCAGACTGCCCGCGACGACCAGCAGACCGGGCCCGACGTCCCGCGTGTCGCTCAGCCGGGAGAGCAGCCCCCCGGCACCGTCGGCGGTCCCCACCTGCCGTACCGCGCCGGGCGTCGAGGACCCCGGCAGGGCCGTGCCGGGCGCGGGGGCCGCGCCCTGGGACGCCGGGGCGGACGGCGCGGGGGCGGCCGAAGTGGCCGCCTGCGACGGCCCGGTGAGCCGGACGCCGAGGGCGCTCATCGCGTCCGTCAGCGGCTGGAAGAACGTCGTCCCGCCGGTCCGGCAGTCCCCGCTGCCGCCCGAGGTCACCCCGAGCGCGATGCCCTCGGTGAACAACGGGCCCCCGCTGTCGCCCGGTTCGGCGCAGACCGTGGTCTGGATGAGGCCGGTGACCGTGCCCTCCGGGTAGTTGACCGTCGCGCCCAGCGCGGTGACCTCGCCGTCGTGCAGACCGCTGGTGCTGCCGCTGCGGAACACCTTCTGCCCGACGGCCGCATCGCCGGTCGCCGAGATGCGCACCGCCCGCCCGTTGCCGATCGCCACGACGTTGTCGCCGGGGGTCCCGCGCCCGTTGTCGTACCGGATGAGCGAGAAGTCGCCGTTGCCGGGGAACTCCGACGCCACCGTCCTGCCCAGCGGTGCCCCGCCCGTGTTGTCCGCGAACCAGACGGTGCCGCCGGGCCCGCAGTGCCCGGCGGTGAGGATGAACTCGCTTGTGCCGTCCGTCACGTTGTAGCCCGCCGAGCAGCGGCCGCTGGTGGAGAAGACGGGCTGGGCGCCGTTCACCCGGGTGGTGAATCGGCCCGGGGTGCGCCGCATCCGCACGAAGTCCCCCATGCCGTCGGCGAGTCGGGTCATCCGCGACCAGTCGGAGGCGGAGACGCCGCTGTCGCCCTCCACCACCACCTCGTTGGTGCGGTAGTCCACGGCCCAGGCGGTGCCCGTCACCCTCGGGGCCGAACCCAGTGTGTGCATCGCCGACTTCAGCTGGTCCATGCTGTGGCGCACCATCCGGGGCCGCGCCCCGGCCGCCCGCACCTCGGCCGCCGCGGCGCTGTCGGTCACGGCCACCACGGAGCTGCCGTCGTCGGCGATCCAGGTGCCCGCCGTGCGTGCCTCACCGAGCCGGGAGACCAGCGCGCTGCCCGCGTTGGACGCGCCGTGCGCGGACAGGGCGCGGGGAGCGCGGGGAGCCCCGCCCGTGGGCGGCTCGCTCGCCAGCGCCTGGGTGACCATCACACCGCCCAGAAGCAGCCCGCCGAGAGCCGCCGCGCGTACGCCCCGCCGGACGATCCGCCGTCGTGCATGCCTCATCCCTGGCTCCGAACCCCGAACGGCACGGCGTCACCACCGCGGGGCGCCGCGGTGGTCGCGCACCCTCCCTCCTTACGCGCGCCCGGTGCGCCGCGTTCACCCGCGGGCGTGCCGTCACCCGGGCCGCGGCTCGCGGACACCGAAACTTACTCGCGAGTAAGTGTCTACCGGCAGGTAACGCTTCGGATGTTTGTCGTCCATCCTTGGGCGTGAGCATGGCCAGCGCGGCGACGGTCGAGGATCTGTCGCCGCATCGACGTGTATGGACACAGAGGAAGGGACGGGCATGACAGGACGGGGAGTGGGGCGCCGCATCGGCGCGATCTCGGCGGTCGTGGCGCTGGGGATCGGCGGCACGCTCACCGCCGCGGGGACCGCGTCGGCGGCTCCGGCGAAGGCCGCCGTGAGCACGGCCGCCGTGCAGGCGTCGGGTGTCGACTACAGCACCTGGCAGGCGGATGTGCAGGCGGTCATCGACCAGGCGACGCCGTATGTGGCGCAGCGCACCGCGAACCCCGCCGGGCAGAAGCTCGCGATGGTCTTCGACATCGACAACACCACGCTGGAGACCGACTTCCACCCGTGGTACGCGCTGCCCACCCCGGCCCTCCAGCCGTCCCTTCAGCTGGCCAGGTTCGCCAAGTCCCGCGGGGTGTCCGTCTTCTTCGTCACCGCGCGCCCCGGCATCATCGCGGCCGAGACCAAGTGGAACCTGAAGACCGTGGGCTACCCGGTCGACGGTCTCTACGTGCGGTCCCTGCCGGACCTCTTCGACGAGGTCAGCGCCTACAAGACGACCCAGCGCGCGGAGATCGAGTCCCGGGGCTACACGATCATCGCGAACATCGGCAACAACACCTCCGACCTGGTGGGCGGACACGCCGAGCGCACCTTCAAGCTGCCGGACTACAACGGTCAGTTGTCCTGACGCTCCCGCGCACAGCCGGGCGCCGGCCGGGGTTCCGCCCCGCCCGGCGCCCGGTGCGTCTCGCCCTACACTGCGCCCATGGACGCAACCTCGCTGGAGCGGCTCGGCACGGGCAAGTACCTGTTGATCACCAGCTACCGCAAGAACGGCACCGCGGTCGCCACCCCGGTGTGGGTGGTGCCGGACGGCGACGCGCTGGGCATCTGGACGACCGCGGACTCCTGGAAGGTGAAGCGGATCCGGGCCCGCTCCGAGGTGCTGGTCGGACCCTGCGACCTGCGCGGCAACCCGACCGGCGACCAGGTCCCGGCCACCGCGGAGATCTGCGACCGGGCCACCAGCGACCGGTACCGGGCGCTCATCGCCCGCAAGTACGGTGTCATCGGCCGCCTCACCCTCCTCGGCAGCCGGGTGCGCCGGGGCACGGAGGGGACCGTCGGCATCCGGGTGACGCCGCGGGCGGACGGCGGTCCGGCCTCCTGACCCTCAGCGCGGCCCCTCGGGCGCCCCGGTGTGCCCGGCGTGGTCGGCCCGGTCGGGTGCGCCGCCCATCATCCGCAGCATCGCGCCGCCGCCGGTGCGCAGAAAGCGGACCAGCAACGCGGCGGCCAGCAGCAGGAACAGGACGTTGAGCCAGGTCGTGTAGTTCCAGCGGATGCCCTCCTCGGGGATCCTGGCACCGGCCTGGTCGGGGACCAGTCCGAGTCCCCCGAAGAGGAACTCGACCGCGTAACCGGCGAGCGCCATCGCCGCGTAGAAGGTGACCAGGAGGAACAGGGCCATGCGGGCCCCGTAGTACTTCCGGTAGATGTTCAGGATGGGCAGGATCAGCAGGTCCGCGTAGATGAAGGCGATCACCCCGCCGAAGCTGATGCCGCCCTTCCACAGCACCACCGCGAGCGGGACGTTGCCGATCGAGCACACAAAACTGGCGATGGCCACGAGCGGGCCGACGAGCGGCCCGATCAGTCTGGCCGTGACCGGATGGTCCGCCAGGAAGAAGGAGCGCCAGAAGGCGTCGGGCACCCAGGCGGCGACGGCCCCGGCGATCAGCAGACCGACCACCAGGTCCCGCAGGATCGCCGCCCACTCCATGACGAAGATGTGCGACACCGAGGTGAGGCCCTCGCGGGAGAGCAGCCGCCGCAGGAAGCCGCCCTCGCCGCCCACCGACATGTCCATCGCCGCATGCCCCTCCATCGACCCCGACAGCCCCCGTCCGGCCTGCTCGCGCGCCGTGCGCAGCAGCCGTTCGCGCAGCAGAAGGCGGAAGAGCACGGCGAGGACCACGATCATCACCGGTCCGCCGACGAACTCCGCGACGGTGAACTGCCAGCCCATCAGCAGGGCCAGGATGACGCCCAGTTCGACCACCAGATTGGTGGAGGCGATCTCGAAGGCCATCGCCGCCGTGAAGTCGGCGCCCTTGCGGAACAGGGACCGGGCCAGGGCGACCGCCGCGTAGGAGCAGGAGGACGAGGCCGCGCCGAACCCCGCGGCCAGGGTCAGGGTCCGGGGCCGGTCGTCACCCAGCAGCCGTACCACCGTCGAGCGGCGCACCACCGCCTGCACCACGGCGGACAGGGTGAAGCCGAGGATCAGCGCCCAGGTGATCTCCCAGGTCATCGACCCCGTGATGGACAGCGCGCGGCCGATCGCGTCCCACATCTGGCGCCCTCTCCCTGGCGGTCCGGAGAGCAGGAATTATACCCCTAGGGGGTATCAGGGACGAGAGGGCGCGCGGCGGGTGCCGACCATGCGGCCGCGGGTACCACCAGGTCCGCGCGGTCCCGGGTCGTCGCCACCAGCTCCGCGTTGCGCCGGTCCGGGCCCGCCACCCAGGCCACGGCTGCCGCACGGTCCTTGCCGAACTCCTCGTGGCGGGCCACCAGCCGGCGCACCCGTTCGGTCTCCGCGACCTCGCAGAACCACACCTCGTCCAGGAGCGGTCCGACCCGCGCCCACGCGCCCGTCCGCAGCAGCAGGTAATTGCCCTCGGTCACGACCAGCCGCGCGGACGGCGGCACCGGGACCGCGCCCGCCAGGGGCTGTTCGAGCACCCGCTCGAACCCTGGCGCGTACACGGTCTCACCGTCGCCCTCCTCGCGCAGCCGCCGCAGCAGGGCCGCGTACCCGGCGGCGTCGAAGGTGTCCGGCGCGCCCTTGCGGTCGCGGCGGCCGAGGCGGTCCAACTCGGCGTCCGCCAGATGGAAGCCGTCCATCGGGACATGCGCGGCCCAGGGCGGCCCGTCGCCGTTCAGCTCCCGGACCAGACGCTCGGCGAGGGTCGTCTTGCCCGCGCCGGGGCTGCCCGCGATGCCGAGGATCGCGCGATGACCGGGGCGCCCGAGGGACGCGGCCCGCTCCAGAAGGTCGTTGAAGGCCATGGTGTCCGTGCTCGCTGCCGGGTCGTGGGGTGCCCGCGCGGAGGGCGGGCCGGACCGGGCCATTGGACCACCGGGGTGGACCGGAGCGCGAGGGCGCGGGCCCCGGATGCCGCCGACCGCGGTGCGCGCCGGGCGGATTGTGGTCTTCACCACCCTCTGTGTGCCGCTCATGGGGGAAGGTGGCTCCTATGACAGAGCTCGGTCTTCCGGACGGCATCCAGGCCTGCCTCTTCGACCTCGACGGAGTCATCACCAAGACCGCCGTCGTCCACGCCGCCGCATGGAAACAGACGTTCGATGACTTTCTGCGCCGCCGCGACGGGGAGTCATACCGCCCCTTCGACAAGGCCTCCGACTACGACGAGTACGTCGACGGCCGCCCCCGCGCCGACGGCGTCCGCACTTTCCTCGCCTCCCGCGGCATCGAACTGCCCGAGGGCACTCCCGACGACCCGCCCGACCGGGACACCGTCCACGGCCTCGGCAACCGCAAGAACGACCTGCTCCTGGAACTGATCCGCACCCGCGGGGTCGAGGCGTACGAGGGCACGATCCGCTACGTCGAGGCCGCGCGCGCCGCCGGGCTGCGCACGGCCGTCGTCTCCTCCAGCGCCAACTGCCGGGACGTGCTGCGGTCGATCGGCGCCGAGGACCTCTTCGACGTGCGCATCGACGGGGTCGTGGCCGCCGAGCGGCAACTGCCGGGCAAGCCACGGCCCGACACCTTCCTGGCCGCCGCCCGGGACCTCGGCGTGGCGGCGAAGGCCGCCGCCGTCTTCGAGGACGCGCTCGCCGGGATGGACGCGGGACGCTCGGGCCACTTCGGCTATGTGGTGGGGCTGGACCGCGTCGGCCAGGCGGACGCGCTGAAGGCGCACGGCGCCGATGTCGTCGTACGGGACCTCGCGGACCTGGGGGAGCGCTCGTGATCACACAGTCCTCGTACGCCATCGAGCCCTGGGTGCTGCGCGAGCGCGGGCTCCATCCGGAGGTCCTGCCGCAGAGCGAATCGGTGTTCGCTCTGTCCAACGGCCATATCGGCTGGCGCGGCAACCTCGACGAGGGGGAGCCGCACGGACTGCCCGGCTCCTATCTCAACGGCGTCCACGAACTGCATCCGCTGCCGTACGCCGAGGCCGGGTACGGCTATCCGGAATCCGGCCAGACCGTTATCAACGTCACCAACGGCAAGATCATCCGCCTGCTGGTGGACGACGAGCCCTTCGACCTGCGCTACGGCAGGCTGCGTTCCCACGAGCGCGTCCTCGACCTGCGCGCGGGCACCCTCACCCGGACCTGCGAATGGACCTCCCCGGCCGGAACGACCGTCCGGGTGCGCTCCACCCGGCTGGTGTCCTTCACCCAGCGCGCGATCGCCGCGATCGCCTACGAGGTCGAGGCCGTCGACGGCCGGGCGCGGATCGTGGTGCAGTCCGAGCTGGTCGCCAACGAGCAACTGCCGGGCCACGACGGCGATCCCCGGGCCGCGGTGGTCCTCGACTCCCCGCTGGAGCCGGAGGAGCACTTCGCCAAGAGCGGCAGGCTGCGGCTGGTGCACCGCACCCGCAGAAGCGGCCTGCGGGTCGGCGCCGCCGCCGACCACCTGGTCAGCGGCCCCGACCCGACCACCACCGACAGCGAGTCCGGCGACGACCTCGCCCGGCTCACCATCGCCACCGCCCTGGAGCCGGGCGAACGGCTGCGCCTGGAGAAGTTCGTCTCCTACGGCTGGTCCGGCACCCGCTCGCTGCCCGCCGTCAGCGACCAGGTGGACGCGGCACTCGCCGCCGCGACCAGCGTCGGCTGGACCGGCCTGCTCGCCGAACAGCGCGCCCATCTCGACGACTTCTGGGCGCGCTCGGACGTGGAGATCGACGGCGACGCCCAGATCCAGCAGGCCGTGCGCTTTGCCCTCTTCCATGTGCTCCAGGCGGGGGCCCGGGCCGAGCAGCGAGCCATCCCCGCCAAGGGACTGACCGGTTCCGGCTACGACGGGCACGCCTTCTGGGACACCGAGATGTTCGTGCTGCCGCTGCTCACCTACACCTCCCCGGGCGCGGTCGCCGAGGCACTGCGCTGGCGGCAGAACACCCTGCCGGCGGCCCGCGAACGAGCCGTGCAACTGGGCCTGCGCGGCGCGGCGTTCCCCTGGCGGACCATCGAGGGCTCGGAGGGCTCGGCGTACTGGCCCGCGGGCACCGCCGCGTTCCATGTGAACGCCGACATCGCCGACGCCGTCGTACGGTATGTCTCCGCGACCGGCGACGAGAGCTTCGAACGGGACACCGGGGTGGAACTCCTGGTGGAGACCGCCCGGTTGTGGCGCTCCCTCGGCCACCACGACCACCATGGCGCCTTCCACCTCGACGGAGTGACCGGCCCGGACGAGTACAGCGCGATCGCCGACGACAACACGTACACCAATCTGATGGCCCGGGCGAACCTGCTGGCCGCCGCCGACGCCGTCGAGCGCCATCCGCGGCGGGCCGCGGAGCTGGACGTCGACGAGGAGGAGGGCGCGGCCTGGCGGGAGGCCGCGGAGGCGATGTACGTCCCCTACAACGAGGAGCTGGGCGTGCACGAGCAGCACGCCGGGTTCACCCGCTACCAGCGCTGGGACTTCGCCGCGACCCGCGCCGACCAGTACCCGCTGCTGCTGCACTTCCCGTACTTCGACCTGTACCGCAAACAGGTGATCAAGCAGGCGGACCTGGTCCTCGCGATGTACACGTGCAGCCCGTACTTCGACGCGGAGCACAAGGCGCGCGGCTTCACCTACTACGAACCCCTCACGGTCCGGGACTCCTCCCTGTCCGCCTGCTGCCAGGCGGTGATCGCGGCCGAGACGGGCCATCTGCCGCTCGCCTACGACTATCTGCGCGAGGCCGCGCTGATGGACCTCCAGGACCTGGAGCACAACACCCGCGACGGACTGCACATCGCGTCCCTGGCCGGCACCTGGATGGCGCTCGTCGCGGGCTTCGGCGGGATGCGCCACCACGGTGACAGGCTCGCCTTCGCGCCGCGCCTGCCGGAGCAGCTCGGCCGCCTCGCCTTCTGCCTCGAACTGCGCGGCTGCCGACTGCGGGTGGAGATCGGACGCACCTCGGCCACCTACACCCTGCTGGCCGGTGAGCCGCTGACGATCCACCACCACGGTGAGGCGCTCACCCTGGACGCCGACAAACCGCAGACCCGCGACATCCCCGCCCTCAATCCGCGCCCGGCCCCCGGCCATCCCCCGCACCGGCGGCCGGGCCCGGGGACCGACGTCGAACAGTGAGGACCCGCCCCCGGCGGCGGCCGGGGACACGGGACCGCCCGTCAGTCGGGCAACGCGCCGTCGCCGGGCCCGAGTTCCGGCACCGGCGCGGCAGCCCGCATCGAGCGCAGGGCCAGCAGCAGCACGGCGATGTCGTCCAGATAGACCGGATCGGGGAGCAGATCGGTCGGCAGTACCAGATACAGCACCGCACCCCAGAACACCCAGCGGGGTCCCGTCGGCAGTCCGGCACGGCGCAGGTCGCGGCGGGTGCGAACGAGCCGCAGCAGCAGGGCGAGCGCCACGGCGAGCAGCACCGCCGCGAGGACCACGACAACGGCGATCACGGTCCAGCTCAGGGAGTCCATGCACAGCTCCGGGCATCCGTAGGAGTCGTCCTCCCCTACGGATGCCCGGCTTCGCGGCGGACAGTGCCGCTGCCGGTCGGAATGCCCCCCACGGGGGCACGGCAGCGGTCAGTGGCCGCGCCCGGTGCCGCTCTCCGCGAGGGCCTGGGAGACCGCGCGCACACTGCGCGCGATGTGCTGGAGCTGCATGAGTTCCGCGGCGTAGAGCCTGATGGTCTGCTCGATGGCCGACTCGGCAAGGCCCAGCGCGGGCAGTTCCGCCCGCGCCGTCTGGAGTGCGGTCCGGGCGATCCGTACCTCGTGCTGCACCTGGATCTGGGCGTGCCGGGCGAGCAGGACGGGATGGCGGATCAGGGACGGGTAGCTGGCGTAGCGGGCGGGGACGAGTTCGCGCAGCCACTTGGCGGCCGATCGTTCCCAGTCGTAGCTGCCCGGTGTCTTGACCTGGCACGGCCAGTCCGAGCTGATCGGCGAGTGAGTCATCAGGGCCATGGTCTTCGCTTCCGGCTCGGGGGGTGCGGCTGCTCGGGGCGGCCCCGGCCCAGGGGAGGGGCCGGAGCCGCCGCCGTGGACACCCGCGCGGGCGGGCCCGGCCGGACATCCGGCGCCCGTGGGTAGGAGCGGACGGCCCCGGTGGTCCGGACGGCATGACCGGGAGGGGAGCCCGGATCACGATCCGGAAGCAGTATTTATATATACCGGCAGATACGCAAGGACATGAAAAAATTCATCTGCGGTTCGGTGCGATTGATCCCCGTGTGCGGGCCGCCGACGGCCCCCGCTTGGCCCTCGGGGCTAGTCCTTCAGGAAGAACTGGTGCTGCTCGGCGATCTGCTCGTACTCGTCCAGGCGGGCCTGGGTCCGCTCCGGGTCGGCGTCGGTCATGGCCTGGAGCAGGGCGGCGGCCATCAGGCCCGGGGCGGCGTAGGAGTCGAAGACCAGCCGCGAGCCGGTGCCGGTCGCGAAGACCTGGTCCGCCTCGTCGGCCAGTGGCCCGAGGGCCAGATCGGTGACCAGGGCCACCTTGAGCCCGGCGCTGCGCGCCACCCGTACCGCGGTCAGGGTCTCCTGGGCGTGCCGGGGCATTCCGAACGCCAGTACCCAGGTGCCCCCGGCCTCCCGGGACTGGAGCAGCGCGTCATAGGCGACGGTGCCGCCGCGGGTCACCAGCCGTACGTCGGGATGGATCCGCCGGGCCCCGTACGCGAAGTACTCGGCGAGCGAACCGGAGATCCTCAGACCCATCACGGTCAGCGGTGTCGACTGCGACAGCGCCCGGCCGACCCCGATCACCCGGTCCGGGTCGGCGAAGTCCCGGCGCAGGTTCTCCAGGTTCTCGATCTCCGCGTCCACGGCCGCCTGGAGCTCGTTGCTGCGCTGCTCCGCCGGGGGGCTCGGTGTGCCCAGCGCCCGCAGCGCGATCGCCTGGAGCCGCTCCCGCAGCGCCGGGTAGCCGCTGAAGCCGACGGCGGCGGCGAACCGGGTCACCGAGGGCTGGCTGACGCCCACCCGCTCGGCCAGGTCCGTGATCGACAGAAAGGCCGCCTCGGTGATGTTCTCGATCAGGTACTGGGCGATCCGCCGGTGCCCGGGGGACAGCCGCGGACCGTCGAACAGCTCCCTGAGCTGGGACGTCGGGCTGGCGCCCGCCTCCGGGGCCGTCCTGCCCGCAGTGATCGCAGAGGTCTGCGCGCGTGTCTGCTGCGGCGATGGCACCGGACCGCCTCCTTCACGTGCCTGGGAAACTTCAACATAGCTCACGTACGGCGCTGACCAGGGACCTTACGCCGCAGATCACAGCTCGCCCCCGGCAGGCGCTCCCGCCGCCGCGGCCGTACCGTCGTGCATGGGGACCCGGGGGAGGGGTACCCGTGTCCGCTCACGAAGGACGTTGGCCCACGAGGGAAGGAGCGGCCGTGAACTCGCCCCCAGCGCACGCACCACAGGTCGAGGTGGTGGTCAGCGACTGCTCGGCCACGGACGCCGGAAGCCTGTTCGCCGAACTCTGCCGGCATTTCGGCTCCGACCGCTGCGCCGAGGACGCACCGCACGAGACCTCCGGATCCCGGCCCACCATGTGGACCGGCACCTTCGACACCTCGGCCTCCCCCGGTGGGTCACCGGGGCCGGAGCCCGCACCCCTGTCGGGTTCCGTGAAGGCGGAACTCCAGGGTGAGCCCCGGGCGGTGGAGCGCCTGCGGCACGCCCTGGACGAGATGTTCGTGGTCCACCAGCTCGGTGTGGTGGCCGGGGACCAGGAGGTCGACGTCGAACTGCGGCTGGAGAACCGCCCCGGGGGCTGAGCCCCCGCCGTGCCCGTCCCGCCGTGCCCGTCCCCGCGGGTCCGCCCGGACGGGGTCCGCCCGGCCGGGGTCCGCGCCCCGGCCGGAGCGCGGACGTGCCGCGCCGCGCGCGGGGCGTTCCGTGCGCGGGCGGGGCCGGATGACACACTGGCCGCATGGAGGAACGAGAATTCCGCAGGTCGGGGCAGCACGCGTCGGTCATCGGCCTCGGCACCTGGCAACTGGGCGCGGACTGGGGCGATGTCGACGACAAGGACGCCCACGAGGTGCTGGAGGCGGCGGCCGAGTCCGGCGTGACGTTCTTCGACACCGCCGATGTGTACGGCGACGGCCGCAGCGAGCAGACCATCGCCGCCTTCCTGCTCGGCAGGCCCGATGTCCATGTGCTGGTGGCGACCAAGATGGGCCGCCGCGTCGACCAGATCCCGCAGAACTACGTCCTGGACAACTTCCGCGCCTGGAACGACCGTTCCCGGCGCAATCTCGGTGTGGACCGGGTCGATCTGGTGCAGCTCCACTGCCCGCCGACCCCCGTCTACTCCTCCGACGAGGTGTACGACGCCCTCGACACCCTGGTCGAGGAGGGCCGGGTCGCCGCGTACGGGGTGAGCGTCGAGACCTGCGCCGAGGCGCTGACCGCGATCGCCCGGCCGCATGTGGCGAGTGTGCAGATCGTCCTCAACCCCTTCCGGATGAAGCCGCTGCGGGAGGTGCTCCCGGCCGCCCGGGCCGCGGGCGTGGGCGTCATCGCCCGGGTGCCGCTCGCCTCGGGTCTGCTGTCGGGGAAATACACCAAGGACACGGTCTTCGCCGTGAACGACCACCGCTCCTTCAACCGGCACGGCGAGGCCTTCGACCAGGGCGAGACCTTCTCCGGGGTGGACTACGCGACGGGGGTGGAGGCGGCGGCGGAGTTCGCTGCGCTCGCCCCGGAGGGCTTCACCCCGGCCCAGCTGGCGCTGGCCTGGATCGTCCAGCAGCCCGGGGTCACGTCGGTGATCCCCGGCGCCCGCTCGGCGGAGCAGGCCCATGCCAACGCGGCGGTCGCGAAGCTGCCCCCGCTCCCGCAGGAGACACTCGACGCGATCGGGGACCTGTACGACCGGCGGATCAGGGCCCAGGTCGAGGACCGCTGGTAGCCGTTCCCGGGCGGCGGGGGCGCCGCCGCGCACTGCGGCGCTCCGCCCGTCGGGCCTCAGGCCGTCAGGGCCGAACGGCTCGCGCGGGTCATACGCGCCGTGTGTGCCGTGGTGCGGGCCGTGTGTGCCGTGCTGCGGGTCGTGCGACGGGGTGCGGCACGTACCCGGTAGGTGGTCTTGGCCCGGTCCACCACCGGGTCCCCGAGGACGATGCGCCCGGTCACCAGCAGCGCGTCGCACTCGTCCGTCGGCAGTGCCGTCTGGCCGCCGACGGACTGCCAGCAGCCGTAGCGGCGGCGGCCGTTGGCGTGCACGGTGAGGAAGACCGGTATGCGCAGGTCCGTGAGCAGGCGCAGCACTTCGGCAGCACGGGCACTGGGCCGAGGGCGCGTCATGATGGGTCAGCCTTTCGGGGGCGCGGGCGGGCGGTCGTTCCACCCGGGGTCTTGATGATCTTTACCCCGCATTGTTGCCGAGCCCACCGACAACGCGCACCCGGCGTGCCGAGGATGCCGATGGAGTCAACGCCCAGGGACGGACAATGTGATGACCTTCACCCTGATGTGGCGGAAAGTGATGAATTCCTTACGGGGACGGAACGTAGAAGGTTGTGAAGAGTCAACTTCTGACCGTGGAGGTTTTCCGTGCGACCGTTCACCCTCAACTACGCCGTTCCCCGCGGGGTTCCGGCCGTGGTGACGCCGTACCGCTTCGACGCCTCCCGGCAGTTGAACGTACTGCCCGACGGGCGGCCCGCGGTGAGTGACCGGGCGCTGCTGCACGCGGCCGGTACGACCACGTCCACCGCCGGTTCCCAGACGCACTTCGACGACTGACGGCAGCGGCCCGGATGACGGTCCTCGTCCTCACCTCGGAGCAGGACGTCACCGCCGACATGGTGGTGGCCGAACTGCTGGAACGGGGCGTCCCGGTGATGCGCCTGGACCCCGCCGACCTCCCCGGCAAGGCGGTGCTGGCGGCCGACTACGCCCACGGCGACTTCGACGGCCATCTCTCGGTCAACGGCCATGTGCTGAGCATGGGCGGGCTGCGCTCGGTGTGGGTGCGCAGGCCGGGCGAGCCCGCCGCGCACGCGGCACACTCCTCCGCATGGCTGACCGCGGAGTCGCGCCAGGCCCTGTACGGCATGCTCTACTCGGCCTCGACCCGCTGGATGAACCACCCCCGCAACGCCGACCAGGCCCGCTACAAGCCCTGGCAACTGCGGGTCGCCCACCTCAGCGGCTTCGCCGTGCCGCCCACCGTCGTCACCACCGCCCCGCGCGTCGCCCAGCAGTTCGCCGAGGAGCACCGGTCGGTGGTCGTGAAGTCCGCCTCGGGACCGCCGCCGGACTCACCGGAGCTGGCGCTGCCCACCACGCTCATCGGGCCCGACACCGACTTCTCCGCCGTGGCGGCGGGCCCCGTGCTGCTCCAGCGCTATGTCCCCAAGCGCGCCGACATCCGGCTGACCTGCGTCGGCACCCGTCTGTTCGGCGCGCGCAAACGGGCCGCGCCGGGCCAGGTCGACGGCCGGTACGGCGACACCGGGTACTCCTGGGAGAACACACCCGTGCCCGAGCGCATCGCGAAGTCGGTGCACGAGTATCTGGCCCTGTCCGGACTCGCCTACGCGGCCTTCGACTTCGCGGAGGACGAGGACGGGCTGTGGTGGTTCCTCGAATGCAACCAGGGCGGCCAGTTCGGCTTCGTCGAGCTGGAGACGGGACAGCCGATCGCCGAGGCGGTCGCGCTGTGGCTCGCCCGGCGGGCGGCGGACCGCAGGGCCCCCGAGGGCCGCAGATGAGGGAGTCCCGGCGAGCGGTCCCGGTGTCATGTCGTCGGCGGGCGAGCCCGGGGTGAGGTGGCCGGTGACCGGCCCCGGCGTCATGTCGTCGGCGGGCGGAAGGTGCGCAGCACCACGTCCAGCGCCTGCCGGTCGGCGGCACCGTCCGCGTCGGCCGCGGGGCCGGTCCAGCGCAGCGAGAAGCCGCGGCCGCCGCCGGTGAGGAAGCCGCGGCCGACGGTGCGCGTCCGGACGCCGTCCACCGTGGACAGCCACACCATGTCGGCGCCCGGGTACCCCTGGTAGGTCACCGCGCGGATCGGGCCCACCCGGGTGAAGTCCTGCTCGGTGCTGCGCAGGGACGGCTCCAGATTCCGCCACACCGCGACCGGGTCCGGGCCCAGGTTCACGCCGGCGGTGACGGTCAGCGTGCGCGGATCCCCGTTCGCCCCGAGCGTGACCCGGTAGGTGTTCTCGGCGGCCCGCAGCGTGCCCAGCCGCTTCCATCCCCGCGGCAGGTCGACGGAGAAGCCCTCGGAAGCGGCGAAGGGGACGAAGTCCGCGGTCGGTTCCCCGGCGGTCTCCGACGGCGAGGGGGCGGAGGGGGAGGGGGAGGGAGTCGAGGGGGAGGGAGACGCCGCCCGGTGCCTGCCCGCGGAGGGGGAGCCGTCCGGCGTCGGGCCCGCCCCCGTGGAGGGCGCCCGGCCGGTGGGCGGGGCGGCGGGGGCACCGGACGGGGAGCGCTCCGCACCCGCGGTGGGGGAGCCGCCGTGGCCGCCGCTCGTCGTCAGGACGGCGACCGCCGAGGCCGCGACAACCAGACCGGCACCCGCCAGCGCCGACCGGCGCACGGCCGGGCTGCTCCAGGCCCGCACCGCCCGCTGCGCGACCAGCCGCACGCCGCCCGGTGGCACCGCAGGCCCGGCCAGGACGGTGTCCTCCGCGTCCCCGTCCAGGACGCGCGCCAGGGAGGAGCGCACCACCGGCCCCGGCACCCGCTCCAGGGCGTCCCGGCGGAGCAGTCCCGTGACGGCCGGGGCGAGGGGACCGGCCCGCACCGGAGCACGCAGCGGCAGCCGGTCCACCGCGCGCAGGGTGGACTCGACCGGGCCCCGGTCCCGGTAGGGCGGACGGCCCTCCGTCATGGTGTACAGCAGCGCGCCCAGCGCCCACTGGTCGGCCGCCGGACCGGCGCTCGACCCGCGCGCCTGCTCGGGGGAGGCGTACGAGGGAGCCGTGACCCGCTGGGTGACACACGTGCCCACCAGGCCGAATCCCGTCACCACCACACCGTCGTCCTCGCCGACGAACACCTGACCGGGGCTCAGATCACCATGGGTCACACCCCCGCGGTGGGCGCTCTCCAGCACATCGAGGACGCCGATGCCGATCCGGGCCGCCCGGAGGTGGCCGAGGGGACCGGGATCCAGGACCACCCCGAGCGGTGTGCCCTCGATCCGCTCCGTCACGGTCCACAGGACACCGTTGTCCTCGGCCACGTCCAGCACGGGGGCGACCCCCGCCGGGCACAGCAGCCGCACCGCCTCGGAGTCCCGCAGGACGCGGGCGGTGATGCGGCGGATGCCGTCCCCAGGCGCCGAAGGGGCCTGCCGCGACCCGATCAGGGTGACCGGACGCCCGTACTCGATGTCCTCGCCGAGGACGACGGTTCGCCCCTCCTCCCGATGGACGGTCTCGAGCGTCCGGTACCGTCCGGCGATCAACTCCCTGGCCCAGGCCCGACCGTGCTCCATCGTCACCCCTCGCTGCACAACCGGACTCTCCGGTTTCCCGGATGTACGGCGGGTGTGACGGTGGGTGTTCAACGGAAGGGGATTTCTCCGCACGGGAGTTGGCGCGCCCGGCGGGTGCGGCTCGCGCCATCCCCTCCCACGTGCGGAAACAGCCGCCCGCCGACTACTGGCCAGTAGGTTACTGTTGGTTACCTGCGGCGGCCGAGCCGATGTACGACTCCGCGAACGCGGCCGCCGCGGCGGGCGAACGGAACAGCCGCCGCAGCCGGGCCGTCGCGTTGCCCGCACGGAAGGCGTCACCGGACGAGGGGCCGTGCAGCAACTCGGCGAACCACTCCGAGAACTCCTGGTACTCCCACACCCGGCGCAGAGCCGCCGCCGAATAGCTGTCCAGGCCGTCCCAGCCGCCCGTGCGGTGGTACTCGATCAGCGCGTCCGCGAGCAGCAGCGCGTCGTGCAGGGCGAGGTTCATGCCCTTCGCCGCGATCGGGGCGACCAGATGGGCGGCGTCGCCCGCCAGGAACAGCCGCCCGTACGTCATCGGCTGCACCACATAGTTGTGCAGGTCGAGCACCCGCTTCTCGATCAGCGGCCCCTCGGTCAGCGGCGCCGCACCCGCCGCGGACAGCCGGGTGCGCAGCTCGGCCCAGACCCGCTCGTCGGGCCAGTTCGCCGGGTCGTCGCCGGGCGGGCACTGGAGGTAGTAGCGGGTGACCTGCGGACCGCGGGCCATATGGGCGGCGAACCCGCGCGGATGGACCCCGAAGACCACGGAGTCCGAGGACGGCGGCGCCTCGGCGAGCAGCGCCAGCCAGCCGACCCCGTAGTCGAGCCGCGCGACCTGTGCGCGGTCCGCCGGCAGGGCGGCCCGGGTCACCCCGCGGGCGCCGTCGCACCCGGCGACGGCATCGCAGCATATCCGGTGCCGCGTCCCGGTCTCTGGATCGGTGTACGACACCGACGGCTGCTCGGTGTCGATGCCGTGCAGCTCCACATCGCGCACCCGGAACCGGATGTCCCCGCCCCTGACGTCGGCGTACTCCCGCACCAGCTCCGTCACCAACAGCGGCTGGGGGCAGACGACATGACGGTGGCCGGAGATCTCGGTGTAGGGGAACCGGTGCCGTTCGCCGTCGACGCGGAACTCGCAGACGCTCTGCGTCGGCGCCCGCTCCAGCAGGTCCCGGGCCAGCCCGTGCCCCTTCAGGGCCCGCATCGCCCACTCCTCCAGGAAGCCCGCCCGCGGCCGCTGCTCGATGAACTCCCGGCTCTCGGCTTCCAGGACGACACAGTCGACCCGGGCCGCGCGCAGGATGTTCGCCAGGGTCAGTCCGGCCGGTCCCGCGCCGATGACGACGACCGGCACATGGTGGTCGGGCAGGGGGAGTGTGGGGGAGGAGTCGATCATCCGCTCATTATGGTCGCGCAGGGGTCAACGCGGCCCCGGCACACCCGGGTTGCGGAGGCCCGCACCCGCCGTGGCCGCCTCGTCGCCCCGCTCAGATCCCGGGAGCGGCGGGCACCACCCGGATCACCGCCGCGGTGACGTTGTCCTCGCCCCCGGCGTCCAGGGCGCGGCCCACCAGCGTCTGCGCGTCCGCCAGCACATTGCGCCCCCGCCGTCCGAGCGCCGTCAACAGCCCGGCTGCGTCCGGCAGATGACGCCACAGCCCGTTGGTGCACAGCAGCAGCCGACCGGGCACCCGGGGACGACGGCCGCGCACATGGGCCCGCACCGGCCCGGCGTCCGCGCCCAGCCATGCGGTGAGGGCGTCGTGCTCGCCCGTGTCGTCCTCGGACAGGAGCACCCCCGGGCCCTCGCCGGGCAGCCAGTAGGCCCTGCTGTCCCCGACCCACGCGCTCCAGATCCCCTCCGGACCGGCGACGCCCGCGACGAACGTGCACGCGGGCGAGCCCTCCTCCGCGGCGGACAGGGCACTCACCGCCCGGCCCGCCCGCTCCGCGGCCCGGGCGAGCGCCACCTCGGGCGCCTCCCCCTCCCGCAGCCGGGCGGTCAGCACCGCCGCCCCGGCCTTGGCGGCGACCCGGGCCGCACGTTCCGGCTGCGGGGAGCGGGACACCCCGCCGCAGACCACCGCGACCGTCCAGAGCCCGGTGGCGGCCAGCGCCAGCGAGTTGGCGTTGACCTCCAGCCGGGGCCCCCGGTCGCTGACCCCGGCCGCGTCGGCTCCCACCGTGATCTCCACATGCGCACGGAAGGTGTGCTGCGCCACGCCGCAGCGCCGGCAGGCACCGTCGGGTGCCACCGTGCCCCCGCACCGGATGCATTCCATGATCCTCGCCATGGCCGACCTCCGCCCTGCCCGGCCCGCCGCGGCCTTGCCGCGGCGCTCGGCCGGGCCCGCGCCTAACCGAGCGTCTGAGCCCAGTCCGCCGGGACCCGGCCCGCCGGACCCGGTACCGGCTGGTCGAGGGGATGGCAGACGGGCGGCGCCAGTTCGGGACCCGACTCGTACAGCTCGGAGGTGGCGAAGTCCCAGAACCAGTCCTCGCCCGGCTCGAAACTCCGGATCACCGGGTGCCCGGTCGCCTGGAAGTGGGCCGTCGCGTGCTTGGCGGGGGAGTCGTCGCAGCAGCCGATGTGCCCGCACTGCGCGCAGCGGCGCAGATGGAACCACCAGCCGCCCGCCTCCTCGCACTCCGCGCAGCCCGCGCCGGTGGGCGGGACCCCGGGGTCGATTCCGTTCGCTGTGGTCATGATGCCTCCACTGGTGTCTCGGAACCGGGCCCCGCGGCCGAGTCCCCCTCCGGGACGTCGGACTCCCCGGCCGTGAGCGGCAGCCACACCTGGAACCGGGTGTCCCCCGGCTCGGACGTCACATCGAGGCCGCCGTGGTGTTTGTTGACGACGATGCGCCAGGAGATGTCCAGGCCGAGCCCGGTGCCCTGGCCGACCGGCTTGGTGGTGAAGAAGGGGTCGAAGATGCGGTTGCGGATCTCCGGCGGAATCCCGGGACCCGTGTCGCGGAACTCGACCAGCAGCCGGTCCCGTTCGAGCGCCGTCCGTACCGTCAGCGTGCCGTCCCCACCCGTCTCGTTCATCGCCGACACCGCGTTGTCGATGAGGTTGGTCCACACCTGGTTCAGCTCCCCCGGATAGGCGGGGACCTTCGGCAGGGTGCGGTCGTACTCCTTGACCACGGTGATCCGCCTGCCGATCTTGGCGGAGAGCATCAGCAGCGTGCTGTCGAGGAGTTCGTGCACATCGACGACCTGGTAGGGGGCCCGGTCGAGCTGCGAGTACTGCCGCGCCGCGTTCACCAGGGTGGACACCCGGGTTGTGGAGTCCTCGATCTCGTTCATCAACAGCTCGGTCTCCACCGTGTAGTTGAGCCAGCGGACCGCGCCTTCGAGGCTCTCCTCGTCGACGGCCGCCGCGACCCGGTCCAGCCAGTCGGTGTCCAGCCCGGCCTGCACAAACGCCGGGGCGAGCTGCCAGGCGCCCTCGATGCCGTGGTCGTCCAGCCAGTCGCCGAGCGCGTCCTCCCGGTCGGAGGCCTCCAGGGGGCTCAGCGGGGTGGCCTTGGCGACCTGCTCGGCCGTCCGCTCCTGGATGTCCACCAGGGTCAGCAGCGCGTCCCGCTCGTACCGCCCGGCCGCGATCACCCCCAGCTTGTGCCGCATCCCGGCCACCCGCTCCCGCAGCGCCGAGGTGGCGCGCACCGCCGCGGCCGCCGGATTGTTCAGCTCATGGGTGAGGCCCGCGGACAGGGAGCCCAGGGCCAGCAGCCGTTCCCGCTGGTTGATGACCTGCTGGGTGTTCTGACTGCCGAAGAACAGACCCTCCAGCAGATGCACGGCCATCGGGAACCAGTCCCGCATCACCGAGGCGAAGGTCTCGGCGGGCAGCACGAAGAACCGGGAGGGCTCGGTGACCCGCATCGACCCGTTGTAGACCGCGGCCCGCGCCCGGTCGCCCAGATACGCCTGGAAGGCGCCCGCGTACACCCCGCGCTGGGAGGTCCGGTTGACCTCCACATCGTCGCCGCCCACCCGGCGCGAGAGCACCACGGTGCCCTCCAGCAGCACGAAGAAGCAGGTGGCGGGGTCGCCCTCGGTGTACACCGGGCCCGGCTCGAACAGCTCCACCCGGCCGTCCCGGCACAGCCGCGCCAGCTGGTCGTCGCTCAGCTTCTCGAACAGGAAGAGCGTCCTCAGCTCCGCCTTGTCGCACTCCATCGGCCGGCTGCTCATCCGCGCTCCCCGGGCTGTGGGTTCATGACTGCTCCAGATACCGGTGGACGAGCATCACCGCCATCGCCCCCTCGCCGACCGCGGAGGCGACCCGCTTGGCGGACTCGGCGCGCGCGTCACCCGCCACGAACACCCCGGGCACATTGGTCTCCAGGTGGTACGGGGGCCGGTCCAGCTCCCAGCCGGGCGGCGGCTGCCCGTCGCAGGTCATGTCGGGCCCGGTCGGGATGAAGCCGTGCTCGTCGCGCAGCACGGTCCCCTCCAGCCAGTCCGTGAGCGGGGCCGCCCCGATGAACACGAACAGCCAGGGCACGTCGACGAGTTCGGTCTCTCCCGTCGCGAGGTCACGCAGTGTCAGCTGCTCCAGGTGCTCGGTCCCGTGCGCCGACTCCACCACGGTGCCGCTGCGCACGACGATGTTCGGCGCCTCGGAGATCTGCTGGACCAGATAGTGCGACATCGACGCCGCCAGCGACGCGCCACGCACGATCAGGGTCACCGACTTGGCGTTCCGGGACAGATACATCGCCGCCTGGCCCGCCGAGTTGGCGCCGCCCACGATGAACACGTTCTGCCCCGAGCAGGCGGGCGCCTCCGTCAGCGCCGACCCGTAGTAGACCCCGCACCCCGTCAGGTCCCGCAGCCCCGGGGCCGCGAGCTGACGGTAGGTCACACCGGTCGCCAGGATCACGCTGTGCGCGGCGATCGCGGTCCCGTCCGAGAACCGCACGATCCGCGCCGCTCCGTTGGCCTCCAGCGCGGACACCTCCCGCGCGGTGAGGATCTCCGCACCGAACTTCTTGGCCTGGCGGCGCGCCCGGTCGGTGAGCTGCGCCCCCGACACGCCGTCGGGGAAGCCGAGGTAGTTCTCGATGCGGGAACTCTGCCCGGCCTGGCCACCCGTCGCCGACCGCTCCACCAGCAGCGTCCGCAGCCCCTCCGAGGCTCCGTAGACCGCCGCCCCCAGCCCGGCGGGGCCGCCGCCGATCACCACCAGGTCGTAGAACTCGGAGGTCGGGTTGGTCGCCAGCCCCACATGGGCGGCGAGTTCCGGGTCCCCCGGTTCGACGAGGACGGAGCCGTCCGGGGTGACCACGAGCGGCAACCGCTCCCCGTCCTGCCCGGCCGCCGCCAGCAGCCGTCCGCCCTCCGGCGTGTCGACCGAGTACCAGCGGTAGGGCACCTGGTTGCGGGCCAGGAACTCCCGGACCCGCGAGGACCGCGCCGACCAGCGGTGCCCCACCACCTTGGTGGCCGGGACCGGCCGGTAGTCCGAGGTCCGCCACACCTCCAGCAGATCGTCCAGGACCGGATAGAGCTTCTCCTCCGGCGGATCCCACGGCTTGAGGAGGTAGTGGTCGAGGTCGATGACATTGATCGCGTCGATGGCGGCGCCGGTGTCCGCGTACGCGGTCAGCAGCACCCGCCGGGCGCCCGGGTAGACGTCCAGGGCCAGTTCCAGGAACTCGATGCCGTTCATCTCCGGCATGCGGTAGTCGGCCATGATCACGGCCACCAGATCGCCGCGGAGCTTCAGCTCCCGCAGCGCCTCCAGCGCACTCTCACCGGACTCGGCCCGCACGATGCGGTACGACTCGCCGTACCGGCGCCGCAGATCGCGGGCCACGGCACGCGACACCCCGGGGTCGTCGTCCACGGTCAGGATGACGGTCCGTGCCGCTGCGCCGGCAGCCTGTGCCATAGAGGTCTCCCGCCCCGTACCCATCGCGTCCTGCCATCGTATGTTCGATCGCCCTGTTTCGCCTCGGCGTCCGGCGCGCGCCGGAGCCGGTAGCGTGTGATCATCCGAGCGCGCGACACAGGAGGCAGCCGTATGACCCGCCCCGTCACCGTGGGAGTCGACGGATCACCGGAGAGCACCGCCGCGGCGGCCTGGGCGGCCCGGGAGGCCGTACGCCGCGATCTGCCGCTGCGGATCGTGCACGCCTGGCAGTGGCAGTCCTACGACCTCGCCCCGGCCGCGGACCACGACGCCCAGGCCGACTGGGCGAAGCGGCTGGTCCAGGAGGCCCGGGACGCCGTGGTCGCGGGGCATCCGGGGCTGACCGTGACGGCCGAGGCCCTGGAGGGCGGCCCGGTGGAGGCGCTGGCCGCGGCGGCGGCAGCGGCGGAGCTGCTGGTGCTGGGCTCGCGCGGACACGGCGCCCTGGTCGGCTTCCTGCTGGGGTCGGTGGGGCGGCAGGTGATCGCGGAGTCCGCCCGGCCCGTGGTGCTGGTGCGCTCCGAGGACCGCCCCTCGGACGAGGCGGCGGGCCGGGACGTGGTCGTCGGCCAGCACGGGACTCCGGAGGACAGCGACGGGGCACTCGGCTTCGCCTTCGCGACCGCCGCCGCCCGTCGAGCGGGCGTGCGGGTCGTACGGGCCTGGAGCCTGCCCCCGGTGTTCGCCTACAGCCCCGGCTCCCTGAAGCTGCTCGACGAGGCCGGAGGACTGGAGCCCTACGAGCGGAGGGCACTCGACGAGGCGCTGCGGCCCTGGCGGGAGAGATACCCGCAGGTGCCCGTGACCGAGCAGGTGGAGATGGGCAGCGCGGGCCAGGTCCTGCTGTCCGCGGCCGCCGACGCCCAGCTCGTGGTGGTGGGACGGCACGCGAGCCGCCCGGTGGGACCGCGCATCGGCTCGGTGGCGCACGCGCTGCTGCACCACGCGCCCTGCCCGGTGGCGGTCGTACCGCCCGCCTGATCGTCTACGGGGCCGGGGGCGCCCGCCCCCGGCCCCGTACGGCGTCCTCTACAGCGCGCGGTCCAGCAGGGCCAGCAGTTCGGTCCAGTGCCGCTCCGCCGCCTCGGCGTGGTAGTGGGAGGTGTCGGCCTGGGTGTAGCCGTGCGGGGCGCCGGTGTAGACCTCGCACCGGTGGCGCACTCCGGCGTCCGTAAGCGCCTTCTCCAGCCGCTCGATCTGCTCCGGCGGCAGCGAGGCGTCCTGGTCCGCATGGCCGAAGTAGACCTCCGCGGTGACCCGGTCGGCCACCAGGTGCGGGCTGTCGGGCGCGTCGGTGGCCAGACGTCCGCCGTGGAACCCGGCCACGGCCGCGACCCGCTCCGGGACGGCGGCCGCGGTGAGCAGGGCCAGCCGGGCGCCCATGCAGTAACCGGCGGTGCCGATCGGGCCGTCGGCGGCCTGCGGGCAGTCGGCGAGCCAGCCCAGACAGGCGATGGCGTCGCGCTCGACGGCCTCCGGCGTCAGCTCCGCCATCAGCGGCATGATCTTCTGGAAGAGGTCAGGCCGCGTGGACGTGTCGATGAAGTCGGGCAGTTCCACGACGGGCGCGCGCCCGCCCCGGTAGAAGACGTTGGGAACGAGCACGGTGTACCCGTGACCGGCCAGGCGGTCGGCCATCGCCTTCAGGCTGGGGCGCAGTCCGAAGGCGTCCATGTAGAGCAGGACCGCGGGGTGGGGGTTCCGGTCGTCCGGGTGGACCAGATAGGCGTCGGCCGTACCGTCCTGGGTGGGGATGTCCACGGACGTGCCACGAACGGCGGTCATAGGGGGTCTCCTGCCTCTCGACGTCAGACCGCGGCGGTCCGGCCGGGCCTGCGGACAACATCATCGCAACGCCGTCCCGCTCCCGCGGCGCCGGGGATCACCTCTGGCGGAATCCGCCCTGCGGACGACCGGGCCCGTCGGCGTCCCCGGGCTCGGGGCCGTCGTCGATGCCCTCCGTGCCGTGCAGTCGGGTCGCGAGCAGCACCGCGATGTCGTCCGGCCGGTCCGCGGCCTTCCGGGCGCGCTCGGTCAGCCGGTCCGCGATCCCCTTGAGGGAGAGGCCGCTCTCGTACTTCGTGCGGGACAGCTCGGAACGCAGCGTCTCCACCCCCTCGTCGATGTCCGCCCCCGGCCGTTCCACCAGGCCGTCGGTGTACAGCGCGAGCACGGCACCGGGCTCCAGCCGCAGATGGGTCACCGGGTAGCGGGCCTGCGGGTCCACCCCGAGCACCAGCCCGCCGGGCAGGTCCAGCACATCGGTACGGCCGTCCGGATGGCGCAGCAGCGGCTGCGGATGCCCGGCCCGCGCGGCCCGGGCGTGGCCCGTGACCGGGTCGAGGCGCACATAGCAGCAGCTGGCGAACTGGCCCGGATCCAGGTCGATCAGCAGCCGGTTGGTGCCGCTCATCACCTGGTGCGGCGCATGGTCGCTGAACGCGAACGCCCGCACGGCGCTGCGGAGTTGACCCATGGTGGCCGCGGCCTGCACCCCGTGCCCCTGGACGTCGCCGATGACCAGGGCCAGTCCGTCGCCCGCCTCGACGACGTCGTACCAGTCGCCGCCCACCTCCATGCCCTGGGTGCCGGGCAGATAGCGGCCCGCCGTCTCCACCTGCGGATGGGTGGACAGCCGGTGCGGCAGCAGGGCCTCCTGGAGGCCGCGCGCGAGGGCGGCCTCGGAGTCGTAGCGCTGGGCCCGCTCCAGGGCCTGCGCGATCAGTCCGGCGAGCGCGGTGAGCACCGTGCGCTCCTCGTCGCCGAAGGCGCGGGGATGTTCGAAGCCGAGGATGCAGGAGCCGACCGGGCGCCCGGAGGCGATCAGCGGGAGGAAGGCCCGGGCCCCCTCGGCGCTGTCCAGCGGGAGGCCCGGATAGGCGGCCTCCATCTGCGGCATCGACTCGAAGAACAGCGGGCGGCCCGTGGTGAGCGTCTCCACCCCCGGCAGTTTGGCGTCCAGACCCACCCCCTCGAACTGGGCCAGGAACCGGGGCGGGAAGCCCGTCTCCCAGGCCAGGTAGAGATGGCGTTCCTGCAAGAGGTAGATGGCCAGCCGGCGCCCTCCGAAGGCGGGCAGCAGCTCCCGCATCACCACCTCGGACACCTGCCGCGCGGTCACGGCCTCGGACAGCGCGATCGCGAGGATGATGGGCCGGTACACCGGGGCGGGCGCGTCCCAGGTGCTCAGCTCGCCCGCCGTCCTGGCCGAGGCCTCCGCGAGCGAGGGCGCCTCCGCGGTGTGGCCGAAGGGCATCACCCGGCAGGTCAGGACATCGGCGCCGGGATAGACCGACACGGTCAGCCAGTCGCCCTCCTCCTCCCCGCCCGAGCCCTCGGTGGGACGGCGGACCTGGAAGTGCACCGGCTCCGGGGCCAGCAGCGCGGCCCGCAGATGGTCCTCGTAGGCGGGCCGGTCCAGCCACGGCAGGGCGTGCCACAGATGGCGGCCGACCAGCTCGGGCTGCGGCACGCCGAGCAGCTGGGCGGCGCGCGGGTTGGCGTAGGTGATCAGGCCCATCCGGTCGAAGGCGAACACGCCGTCCGGCAGCAGATCCGTGGCTCCCTGGGCCGCCGGGCCGAGGCCGGGATCGACCACCAGACCGCCGACCCGGTGCGGCGCCGTCTCCGGTCCCTCCGCCCAGAACTCCAGCAGCCGCTGGCCGCCGTCCTTGGCGCGCACCCGCAGCGGGCGGCGCGGCGGCGCGCCTCCCGAGGTCTCCCGCAGTGCCGACAGCACCAGCCGGGCGTCGTCCGGCGACACGGCCTCGGCGAGCGCCTCCGGCGACCCGGCGAGGTCCTCCACACTGCCTCCCGACAGCTCACGGAAGGTCTCGTCCCCGGTCACCGTCGCCGCGGCCGGGTCCCAGGCGAAGTGCCCGATACGGCCGCGCGGCCGCGCGGCGGCCGGGGGACGCACACACAGTGGCGGCCCGTCCCAGACCACGGGGTCCCCGGCCCGCTCCAGCGCGCCCAGGGCTTCGGCGAGGCGCTCCGCGGTCGCCGCCAGCCGGTCCAGGTCGGGCAGCGACTCGACCGCGTCCTGCTCGGTCGGGCGCAGCACCGTCAGGACGCCGTACGTCGTGGCGGCGCCCACCACGGGCACATACACCGAGCCGAAGCGGAACGGCAGCCCCGCCGCCAGCTGGGGGTAGCGCCGCATGGTCTCCGTGGCGTCGCCGAGGACCACCGGGACGCCGAGCCGGTAGGCGTCCGCGACCGGGAACGGCCGGTCCATGTGCAGCCGGGACCAGGGCCGGAAGAGGGGCGCGGGCACTCCGGCGAGCACGGCAAGGCGCAGGACCTGCGGATCGCTGGAGC
This sequence comes from Streptomyces sp. NPDC052040, assembly GCF_044548405.1. Taxonomy (NCBI): domain Bacteria; kingdom Bacillati; phylum Actinomycetota; class Actinomycetes; order Kitasatosporales; family Streptomycetaceae; genus Streptomyces; species Streptomyces sp. NPDC052040. The sequence continues at coordinate 123,739 of NZ_JBIUBV010000003.1, read as the reverse complement.
GCAGGTACACGCCGCCCACCAGGCCGTCGGCGGCGCGGATGGCCTCCGCCACGGCGCCGGTCAGCACGGCGGTGGGCGTCCCGGGTGCGCTGTCCGCGCTCTCGGCGCTCCCTTGCATCGGATCCGTCCTCGTCCCGGGCCGTCGGGTCGGTAACACAGCAAGAATGCGCCGTACCGCCCCGCACGCGCATCCGGACGGCCCGCGACATGCGGCCCCCGGAGCGGGCGGGGGCCCGGGGCCGGAGTGCCGCGCCCCTACCTGACCCGGCGGAACACGTCGTCGGACTCCTCCCAGCCGGAGGGCTCCTCCGCTCTGCGCTCCGTTCTGCGCTCCGGAGGAAGGCGCGACGAACTCTGATACATGGCGTCGATCTCGACCGCGTACCGCTGGGCGACCGCGTCCCGGCGGAGCTTCATCGAGGGGGTCAGCAGCCCGCTCGCGATGTCGAAGGGGCCGGGCAGCACCCGGAAGACCCGGATCGACTCGGTCCGGGACACCGTGCTGTTGGCCGCGGCCACCGCCCGCGCGATCTCCTGCCGCAGCGCGTTCTCCTCCCGCGCCTCCCGCCCCGGCGCGTCGACCTGCGCGAACAGACCGCCGCGCCAGTGCGCCACGAACTCGGGGTCCAGGGTGATCAGGGCGCCCACACAGGGCCGGTCGTCGCCCACCACCACCGCCTGGTGGATCAGCGGATGGGCCCGCAGCCGCTCCTCCAGGGCCGCGGGAGCCACGCTTCTGCCGCCGCTGGTGACGATGATCTCCTTCTTGCGGCCCGTGATGGACAGATACCCCTCGGCGTCCAGCTGCCCGAGGTCGCCGGTGGCCAGCCAGCCGTCGCGCAGGGCCGCCCGGGTGGCGTCGTCGTCGTTGACGTACCGCTGGAACACCGACGGCCCGCGCACCAGGATCTCCCCGTCCTCGGCCACCCGTACCTCCACCCCCGGCAGCGGCAGCCCCACCGTGCCCGACTTCGCCCGGCCGACGGGCTGCGCGGTGATGCCCCCGCCGGTCTCGGTGAGCCCGTAGCCGTCGTGGACGGAGATCCCGATCCCGGTGAAGAACAGGGCGAGTTCGCGGCTCAGCTGCGATCCGCCGGAGGCGGCGGCGCAGACCCGGCCGCCCAGGGCCGCACGCAGCTTCCGGTACACCGCCCGCTCGTACAGGGTGTGCTGGAGCTTCAGGTCGAAGCCGGGGCCCGGACCGGTGCCCAGCCGCTGCCGCTCCAGGGCCAGGGCGTAGTCCTGGGCCGTGCGCACCGCCCGTTCGACGAGGGCGCCGCGCCCCTCCTGCCGGGCCGTGTGCAGGAACTGCTTGTAGAGCTTCTCGAAGACGAAGGGGACCGCGTACAGGCAGGTGGGGCGGAAGCTCCGGAAGGACGCCGCCAGGACGTCCGTGTCGAGGTCGGGTTCATGGGCCATGAGCAGTCCGCCGCGCAGACACAGCCCCTGGATCATCAGCCCGTACACATGGGAGAACGGCAGGAAGGCGAGGACGGCGGCCTGTTCGCCGGGCGGTGCCGCGGTGTGCCCCCACCCCGCCAGTATCGTGTCGCAGGGGCTGGCCAGATTGCGGTGGCTGAGGGCGCAGCCGCGGGGGTGGCCGGTGGTGCCGGAGGTGTAGGCGACGACCGCGGTGGAGTCCGGCAGCACGATCCGGCGCAGCGAGTCCACGGCGGTCGGCGGCACCGGGCGGCCCCGCAGCACCAGGTCGTCGAGCGCCCCGGAGTCCAGCTGCCAGACGTGCCGCAGCCGGGGCAGGGAGGCGCAGACCGAGCCGACGGTCATCACGCCCTGCTCGTCCTCCACGACCACCGCGACACAGTCCGAGTCCCCGAGGATCCACTCGACCTGTTCCCGGGAGGAGGTGGGGTAGATCGGCACGACCTCGGCCCCGACCGCCCACAGCGCACAGCTGAACAGGGTCCACTCGTAGCGGGTACGGGCCATCACGGCCACCCGGTCGCCGGGGCGGATGCCGGAGGCGACCAGCCCCTGGGCGAGGGCGACCACGGCGTCGCGCAGTTCGGCCGCCGTCACCCGGGTCCAGCCCGTGCCGGGGGGTGCCTCGCGCAGGGCGATCACCGGCAGCAGGGGGTCGCGGCTCGCCGTGTCGAAGACGCTGTCGGCAAGTCCCCCCGTCATGACCGGTTCTGACGCGGTCGCCGGGGCGGCCGCCCGGGCGTTCCCGAAGTCGCGCATGCGCCGTTCCCCAGCCCTTCGTGCGAGGCCGCCGACGGGTGCGGGGTCGACGGGGCTCGAATCTAGCCGTTCCGGGCGCCCGGGGTGGGGGGAACGGGCAAGGAGCCCGCGGGAATCCGGACGGGGGCGTACGCCCGGCGCGCCCCCGTCCGGGCGCCGGTCACCAGCGGCCGGGCTCGGTGCCGGTGATGGGCCGTGAGGGACGGCCGTCCGGTCCCGCCGGAACGTCCCCGGCGAGCATCACCCGGTGCATGATCCGGGGGTGTTCGGGGGTGACGAGGTCACCGGGGGCGAGATGGATGGTGGCCCGGTTGTCCCAGAAGGCGACGCTGCCGGGCTCCCAGCGGAAGCGGACCGTGTACTCGGGGCGGGTGGCCTCCTCCAGCAGCATCCGGAGCACATGTCCGCTCTCGGCGCGGGAGAGTCCGCTGATCTGCTCCAGGTAGTAGCCGTTCACGAACAGCACCCGCTCACCTGTCTCGGGATGCACCCGGACCACCGGGTGCTCGCTGGCCACCTGGTGGTCCAGCAGATGCCGCAGATACGCGTCGTCGCCGGGGCGGGACTGGTAGCCGACGCCGAGCCGGTGCTCGGCCCGCAGCCCGTCCACGAAGTGCCGCAGGGGCTCTGAGAGGCCCGCGTAGGCGGCCGCCAGATTCGACCACTGGGTGTCCCCGCCGTAGGGCGGCACGGTCTCGGCCCGCAGGATCGTCGCCGCGGGCGGGTCCACCCGGGCGCCGTGGTCGCAGTGCCAGCCCCGCAGCAGCGAGTGGCGCCTGCGGCGCAGCCACTCCTCGTGCTCCATGCCGTAGCGGCCGCCCAGTTCCAGCCGGTCGGCCGTGGTCTCGACCTCCGGGAAGCCGTCCGGGGAGGCGCTGCCCCGGCGGCCCAGGACGACGGGTTCGCCGAACCGCCGGGCGAGCGCGACATGCGCGGCGTGGTCCAGCTTCTGGTCCCGGAAGAACACCACCTTCCAGCGCAGTACGGCCGACCGGATCGCGGCCACCGCCGCGTCGTCCGGGCCGTCGGCCAGATCGACCCCGGTGATCTCGGCGCCGATTCGGCCCGCCACGGGTTTCACCGAGATCCCGGTCGCGGTGTCGCTGTCCGTCGTCATAGGGCCTCCGTCAGTCGTGGGGCGGGCGTCACGGGCCCAGCATCGCCCGTCCCGGGGCCTTCGCGGAAGATCACCCGGACCGCGGGGCGCCGGGTTCCCAGCCGAGCGCCGGGCCCAGCCGGGTCGCGATGTCGGTGAGGATCTGTACGTAGTCCTCGTGCCCGAAGGTGAACGGCAGCGCGAACGCCACCTCCGTCACCTCCCGGAACGCGGCGTGCGCAGAGAGCTGTTCGGCGATCTGTTCGGACGGCCCGACGAGGTCCGGCGCGAACAGCATCCGTGCCGGGCCCTGGGGGGACGCCGTGCGCGGCAACCGTCCCGCCGCGTACGCCGCGTACCGGGCGCGCTGCCCGGGCGTGGCGCTGTCGGTGGGAATGACGACCAGACCCTGCGAGACCCGGGCGCGCCCGCCCTCGGGGTGACGGGAGCGGAAGGCCCGGATGTGCGAGAGCTGCACCTCGGCGAAGTCCTCCGACTCCTCCGCCTTGACGACGCTGCTGGTCAGCAGGTTCATCCCGTGCTCGCCCGCCCACCGGGCGGAGCGCAGGCTCCCGCCGCCGTACCACATGCGACCGCCGAGACCGGGGGACACCGGCTGCACCCGGTCGGAGAACACTTCGAAGCCCTCCGTGCCGCCGAAGTCGGTGGCGGGCTCTCCGCGGACGAAGTCCAGCAGCCGCCGCACCCGTTCGTGGCCGAAGTCCTCGGCCTCGGCGGTGTCCGGGTAGAGCGCCTCCCGCACCCGGTCGTAGTGCATCGGCGGGCCCACACTGACCCCGGGGTTGAGGCGGCCGCCGGAGAGGATGTCGACCGTCGCCAGGTCCTCGGCCAGCCGCAGCGGGTTCTCCCAGCCCAGCGGGATGACCGCCGTGCCCAGCTCGATCCGGGCGGTGCGCTGGGAGGCGGCCGCGAGCACGGCGATGGGCGAGGAGATGCCGTACTGGAGATGACGGTGGCGCACCCAGGCGCTGTCGAAGCCGAGCCGCTCGCCCAACTCGATGATCTCCAGGGTCGATTCGTGCCCGCGGCGCGGATCGGTCCCGTCGAACAGGCCGATGGTCAGGAAGCCCAGCTTGCGCAGCGGTGTCGGGTTCGGCGGCACGGGACTCCTCCGGGTCGGTGGCGTCCTCGGTGTCACCCCGGCGCCTTGTTGGATTCTGGCAGGTGATCATTGCGCCGGTGTGACGAAGATCCGGTGTGGCGCGGGCCGCTCAACTCCCGGTGGAGGGACGCAGGATGGGGGCAGCCCGTCGGACCGCCGGGGAAGGGACCGGGGCGGGGCCGCGGGCCGGAACCGAGGGAGGACCCGTGGAGCACACAGACACCGCCGACGCCGGGCACACCGCCGGGAGCGGCACGCCGGAGGGAACGGCCGACGACTTCGCCCGGCTGCGTGCCGAGGAGTTCGGCCACGTCGACGCCGGGGGACACACCTACCTCGACCACACCGGAGCGGCACTGCCCCCGCGCTCCCTCGTCCTGGGCAGTGCCCGCCGGATCACCGGCGGCCTGTACGGCAATCCGCACTCCGGGAGCCCGGCCTCCCTCGCCTCCGGCCGACTGCTCGCCGAGGCGCGGCAGGCGGTGCTCCGCCACTTCCACGCGGACCCCGGCGAGTACGCCGTGATCTTCACCCCCAACGCGACCGGGGCCCTGCGGCTGGTGGGGGAGGCCTACCCCTTCAGCCGCCGCAACGGGCTGGTGATGTCGCTGGACAACCACAACTCCGTGAACGGACTGCGGGAGTACGCCCGCGCCCGGGGCGCCACCGTCACCTATGTGCCGGTGGGCGGTCCCGGCCTCCGGCTGGACACCGGTCGGCTGGAGGCCGCGCTCACCGCCCGGGGCGGCGGCCGCGGTCTGCTGGCCTATCCGGCGCAGAGCAACTTCACCGGGGTGCGCCACTCACTGGCCTGGATCGCCCGGGCCCGGGAACTCGGCCACGACGTGCTGCTCGACGCCGCCGCCTTCGTCCCCGCCCATCCCCTCGACCTCGGCCGGTTCCACCCCGACTTCACGGTGGTCAGCTGGTACAAGGTCTTCGGCCACCCCACCGGCGTCGGCAGTCTGATCGCCCGCCGGGAGGCGCTCGCCCGGCTGCGCCGCCCCTGGTTCTCGGGCGGCACCGTCCACGCGGCGGGCGCCCAGGCGCAGTGGCACGTCCTCGCCGCCGACGAGGCGGCCTTCGAGGACGGCACCGTCAACTTCCTCGCCATCCCCGATGTCACCGCCGGACTGGCCTGGATCGACGGGATCGGAGTGGACCGGATCCGGGACCATGTGGCCGGGCTGACCGCGCGACTGCTCGGCGGACTGGCCGAGTTGCGCCACGGCGACGGTTCCCCGCTGGTCCGGGTCTACGGGCCGGGGGCGGGGGAGCCGGACCGCGGCGGCACGGTCGCGCTGAACATCCTGGGCGCGGACGGCCGGGTCGTCGACGAGCGGATCGTGGTCCGGGACAGCGCCGCCCGGGGCATCTCCCTGCGCACCGGCTGTTTCTGCAACCCGGGTGCCGGTGAGGCGGCCTTCGCCGTGCGCCCGCCCCGGCTGCGCGCGGCCGCCCGCCGCCGGAACGCTTCCCTGGACGACTATCTGACGGAGCTGGGCCTGCCGTCGGCGGGCGCGGTCCGGGTCTCGCTGGGGGTGTCGTCGCAGCCGGGCGACGTGGAGGCGTTTCTGCGCTTCGTCGGCGAGACCTATCGCGACCGGACTCCGGGCCCCGAGGGCTTACCGCCGCGTACGGGCTGCTGAGGGCGTGGGCGCGGCTCCACGTCATCCCGGCTGCCCGGGGACCCGGGGGCTCGCAGAGGCCCGCCGGAACGGCTCACGCGTCCCGTCTGCGCAGGGCCACCGCCGCCCCGGCCAGCGCGGCCAGCGCGTACAGGCAGAACAGCGCGAAGCCCGTCCAGGGCGCCAGGGTGTGCGGTTGCTGCTGCACATGGGCGAGGCTCTGCCCCGCCGTGTTCGGCAGATACGGGTTGACCGCGTCGAGCCACGACGAGGGGAGCGCCTGGGCGAGAGCCGGAAGCACCAGGAGCACGCCGAACAGGGCGGCGATGGCGCCCGCGGTGTTGCGGACCAGCGCGCCGAGGGCCACCCCGATGAGGCCCACGACCGTCAGATACAGACCCGTGCCGAGCACCGCGCGCAGCACGCCCGGGGCGCCCAGCGAGGTGTCCAGGTGCGAGCGGGACAGGGCGAACTGCCCCAGCAGAAAGGCCGCCAGCGCCGCCGTCGTCATCGCCGCCCAGGCGAGAGCCGCGTAGACCAGGGCCTTGGCCCACAGCACGGGAAGCCGCCGGGGCACCGCGCACAGCGAGGACCGGATCATCCCGGTGGCGTACTCGCCGCTGACCACCAGCACCCCCAGCACGCCCACGGCCAGCTGCGCCAGATAGAAGCCGCGCAGACTGACCAGTGTCGGGTCGAAGGCCAGTCTCTCCTGGGGCGGCAGATCGTCCCAGCGCACGGCGGTGAAGTAGCTGAACAGAAAGCCCAGTCCGGTCATCGCGACGACCGCCGCGAGCAGGGTGAAGAGCGTGGAGCGCAGCGACCGCAGCTTGATCCACTCGGAGCGGACGACCCGCGCCTGGGTGACCCTGCCCCGCTCCGGTCCGGGAATCGCCGAGGCCGTCGTCATGCCGCACCGCCTTCCTCGGTCGCGCCGACGAGTTGGGGCGCCGGTGCCTGGTACTCCACGGCGTCCCGGGTCAGTTCCATGAACGCCTCCTCCAACGAGGCGTGCTGCGGCGTCAGTTCGGCCAGGGCCAGGCCGTTGTCGGCCGCGATCCGCCCGATCCGCTCGCCGCTGAGGCCCGTCACCAGCAGCACCCCCGGCTCCTGCGCGGTCACCGACACCTGCGGGCCCTCCAGCAGGGTGCGCAGCCGCTCCGCCCGGTCGGTGCGCACCCGCACCACGTCCCCGGCCGCCCGCGCGACGAACTCGGCGACCGAGGTGTCCGCGATCAGCCGCCCCCGTCCGATCACGATCAGATGCTCCGCCGTCAGCGCCATCTCCGACATCAGATGCGAGGACACCAGGACCGTACGCCCCTCGGCGGCCAGCCCCTTCAGGAGGTTGCGGATCCAGACGATGCCCTCGGGGTCGAGGCCGTTGACCGGCTCGTCGAGCAGCACCGTCGCCGGATCGCCCAGCAGCGCGCCCGCGATGCCCAGCCGCTGCCCCATGCCCATCGAGAAGCCGCCGACCCGCTTGCGGGCCACCGCGCGCAGCCCGACCAGGTCGATCACCTCGTCCACCCGGCGCCGGGAGATCCCGGTCGTCGCGGCGAGCGCCAGCAGATGGTGGTAGGCGCTGCGCCCGGTGTGTACCGAGCGCGCCTCCAGCATCGCCCCCACCTCGTGCAGGGGGGCGCGGTGTTCGGCGTAGCGCCTGCCGTTGACCAGGGCCCGGCCCGAGGTGGGCGCGTCCAGGCCGAGCAGCATCCGCATGGTGGTGGACTTGCCGGCCCCGTTCGGACCGAGGAAGCCGGTCACGACGCCGGGCCGCACCGTGAAGCTCAGGCCGTCGACGGCGGTCTTCTCGCCGTACCGCTTGGTGAGGGAGTGGGCCTCGATCATGGCGTGTCCTCGGTCCTGTCCGGGTCGTGCTCCCCACCCTCGTACGCTCCCGGCCGCCTGTCGCGCGGGACTGCTCCGCCCGGAGTCCCCGGGGCCGGTCCGTACGGCCGCCGTTCACCTGGCCCGGCCTCGGCGCCGCGTCCCGCCCGGGAAGCACGTCGCCCCGCCACGGTGGTGGACACCGTGGCGGGGCGAGGGGCATGGGCTCAGACGCCGCTCTCGCGGAGCATGTCCTCCCGCTCGACCAGCTTCACCCGCTCACGGCCCTGCGGTGCGCCGAGGGCCTTCTCCGCGGCGTCGAGGCGGTACCAGCCCTCCCAGGTGGTGAAGCGGACGTTCCGCTCGGACAGGAACGCGTCCACCGCCTCCGGGGCCGGGGCGGTGGGCGTGTGCAGCCGCCCGTTGGCGTGGTCGTCCAGCAGATTGGCCACCGTCTCGTTGGCGTCGCCCTTGGTGTGCCCGATCAGGCCCACCGGACCGCGCCGGATCCAGCCGGTGACATACGTGGAGCGCAGATGCCCGCCGCTCTCCTCGATGACCCGGCCGCCCTCGTCCGGCACGGTTCCCGTGGCGAGGTCCCAGGGCAGCTTGGGCAGCGAGTCGGACAGGTATCCGACGGCACGGTAGACCGCGCTCACGTCCCAGTCCCGGAAGGTGCCCGTGCCCTTGACGTTGCCGGTGCCGTCCAGGGCCGTGCGCTCGGTGCGCAGGCCGACGACCCTGCCGTCCTCGCCGAGGATCTCGGTGGGCGACTCGAAGAAGTGCAGGAACAGCTTGTGCGGGCGGTCGCCGACATCCCGGATGGCCCAGTTCTCCAGCGTCTTGGCGACCATGTCGGCCTGCTTGTTGCCGCGCCGCGTGGCGATCGAGCCCTCGTCGTAGTCGATGTCCTCCGGGTCGACGATGACCTCGATGCTGGGGGAGTGGTCCAGCTCCCGCAGCTCCATGGGGCTGAACTTCGCCTGCGCCGGGCCGCGGCGGCCGAAGACATGGATCTCCAGGGCCTTGTTCGCCTGGAGACCGTCGTAGACGTTCGGCGGGATCTCGGTGGGCAGCAGCTCGTCCGCGGTCTTGGCCAGGACACGGGCCACGTCGAGCGCGACATTGCCCACGCCGAGTACGGCGACCTTCTCGGCCGTGAGGGGCCAGGTGCGCGGCACGTCCGGGTGTCCGTCGTACCAGGAGACGAAGTCGGCGGCGCCGTAGGAGCCGTCCAGCTCGATGCCGGGGATGTCCAGGGCCCGGTCGGCCGTCGCGCCCGTCGAGAAGATCACGGCGTCGTAGAACGAGCGCAGATCGTCCAGGCTGATGTCGGACGGGTAGTCGACATTGCCGAAGAGACGGATCTGCGGCTTGTCGAGCACCTGGTGCAGCGCCGTGATGATGCCCTTGATCCGCGGGTGGTCCGGCGCGACGCCGTAGCGTATGAGGCCGAACGGGGCCGGCATTCGCTCGAAGATGTCGATGGAGACACCGGGCTCGGCGGCCACATCGGACTTCAGCAGGGCGTCGGCGGCGTAGATCCCGGCGGGGCCGGCTCCGACGATGGCTACCCGCAGGGGGCGCGGCATGTTCAGGTTCCCTTCGAGCGATGACACAACGGCTCGCCGAAACCCTAAACTAAGGCGAACCTTACCTGGTACGCGGGTCCCCTCTATGAGGTCATAAAGCCGCCTTGGGGGTTATGGGGCCCCGGATCTACGCCGCCGCCGGCCCCTCCGGCGCGTCCGTGCGGCCCAGTGCGCGGTCGAAGACGGTCAGCAGCAGGGAGAGCACCCCGGCGCCGAGCATGATCCAGGCGAGCCGGTGCATACCGCCGGTGTCGGCGCGCTGCCCGAAGGACGCGGCGGTCGCCGAGGAGGCGACCATCGAGCCGAGGTAGGCGAAGGTGCGCAGCAGCCCGGCCGAGGAGGCGATGCGCTCGGGATCGGCCTGGAAGTAGACGGAGTTCTGGAGGGCCAGGTTGTTCAGGCCCTGCGGGACGCCGAAGACCAGGGCGACCAGCACCAGCAGCCACAGCGGGCTCGTCCCGGTGAGCGTCAGCATCACCAGACAGGCGGCGATCTGCCCGGCCGCGCCGGTCAGCAGCTTCCCGCGGACGCCCCGGCGGCGCCCGGAGACGATCGAGACGCCGATCGCCGTCAGGAACATGGGCATCTGCACCAGCCCGGCGTGGAAGGGCGTCAGACCGTGGCCCTCCTCGGTCCACTGGCTGAAGCCGTAGAGGAAGGCGTAGGCCACGACATAGGCGACCAGCGCACGCCCGTACGTGACCAGGAGCGGTGTGTTGCCGCCGAGCACCCTGAGGTCGATGAAGGGAGTGGCGGCCCGCAGCTCCCGCACCGCGAACGCGGCCCCGGCGACGGCCGCCAGCAGCGCCAGATACCAGTCCCGCGGATGCAGGTTCATCAGGAAGAGCAGCAGCGACACCAGCATCGCGGCGAACAGCCCCATGCCGGGCAGGTCGAGCCGGGAGGACACGCTCCCGGACTCCGAAGAGCCGCCCGTCGCGGCCTGCTTGGGCAGCCGCAGCAGCCCGAGCAGCACGGCCACCGCGGCCAGCGGCACATTCAGCGCGAAGGTGGCGCGCCAGCCGCCCACCGCGATCAGCAGACCGCCCAGCAGCGGGCCGATGACGGCGATGGTCTGGTTGGCGACGGACAGGGCGGTCAGCACCCCGCCGGGGCTGTCCCGCCCGGTGCGCTTCGCCTCGCCGCGCAGCAGGGCCATCGAGGCGGGGTACCCGGCGCAGGTGCCGAAGCCGAGCAGCACGCGCGCGGCGATCAGCACCCCCAGGTTCGGTGCCAGGGTGCCGACGACCCCGGCGACACCGACCAGGCCGGTGCTGAGGAGGAACAGCCTGCGCGGTCCGGAGAGATCGATGAGCCGCCCCACGACCGGCTGCCCGAGCGAGGTGGCCAGATAGAGGGCGGAGACCAGCCACACCGTCTGCGAGGACGGCGCGCCCAGGGCCCTGCCGATGGGGACGAGCGCGACGGAGATGATCGAGGAGTTGACCGGGTTCAGGACCGAGCCCAGCAGCATCGGCGGCAGCAGCCGCCGGTCGAAGCCGGTCCTGTCCGTGGTGCGCGGGGCGTCCGTGGCCGCGTCAGTCATGGGTGAGGCGCTCCAGGACGGCCATGGCGGCGATCACGGTACGGCGTTCCTCCTCCGTGCACCTGTCCTGCAACTGCCCGGCGAGCCATTCCTTCCGGGCCTGCCGCCCCTCCTCCACCCGGCGGTGGCCGTCGGCGGTCAGTGTGATGAGCAGCCGCCGCCCGTCGTCCGGGTCGGGGCTCCGCAGCACCAGCCCCCGCGCGGCGAGCGAGGCGACCGTCGCGGTCATCGACTGGTGCCGCACCCCTTCCTCGGCGGCCAGCTCGCTCGCCGTGACGCCCGCCCTGCCGGACAGCCGGGCCAGCAGGGATTCCTGGCTCAGGGTGATGTCCTCGGTCTCGGAGGCCTTCAGGATGCGGCGCCGCAGCCGGCCGACGACCGTGCGGACCTCGCGTGAGGCCCGGACCGCCGAAGGCGACAGGTTCGGGTTTCCGTTCATGCCCGCCACCGTAATGAGTACAGCCTTGGCTGTACAGCCAACCCTGTACATCAGGACGCGCGTGTACCCCTTGGCGCAGGGATGGCGCCGGGCGCCAACGGGTGCTACTGGGCGCTACCGGGCTTCCGGGGCGAGCATCAGCATCGTGGCGTCGTCGCACACGGTGCCGCAGAAGCGGATCAGGTCCTCCCAGACCCGCTCGGCCGTCCTGCTGTCGTTGTCATCGGTGAACCGGGGGAGCCGGTCGACCAGGGGATAGAAGGTCCCCGAGTCGTCCCGGGCCTCCCAGATCCCGTCCGACGCCAGAAACAGCCGGTCGCCGCGCTCCAGCTGCCAGGTGACCTGGTCGTAGGTGCCTCCCTCGGCCAGCCCCAGGCCGAGCGGTGTGCCGGAGGGCACCTCCAGCTCGGTGGCCTTGCCGTCGTGGAGCAGTACGGGGGCGGGGCTGCCGCAGGCGATGATGCGCACGGTCCGGCCGTCGGGGGTGAACTCCAGCAGTACGGCCGTGGCGAACAGCTCCGCGAGCCGGGCGTTCCCGGAGTCCACGAGCAGCCGGCGGTCCAGGCGGGAGGCAACCGCCGGAAGGTCGGGCTGGTCGAGCACCGCCTCCCGGAAGGCCCCGAGCAGCGAGGCGACGGTGGCGATCGCGGACAGGCCGTGCCCCTGCACATCGCCCATCACCGCCCGCACCCCGGTGGGCCCTCTGCGCACGTCGAAGAAGTCGCCGCCCACCAGCGTCCCGCGCTGGGCCGCCCGGTACAGGCCGGTGCAGCGCACCGGGCCCACCCGTTCGGGCAGCGGCGGCACCAGCGCCTTCTGGGCCGCTTCGGCGACCGTGCGTTCGACGTTCAGCTGGGCGTCGCGATGACTGCGCACATAGGAGACGAAGACGCTCAGCAGTGCCACGAAGGCGATGGTGAGCAGGTCCGTGCTGCCCGGCCGGTCCAGATGGAAGGCGCGGGTGTGCTGGAGGGCGATCACCAGGATGCCGAGTACGGCGGTGGCGGCAGGGCCGTAGGACAGCACGGCCAGCGGCGGGATCGCGCCGAGCAGGAAGCCGATGTCCAGCGGTGAGGGTGCGATCAGGCTGACGGCCGCCACGACGGCCAGCAGGAACACCGGCAGCACCTTCACCCACCGAGGGGGTGGCGCACCGCTCAGCCAGCCTCGGTCGTCCTTCCGGCGGGCCCGTATGGCACCCAGGCTTCTCACATCCCCTACGCTCCTACGCCGGGCCGCCCGCCGCAATGCCGGGGGCGGCCGCGGGATTCCGTCCGAATGCGCTGGTGGGGAGGCCCGGACGACGGGCCGGGCGGGGGCCCTGGGGGCGTTGGTCCGGGAGGGCGGACGGACCGGGTGCGTCCGCCCTCCGGCGCGCAGGTCACGCGGGGCGCATCACACCCCGGACCGCCGCCCCGCCCGCCGACACCAAGGGGTCCTCGCGGATGAAGGCGCCCGGACCCGGTGCGTGGATCATCATGCCGTTGCCGGTGCAGATCCCGACATGGCCCGCGTCCGGGGCGAAGAACACCAGGTCCCCGGGCCGGATGTCGGTCAGGGCGACCGGCGTACCCACCCCCGACTGCTCGGCGGCCGTCCGCGGAAGGGTCACCCCGGCGGCCCGCCAGGCGGCCTGGGCGAGCCCGGCGGCGTCGTAGGCGTCGGGTCCGCTCGTGCCCCACAGACACGGCCGCCCGATCTGCGCCCGGGCGAAGGCGACGGCCTCCGCGGACTTCGTCCCGTACCCGGGCTCCCGCGTCCCGTCGACGCCGAGCCCGGTGCCGAGCCCGGCGCCGGGGACGGGCAGCGGGGCGGTGAGTGGCGCATCGACGGCCAGTGGTGCATCGACGGCGGGAAGCGGCTGCGTGACGACCGGCGGTGCCTCCATGACCAGGGACGGCGGAGCGTCGATGAGCGGGGAGAACGCGCCCATGGGTGAGGCGGTTTCCATGGGCAGAGGGGCGGCTTCCGCGGGCAGGGGGAAGGCCCCTACGGGCGGTACGAACGCTTCCGCGGGCAGGGGGAAGGCTCCGACGGGTGGTGCGAACGCTTCCGCAGGGAGAGGGAAGGCTTCCGCGGGCAGCGGGAAGGCGCCGACGGGCGGGGAGAGAGCTTCCGCGGGCAGCGGGAAGGCGTCTACGGGCGGTGTGAACGCTTCGACCGGCAGGGGGAAGGCTCCGACGGGCGGTGCGAATGCTTCCACCGGGAAGGAGGGGGCTCCGACGGGCGGTGCGAACGCCTCCATGGCCGGTGCGAACGCTTCGACGGCGGACAGTGGCTGAGGAGCCGTCAGCGGATCTGCGGTGAGGAGGGCCGACGGCAGGACGGCGGTCAGGTCCGTGCCGAGGGACAGTGCCGGGACCTCCGCGGTGAGGGCGGGCGGCTGCTGCGGCTGCCATCCGGGCTCGGCGGCCCCGGACCCGATCGCCAGGGGTGCCACCGCGGGCCGCGCCGAGTGCCGGGCCAGCAGATCACGGGCCGCCGCCAGTTTCCGACGACTGCGTGCCTTGGCGGAGCCCGGGTCGGAGGCGGGGGTGGAGGAGGCGGACGGTACGGGTCCGGCCTTGGGCGTGGGCAGGCCCCGGGGCGTGTCGAGCCGTGCCTCCGGAACCGCCGGGAGGGCGGCCACCGGTGCCGCGGGCAACTCGGGCACGGATCGGGCGGGCAACTCGGCCACCGGTCCGGCGGGCAGTTCGGCGGGCGGGCGCGGGGCGGTCAGTTCGCGGACGGGGAAGTCCGGCTCCGGTGTACCGCTCAGGACCAGATCGGTTCCCGGACGGCCCGGCACCGACGACGGCCGGGGCGGGAGCTCCGGGGTACGGGTGCGGGGCAGCGCGGCCGGAACGGTGGGCCCCAGCCGCAGACGCGCCGCGTCGAACCACTGCCGGGCCACCGTGTCGAGAGCGGGATCGGTCCGGCGGCCCGCCCTGTCGGGCCCGGGCTCGCCGCGCCGCTGCGCTCCCGTCGCCACCGCGCGGGTCGCGTTGAAGGTCCCGCTGTCGGTCTCCGCCCGGTCGTACAGATCGCGGATCCGCTGCCGGACCTCGTCGCGGCTCGGCCCGTCGTCCTCGGAGAACCTGTGCGTGCCGGGGAGGTCGAGACCTCCGGTGCCCGGGGTTCGCTCCGGCGCCATGGGGTTGTGCTCCTTCCGTGCTCCGCCTACCGGGTTAGCTGTCGGGTTCGGGCGGACGGATCCGGAAGGTGTGCCCTACGGCCCTTGCCCCGTCGGGCAGTTGGGCCGATTCACCCCGTGGTGGTTGGGTCCCCGGTTCCGGTGGCATTCGGGGTGCACCGGATTCGGCCAGGGCTCTGCGACCCGGCGGGGTTCGCCGGAGGGAGTCGCGTGGCCCAGCCGTCAACCTAGCCAACTTGTGTGTCTGGCGTGAAGATTGAGGTGCGTTATGTCCGATACCTCTGTGTGATTTTCGTCCGGGCGTTCCGGTGGCGCCGTCTCCGCCCGGGTCGCCGTCGGGGAATCCGCCCGCCGGACGCGCGTGTCTGATATTCCGTCATTCGACCGCTTCCGCATGATGGGTCCGGTGCCGCGGCACAACACGTCGGAGCGATCAGGAGGGTCGGCCCATGCGACGCTGGTCCAAGGCGGACGACCCCGAGGCCCGGGCGCGCATCGCCGACCGCCGGGCGCGCGCCGACTACACCGGCGGTGTCTACGGCTCCCTGCTCGCCGCCTCGGTGGTGGTCGGCGCCGGTACCCACGGCCCCCTGCCGCGGACGGAACTGATCGTGCTGGTGCTGAGCACCGGGGTGGTGTTCTGGATCGCGCATGTGCATGCCCAGTTGTTCGGCGCGCTGCTGGCGCAGCCGCGCCTGGACCGCGGGACCGTCCTGCGGGTCTGCCGAGACGAGTGGCCGATCGTCAAGGCCGCCGTCCCGCCCGCCGCCGCGGTCGCCGTCAGCCCGCTGCTGCACCTGGATCTGCGGGGCTCGATCTGGCTGGCGGTCGCGGTCGCCGTGGCCGGGCAGATGGGCTGGTCGGTGGCCGCCGCCCGCCGCGCCGGTGCGTCCTGGCAGCTGGTGGTGGTCTCCGCCGTGGTCAATCTGCTCCTCGGCCTGCTCATCATCGCCTTCAAGATCGCGCTCAAGGACTGAGGCACCCGGCGCGGCCTCACCTGCCCCAGGTGAGGCGCGGGGACCTCCCGGGACGGACCATCACCAGAACAGGCGCGCCGCGCCCGGTGCCGCGCCCTCCGCGGGAGACAGCCCATGCGCTACGAGATCCGGGTCGACGGGCAGCTGTCGCAGACGCTGGCCCAGGCCTTTCCCGAGCTGGACCATGTGACGATGTCCGGCCAGACCGTCCTGTTCGGCCCCGTCCTCGACGAGGACCATGTCTACGACCTGCTGGTCCGCTTCCAGTCGCTCGGACTGCACGTCGTGGAACTGCGTCGCCTTCCCGACCGGCCGTGACCGCGAGCACGAGCGGGACCGCCACCGGCGGGCCTCACCCGTCGCGGGTGGTGCCGGACGCGGACCGGGTGTCCTACGCCTGGTTCTGCGGCCGGTGGCGGAAGCCGTCGGCGTGGATGATCCGCGGGTGCGGGCGGCCGTGGTGCACGGTGGGGGTGCGATGCAGGGCGATCAGCGCGGCGTCGTCGTCGAGGTGCCCCCCGGTGTGGGCGAGCAGGTCGCGCCGGATGCGGTGCAGCAGCGTCTCGGGGTTCTCCTCGGTCCACTGGGCCACCCGCTCCACGAGCGGATAGAAGCGTCCGGCGGAGTCCCGCGCCTCAATGACGCCGTCGGTGTAGAGCAGCAGGGTGTCGCCGGGTTCGAAGGAGAAGACGTCCAGGTGGTAGTCCGGAGCGTGCGCCGAGCCGATGCCCATCGGGGGCGCGGGGTGCACACTCGGGACGTTGACCACATGACCGGGGCTGAGCAGCAGCGGGGGAGGGTGTCCGCAGCTGGTCATGCGGGTGATGGGGTCCCCGTCGGGGATCTCCATCAGCAGCGCGGTGGCGAAGCGTTCGCCCAGCTCCTCCGGCGGCTCGAAGTCGGCCAGATAGCGCGTCACGCTCTGTTCCAGGGTGGCGGCCAGCGCGGGCAGCGAGGTCTGACGGTGGCCCGCCTCGCGGAAGGCGCCCAGGAGCAGGGCCGCCTCCCCGATGGCGGACAGACCCTTGCCCCGGACGTCCCCGATGAGCACACGGACCCTGCTGTCGGCGCGGGTCGCGGCATAGAGGTCCCCGCCGATCTGCGCCTCGTCCTCGGCCGCCAGATACAGACAGGCCACGCGCAGCGGACCGATGTGTTCCGGCAGCGGCCACAGCAGCACGTGCTGCGCGGCCTCGGCCACCGAGCGGACCTGCGCCAGTTGCTCACGGCGCCGGTCGCGGATGGCGCAGTAGACCACGACCAGCACCGAGAGCACCAGCAGGGTCAGGATCTGCACCACATGGTTGGTGGTGCTCAGTCCGCCGTGCAGTACGGCGATCAGGACCTGCGCCGCCACCGCCAGCGCGCCCACCAGACCGGTCAGCCGGGGCCCCGCGAAGGAGGGGGTGAGCGCGGGCGCGATCACCAGCGCGGGCCCCAGGTGGATGCTCTCCGGGGAGTGGATGTCCACCGCGGTGATCACGACGATCAGCGCGACGGGGAACAGCAGGAGGGCGTGGCTGGACTGCCACGACTGCCGTAGCCCGGCGACGGCCCACTGCCGGAAACCCATGCCACCACCCTCTCTCGCGGCCGGTCGCGCGGCCACCGGGTGACCGTCCCAACCGACGGCACCCGACGGCGGCCCGTTCAGCGGCGTAGTCCATCGGCGGTCCGCTCAGCGACGTGGACCCGTCCGCGGTCCGCTCAGTGGGGCGTGCCGTCGGTGGCCCCCTCAGGGGCGCAGGCCGTCGAAGGCGACCCGGAGATGGCGCGGGCCGCGCAGCACCGCGTTCCGGCGGTAGGGAGGCGGGTCCTCCACCAGCCGGGGGGCCTCCAGCCGACGGGCCAGCTCGGCCAGGGCGATCTGCGCCTCCAGCCGGGCGAGCGGTGCGCCGAAGCAGCTGTGGATACCGCTGCCGAAGCCCAGGTGCTCGATGTCCTCGCGGTCCGGGTCGAAGCGGTCGGGGTCCTTGAAGCGCTCGGGGTCCCGGTTGCCCGCGGCCAGCACCAGCCAGATCCGGGAACCCTTGGGAATGGTGATCCCGCGCACCTCGATGTCCGCGATACAGGTCCGCTGCGGCACCAGCTGCACCGGCGGCTCGTAGCGCAGCAGTTCCTCCACGATCTTGACGGACAGCCCGGGGTCGTTGCGCAGCCGTTCGAGATACTCGGGGTGGCGCAGCAGCGTGAGCATCCCGTTGGTGATCAGGTTGACGGTCGTCTCATGACCGGCGATCAGCAGCAGCACCGTGGTGCTGATCACCTCCATGACCGTCATGGGGCCGTCCGGGCCGTGGCTCGTGACCAGCTCGGACAGCATGTCACCGGTGGGCTGCTTGCTGCGCTGCTCGACCAGCTCGGCGAGGTACATGCCCAGCTGCATCCGGGCCTCCTGCGCGGCACGCTTGCGCTCCTCGTCGTCCTCGCCGGTGTCCGGGTCCAGGCTGGCGACGATCGGATCGACCCAGACATGGAAGCGCGGCTCGTCCTCGCGCGGCACGCCGAGCAGCCGGCAGATCACGGTGACCGGGAAGGGGTACGCGAACTGGTCGACCACATCGATCTCGCGCGCGTCCCCGATGCCGTCGATCAGTTCGGAGACGATCTCGGCGAGTTCGCCGCGCATCGACTCGATCCTGTGGGGGCTGTGCGGGGGGCCGAAGGGGCGGTTGGCGATCCGCCGCAGCCGGTCGTGCTCGGGCGGGTCCTGCCGGATGAAGCTGGGCGGCAGGCCCGTCGCCGCCCCGCCGATCTCGTCGGCGCCCGCGGCGGCCAGGTTGGCGGCGTCGGAGCTGATCCTCGGGTCGTGCAGCAGGCCGAGGATGTCCCAGTAGGAGCTGACGAGGTACGGGCCGCCGTCCTCCTCGTGCAGCACCGGGCTCTTGCGCAGCTCCTTGTACAGCGGATACGGGTCGGCGCGATGGGCGTAGTCGGTGATCTGGCTCAGGAGTGAGTGGTGCGTCATGGGGCGTCCTCGGGGGCGTGGAGTCCAGGGGCGTGAGGTCCAGGGGCGTGAGGTCCGGGCGGGGCCGGGCGCGGCGGGCGCGGGCCCGGGGCCCGCCGGGACCGGGGGTCAGTGACGGGCCGGGGTGAAGACCAGCCGCCGGTCGGACGGCGAGTAGCCGCTCAGGGTCACCGTCGGGCCGTGGGTCGGCAGGGACGGATCGGGGAAGTCGGACGAGACCGGCCGCTGGCCCTCGGGGCGGCGGTCCACCGTCGGGAACTCCATCGGGAAGGGCGCCGCCGTCTCGATCTGCCGCTGGTAGAAGTCCAGCCACCGGGTGTTGTCGAAGCTCACGGCGGCGATGACCCGCCCCTGGTAGCCGTACGCCGCCACAAAGCGGCGCTCGGCCAGCGACCCCTGAGTGATCATGATCTCGTCGCCCATCGAGGGGACGCCGACGGACTTGATGTTGATGCCGAACTGCGACGACCAGAAGGCGGGGACCCACATGTGCGGGCGCCGGTCGGCACTGGCACTGATCATGTTGTGCGCGGCGGTCTCGGCCTGGACGACGGCGTTGCCCCAGTGCTCCAGCGACAGGAACTGGTAGTTGAACAGCGGGTGCGGCGAGCGGGCGACATCTCCGGCGACATAGATGTCGTCGGTGACGATGCCCCGGACGTCGAAGGCCCGGCAGCCCGCGTCGCAGGCGATGCCCCGGGGGCCCGCGCCGAGCCCCGATCCGGTCAGCCACTCGGTGTTGCGGGTCGCACCGAGGCACACCACCACCACGTCCGTCTCGATCACCTTGCCGTCGGAGAGATGCGCGGCCCGCACCCGCCCCGCCGGGTCGCCCTCCAGCGCGGTCACCGTGATGCCCGTCCGCAGATCCACGTCGTTCTCGCGGTGCAGCTCCGCCGCCACCGCGCCGATCACCCCGCCGAGCGCGCCCACCAGCGGGGCGTCCGCGCGCTCCGCCAGGGTGACCGGGATGCCCTGCTCCCGGCAGGCCGAGGTGATTTCGGACCCGGTGAAGCCCGCGCCGATCACCAGCACCCGGTGCGGCGAGGCCCGCAGCCGCCGCTCAAGACCCACCGCGTCGTCCCGGGTCCGCAACACGAACACGCCGTCGAGCTGGGCCTCCGCCTCCTTGATCCAGGGCCGGGCGCGCACCCCGGTGGTGATGAGCAGCCGGTCGTACTCCACCTCGTCGCCGTCCGCGAGCCGCACCCGCTTGGCCGACAGGTCGAGGCCGGTCGCGGCGACCCCGAGGCGCCAGGTGGCGTCGATGTCACGGCGCCGGGGAAGCTCGGTGTGCTGCGGGGACGCCCTGCCCAGCAGGACCGCCTTGGACAGCGGCGGCCGGTCGTAGGGCTCGTAGGGCTCGTCGCCGATCATCGTCAGTGAGCCGGTGAAGCCCTCGGCGCGCAGCGTCTCGGCCCCCCGCAGGCCCGCCAGCGAGGCGCCCACGATCACGATCCGGCCCTCGCGCCGCAGCCACGCCAGATGGTCGTCAGCAGTCATCGGACGCCTCCTGACCCGCCCAGGACGGCGGATCGGCCGCCTCGTCCAGGCCCTCGGCCAGGATCGCCTGCACGGGACAGGCGGCCACCGCGCGGGCCACATTCTCCCGGTGCTCCTCCTCGCCCCTGGGGTCGTAGACGAGTGACTCCTCGCCGTGCATCGTGAAGACGTCCGGTGCCAGGAACGCGCACTGCGCGTAGCCCTGGCACCTGTTGAGATCGACGACAAGCCTCATCACCACACCGCCCCTTCCAGCGGCCAGGTCCGCTGGGCGCCGCACGATGTGCGGGCACCCCCGGACGGCGGTCATCTCCCCACGCCAGCATGGGAGCCCCCAAGGGGCCCGCGCGCGCGGGGCGGGCCCGAAGGAGTGACCGGGCGGCCCCCGGCGGCACACCCCGGAGCGAGTGCCGCGCGAGTGCTGCGCGGCGGGCGCGCGGGTGGCGCGGACGGGCGCCGGGTCTGTCGGGCCGACCGGACGATCTCCCGGTCAGGTCGGTCAGGTCGGTCGGGTCGGTCGGGCGGCCGCCGGGGTGCTGGGCAGGAAGCGGCCGCGCCCGCTGAGGATGTGCAGGCTCACCAGCAGCGCCCACCCCGGGAACACCAGCTCGGACCAGGGGACCGACGTCGACACGAAGAGCAGGATCAGCACCGTCAGAAAGCCCAGCAGCGCGAGCCAGCGCGGCAGCACCCCGACGCGGTACGCGATCGCGGACAGCGAGCTGGTGAAGACCGCCGCCATCCGCATCCCGTAGTCGATCATCAGGGTGTACGCGAAGTCGCGGCCGTAGGCCCAGGTGGAGCCGCCGGGGGCGCCGTAGGAGGGGGCGGTGGTGTCGAGCACGGAGGTGGCCGCCGCGGCTGCCTCGAACAGGGTGGCCACGAAGACCAGCCCGCTGCCGAGGAACACCGTGGCCAGGAACTTGTCCTCGGCCGCCCCGATGTGGGTGCGCACCACGCCGACGAACCACAGGAAGAAGATCCCGGCGAACGGCACGAGGGCGAGCGCCGCCCGGACCGCACCGAGCCGCACCGGGTCGGACGAGGTGTCGGGGGCGGGTGCGTTGGCGCCCTGGGGGATGCCCAGCCGGATCAGCACGATGACCGCGGCGAGCAGGATCGCGAACACGACTCCTGCCAGCCCGGCGGCCCGCGGTGTCTGGAGGGCCACCGGGCCCGGCTCCTGTGTCTTCATACGTGCTCGCTTCCCTGGCGGCGGACCGGACCTTGGCACCAGCAAGCCGCCGGGAAGGGGTGTACGCCACCGGAGGGCGGCCGAACGGCAGACCGCGACACGCTCCGCACGACACGCGGTCTCCGGGCGCGGGTCCGGGTGTCGTGCACACCGGTCGGGAGATGTCCGGGAGGCACGCCACGGGAATCTCCGCGGCGGAGAACCTGCCTGACGATGTGTCGGCCGTCAACTCAACCTGTGGGCAAGTGAATTGAGGGGGTGTGAGGTTCCCTGCGGGTGCGGGGCGGCGCGCCGGGAGGGCCGGGGCCCGACGCGCGGGCGGTGTCGTCGGGAAGGCTCTAAATGACAGGGCGTCAGCGGCGCGACTGCTCCAATCGGATTCATCCTCATATTGTCGGTATGTCTCGTATGACATTGATCGGCCCGCTATGTACTTTCATTCACGCATCGGTTCACAGCCGACGTGTCTGAGAACAGGAGAAGTGACATGGCAACGCGTTCCATCGCTGTTACCGCGGCCGTCGCGGCCGGCGCGGCCCTGGTGGCCACCGGCATCACGTACGCCTCCGCCGCCTCCGAGCCGGCCCAGGCCGCCGCCGTCGCCCCCGCCGCCCTCCAGGGTGGCAGCAGCAACAACGGCAATGACTCCAAGGGTCACGAGGGTGGTGGCGGCGGCGAGGAGCACCACCACCACTACGAGGGTCGCGTCTACGTCAACGAGCGCGAGTACTCGGCCCACGAGAGCAGCTGCATCACGGTCGTCAGCGGCCTCGGGGCGAACAGCCTCAACGTCCGCAACGACAGCAAGAAGTATGTCGAGGTCTTCAACGGCGCCACCTGCGACAACGGCGCCCCGATCGCCACGGTCGGCCCGCACAGCACCAGCAACGGCCTCTTCCCCCGCCACGTCCGCGGCGGTGTGAAGGTCAAGCACGGTGTGGTGGGCAGCATCCGGATCGTGCACCGCTACGACGAGGGTGGCCACGGCGACCACGACGACAACGACAACGACAACGACTGGGGCGGCGACAACGGCGGCAAGTGACACATCGCCGATGTCCTAGCGCAGAAGCTGGCGTCCTGGCACAGAACGAGAACCCCGGCCCGCCGGAATCGGGCCGGGGTTCCGGTCTGTGCAGCCGCCGAACGGCTGCCTACACCTTAGAGGCTCGGAAGACCCCCGCACGGAGGTATGGGTCTTGTCTCGGCAAAGAGTGCGAAAGTCGCGTAAACCCCCCAAATAGGGGAATCTTGTACAGGGCAGAGAGCACCACAGCACTCGTGGAGAGGGGACGGCAGCGATGTCGTATCCGCAGCACTCCAGTGAGATGGGCACACACCCCGAGTTTGCCGAGATGCGGGAGCGGTTCGAGAGAGCGGCTTCCGGCAAGGCGATCATCATCGAGGGGCTGATCCTGCTGGCGGGCGTCTACGCCGCCATTTCGCCCTGGGTCGTGCACTTTTCGAAAGCCGAGCCCAACCTCACTGTCAACAATCTGATTGTCGGCCTCACCATCGGCCTCATCGGAGTCGGCCTGGCCATGATCCCGGAACGGATGCTGCGCATGGCGTGGCTCGCCGTTCCGCTCGGGATCTGGCTGCTGATCTCTCCCTGGGTGGTCACCCCCGGCCATGGCGCACGGGCCGGCGTGATCTGGAACCAATGTGCGATCGGCGCGGTGACGCTCCTGCTGGGGCTGGCCGCGATGGGCCTGACCGTCGGTCTCGCCAACCGCAACCGCACCCACCGGTGAGCCCGAGCCGCAAGGAGGATCGACGGCGGCGCGCGGAACTCCACCGGAGCACCGGTCGAGTTCCGCCGCGCCACGCTCGCGAGCCGTGCGCGCCGCCCTCAGCCGACGGCGGCGCGTCGCCGCCGGTCCGGTAGGCGGGCGGGCGGCCGGTCCGGTGGGTGGGCGGGCGGCCGGTCCGGTGGGTGGGCGGGCGGCCGGTCCGGTGGGCGGGCTGATCCGGTAGTCGGGTGGCTGATCCGGTTGGGGCGGCGGCCGCCGTACTCATGCGGCGGCGGCACCGCACAGCGCGAGCACCCGGTCGAGGACGTCCTCGCGGAACAGCGTGCGCCCCCGGGCGGTACGGCGCTCCCGCTCGGCCCCGGCCGAGGCCAGCCGCCGGAGCGAGTCGAGCAGTCCGGCCCCGTCGGCCGCGAGGTCCGAGAGGCCGAGCGCGGCCATCCGCCGTGCGCCGTCCGCGCCGTGTCCCGGCAGCGGGCGGTAGCTCACCACCGGCAGTTCCGCGGCGAGTGCCTGGACGGCCGTCTGCCCGGCGGCGTTGTCCACCAGGGCCCGGGCCGCGCGCAGCAGGCCCGGCATGTCGGAGACCCAGCCGAGCGCCAGGGCGCCCGGCACCCCGGCCAGTTCCTGCCGGAGCCCTTCGTTCCGGCCGCACAGCACCACAGGTAGAAAGCCCCCTCCGACGAGCAGCCGCGCGGTCGCGGCCAGCTGCGAGCCGACCCCCCAGGCACCCGCGGACAGCAGTACGGGCGGCCGCCCCGGCGCCTGCCGGATGAACCGTTCGGACCAGTGGGCCGCCCCGGGAGCGGGGGAGAGGAAGACGGGCGCCACGACCGCGCCGGGCGCCTCGGCGGCCACGGCGATGTCCTGCCGTACCTCCCGCGCGGTGTCCTCGGTCAGGCAGAAGTACGCGTCGTTCCCCGGATGGAGCCATTGCCGGTGCACGGCGAAGTCGGTCACCAGGACGGCGCTCGGCACCGTGAGCATCCCCCGTGACCTGAGATGGCCGGTGAGCTGCGCGGCGAGATGGAAGACGGGCACGACCACGTCCGTCCCGGACTGCTCCGCCAGCTCCCGCAGCCGGTGCCCGGCCAGCCGCGCCAGGGGTACACCGCTGGGACGCCGGCCCGCCCCGCGGCGCAGCAAGGCGCGGTACAGGGCCCCATAGACCCAGGGGCAGTGCCGTACCGACGAGCGGTAGCAGCCCCGCAGCCCGGTGCCCAGGCCGTACGGCAGCAGGCGCAGCACATCCACGACCTCGGCGTGGTGGCCGTACTCCGCGGCGCGGCGGGCCAGCTCCGCGGCCACCGTGTCGTGCCCGGATCCCATGCTCGCGCTGACGACCAGGAGCCGTCTGGGCGTGCTCATGGAGCGCGCCGCCCACCGGCCAGCGGAGGGGCGGCGGCGACCGTTCGCGTCGCCCGCCGTCGCCGGGCAGGGAAAAATACTGCCATCGGTACCGATTGTTGCTTTTCATGGTCTTCCCCACATGTCCACGTCTTCCGGGCCCGGGGCGGGAACGGGCGGATGCCCGCCCCCCTCCCCGGCCGGAACCCGGGCCGCACCAGTGTCGCGTCCCTCCGTCCGGTGTCCGCCGTCGCAGCCGAGGTCAGCCGCCATGTCCCCTGCTCCCTCCCGCGCCCGCTCCGCCCCCGGCCTGCCGGTGGCCGCGCCGGGCCGGACCGCCCGCCCGGGCCGCCGGGAGGCCGGACGCCCGGCCGACCGGGGCACGGCGCTCGTGACCGGCGCCTCCTCCGGCATCGGAGCCGCCGTGGCCGGTCGGCTGACCGCGGAGGGCGGCTGGAACCTGGTGCTGAACGGCCGTGACACGGCACGGCTCACACGAGTGGCCGACGGGACCCCCGCGGCCCTCTTTCCCGCCGATCTCACCCGGCCGGGGGCGGACCGGCGGCTGGCCGAGTTCGCGCTGCGGCGCCTCGGCCGGGTGGACCTGCTGGTGGCCGGGGCCGGGATCGGCTGGGCGGGTGATTTCACCGCCATGCCCCCGTCCGCCATCGCCGAGGTGATGGAGGTCGACGCCCTCGCCACCATGCGCCTGGTACGGCAGTTGCTGCCGCACATGGTGGAGGCGGGCTCCGGACGGGTGGTCGTCATCGGCTCCTTCGCGGGCACCGTCGGCGTCCGCGGCGAGGCCGTCTACTCCGCGGCCAAGGGAGCGCTCGCCACCTTCGCCGACGCCGTCCGCTACGAGGTACGGGGCACCGGCGTGGGCATCAGCCTGGTCGTGCCCGGGGTGGTGGACACCCCGTTCTTCGACCGGCGGGGCGTGCCCTACCGGCGGTCCAGGCCGCGGCCGGTCCCGGCCGAACGGGTCGCGGACGCCGTCTGGCGCGCCGCGGTCCGCGGCCGGGACGAGATCTATGTCCCCGGCTGGCTGTGGCTGCCCGCCCGGGTGCGCGGCGCGGCGCCGGGCCTGTACCGGCGGCTGGCCGCGAGATACGGATGAGTGCCGGGTGAGCGTCCTCACCGTCGTACTCGCCCTGTTCACCGCACTCTCCAACGCCTCGGCCTCCGTGCTCCAGCGGAAGGCGGCGGCGGACCAGACCGACGGCGGCGGCCGGGGGATCCGGCAGGCCGTGCGCTGGCTCGCCCTGGTGCTGCGGCGGCCGCACTGGCTCGCGGGCGCCGGGCTGCTCGCCCTGTCGACCGTGTTGCAGGCCTCCGCGCTGGCCGTCGGGAGCCTCTCCGTCGTCCAGCCCCTGCTGGCCAGCGAACTGCTGTTCACCCTGATGGTCGGCAGCATGGTGTTCCACCGGCGCCCCGACCGCCGCACCTGGGGAGCCTTCGCGGCGCTCGCCGGGGGTCTCGCGCTGTTTCTGGGGGCGGCCGCGCCCTCCGCAGGGCGCTCCACGGCCGTCCCCGGGCGCTGGGCGGTGGCGGGGGGCGCGGCCCTCTGCGCCGTGCTGCTCTTCGGGGCGGCGGCCCTGCTGGTGAGGGGGGCGCCGCGGGCCCTGCTGCTCGGTCTGGCCTCGGCCGTGTCGTTCGCCGTCACGGCCGCGCTGATGAAGGAGGTCGTCGGAGAACTCGGGCAGGGGGTGGACGTCGTCCTGACGCACTGGCCGTTCTACGCGGGCATCGTCGCCGGAACGGTCGGCTTCCTGCTGTTGCAGAGCGCCTTCCGGGCGGGCTCCCTGACGGCCTCCCAGCCCGCCCTCACCCTCGGCGACGCGGTGACCAGCGTGGCCCTGGGCTGGGTGCTGTTCGAGGAGCGCATCGCGCTGGGGATCCGGGTGCTGCCCGAGGCGGTGGGCGTGGCGCTCATCGGGCTCGGCAGCATCGGGCTGGCGAGCACGCTTGCGACGGGCGGGGCCTGGGACGCGGCACCGGTGCGGCACGACGGGCCGGGCTCGGACACGGGTGAGCCCGCGCCGGGGCGGCCGTGACGGCGGGCCCGCGCGGCGGGGGGTCGTGAAGGGGAGCCTGCGCGGCGGGGGGTCGTGAAGGGGAGCCTGCGCCCGGGCGGTGGTGACAGCGGACCCGTGCCGCGGGCGGTCGGGACGGGCGCGGGAGCCGTGGCGCGGCCCGGTTCCGGTGCGGGTTGCGGCCCGCACGGCTCGGGCGTTACCTGGAGGTAGCCCGGCGGTGAGGAAGAGAGCGCCCAGGGGCCACGGCAGGGACCGGCGGCCCGCGCTTCGATGTGTGCCCCGGCAGCAGCCCGCCCGCCACCGCCGTCCAGCGCTCCGACGCGGAGGTGACCGAGGTGAAAGCCGTCGTCTACGAGAAGCCCTTCAACGTGACGGTGAGGGAGGTCGACGATCCGCAGATCAAGCATCCCAACGATGTGGTCGTGCGCGTCACGTCGACCGCGATCTGCGGCTCCGACCTGCATATGTACGAGGGCCGCACGGCCGCCGAGGCGGGCATCGTCTTCGGCCACGAGAACCTCGGCATCATCGAGGAGTTCGGCAGCGGCGTGGTCTCCCTGTCCCAGGGCGACCGTGTGGTGATGCCCTTCAACGTCGCCTGCGGATTCTGCAAGAACTGCCTGGCCGGCAAGACCGGCTTCTGTCTGACGGTGAACCCCGGCTTCGCGGGCGGGGCCTACGGGTATGTGGCGATGGGCCCCTACATGGGCGGCCAGGCGGAGCGGCTGCGGGTCCCCTTCGCCGACTTCAACTGTCTGAAACTGCCGTCCGGGCGCGAGTTCGAGACCGACTTCGTGCTGCTCGCCGACATCTTCCCGACCGGCTACCACGGCTGCGAACTGGCCAAGGTGTCCATCGGCGACAGCGTGGCTGTCTTCGGCGCCGGTCCGGTGGGTCTGATGGCCGCCTACTCCGCCCTGCTGCGCGGCGCGTCCAAGGTGTTCAGCGTCGACCGGGTGCCGGAGCGGCTCGCCAAGGCGGAGGAGATCGGGGCCATCCCCATCGACTTCACCCAGGGCGACCCCGCCGAGCAGATCAAGGCGCAGACCAACGGCGAGGGGACCGACAAGGGCGTGGACGCCGTCGGTTACCAGGCGCAGGCCCATGACGCCAGCCACGAGGAGCCCGCCGTCGTCCTCAACGCCCTCGTCGAGACCGTACGGCCCACCGGCCTGCTCGGTGTGCCCGGCCTCTACGTCCCCTCCGATCCGGGCGGCCCCGACGATCACGCCCGGCACGGCCAGCTGCTGGTCTCCATCGGCAAGATGTTCGAGAAGGGCCAGCAGATGGGCACCGGCCAGTGCAACGTCAAGCAGTACAACCGCCAGCTGCGCGACATGATCATCTCCGGCCGCGCCAAGCCCAGCTTCGTGGTCTCCCATGAACTGCCGCTCGACCAGGCACCCCAGGCCTACGAGAAGTTCGACCGGCGGGTCGAGGGCTACACCAAGGTGGTCCTGCACCCGGGCCACGCCCTGGCGGCATAGGCAATCCACAGACAAGCGGTTACATCTTCCAGGGTCCGGGCGTCCGTTGCCCGGACCCTGCCCTGCGCCGACCCGCGGAATGCTCCTCCGTGCTCCCGTGCGCCCCCTGGGAAAACAGAATCCGGGCACAGGCAAGAGGTGCACTGGGCAGGAAACGACTCGAGTCCCCCCATCGGGTGAACGTTTCTCTTGCTTCCACGCACTGACCGAGCCAGGTGGTATTCCATGAACGGTTCCACGTCCACCCCGGAGCGAGTCTGGCGGAGCGGAATTGCGCCAGGCATATTCCCCTTGATAGGCCACGGTATCCCACTGTTCCGTCGCCCGCTGGACTTTCTGAATTCCCTTCCCGCGCACGGGGATCTGGTCGGGATACACCTCGGCCCCCAGCGCGCCTGGCTCGTCTGCCACCCGGAGCTGGTGCACCGCGTGCTGATGGACGCGCGCACCTTCGACAAGGGCGGCCCCCAGTACGAACGGCTCCGGCCGCTGATGGGCAACGGCCTGGTCACCTCGGCCCACGAGGAGCACCGACGGCAGCGCCGACTCCTCCAGCCCGCCTTCCACCCGGCCCGGATAGCCGACTACACCCGGATCATGGGGGAGGAGGCGGAGGCGCTCTCCGCCGCCTGGCGGCCGGGGCAGGAGATCGAGGTCAGCGCGGCGATGCTGGCCCTGACCACCCGGGTGACCAGCCGTGTCCTCTTCTCCGACTCACTCGACGCCGCGACTGTGGGGGAGGTCCGGGACTGTCTCGCCGACCTGGTCAGAGGCCTCTTCATACGTACCGTCGTGCCCGTCTCCCCGCTGTTCCGCATACCCGTCCCGGCGAACCGCCGCTACCGGCGCGCCTTCGACCGCCTGCACGCGATCATCGACACGGTCATCGAGGAGCGCCGCCGCGGCCCCGCGCGTGACGACCTGCTGGGAACCCTGCTCGGCGCGGAGGCGGGCGGGGAGCCGACGGCGGTCACCGCGCAGGAGATCCACGACCAGCTGGTCACCCTGCTGCTCACCGGGGTCGAGAGCACCGCGATGTGCCTGGGCTCCCTCTTCGCGCTGCTGCCCGACCATCCCGAGGTCGAGCTGCGGCTGCACGCGGAGGCCGACACCGTACTCGGGGGAGGACGGCGGCCCGGGGCCGATGACCTGCCGAGGCTCGTCCACACCCGCTCGGTGGTCGCCGAGACCCTGCGCATCCGTCCGCCGGGCTGGCTGTTCACCCGGACCACCACCCGGGACACCGAACTCGGCGGGGTCCGCATGACCGAGGGGACCACCGTCCTCTACAGCCCCTACCTCCTGCACCACGATCCCGCGTCCTTCCCCGAGCCCGACCGGTTCCTCCCGGAACGCTGGCTGCCGGGCTCGGACGCGGCGGCCCCGCACGGCGCGATGCTCCCCTTCGCCGCGGGCAGCCGCAAATGCATCGGCGACACCTTCGCCCTGGCGGAGGCGGCGCTGGCGGTCGCGGCGATCGCCGCCCGCTGGCGGCTGCGGCCGCTGCCGGGACCGTCCGGACCGCCGCGCCCCGCGGCCACCCTCGGCCCCCGGTCCCTGAGGATGCGCTGCGAGCCCCACCCCCACGCCCCGGCCGCTACGGAGCAGGCCTCCCGGACCTCGTGACGGCCCGCCGGGGTCCCCCGGACACCCGCGACGCCCCCTCCGGAGCCCGGAGCCCGGAGCCCGGAGCCCGGAGCCCGGAGCCCGGAGCCCGGAGCCCCGGGACACCCGTGACGCCCCCACCGCGCTCGCCGACGACCACCGGACGGACCCGACGCCCACCGGGCCGCCATGGCGCCCCCGGACCCGACAACCCCGGACAGCCGCCCCGCCCCCCGGACCCGACAACCCCAGACCCTCCCCCCGCGCCCCCCGGACCCGACGCCCCCCAGACCCAACACCCCCCAGACCCAACACCCCCCAGACCCAACACCCCCCAGACAAAAGAAAGAAGGTGAAACGGTGACCACGACGCACGAGGGTGCCGCGGCCGTGCCGCACACCAGGGCACCGGCCGCAAGCCTCCAGGCCCTGATCGAGGCCGAGCTGTACATGCCCTTTCCCTTTCGCAGCAATCCGCACGAGAGCGCGGCCGCGGCCGGAGTGGACAACTGGCTGCGCGCCTACGGGCTGACCGAGGACCCGGCCGTGGCGGCGATGGTCGCCCGCACCCGCCCCGCCGAACTCGCCTCCTACAACAGCCCCACGACGGACCCCGAACTCCTTCAGATCACGGCCAATCAGATCGCCTATCAGTTCGTCTACGACGACCGGGCGGAGGAGATCGGGCGGCGGCGGCCCGCCCGGCTGATGCCGATGCTCTGCGAGAGCGTCGGCATCCTGCGCGACGGCAGGCCCCCGAGCACCCCCCTCGGGGCGGCGCTGGCCGACCTGAGGTGCCAGGTGGAACAGCGCTGCACCCCCGCCCAGGCCGACCGCTGGGCCTGGGCCGGCCGCGAGTATGTGCACGGACTGCTGTACGAGGCGGTCGCCCAGGCCGACCCGGTGAGCCCTTCCATCGGCCTGTGCACCTCGATACGTTCGCTGATCGCGGGCGTGGAGCCGTTCTACCCGCTGTGCGAGGCCGCGCAGCCGGGCGAGCTGACGCCCGGGGAACTCGGTCACCCCGCCCTGCGGCGGCTGCGCAGGCTCTCGGCCGACGCGGCGGTGTGGATCCCCGATCTGTTCTCCGCGGTGAAGGAGGAGCGCACCGGCGGAGTGATCAACCTGGCCCTCGCCTACCGCCGGGAGCACGGCTGCTCCCTCCAGGAGGGCGTCTCCCTCGCCGTACGGCGGATCAACCGCACCACGGCGGAGTTCGAGCGGCTCTTCCGGGAAACCGAACCGGAGTTGAGCCCCTTCGCCATCGGCTATGTGGAAGGCATGGCGGGCTGGATTCGAGGTTGCTACTACTGGTCCCGCAATGTGCCGCGCTATGCGGACACGGCCGCCGTGGCCGCGGAGACATGAAAGGGAAGCCGGTTCGCCGGGAATCCCGGGTGACAAAACGACAAACTCACCGCGGCTCCGTGGACTTACCCGCGTTACCCGAGGTGCGGACACGCAAAACCCCGGAGCGATTGATTCACTCTTTCCATAGGAGAGCATTCCCCAAAGCCTCTCCCACGCGTCCGTCTGGCGTACGCTCATCGCTGTCTTCCGAAGCGGACGGCAGGAAGCGGCAAAGCACATGGTGGACGCAACCTCGTATCCGGGCATCGGGCACCGGACCCTGCTCGAGCGCCATCGCGAACTCGAGGGCCTCGACTCGGCGCTCTCGGACCTCGGTGACGCCACCGGCGGAATCGCCGGGGGACGGCAGGGCGGACTGCTCGCCTTCACCGGTCCCGCCGGACTGGGCAAGACGACCCTCCTCGCGGAGGCGCGCCTGCGGGCCGTGGCAGGGGGGTGCACCGTGCTCTCGGCCCAGGGCGGTGAGAACGAGCGGGGTGTGGCCTTCCGCGTGGTCCGCCGCCTTCTGCAACCCGTCCTCGCGGCCATGGACGAGCAGGAACGCCGGGAACTGCTGGGGAGCTGGTACGACATCGTCGCCGCCGCCCTCGGCATCGAGGCGGAGGACGCCGCCCATGTCCCCGATCCCACCGGGGTGCGCGACGGCCTGGACTGGGTCCTGACCCGCCTCGCGGTGCGCCGCGCACCCCTGGTGCTGCTCCTGGACGATCTGCACTGGGCCGACGAGGAGTCCCTGAGCTGGCTCGCCTCCTTCGCGCCCCGCGCGGACGACCTGCCCCTGCTGATCGTCGTCGCCTACCGGCCCGGCGAACTGCCGCCCACCGCTGCGGCCTTCCGCTCGCTCGCCGAACGGCACGGGCACCGCCCGTACTCCCTGGCCCCGCTGACCGCCGACGCCGTGGCCCGGATCCTCCGCGACCAACTGGGCGAGCAGACCGAGGATGCCTTCTGCGACGAGTGCTGGGCCGTCACCGGCGGCAGCCCCTTCGAGACGGTGGAACTGGCCGTCCGGCTCGGCGAGCGGGGGGTGAAGGGCACCGGAAGCGATGTCACCCTTCTGAGTGAACTCGCCCCGGCCGTCAAGGGACCCGGACTGGCCGAACGCCTGAGCCGCCTGGGCGCCCCCACCATCCGCTTCGCCTGGGCCGCCGCCGTCCTCGGGACATCCATCCCGCAGGAACTCGCCGCCGCCGTCGCGGGGATCGGCAGCGAGCAGGCCAAGGAGGCGACCGAGAAGCTGCGCGACGCCCGGATCCTGGCGGAGGCCCAGGGGCGCGGCGCCCGCCTCGAGTTCGCCCACCCCCTCATCGCCACGGCCGTCTACCGGGCCATCCCGCCGGGCCCCCGGGCCGGACTGCACAGCGCGGCCGCCGAGGCGATCCGCACCGCGGGCCTCGGTGCCGTGACGGCGGCCCGCCATCTGCTGGAGGTGCCGTGCGAGGGCAGCGCCGAGACGGTGGCCTGCCTGCGCGAGGCCGCCCGGGCCTATCTGAGGGCGGGTGCCCCCGAGGCCGCCCGCCGCGTCCTCACCCGGGCCCTGCGCGAACCGCCCGCCCCGCAGGACCGCGCCGCCCTGCTCTACGAACTCGCCGGTTCCACCTTCCTGATCGAACCCGCCGCCACGGTCGGCTATCTGCGCGCAGCCCTCGCCGAACCCGTGGTCCCCGACGATCTGCGCGCCTCCCTCGTCTACCGGCTCACCCAGGCGCTGGCGCACACCGACCGGGTGGCGGAGGCGGCGTCCGTGGCCGAGCAGGAGGCCCGGCTGGCCTCCCATCCGCGTACTCGGCTGCGCATGCTGGCCGACCACTTCCAGTGGAGTTCGTGCCGCACCGACGAGCCCGACCCCTCGGGCCGCTCCCGCCGACTGGCCCGCCTGGCCGGGGGCCTGACCGGCCGTGGACCCGAGGAGCGCTACATCCTGGGCCTGCGGGCCTGGGACGCCCTGCTGCGCGGCGAGCCGAGGCAGACCGTGCTCACCCACGCCGAGGAGGCCCTGCGCGGCGGACTGAGCTGGACCGACGAGAACCGGGGCTTCGAGGTCCCCGTCTCGGTCGCCCTGACCTTCATGTACTGCGACCAGCCCCGCCGGGCCGAGGAACTCTTCACCCGGGGCATCGCGGAGTGCGAGGCGAAGGGCTGGCGGGGCTCCCACCTCGCCCTCGGCCAGACCCTCTTCGGCTACATCCGCTACCACCGCGGCGGTCTCGCCGAGGCGGAGGAACTGGTCCGCGAGGGACTGCGCATCGCCGACCGCGTCGACGAGGCCGTACCCGCCCAGTGGTTCGCGGTCGGCATCCTCATCCAGATCCTGCTGGCGCGCGGGCGGACCGCCGAGGCGCGCAGGCTCGCCGACGCACACGGCTACGGCACGGCCGTCCCGAACGCCGTCATCTACCCCGACCCCCGCACGGTCTACGCCGAACTGCTCCTCGCCGAGGGGCGGCACGGCGAGGCGGCGCACCTGCTGCTCGCCGTGGGGGAGTGGCTGGAATCACGGGCCTGGCACAACCCGGCGTGGTGCCCCTGGCGGCTGGACCTGGCCCAGGCGCTCGCCCCGACCGCGCCCGAGCGGGCCGCCCGGCTGGCCCGGGAAGCCGTCGAACGGGCCCGGGACTTCGGCGCGCCGTCCGCCGTCGGCCAGGCGCTGCGCACCCAGGCCGAGACCTCCGCCGGAGCGGCCGCGCTGGAGGCGTACGCGGAGGCCGTCGCCCAGCTGGAACGCTCACCGGCGTCGTACGAGCTGGCCAGGGCACTGATCGGCCAGGGTGCGGCACTGTTCCGGAACGGACAGCCCCATGAGGCGGCCGACCGGCTCTACCGGGGGCTGGAGGGCGCCGTCCACTGCGGGGCCGACGGACTGGTGGCCCGGGCGAGAAAGGAACTCGCCACCGCCGGGCTGAGACCGCTGCCCCTGCGGTACGCGCACACGGACACCCTCACCGCCCAGGAGCGCAGGGCCGCTGAAATGACGGCCCAGAGCCAGCCGATGGCGGTGGTCGCGGAGGAACTGCGCCTCACCGAACAGGGGGTGAGGCAGCTGCTGTCCTCCGCCTACCGCAAGATCGGCACCGATGCCACGGGCCTGGCGGGAGCCCTGGAGTCCTTCCCGCGCCCCCGGCTCTCCGGAGCCCGCGAGTAGCGGGCAGGGCCCGGGCGCCGCGGTGGCAGAGGGCGCGGGGGCCGCCCTACAGTGAGAGGACGCCTTCCGCCAGGTCTCCCGCGCCGGTCGGCCGGACGGCTCCCGCACCCGGCTGCGGTGCGGTGCCCGCCACGGGCCCGGCGCCGATCGTCGGCCGTGCCCCGAGTGTCCCGCTCGCGGCCGCCGGGAAGAGGTGCGGCTCATGGCCGGACGCCCCCGCGACCCCGTTCCCCAGCCGGTGCTGTCCCCTCTGACGGCCGCGGCCGTCTTCCTGGTGGCGACGGTCGACCCGGGAGGCGAGCCGACTGTGCGGGACCTGCTCTCCGACCTGAACGGACTCCAGCGGGCCGTCGGCTTCCGTGCCACCCCGGACGGACGGCTGAGCTGTGTCGCGGGCATCGGCTCCGCGGCCTGGGACCGGCTGTTCGCCGGGGACCGCCCCGCGGAACTCCATCCTTTCCGGGAGCTGTCCGGACCGGTCCACCGCGCCGTGTCCACACCCGGCGATCTGCTCTTCCATCTGCGCGCCGCGCGGCTCGACCTGTGCTTCGCGCTGGCCGCCGAGATCATGGAACGGCTTCGGCACGCCGTGACGGTCCGCGACGAGGTGCATGGCTTCAAGTACTTCGACGTACGCGATCTGCTCGGTTTCGTCGACGGGACGGAGAACCCCACCGGCCCGGCGGCGGACGCGGCCGTGCTCATCGGGGACGAGGACCCGGGCTTCACCGGCGGCAGTTATGTGGTCGTCCAGAAGTATCTGCACGACCTGGACGCCTGGAACGCCCTCCCGGTGGAGGAGCAGGAGTCGGCCATCGGCCGCCACAAGCTGTCCGACGTCGAAATCCCCGACGAGGACAAACCGGCCGACTCCCATGTCGCGCTGACCACCCTCGTCGACCCCGACGGCACCAAGCACGAGATCCTCCGCGACAACATGCCCTTCGGCACCGTCGGCACGGGCGAGTTCGGCACGTACTTCATCGGGTACGCCCGCACCCCCGCGGTGACGGAGCGCATGCTGGAGCGGATGTTCCTGGGCGCGCCCCCGGCCGCCCACGACCGGATCCTCGACTTCTCCACCCCGGTCACCGGCGGGCTGTTCTACGTCCCCACCAGTGGCTTCCTCGACGACCTCCCCGATCCGCCCGGCGCGGTCGCGAGGGCTGGGGCCGAGGTGTCCGGCGAGGCGGGCGGACCGTGTCCCGACGGGCACGGGACACCCCCGGACGGGGGCGGAGACAAGAACGGCACCGTGCCCTCCGTACCCGCCCGGCTCCCCGACGGCACTCTGGGGATCGGCGGCCTGAAGGGCTCTCATCCAGCGTAGTCACGAAGGGCAACGGGCCGATGGACAACCTTCACCGTGAACTGGCCCCCGTCTCCGCCGAGGCCTGGGCCGACCTGGAGGACGAGGCGCGCCGCACCTTCCGGCGCCATGTGGCGGGCCGCCGGATCGTCGATGTGCCCGAGCCCGGCGGGACCGCACTGGCCGGGGTGGGCACCGGTCATCTGCATTCCGTGGACGGCCCCGCCCAGGGGGTCACCGCCCGCACCCGCCTCTTCCAGTCCCTCGTCGAACTGCGGGTCCCCTTCACCGTGGACCGGGAGCAGGTCGACGACGTGGCCCGCGGCGCCAAGGACGCGGACTGGCAGCCGGTCAAGGACGCCGCCCGGAAGATGGCGTACGCGGAGGACCGGGCCGTGTTCGAGGGCTACGCGGCCGCGGGCATCACCGGTCTGCGCGCCGGCTCCTCGAACCCGCCGCTGATGCTGCCCGAGGCGGTGCCGGACTATCCCGACGCCGTCAGCCAGGCCGTGACCGCGCTGCGGCTCGCCGGGGTGGGCGGCGCCTACACCCTGGCGCTGAGCGCGGAGGCCTACACCGCCGTCAGCGAGACCTCCGACTACGGCTATCCGGTCCTCAACCACATGGCCCGGCTGCTGGACGGCGACATCGTGTGGGCGCCCGCCATCGACGGCGCCTTTCTGCTGTCCACGCGGGGCGGCGACTTCGAACTGCGCCTCGGACAGGACCTGTCGATCGGCTACCTCTCGCACGACGACAGCACCGTGCGGCTGTACTTCCAGGAGACGCTGACCTTCCTGGTCCACACGAGTGAGGCCGTGGTCGCCCTGGCCGCCCCGGCGGCGCACCCCACCGCACTCTGAGCCGCGCCTACGCCCGGTGGCCGCCCGCCGCCCGGTGCCGCAGCAGGGGCCCGGCCGCGATGAGCGCCGCCGCCGTGACCAGGGCGAAGGGGAGCACCCCGGCCCAGGGGGGTGCCGCCCGGCGCAGCCCCATGGTGGCCGCCGCGCCCACGATGAGCGCCCCGAGCCGCGCGGGCACCCAGCCGTCGGGCCGCGCCCGTCCGACGCCGTGCACGATGTAGGCGGCCAGTGTCCCGGTCAGATAGGTGGTGGGGGAGGCGGCCCGGCCCGCCGCCACCATCGCCGCGGCCTGCCCGCCCATGGCCAGGGCGGCACCGCCTTGCAGCACGTCCCGGGTCACCCCGGCGGGCGCGCCGCCCGCCGCCGCCCAGACACCCGCGCCCACGGCGAGCAGCACGGCTTCCCCGAGCAGGCAGGCCATCACCCGTCCGGGCCAGTGCGTCGCCACCCCGGTACGGCCGTGGGTCACCCAGGCGACCAGCCCGGCGCCCGCGCCGAACCCCGCCAGCGCCAGCAGGGCGGCGGCGGCCCCGGCGCCCCGGGCACGGCCGATCGCCATCCCCAGCAGGGCGAGATTGCTGGTCATGACACCGGCGAAGACATGGTCCAGCGCGGTGAAGGAGATGGTTTCCACCGCACCGGACGCGGCGACCAGCACGACCACCGCGATCCGCATCGTCCGCCCCGGGCCGTCCTCGGGCCCTGCGCGGTCCGCCATGGCCGCTCCTCTCGACGGTCATCACCGAGGGTAACGGTCGGTCACCCCCGGTGGCGGGCCGCGGCGGCCGTCCGGGTCAGACCCGGCGCCAGCGGGCCAGGGCGAAGGAGAACAGCCCGAACAGGGCGAGCCCGGCGGCGACCAGTGCCAGCAGCCAGGGCCCGAAGGGAGTGTCGGCGAAGGAGCGCAGGGTGTCGTCCATGCCCTTGGCCCGGTCGGGCCGGTAGTCGACGGCCGCGCGCAGGGCGAAGCCCCCCGCCGCAGCGAAGAGCACCCCGCGCGCCGCGCCGCCGCCGACCCCGGTGACATCCACCAGCCGCCGGGCCTGCGGCGACATCTCGCCGAGCTTCAGCTTGTCGTGGAAGTCGCGCCGTACGGCCCGGACGCCGATCCACACGCCCGCCGCGATGACGCCGAGGGCGGCCGCGCCGACGATCCACTGGCCGCCGGGCGCCCCCAGCGCCCTGGCCGTCATGTCGCGGGACTGCTGGTCACTGGACCGGCTCCCGCCGCCGGAGCCCGCGGCGAGGGCCAGCACCGAGTAGGCGACACTCCCGTAGAACACGCAGCGGGCCGCGGCCGAGAGCCGCTTGGTCGCCTTGGTGCCGTCCGGTCCGGCCGCGCCGAACACCGCCTCGGACAGCCGCCACAGGGCCATCCCGGCCAGCCCGATGCCCAGGGCCCACAGGAGTACGGCACCGAACGGCTCGTGGGCGATCTCCTGGAGGGCGCCGCTGCGGTCGGCCTCCTGCCGCCCGTCGCCGAAGGCGATCCGCAGGGCCAGCACGCCGATCAGCAGATAGATCACTCCACGTGCGGTCAGGCCCGCCCTGGCGGCGCCCCGCGTCATGGATCCCTTGGCCGCGCGCCGGGCCTTCATCCGGCCGCGCTCGGGCAGAACGCTCGTGTTCATCTCGACCTCCCGGAAGACCGGATGCCCCGGCGGGGTCCGCGCATACCGCCGGGTCACTCCGCCGCCGTAGCGCCCATCGCGGACCGGCGGATTCCGGGAATGCCGGGGCGGAGGCCGCTGTTACAGACCACGTGGCTGACATGCGCGAGTCAAGATCGCGGATGTGGGCGAAGGGAGGACCTCATGGCACGCAGCGACGCGCGCCCGGTCGTCAGGCTGAAGTCGACGGCCGGTACCGGCGTCACCTATGTGACGCGCAAGAACCGCCGGCACCACCCCGAACGGCTGGGCCTGCGCAAGTACGACCCGGTGGCCAACCGGCACGTGCTCTTCCGCGAGGAGCGCTGAACCGGGTCCCCCGGCCCGTCGCGGGCGGGGGACAGGCACCCACGACCATAAGAAAGGACACTCCCATGAAGACCGGCATCCACCCCGAACTCCGCCCGGTGGTCTTCCGCGACCGCGCCGCCGGCGTCGCGTTCCTGACCCGCTCGACGGCCCACCCGACCCGGACCGTCGAATGGGAGGACGGCGCCACCTACCCCGTGGTCGACGTGGAGATCTCCTCCGCGAGCCACCCGTTCCACACCGGCACCTCCCGCGTCGTGGACACCGCCGGACGGGTCGAGCGCTTCGAACGCCGCTACGGCCGCACCGCCCCGGCCCGGCACTGACGCCCGCCGCCGCGCGGTGTGCGAGAGCGAGAGCTGAGGAGAAAGCCGTGAAAGTACGCAAGTCCCTGCGGTCCCTGAAGGCCGTACCGGGAGCCCAGGTGGTGCGCCGCCGGGGCGTGGTGTTCGTCGTCAACAAGAAGAACCCGCGCTTCAAGGCCCGCCAGGGCTGACCCCGCACCGATCCGTTGCCCGGCCCCCTTCCGTACGCATCCGTACGTACGGAAGGGGGCCGGGCCCGTTGTCCGCACCCCGGCGCCCCTCCGCGGACGCCGGGGTCCGCTCGCGGGCCGGGCAGCCCCGGTGCCGCCGAATGTGGCACATCCGCGCGCTCTTGATGAGGCATGGGGCCCGGGTGCCGCGGTCGGCGGACGCCGCGCGGTTACATGACCCGGGGTGCGCGCGCAGGCGCCTTCCGTCCGGCGGCTCATACCCCCGCAGCCGTATCCGGGCCGCGCGGCCCCGACGG
This sequence comes from Streptomyces sp. NPDC052040, assembly GCF_044548405.1. Classification (NCBI taxonomy): domain Bacteria; kingdom Bacillati; phylum Actinomycetota; class Actinomycetes; order Kitasatosporales; family Streptomycetaceae; genus Streptomyces; species Streptomyces sp. NPDC052040. Next base: position 84,825 of record NZ_JBIUBV010000003.1, on the reverse strand, counting down.
GCGGCCCCGACCAGGATGCGAGGGACCAATGAGCGGAACAGACGCAACGGGCGGGACCGGGGAGACCGGCGACGCCACCTACGACGTCATCGTGCTGGGCGCCGGACCGGTCGGCCAGAACGTCACCGACCGCGCCCGCGCGGGCGGCCTCGACGTGGCCGTGGTCGAGCGCGAACTCGTCGGCGGCGAGTGCTCCTACTGGGCGTGCGTCCCCAGCAAGGCGCTGCTGCGGCCGGTCATCGCCCTGGCCGACGCCCGCCGGGTGGACGGCGCCCGGCAGGCCGCCACCGGCCGGATCGACACCGAACGGGTCTTCGCCCGCCGCAATCACTACGTCAACGACTGGGACGACAGCGGGCAGGCCGAAGCGGTCACCTCCATGGGCGCCGACCTGTTCCGCGGCCAGGGCAGGATCGACGGCCCGCGCCGGGTCACGGTCACCCGGGACGACGGCGGGCGCCGCACCCTGACAGCCCGGCACGCCGTGGTCGTCGCCACCGGCAGCCTCCCCGCCCTGCCGGACCTGCCCGGCATCCAGGAGACCCGGCCCTGGACCAACCGGCACGGCACCGACTCCTCCACCGTGCCCGCCCTCCTCGCGATCGTCGGCGGCGGCGGAGTCGGCGTGGAGATGGCCACCCTCTGGCAGGGTCTCGGCTCCCGGGTCACCCTGCTCTCCCGCCGCTCCCTGCTGCCCCGGATGGAGCCCGTCGCGGGGGAGCTGCTGCACCGCGGACTGGCCGAGGCGGGGGTGGAGGTACGGATCGGCCGGGAGGTGACCGCGCTGCGCCGCGCCCACCCGCACGGACCCGTCACGCTCACCCTCGACGACGGAAGCGAACTGGAGGCGGACGAGGTCATGTTCGCCACCGGCCGGACACCCGCCACCGACGACATCGGTCTCGAAACCATCGGCCTGACCCCCGGATCCTGGCTGTCCGTGGACACCACCTGCCTGGTCCGCGGGATCGACGGCGACTGGCTGTACGCCTGCGGGGACGTCAACCACCGTGCTCTGCTCACCCACCAGGGCAAGTACCAGGGCCGCACCGCGGGTGACGCCATCGCCGCCCGTGCCGCGGGCCACCCGCTGGACGACGCCGACTGGGGCGACCACGCCACCACCGCCGACCAGCACGCCGTGCCCCAGGTCTTCTTCACCGAACCCGAGGCGGCCGCGGTGGGACTGACCGCCGAGCAGGCCTCCCGGGCCGGGCACCGCGTCAGGACCGTGGACGTGCCCTTCAACGCCGCCCAGGGCGCCAACCTCTACGCCGACGGCTACCGGGGCCACGCCCGGCTGGTCGTCGACGAGGACCGGGAAGTCCTGTTGGGCGCCACCTTCGTCGGGCCCGGGGTCGGCGAACTGCTGCACTCGGCGACCGTCGCCGTCGCGGGCGAAGTCCCGTTGAAGCGGCTGCGGCACGCGGTCGCCTGCTTCCCGACCGTCAGCGAGATCTGGCTCTTCCTGCTCGCGGCCTACCGGCGCGAACACGGGTGAGGCGCCCCGGCGACCGTGCCGGGACACACCCGCCGCACGGGACGGCGGAAGGCCGCGGCGCGCCGCGGCCGCGGGCACGGCACCCGCGGCACGGGCCCGCCCGCAGTCACGGGCCCGTGCCGCGGCCTCACCGGACGGTGTGCCGACGTGAGCGGCGGGACAGCCGCGCCCCCCACACCACCAGGCTCAGCACAAAGATCACGCATCCGATGATCAGGAGGTAGAAGAGCCCCTTGACCACCGCGCCGATGAGCCCGAGGACGATTGCCACGAGGATCAGGAACAGGAAGAACGCCATAGTGAACACATCCTCCGGCCAGTGCTGCGAATGACGGATGCCCGGGCGGTCGGCCGATCGGCCGGGCGCGGTTCAGCGGCGGGCGAGACGGCGTCCCTGGTCGGCGCCGGGCGCGTAGGGCTGGTCGTAGTGCTGGAAGATCTCCGGCTCCCGCTCGACCGGCAGGACGTCGTCCAGGCCCATCGACGGCGCCTTCTTCACCAGCCCCTTCGAATGGGCCACCATCACATAGCCCGGTCCCACCGTCGCCTCGTCGAGGGGGACGAAGACCAGCCGCTGCCGGGTGGGCATCCCGGTGCGGACGGTGGCCATGGACGGGGAGTCGGTGGTGGTGTCCACGTAGACCGCTTCCAGAGACCCGATCCGGTGCCCCTTGGGGTCCACCACATCGCGATTGCGCCACTCGCGGATATCGGCTGAATGGATCATGCCTTGCTCCTTGCGGCCCGCGGTTCCCACCGGCACCCCGGCCGCCCGAGGCGGCCGGTGGCCGGGCGGGAGCCGGTACTTTCTTCACTGTACGTCTCCCGGGCCTCGACCAGCGGCTACGGGCGTCCAACCGGCCGACGGCTCCGGGCGGGCCCCGGTCCGTCAGCCCAGCGCCTCGAACACGGCCGCCGTGGTGACCCCGTACGCCAGATGGGGCACCAGATCCGACACCCAGGCCATCGGCGGCCAGGAGGCCGGGGCGGTCAGCCGCAGCGCGGTGGCCGGGAGGTCGCTGCCCGCCATGGCCGCCAGGGCCAGCAGCGAACCGGCCGTCCACAGCGGCGGCGAGCCTCCCCGGTGCCGCCACAGGCCGTAGGCGCAGCCGAGCCCCAGCCCGTTGAGGTACCCGAGCATCGCGCCGATCGCCCCCGCACGGCCGGATCTCTTCTCCCCCTCGCCCAGCCCGACCCCGGCACGGTCGGCCAGACCACCGGCCACCTGGGCCGGCAGATCGCTCGGTGACCGGCCGCGCAGCAGCATGTCGCCGTATCCGGCCAGATCCAGGGCGACGGTGCCGACCGCCCCCGCCAGCAGACCCTTGCTCATGGGACGCATGGGCGGCACTCCCTTGCTCGTGCTTGCTCGTGGTGCGGTTCTGCCCGACTGACCTTCCGGGTTCCGTTCCCGGGGCCCGGCAAACGAAAGGGGGAGAGCGGGGTGCGGCGCAGCGCGAGAGACGGGGCGGCGGGTGCGCGACGATGGAGGGGACGGACCGCGCTCCGCGGCAGGCTCCCCCGGAAGCGGGGCCCGCCGCATCCGGCCCCCGCGGGGCCCAGGAGTCCGGGAGGTGGTGTCATGCCGATCAGCCGGGTGGGACTCGTGGTGCACGGGGGGCGGCCGCAGGCGGTCGCCGGGGCGCACACGGTACGGGACTGGTGTGCGCGGCACGGGATCGGCTGCGTCGACATCGACGTCTGGCAGGACGGGGCGAGCCGCCGCCACGCCCGCGAGGAGATGCGGGCGGCCGGGGGGCCGGACCTCATCGTCACGCTCGGCGGCGACGGCACCTTTCTGCGGGGCGCGCGCATCGCCGCCCAGAACGACGCCCTGGTGCTGGGCGTGGACGTGGGCAGGGTGGGCTTTCTGACCGAGACCCCGGTCACTGAGGTGGCACGGGCACTGGAGGCGATTCACTCCGGGAGGTCCGAGTGCGAGGAGCGCATGATGCTGATGATGCGTTCCTCCCGGCTCCTCGAAATCCCCCTCGGCATGGAGGAGACCCTGTGCTACGGGAGGGGCCCGGCGCTCCCGCCGCCCCAGCCGCGACCGGAGGGCGACACCTCGGAGGAGGACTCGTGGGGGATCCGGCTGGACGTCAACGCCCTCAACGACGTGGTGGTGGAGAAGCTGGCGCGGGACCGGCAGGTCGGTGTCGGGGTGTACATCGCGGGGCGGCTGCTGGCCTCGTACTCGGCCGACGGGGTCATTCTGGCCACCCCCACCGGCTCGACCGCCTACAGCTTCGCCGCCGGGGGACCGGTGCTCTCGCCGCGGATGCGGGCCCTGGTCTTCACCCCCGTGGCCCCGCACATGGCCTTCAACCGGACGGTGATCGCCAACCTGGACGAGCCGATCGCGGTGCGGGTGCTGCCCCACTCCGGGCGGGCCGCGGTCAGCGTGGACGGACAGTCGCGCGGCATCCTCGAACCCGGCGACTGGCTCGGGGTGGCCGCGGCGCCGCGGCCCCTGCGCCTGGTCAGGCTGACCCCGGCCGATTTCTACGGGCGGCTCAGGGAGCGCATGCGCCTCACCGACGCGCCCGCCACGGCCGTCGACGGCGAGGTGGCGCCCGTGTTCCGGCCCTCGGGCCCGCTGCCGGAGGAGCTGCACGGTCTGCGCCTGCCGCCCGCGCCCTGACCGTCCCCGGCCCGGGGCCGGATGCCCGCCCGGCATCCGGCCCCGGGCCACAGCTCGTGCCCCGGAGGACTCAGCCGTGGAAGGTGATGTAGCCGTTGCCGTCGCGGTCCGAACCCGACTTGGTGTACGAGTGGACGTCGGCCCGGCTGCCGGAAGGCTTGTACAGGTAGATGGTGTCCTTGTCGTTGTTCCAGATGAAGTTGCAGTTCTGGCGGTAGACGACGTTCTGGGCGTCGGAGTCCGTGCCCTTGCCCCCGCGCAGGTTCACATGGTCGCCCGGCTCCAGATAGTGGTTGGAGCGGAAGGTGAAGCCGTTGCCCGCGGCGTCCTTGACCGTGTAGCCCTTGAGGTTCACCGTCGTACGGCGCGAGTAGTTCTTGATCGTCAGATACTCGTTCTTCGTGTTGCCGGTGGTGCAGCTGTTGGAGTCCCGACCGGGCGCGTCGTACTGAACGCCCTTCAGCTTCAGGTCCGAGGTGTACTCGGTGGCGTGCGCCGGGACGGCGGCCACGGCGATCAGCGTGGCGGTGGTGGCGGCGGTACCGGCCAGCACGGAGCGTATACGCATGAGGAATCCCCCCTCAGTGGTGCGGATGAAGCGCGAGGAGCTTATCCGACCGGTAAGGGCCCGGTAAGCAAGTCGTGGTGAAAATGTGGGGGGATGGTGGAGGTGGCGGGGTGTCCGTCAGGCGTGGTGGGTGAACACGGGGAAGTAGCCGCGGGCCTGGCCGACCGAGGTGGGGTGGTACGACTCGACGGGGGACAGCAGGGCGACGCTGCGCATCCAGGGGGTGCCGGAGCAGATCTCGTGGTCCTTGAACGCGGTCCGGACGTCGGCGAAGGTGAAGCCGTGGTCGGCGACGCGCTTGGCGGTCACCGTGTTGAGGTGGTCGACGGCGCTGTTCACGGCGGACCGCGAGGCGTCGGTGAGCCCGGCCGTGCAGGCGCCGTGGACCTTGTAGAGGTGCGGATAGCCGAGGACCACCACCCGGGCGGCGGGAGCCTTCCTCCGGATGGCGGTGTAGAGCCGGTCCAGATCGTACGGAAGGGTTCCGTCCATATAGGTGCGGGCCTCGGACACCGCGGACTGGCAGGCCGTGCTGCCCCGCAGCACACAGGTCGTCATGACATGGGAGAAGCCCGAGTCGCTGCCGCCGACCGAGATGCTGACCAGGCCGGTACGGGCGTTGAGCGCACCGAGCTGATGGGCCATGACATCGCTGGTGCGGGCGCCGTTGCAGGCGGCGAAGCTGAACGCGGAACGCGGATGGGATGCGGCCCACAGGGCGGGATACGCCCGGCTGCTGCGCAGGCAGTCGCCGCTGGAGGCGATATAGCTGCCCGCTCCGACCCCGGAGGAGTAGGAGTCCCCGAGGGCCGCATAGCCCGTGGCCGCCGCCTGCGGGGCGGCCTGAGCCGCCGGGGTGCCCGTCAGGGCGCAGACGGCGGAGAGGAGGAGGGAGGACACACATGCCGCGATTCGGGACTGTCTCATAGCCCTCGCTTAGCACGTCCCGGCCCGGACCGGAGGTGCCCGACACCGCACCGCCCCGGAGCGGCCGGGTCTGCCTCTGTCCCCAAGTGGTCTGTCGTGCACGGAACTTGGGCCGGTGCGGGGGCGGCATCCGCGTCCCGGGCCGGGGGTGGCCGTCACCCGTACGGCCGTCACCCGACCGGCCCCGCGCGGCACCCGGAGTCCCGGCCCCGCGCTCCCCGCCCCGTCCGGGCTGCCCTGCCGTGGCGGGCGACCGCCGTGCCGCCGGTGCCTATGGTGGGATGTGACCAGTCGTGACACGGAACACCGTCGGCCGGTCGGCCGTCCCGGGTATGTGGCTGCGGCGGGCGTGTTCGCCGTCGGCATGCTCGGCACCACGCTGCCGACGCCGCTGTACGGCCTGTACCGCGAGCGCATCGGGTTCTCCGAACTGATCGTCACCGTGGTCTTCGCCGTCTACGCGGTGGGCGTCATCACCGCGCTGCTGGCCGCCGGTGACTTCTCCGACGTCCTGGGCCGACGCCCGGTGCTGCTGTGCGCCCTCGCCCTGGCCGCGCTCAGCGCGGTGTGCTTCCTCTGCGAAGGCGGACTGCCGCTGCTGTACACGGGCCGGGTCCTGTCCGGGTTCTCCGCGGGCCTGCTCAGCGGCACCGGCACCGCGGCCGTCCTGGAACTGGCCCCGCCCGGACGCCACGCCCGCGCCGGTCTCGCGGCGACCGCGGCCAACATGGGCGGCCTCGGACTCGGCCCGCTGCTCTCCGGTGCCCTCGCCGCGTACGCGCCCTGGCCGCTCCGACTGCCCTTCCTCGTCCATCTGGTGCTGCTGGCGGCCGCCGCCGCGGTCGTCGGACGGCTGCCCGAGACCGTGCGGCGCGCCGTCCCCCGGCCGCCGCTGCGCCCCCAGGGCATGACGGTCCCGCCCGAGGTGCGCGGTGTGTTCGCGCCCTGCGCCCTCGCGGCCTTCGCCGGGTTCGCGCTGCTCGGCCTGTTCACCGCGGTCGCCCCGGCCTTCCTCGGCGAGACGCTGGGCGAGCGCAATCTGGCGGCGGTGGGCGCCGTCGTCTTCTCCGTCTTCTGCGCCTCGACCTGCGGGCAACTGCTCCTCGGACGGGTGGGGACGCGCCGCGCGCTGCCGCTGGGCGCCCTGGTGCTGGTGGCGGGCCTCCTCCTGGTCGGCGCCGCCCTGTTGCTTGAGTCGCTGCCGGTGCTGCTCCTCGGCGCCGTGACGGGCGGCCTCGGGCAGGGCCTGGCGTTCCGGGCCGGTCTGACGGCGGTCGGCTCCACAGCGCCCGACACCCACCGGGGCGCCACCATCTCGGCGTTCTTCGTCGTCGCCTACGTGGGCATCTCCGTGCCCGTCGTCGGGGTCGGCGCCCTGGCCGCGGCCCTCGGGGTGCGCGCCGCGGGCATGATCTTCGCGGGCTGCGCGGCCCTGTTCGTCGCCGCCGTGGGCGCCGCCCTGTGGCGGCGGCCGCCCGCCTCCTCCTGAACCGCTCCGGGGACACGCGCCGCCGTACGGCCCCATGACCCGTTCGGACCACGCGGCCGGGCCGCCCGGCGCGCAGGGGCGAACACTCGGTCACGGAAGACCCCGAGCAAAGCGAGTACGCCATGACAGCATCAGCGATCCACGGCATACGACGCCGGATACGCGGCGCCCACCTCACGGCGGCCGCGTGCGCCCTGGCCCTGTGCGCCGTCCACCCCGCCCCCGTCGGCGCGGCCGCCGCCCCCTCCGTCCCCCGACCCACCATCGTCCTGGTGCACGGGGCGTTCGCGGACGCCTCCAGCTGGAACGGAGTCGTCGAACGGCTGCAACGCCAGGGCTACACCGTCGTCGCCCCGGCCAACCCGCTGCGCGGCCTGTACAACGACTCCGCCTACATCGCCTCGGTGCTGCGGAGCATCAAGGGCCCGATCGTCCTGGTCGGCCACTCCTACGGCGGCGCGGTCATCAGCTCCGCCGCGGCCGGGAACCGTCAGGTGCGGTCGCTGGTGTTCGTGTCGGCGCTGGTGCCCGACCGGGGCGAGAGCGGGATGGCGCTGTCCGGCAGATTCCCCAGCGAACTCGCCGGTGCCCTCCGGTCCGTCCCGTACCGGGCCGGGTCCGACGGCAAGACGAAGGGGACCGACCTCTACGTCCAGCCGGACAAGCTGCACCGCGTCTTCGCCGCCGATCTCCCGGAGAGTACGGCGGCGCTGCTGGCGGCGACCCAGCGGCCCGTGAGCACGGACGCCTTCTCCGAGAAGGCCAAGGAGGCCGCCTGGCGCACCATTCCGTCCTGGTTCCTGATCGCCCGGCAGGACCGGACCATCAACCCCGCCCAGGAGCGCTTCGAGGCGGAGCGCGCGGGCTCGCACACGGTGGAGATCGACTCCTCCCATGTCGCGATGATCGCCCACCCCGAAGCCGTCACCGACCTGGTCCTCCAGGCCGCCCGGTCGGTGGGGACCACGGGCCGGTAGCCGGAGCGGGCTCGCCGTGGCGCGGACCGGTGCGAGGCCCCACCCGGCACGGGGCGGGCGGGGTACGGTCGTCCGCGGGACGACGGTCCGGCCGGAGCGCCGTCCTCCGCCACGCGTGGGACCGACCACGGGGGCGGCCGCGCCGGGCCGTTGGTTCCGGGCGCGGACCGAGCCGGGAGAAGGGCTGAGGGAGCGTCGATGGTCGGCAGGGATCCATGGGTCAGGGATGTGCGCAGGACCGAACGGCCCGCGGGGCATGTGGTGTTCTTCCCGCACGCCGGCGGTGCCGCGACCTACTTCACGCCCTTCGCCCCGCATTTCCCCGCTGACGTCGACCTGTCGGCCGTTCAGTACCCGGGGCGGCAGGAGCGGATGGGGGAGCCGTTCGTCACCACCGTCGAGGGCCTCGCCGACCGGCTGGCGGTGTCCCTGCGGCCGTATGCCGACGGTCCCGTGCCGTTGGTGCTGTTCGGGCACAGCATGGGGGCGAGCGTGGCCTTCGAGACCCTGGCGCGGCTCACCGCCGCGGGCGCGGCGACCCGCTGCCATCTCGTCGTCTCCGGGCGCGCCGCCCCCTCGGCCCAGCGGAGGGACGACGCGTTTCCCCGCACGGACCAGGACATTCTTCGACATCTCGCCGACGTCGGCGGCACCGAGGCCGAGATTGTCCGAAACCCGGAGCTGATGGAGCTGCTGCTGCCGGTCATCCGGAACGACTACCACGCGGTGGACCTCTACTGGCCGACCGCGCACACCGTGGTCGACACGCCCCTGCTGTGCCTCACCGGCGAGCAGGACGCGCGCGTCAGCCAGGAGCAGGCGGCGGCCTGGAAGGCGCACACCGCGCGGGAATTCCGGCTGAAATCTTTCGACGGGGGCCACTTCTTCCTCAACGACCACCGGGAGGACGTGGCGCGCCTCGTTGCGGACTGCGTCGGACTCGCGCCACGGCCTGAAGACTGACGGCCGGCGGCGCGTGACGCGCCGTCAATCTCCGCCAGATGTCCGACCAATGGCGGACGCCGGTACGTACTCCAGTGCGGGCTCCTGTTGCGTTCTCCCAGGTGGGACGGGTGCTCACCGGTGGCGCCCGGATTTTTCACGGGCATGGGTTTGTGGGTCGATCCGTCGGGCAGACGCGCATGCGGCGATCCAGCCAGGTTCGCCGGACGGGCAAGCAATCCCCCCGGAGCAGCGCGGCGGTCACAGCTCATGCGCCACTTCCGCACCTCCTGTTCAACTCCGGGGGGTTGCCATTGGGCAACACACCGTGAAGACTGTGGCCGACTCGAACCGGGATGAATGCGTCGGGAGTGCGCCTTGTGTTATGTAGCGGACAGGCCCCTCCGATGTCCGTACCCTCCCACCTCGCCCCCGGGCGAGCGGATCGCTTCGGTCCGCATCCAGCGGTGCCGGCCTGCCTCCTGCGGCAGGTGTCCCGTTCCTCCCGGACGGACGACGGACCGGAGTACGCTCCGGCGCACCGGACGGCTCCGGGGCTGACGCGCCCGGACCAGCCCCTCGGCTGAAACCGGCCGACGCGCCGGATGCACCTCCCCGCCGGACCGGGACCCCGAGAGACGAAACCCCGGGCGGCGTTGCGTGTCGCCGCTGCCCGCCGGGCGGCGCGTCGTCCGTGCTCCACCCCTCCCCAGCGATCGGCCCACCCATGGCTCCGCTGTTTCAGGACGTCCCCCCACCAAGGGAGAATCGTGACAAGCAATCAAGAATCCGGACCGTTACCGGTTCTGGACGCGATAACCGAGCGGTGGCTCTCCCTGCGCGAGGAGGGCCCCGTCCGCCACGACGAAGCGCAAGGCGTCTGGCAGGTCCTGGACCACCAGGGTGTCGGCGCCGTACTCGCCGACCCGGCGACCTACTCCTCGGATCTCTCGCCCATCGCCCCCACCCAGGCGGACTTCGAGACCTTCACCCGCGGCAACTTCGTCGGGATGGACCCGCCCGAGCACCGCAAGCTCCGCACCCTGGTGAGCCAGGCGTTCACCCCCCGGGTCGTGATGGGGCTCCAGCCGCGCATCGAGGCCGTCTGCGAGCGGCTGCTGGCCGATGTCGCCGACCGCGACCGGTTCGATCTGGTCGACACCCTCGCGTATCCGCTGCCCATCATCGTGATCGCCGAACTCCTCGGCATCCCCGCCGACGACCACAAGGTGTTCCAGGACTGGGCGAGCACCCTCTTCGGCGGCGACCAGCTCGGCGACACGCTCGACATGGCCGACCTGGAACGGGCCCTGGAGGCCATCGCGCCCACCGTGCGCGAGATGAACGACTACGTCCTCGACCACATCCGCCGCCGCCGCGCGAACCCCGGAGAGGACCTCACCAGCAGACTCCTCGCCGCCGAGGTGGACGGAACCCGCCTGGAGGACCAGGAGATCGTCGGGTTCGTGGCCCTGCTGCTGGTCGCCGGGCACATCACCACCACCGCCCTGCTCGGCAACGCCCTGGTCACCTTCGACCGCCACCCCGGCACCCTCACCGCGCTGCGCGGGGATCCCGGCCTGCTGCCGGTGGCCGTCGAGGAGGTGCTGCGCTGGCTGCCGCCCTTCCCCGAGCTGGGGCGCCGCACCACCCGGCCCGTGGTGCTGGGCGGCCATGAGATCCCGGCCGACAGCCTGCTGATGGCCCATCTGGGCGTCGCCAACCGGGATCCGGACCGTTTCACCGAGCCCGATGTCCTCGATGTGACCCGCAGTCCCAATCCCCATGTGACCTTCGGTCACGGCATCCACTTCTGCTTCGGTGCACCCTTGGCCCGGCTGGAAGCACGTATCGCGCTGAACCTCCTGCTGGAACGTTTCAGCAGCATCGTCGTCCCGTCCTACGACGACGTCGTCTTCCAGAATCCGGCCGTCATCGTCGGCGTACGCCATCTGCCCGTCGAGGTCGAGCGGCCGTAGCCCGCGCACCGATCTCTCGCACGGCCCGGTCCCGAACCGCTCCCAGCGGGTCCGCAGGCCGCCTGCCATGAGTCCCAGCAAACCTGGAGTCCCCTGCTCATGTCGTACATCACCACCGCTCCGGTCGTCGACCGCCGACCGTCCGTACCGCACACGGCGTTACAGGAGCGCCTGGACGCCCTGGCCCACGCCCACCGGGTCCCCGGTGCTCAGCTCACCGTGGACACCGGGACACAGATACTCAGCGTGTGCACCGGCACCGCCGACGCCGCCACCGGCGCCGCGTTCACCCTGGACACCGCCGTGCCGCTCGGCTCGGTCACCAAGACCTACACCGCCGCCGCCCTCCTGCTCCTGGCCGACGACGGAGACCTCACCCCCGACGATCCCGCCGCCGACTTCCTCCCGGAACTGCGCGACTGGCCGAAGGTGACGGTCCGTCATCTGCTGTCCCACACCGCGGGGATGCCCGCCGGACCGGACTCCGACACCGCCGCGGGCACCACCCCGGCCCGCTATCTGGCACAGTTCTGCACCGCGTCCGACGCGCTGTTCCCGCCGGGGGCGGACTTCTCGTACTCCAACACCGGCTATGTCGCCGCCGGGCGGCTGGTGGCCGAGGTTACCGGCATGACCTGGGAGGAGGCCGTGCGGGCGCTGCTCCTGGAACCCCTGGGCACCGTGCCCGCCTTCCTCGGCGGCCCCGCACCCGACCGCCCCGTCGCCGCGGGCCACACCTACAACACCGCCTCCGGCCGGGTGCGCCCGACCGTGCAGAACCTGGCACCGGTGGAGGCGCCGGCGGGCGCCCTGCTGGCCAGCGCCCTGGACCTCGCCGCACTGGGCAGGACCCTGGTCGGCCGGTCCGCGGTGCTGCCCGCCGAGGTCGCCGCGACGATGCGCCGCCCCGAACCGGGCGCCGATCCCGGCGCGCTCGCCGACGCCTGGGGGCTCGGCCTGGCCCTGTTCGAACAGGACGGCCGGTGGTGGTGCGGCCACGACGGCAACGCCCAGGGCACCTCGTGCCATTTGCGGGCCGAGCCGGACAGCGGTGTGGTGGTCGCCTTCACCGGGAACTCCGGCGGCGCCACCGCCCTGTGGCACGACCTCGCCGACGACCTCACCCGGCTCACCGGGATACGGGTGCCGACCGCTCCGGCCCCCGCCCACCACGGCCGCTCCACCGCGCTCCCCGCATGCGCCGGTACCTACCGCAACGGCCGTACCGAGTACCGGATCACCCTCGACGCGGACGGCTCGCCCGCGCTCTCCGTGGACGGCGACCGCCCGCTGCCCCTGGTCCCCCACCCGGATCTGACCTACGAACTGGTCGACCCGGACACCGGGCGGCGCGAACCCGGCGGCCGCTTCCACCGCGACCCGGACAGCGGTGTCATCGACCGGGTGCAGATCTCCGGACGCACGGCCCGCCGCACCGCGGCCGACTGACCCCGGACCGCCCGCCACCCCATCCCGCTCCGTACCGCACGGACGTCCACGGCACCGCTCCGCCGGGCAGGACCGGCCCCCGCCCCCTGCCCGGACGCGCCCGCGCCCGCGCGCCCCGCACCGTTCCCGCTCCGAAGGACTCCTCCCATGACGGACCTGCACGACACGCCGGCGACGTCCTCCCCTTCACGCGCCGGACACACCGCCGCGACCCCGGAACGCCCGGCGCCGCACCGGCCGCTCGGCGAGCTGTTCACCGCGGCGGCCGCCCGGACGCCGGACGCCCCCGCGGTGACCGACGGTCGGCGCACCTGGTCCTACCAGGAACTGCTGGTGCGGGCGGAGCGCCTGGCCGCTCATCTGCTGCGGCGCGGAGCAGGACCGGACAGCACGGTCGCGCTCGTGCTGCCCCGGTCCATGGAACTGATCGCGGCGGAGCTGGCCGTGGCCCTCGCGGGCGCCGCCTTCCTGCCCGTCGACCCCGACTACCCTGCCGAACGCCGCGGCCTGATGCTCGCCGACGCCCGGCCCGCCGTGGTCCTGGACGACCCGGCCCGCGTCCGGGCCGTGCTGGACGACACCGCCGCCCCCCGGCCCGAGGACCCGCGCCCGGCGGTGGACGCCGACCACGCGGCCTATGTCATCTACACCTCAGGCTCCACTGGCACCCCCAAGGGCGTCACCGTCACCCACCGGGGCGTCGGCGGCTTCGCCGAGGCCGCCGCGGAACGCTATGCCGTCGGCCCCGGCGACCGCGTACTCCAGTTCGCGTCCCCCAGCTTCGACGCCTCCGTCCTGGAACTCCTCATCTCCGTCCTGTGCGGCGCCACCCTGGTCGTGCCGCCGGACGGCCCCTGGCTGGGCGACGAACTCGCCGCCGTCCTGGACGAGCACCGCATCACCCACGCCCTCATCGCGCCCGCCGCCCTCGCCACCCTGCCGGACCCGGCCCCGGACGGCTGCGGCCGCCATCTGCGCACCCTGATCGTGGGCGCCGAGGCCTGCCCGGCCGCGCTGGCCGACCGCTGGGCACCCGGCCGCCGCATGATCAACTCCTATGGCCCGACCGAGGCCACCATCGTCGCCACCTGGACCGGACCGCTCACCGCGGGCGCCGGAACCCCCGCCATCGGCACCGCCCTGCCCGGCACCGCGGCGCACGTCCTCGACCAGGCGATGCGGCCGGTTGAGCCCGGCGCCGACGGCGAGTTGTACGTGGGTGGCGACGGCGTGGCCCGGGGCTATCTGAGCCGTCCCGGGCTGACCGCCGCCCGCTTCGTCGCCAGCCCCTTTGGACCGCCCGGGAGCCGTCTCTACCGCACCGGCGACCTGGTCCGCCGCAGGGACGACGGGGAACTGGAGTACCTCGGCAGGCTGGACCGCCAGGTGAAGGTGCGCGGCTTCCGCATCGAACCCGGCGAGATCGAGGCGGCCCTGCTCCGCCTCCCCGGGGTGCGCGAGGCCGTGGTGGTGGTGCGCGAGGACGAGCCCGGGCGGCGACGGCTGGTCGGCTATGTCACCCCCGCGGACCGGACCGGGCCGCTCCTGCCCGCCCAGGTGCGCGCCGAGGTCGCCGCCGTGCTGCCCGCGCACCTGGTGCCCGCCGCCGTGGTCGTCCTGGACGAACTGCCGCTCACCGCACAGCACAAGATCGACCGCAGGGCGCTGCCCGCCCCCGGACCCGCGGCCGCCGCGGGCCACACCCCGCCCCGCACCCCGGGCGAACGGGCACTGGCCGCCATCTGGTCACAGGTGCTGGCCGTCGAGGGCATCGGCGCCGAGGACGACTTCTTCGACCTGGGCGGCGACTCGATCCTGGCCGCCCAGGTGCTGTCCCGGATACGGGAGGAGCACGGCGTCCGGCTCTCGGTCCGGGACGTGTTCACCGCCCGGACCGTCGCCGCCCTCGCCCCGCTCCTCGACGAACCGTCCGCCGCCGCCCCGTCCGAGCCGATCCCGGCCGCCCCGCGCGATCTGCCGCTCCCGCTCTCCAGCGCACAGCGGCGCCTGTGGTTCCTGGACGACCTCACCGCGGGCGGCACCGAGTACAACACCGGTGTGGCGCTGCGGCTCCGCGGGCCCCTGGACCCCGCGGCCCTGGAGCGTTCCCTGCGGCGGCTCGCCGCCCGCCACGACTCCCTGCGCACCACCTTCGCCACCGTCGACGGCCAGGGCGTGCAACGCATCGGCGCCGACGCCGAACTCCCGCTGCACACCGAGGACCTGGCGGAGCTGCCCGAAGAGCGGCGCGCCGAGGCCGCCGAGCGGCTGCTCACCGAGGAACTTCAGCGCCCCTTCGACCTGGCGGCCGGTCCGCTGACCCGCGCCCTGCTGGTGCGCAGCGCCCCCGAGGACCATCTGCTGCTGCTCGCCCAGCACCACATCGTCACCGACGGCTGGTCGGTCGGCCTCCTCACCCGCGAACTGGCCGCGCTCTACGAGGCCGAGGTGTCCGGCGAGCCGCGGCACCTGCCCCCGCCGGGCCTCCAGTACCCCGACTTCGCCGTCTGGGAGCACGAGCGGCGCACCACCGGCGCGTACACCGAGGACCTCGCCTACTGGAAGCGGCATCTGACCGGGATGCAGCAGCTGGACCTGCCGACCGACCGGCCCCGGCCCGCGGTCCGCTCGACCGCGGGCGCGGCGCACCGCCGCCGCCTCCCGGCCGACCTGGTCGCCCGGCTGCGGCATCTGGCGGGCGGCCGCGGCACCACCGTCTTCACCCTCTTCGCGGGAGCGGCGGCCCTGCTGCTCTCCCGGTACTCCGGGCAGCGGGACGTGGCCCTCGGGACCATCACCAACGGGCGCGGCCGCCGCGACCTGGAGGAGGTGACCGGCTTCTTCGCCAACACCGTGGTGCTGCGCGGCGAGGTGGACGACACCGTCACCGTCGACCGGTTCGTGGACTCCATGCGGGCCACCGTGCTGGACGCCTTCGCCCATGACACGGTGCCCTTCGACCGCGTGGTCGAGGAACTGGCCCCGCCCCGGGACCCCAGCCGCACCCCGCTGGTCCAGGTCCTCGTGGTCCAGCAGACCGCCCCGGCCCATCCCCCGGCCGCCGGTGGCCTGCGGCTCGACACCCATCCGCTGCCCCGCCCGGCCGCCCGCTTCGACCTGGTCCTGGAGTTCACCCCCGCCGGGGACGGCGGCTACGAGCTGACGGTCGAGTACAGCACCGAGCTGTTCCAGGAACGCACCGTGCGCCGGATGGGTCTGCATCTGCACCGGCTGCTGGAGGGCATGGCCGACGGACCGCACCGCACCCTGGGCGAGCTCGAACTGCTGTCCAAGGACGAGCTGCGCATCCTGCTGGACTCCTGGAACCCGCCCGCGGGCGGCGAACCGGACCAGTCCGCCGCCACACTGCCCGCCCTGTTCGAGGCGCAGGCGGCCCGCACCCCCGCCCGGACCGCCGTGGTCTGCGGCCCGGTCCGGCTGGACTACGCCGAGGTGAACCGGCGCGCCAACCGGCTGGCCCGGCGGCTGATCTCCCGCGGCGCGGGCCCCGAGACACTGGTGGCGCTCTGCCTGCCCCGCTCGGCCGATCTGCTGCCCGCCCTGTGGGCGGTGCTCAAGACGGGCGCGGGCTACCTCCCGGTCGACCCCGGCTATCCGCCCGACCGCATCCGCTTCATGCTCGACGACGCCGCTCCCGCCCTGGTCCTCGCCACCCGCGAGACCGCGGACGCCCTGCCCGAGGGCTGCGACCCGCTCGTCCTCCCCATGGGGGAGCCCGCGGACCCCCGCGACACGCCGGACACGGACCGCGCTGACGACGCGCGCGCCGACACCGACCCCACCGACGCCGACCGGCCCCGCCCCCTGCACCCCGACCACCCCGCGTACGTCATCTACACCTCGGGATCCACCGGGCGGCCCAAGGGAGTCGTGGTCACCCACCGCAGTGTGGTGGCGCTGGCGGACTGGGCGGCCGAGCACTTCGGCACCGGCGGACTCGCCCATGTGGTGGCCTCCACCTCCCTCAACTTCGACGTCTCGGTGTTCGAGATGCTCTGCCCGCTGCTGGCCGGAGGCACCGTCGAGGTGGTCGCCGACCTCCCGTCCCTGGCCGACGCGCCGGGACCGCGGCGGGCCGGTCTGGTCAGCGGAGTGCCCTCGGTGGTCTCCCGGACCATCGCCGGGGGCACCGAACTCGCCCCCGACACCGTCGTCCTGGCCGGTGAGGCACTGCCCGCGCAGACCGTGCGCGATCTGCGGGACGCGCTGCCCTCCTGCGCGATGGCCAACATCTACGGCCCGACCGAGGCCACCGTCTACGCCACCGCCTGGTTCGCCGACGACACGGCCCTGCCCGACCAGGCGCCGCCCATCGGCAGGCCGCTGGCCCGCACCCGGGCCTATGTCCTGGACCGGCTGCTGCGCCCGCAGCCCCCGGGCGTGACGGGAGAGCTCTACCTCGGGGGCGGCGGCCTGGCCCGCGGCTATCTGCGGCGCCCTGGCCTGACCGCCACCCGGTTCGTCGCCGACCCCTACGGCGCCCCGGGCGACCGCATGTACCGCACCGGTGACCTGGTGCGCTGGAGCGCCGACGGTGAACTGGAGTACCTGGGCCGCACCGACCAGCAGGTCAAGGTGCGCGGCTTCCGGATCGAACTGGGCGAGGTGGAGGAGGCGCTGCGGCGCTGCGACGGCGTCACGGAGGCCGCCGCGACCGCCCGCGAGAGCGACGGCCACCGCCGTCTCGTCGGCTATGTGGTGGCCGCCCCGGACACCCGGCTGGAACCGGAGACGATCCGCCGGACGCTCGGCCGCACCCTGCCCGACTACATGGTGCCCTCGACCGTCGTCGTCCTCGCCGCGCTGCCGCTGAACCCCAACGGCAAGCTGGACCGCGACCGCCTCCCCGACCCCGGGCCCGCCGCGCACAGCGCCCGCCATGTCGCCCCCCGCACCGCCACCGAGCGGACCCTCGCCGCGATCTGGGCGGACATCCTGCGGGTGGAGCGGGTCGGCGCGGACGACAACTTCTTCGCGCTCGGCGGCGACTCGATCCTCAGCATCCAGGTGGTGGCCCAGGCCCGGCAGGCGGGACTCGCGCTGACCTCCCGTGATGTCTACCGGCACCAGACGGTCGCCGCCCTGGCCCGGTGCGCGGACGCCGCGGGCAGCCGTCCCGCGGCCGCCGCACCCGCGACCCCCGCCACCGGCCCGGCGCAGCTGACGCCCATCCAGCACTGGCTGTTCGAGAGCGCCGGTGACCGGGCGGGCCACTTCGCCCAGACCCTCTCGATGGAGCTGACCGAGGACGTCGACCCGGCCGCCCTGGAGGACGCCCTCAACGACCTGGTCGCCCACCACGACGCGCTCCGCTCCCGCTTCCGCACCGAGGACGGCGGCCCGGGCGTGCGCTGGCACATCGACGACCACGCGCCCCGCCTCCCACTGGCCCGTCACACCGGCCCGGACGACGACACCCCGCACTGGGGCCCCTTCGACCTGCGCCACGGTCCGCTGCTCCGCGCGGTCCTGCACGACCGCGGCCCCGGCCGCCGCACCGTGCTGCATCTGGCCGTCCACCACCTGGTCGTGGACGGAGTCTCCTGGCGGATCCTGCTGGAGGACCTGGACCGGGCCTACCGCGCCCGCCGCGCGGGCCGCGACGGAGCCGCCGCGCTGCCCCCCAAGTCCTCGGCACTGCGCCACTGGGCGCAGCGGCTGAACGCGTATGCCGCCGAGGGCGGGTTCGACGGCGAGCGGGAGTACTGGCGCCGGGCGGCCGAGGGCGCCCCGGCGGCCCTGCCCGCCGACGCCGGTGGAACCGACACCTACGCCTCGGCCCGCTCGGTGACCGTGCGGCTGAGCCCCGAGCACACCGCCGCCCTGCTGCGCACCCTGCCCGAGACCTACCGCACCCGGGCCAACGACGTCCTGCTCAGCGCCCTCGGGCGGGCGCTGTGCGCCTGGAGCGGGCACGAGCGGGTGGTGGTGGACGTCGAGGGGCACGGCCGCGAGGAGCTGTTCGCCGACGTCGACACCAGCCGGACCGTCGGCTGGTTCACCACCCGCCACCCGGTGGCGCTCGCCGTGCCGCCGGACGCGGACTGGGACACCGTGCTCAAGGGGGTCAAGGAGCAGTTGCGCCAGGTGCCCCGGCACGGCCTGGGCCATGACGTACTGCGCCATCTGACCACGGCCGGGGCGCCGTTGCCCGCGCCGGGCGCGTCGGTCAGCTTCAACTACCTCGGGCGGTTCGGGCTGTCCGACGGCCCGGGCGACGGCCTCTGCCACGGCCCGTTCCGCCCGCTGGAACTCGACGCCGACCCCGGTGCCATACGCCCGCACGCCCTGGAAGTGGTGGGCCGGCTCGACGGCGACGCACTGGAGTTCACCTGGTTCCACTCGGCCGAGGTGTTCGAGGAGAGCACCGTCGCCGCCGTCGCCCACCGGTTCCTCGACGCCCTGGCCGACCTCGCCCGCCACGCGGCACGGCCGGGCGCCGCCGGACGCACCCCGTCCGACTTCCCGCTGGCCGGGCTCGGCCAGGCCGAGGTGGACCGGATCACCGGGGCGGACCCGGGCGCGGTGGAGGACATCCACCCGCTCACCTCCACCCAGGCGGGCATGCTCTTCCACGGCCTGTCCCAGGACGACCGCGGTGTCTACTTCCAGCAGCTGACCTTCGTCCTGGACGGTGTGGCCGACCCCGGCACTCTGGCCGCGGCCTGGCAGCGGGTCGCCGACCGCACCCCGGTGCTGCGCGGGCACGCCGTATGGCAGGACGTGCCCGAACCCCTCTTCGTCGTACGGCGTCACGCGCCCGTCCCGGTCACCCACCTGGACTGGCGGGAACTGTCCGAGACCGCCCGGGAGGACGAGCTGCGGGAGCTGCTCGACCGCGACCGGGAGCGCGGCATGGACCTCGCCGAGGCACCGCTCCAGCGGCTGGCGCTCGCCCGGCTGCCCGGGGGCGGGGTGCGGGTGGTGTGGTCCTTCCACCATCTGATCCTGGACGGCTGGAGCCTGTTCCAGGTGCTGTCCGACGTCTTCGCCTGCCATGCGGCACTCTCCGGCGGCCCGGCGGGGGAGGGCTCAGCGGCCCGGGACGCCCTGCCCGACCGGCGGCCCTTCCGCGACTACGTCGCCTGGCTGCGCGACCGCGACCCGGCGGAGGCCGAGCGGCACTGGCGGGAGCGGCTCGCCGGTCTCGCCGAGCCCACCGCACTGCCCTACGACCGTGAACCGCGCGAGACCCACCGCGCGGAGTCCACCGGCGCGGTCCGGGTCGCGGTCTCCGCCGGCACCACCCGCGCCCTCGAAGAGATGGCCAGGGCCGCCGGACTCACCCTCAACACGGTCGTCCAGGGCGCCTGGGCGCTGCTGCTGAGCCGTCAGACGGGCCGCGACGACGTGGTCTTCGGCACCACCGTGTCCGGGCGGCCGCCCGAGCTGCCCGGTGCCGAGGCCATGACCGGCCTGTTCATCACGACCCTGCCCACCCGGGTCACCGTGCCGTCCACCGGGACCCTGACCTCCTGGCTGGACCGGGTGCAGCAGGACCAGAGCGAGGACCGGCGCCACGACCAGCTGCCGCTCACCCGCCTGAAGACGTACACCGGTCTGCCCGAGCGGGCCGCGCTGTTCGACAGCATCGTGGTCTTCGAGAACTACCCGGTCGACGACACCCTCGCCGCCGCGCACGGACTCACCCTGAGCGGCCTGGACGGCATCGAGACCACCAACTACCCGCTGAGCCTGGTCGCCTACCCCGGCACCGAGCTGACCCTGCGCCTCGGCTACGACCCGGAGCTGTTCGACGCCGCCACTGTCGACCGTGCCGCCGAGTACCTCATCGCGCTCCTGGACGGCATGGCCGCCGACACCGGACGGCCGCCCGCCCGCATCCCGCTGCTGACGGCCGCCCGCCGGGACCAGGTCCTGCACGAGTGGAACGACACGGCCACCGGCACACCGCAGGCCACGGTGGCGGACCTCTTCGCCGCCCAGGTGCGGCGCACCCCCGGGGCCCCCGCCCTGGAGGCCGGGAACGAGCGGCTCACCTACCGCGAACTGGACGACCGGGCACAGGAGCTGGCGTCCCGCCTGACCGCCCTCGGGGTGTCGGCGGAACGCCCCGTGGGTGTGCTGATGGACCGCTCGGCCGCCCTCGTCGTCGCCCAGCTCGCCCTGGTCCGCACCGGCGGTGTGTACGTCCCCCTGGACGGCAGGGCGCCGGGGGAGCGGCTGCGGCGGATGCTCGCGGCGGCGGGCACCGATCTGCTGCTCACCGACGCCGTATGGGAGGACACCGCACGGGACCTGCTCCCCGACGGAGGGGTCCTGCGGGCCGACGAGGAGGCCCCCGCGCCCGCCGGGGCGGCCCCGGACACGGCGCCCGTGCACCCCGACAACGTCCAGTACCTGATGTTCACCTCCGGCTCCACCGGCATCCCCAAGGGGGTCGCGGTGCGGCAGCGGGACGTCGCCGCGCTCGCCCTCGACCGGGCCTTCGCCGGGCACGACCGGGTCCTGGTGCACTCACCGCACGCCTTCGACGCCGCCACCTACGAACTGTGGGTGCCGCTGCTGCGCGGCGGCACGGCCGTCCTCGCGCCCCCCTCCGACCTCGACGCCGCCGCGGTGCGGCACGCGATCACCGAGCAGGGCGTGCGCTGCCTGTGGCTGACCGCGGGCCTCTTCCGGCTGCTGGCCCAGGAGGACCCGACCTGCCTGGAGGGCGCCCGGGAGGTGTGGACCGGCGGCGAGGCCGTGCCCGGAGCGGTGGTGCGCCGCGTCCTGGAGGCCTGCCCCGGGCTGAGCGTGGTCGACGGCTACGGCCCCACCGAGACCACCACCTTCGCCACCCGGCGCGTCTTCCGCGCCGGAGACCCGCTGCCCGCGGTCCTGCCCATCGGGCGCCCCCTCGACAACACCCGCGTCTATGTGCTCGACGGCGCACTCCAGCCCCAACCCCCGGGCATCCCCGGCGAGTTGTACATCGCCGGGGCCGGGCTGGCCCGCGGTTACGCCGGGCGGCCCGGAGCGACCGCCGCCCGCTATCTCGCCGACCCGTACGGGCCGCCCGGCACCCGCATGTACCGCACCGGTGACATCGTCCGCTGGAGCGGCGACGGCGAACTGCACTTCGTGGGCCGCGCCGACGACCAGGTCAAGATCCGCGGCTTCCGGATCGAACCGGCCGAGATCGAGGCCCGGCTCAGGGCCCACCCGGCCGTCGCCGAGGCCGTCGTCTCGGTCTACGAGCACTCCGGCCGCAAACGCCTGGCCGCCCACCTCGTCCCGGCCCCCGACGCCGCCGTGCCCACCGCGGCCGAACTGCGCATCCATCTCTCGGCCGACCTGCCCGACTACATGCTCCCTGCCGCGTTCCTCACGGTCGCCGAGCTGCCGCTGACCGGCAACGGCAAGGTGGACCGGCGGCGGCTGCCCGTCCCCGACTGGTCGGCGGCGGGCGGCGACACCGCCTACCGGGAGCCGCGCACCGAGGCCGAGCGCGTCCTCGCCGCCATCTGGGCCGAACTGCTCGGCGTCGAACGGGTCGGCGCCGACGACAACTTCTTCATGCTGGGCGGCGACTCCATCCTCAGCATCCAGGTCGTCTCCCGCGCCCGTACCGCCGGGCTCGCGCTGACCCCCCGTGACCTCTTCCGGCATCCCACGGTGGCCGCCCTGGCCGCCGCCACCGGCACCGCCGCACCCGTCGCCGGGACCGCTCCGGTCTCCGGCGAGGTCGTGCTCACCCCCGTCCAGCACTGGTTCCTCGACCCGGGGCCCCGGCGCCCCGAGTTCTTCGACCAGGCAGTCGTCGTGGAGACGGCCGGGGCCCCCGACCCGGACGCCCTGCGCCGCGCCCTGACCGCCCTGTGGGCCCACCACGACGCCCTGCGCAGCCGCTTCGTACGACGGGACGACGGGACCTGGCGCCAGGACTGCGCTGCCGCGGACTCGGCGCCGCCACGGCTGCTGACCGTCCACGACCTGACCGGACTGGACCCGGCGGCGGCCGAGGAGACCGAGGCCCGGGCCACCCGGGAGGCCCACGAGGGCTTCCGCCTGGACACCGGACCCCTGCTCACCGCACAGCTGTTCACGGCCGACGGCGCCGCCTGCGCCCGGCTGCTGCTGGCCGTGCACCATCTGGTGGTCGACGGAGTCTCCTGGCGCATCCTGCTGGAGGACCTGGAGACCGCCTACCGGCAGGCGGCCGCCGGGGAACCGGTACGGCTGCCGGACCGCACCACCTCCTTCCAGGAGTGGGCGCGGCGGCTGGACGCCCACACCCGCGACGGCGGCTTCGCCGCCCAACGCGACCACTGGGAGACGGTGTCCCGGCACTGCGCGGTACCGCTGCCCGTCGACCGCGACGGCACCAACACCGCCGCCGACCTCACATCCGTGACCGTCCGGCTGGACCGCCCGCGCACCGACGCCCTGCTGCGCACCGTGCCCGGCGTCTACCGCACCCGCATCGACGACGTCCTGCTGACCGCGCTCGGCCGGGTGCTCACCGCCTGGACCGGCCGCGGCACCGTCGCCGTCGCCCTGGAGGGGCACGGCCGGGAGGACCAGCTCTTCGACGACATCGACCTGTCCCGCACGGTCGGCTGGTTCACCAGCCTGTACCCGGTCGCCCTCGACCTCCCCGACGGGGACTGGGGCGCCGCCCTGAAGTCCGTCAAGGAGCAGCTGCGGGCCGTCCCCGACCGCGGACTCGGCTACGGCGCCCTGCGCCACCTCGCCGGGGACGAACGGCTGACGGGCACCCCGATGCCCGGCATCAGCTTCAACTACCTGGGCCGCTTCGACTGGTCCGCCGACGGCGGCACCCTGGTGTCCAGGGTGCCCGGCGGACTGGGCGGCGACGAGGCCCCCGAGTCGGCGCGCCCGCATCTGCTGGACGTGATCGCCCGGGTCGAGGACGGGCAGCTGGAGATCACCTGGCACTACAGCGCCGGGATGCACCACGAGGAGACGGTCACCGGGCTCGCCGGGACCATGCTACGGGCGCTGGAGGACATCGTCGCCCACTGCTCCCGGCCCGGGGCGGGCGGCCGTACACCGTCCGACTTCCCGCTGGCCCGCGTGGACCAGGCGGCCGTCGACCGGGTGGTGGGGGACGGGCGGTCGGTCGCCGACCTGTACCCGGTCACCCCGATGCAGGCGGGCATGCTCTTCCACAGCCTGATGGACCCCGACGGCCGCACCTATGTCAACCAGGTGCAGCTGGTGCTGACCGGGGTGCGTGATCCGCACGCCCTGGCCGAGGCCTGGCAGCGCACCGCGGACGCCAACCCGATGCTGCGCACCCGGCTGGTGTGGCAGGAGACCGCCGAACCCCTCCAGCTCGTCCAGCACCGGGCCACCGTGCCCGTACGCCGGCTGGACTGGTCCGGGCGCCCCGCCGAGCAGTGCGAGCGCGACCTCGCCGCGCTGCTCGCCGAGGACCGGGGGGCCGGTGTCGACCTGGCGGCGGCCCCGCTGATGCGGCTCACCCTGATCCGGCTGTCGCCGGACCGGGTGCGGATGGTGTGGACGTTCCACCACGTCCTCCTCGACGGCTGGAGCGCCGCCCAGGTGTTCGACGAGGTGTGCGAGCGGTACGCGGCCCTGACCGCCGGGCGCCGCCCGGACGTGCCCGACCGCGCGCCGTTCGCCGACTACCTCGGGTGGCTGGCCCGGCAGGACACCGCGGGCGCCGAGCGCCACTGGCGCGGGGCGCTGGCCGGTTTCCGGGTCCCCACCGAACTGCCCCGCGACCGGCGGCAGGCCGAGGCGCACCGCACCTCCTCCTCGGGCACCGTCCGGATGACGCTCGACGCCGATGTCTCGGCGCGGCTGCGGGACACCGCCCAGCGGGCGGGCCTGACCGTCAACACCGTGCTCCAGGGCGCCTGGGCGCTGCTGCTGTCCCGCTACGGCGGCGGCGAGGACGTCGTGTTCGGCACCACCGTCTCCGGGCGCCCGGCCGAACTGCCCGGGGTGACCTCCATGGTCGGCGTGTTCATCAACACCCTGCCGACCCGGGCGCGGATCGACGGGCGGCGCCCGGTCCTGGACTGGCTGCGCGACCTCCAGGCCGCGCAGTCCGAGTCCCGGCGCCACGACTTCGTCTCCCTGGCCCAGCTCCAGACCTGGAGCGAGGTCCCGGGCGGCACCAACCTCTTCGACAGCATCGTGGTCTTCGAGAACTACCCCTTCGACGGCGACGCGCTGGCCCGGCACGGACTGTCGATGGAGACGGAACGCGACCTGGAGCCGACCAATTACCCGCTCAGCGTGGTGGTCGCACCCGGCGACACCCTGGCGGTCGCCCTGGACTACGACCCGGCGGCCTTCGACGCCCGCACGGTCGAGGGGCTGGGCGCGAGCCTGCGGACCCTGCTGACGGAGATCGCCGCCGACCCGGAACGGCAGCTCGACGAACTGCCGTTGACCGACGAGGCCACCGGCCGCGGTGTCCTCGAACGCTTCGGCGGACCGGTCGTGACCGCACCGCGGCGGACCCTGCCCGAGGCCTTCGCGGACCAGGCGGCCCGCACCCCCGACGCCGTCGCCGTGCTCGCCGGGACCGAGCAGCTGACGTACCGTCAACTCGATGAGCGGGCCAACCGGCTGGCCCGCACGCTGATCGCGGCGGGCGCCGGACCCGAGCGGTTCGTCGCCCTGGCGCTGCCCCGCACCGCCGACCTGATCGTGGCGCTCCTTGCGGTCCTCAAGAGCGGTGCCGCCTATCTGCCCGTCGACCCCGGCCACCCGGCCGAACGCATCGCCTTCCTCTTCGAGGACGTACGGCCCGACGCGGTGGTGACCTGCGCGCAGAGCGCCGCCCGGCTGCCCGAGGGACCCTTCCGGCGGATCCTGCTGGACGACCCGGAGTGCGCCGGACGCCTGGCCGCCGAGTCCGCCGAAGCCATCCGCGAGGAGGAACGGCACGGGACGCTGCTGCCCGGCCACCCCGCCTATGTCATCCACACCTCCGGCTCGACCGGCCGCCCCAAGGGCGTGGTGGTCGCCCATCAGTCGGTGGTGGCACTGACCGACTGGGCCGCCGCTGCGTTCGCGGACCGGGGGCTCGCCCATGTGGTGGCCTCCACCTCCCTCAACTTCGACGTCTCGGTGTTCGAGATCTTCGCCCCGCTGCTCAGCGGCGGCCGCGTGGAACTGGTCCGCGACCTGCTGGCGCTCGCCGAGCGGCCCGAGCCGTGGCGCGCCGGACTCCTCAGCGCCGTACCGTCCGCCCTCGGCAGGCTGCTCGCCGAGGACACCGTCAGCGTCACCGCCGACACCGTGGTCCTGGCGGGCGAGGGCCTCCCGGCCCGGACCGTCCGCCAGGTGCGCGCCGCCGTCCCCGGCTGCACGGTGATGAACATCTACGGCCCCACCGAGGCCACCGTCTACGCCACCGCCTTCACCTGCGATCCGGCCGACCCCGACCGCCTCCCGCCCATCGGCCGTCCCCTCGGCGGCGCCCGCGCCTACGTCCTGGACCACCGGCTGCGCCCGGTGCCCCCGGGCGCCCCGGGCGAGCTGTTCCTCGCGGGCACCGGAGTGGCCCGCGGCTATCTGGGCAGGCCCGGTCTGACCGCCGCCCGGTTCCTCGCCGACCCCTACGGCCCGCCCGGCACCCGCATGTACCGCACCGGGGACCTGGTGCGGCTGACGGCCGAGGGCGACCTCGTGCACCTCGGCCGCATCGACGACCAGGTCAAGGTGCGCGGCTTCCGGATCGAACTGGGCGAGGTGGAGGCCGCCCTCGCCCGGCACCCGAAGGTGGCGGCGGCAGCCGCCCGCGTGGTGGACCACGACGGGCACCGGCGGCTCGTCGCCTACGCGGTGCCCGCCGGGCCCGACGCCCCGGACCCCGCCGAACTGCGCGCCTTCCTGGAGCGCACCGTCCCCGCCCCGCTGGTGCCCTCCCTGGTGATGCCGCTGGGGCGGCTGCCGCTCGGCGCCACCGGCAAGCTGGACCGGCGCGCCCTGCCCGAACCGGTGTGGGCGGCCCCCACCGCCCGCGGGAACCGGGCACCGCGCACCGACACCGAGCGCACCCTCGCGGCCATCTGGGCCGAGGTGCTCGGCGTGCCCGAAGTGGGCGCCGACGACAACTACTTCGCGCTGGGCGGCGACTCGATCCTCGGGATCCAGATCGTCTCCGCGGCCCGCCGGGCCGGTCTCTCCCTGACCCCCCGGCACCTCTTCGAGCACCAGACCGTCGCCGAACTGGCCGCGGCCGCCGGGGACCTGCCGGTCCCCGTCACCAGCGCCGAACAGGGCCCGGTCGTGGGGGAGGCGCCGCTCACCCCCGTACAGCACTGGCTGTTCGACACCGTAACCGGTGACCCGGCGGACTTCACCCAGTCCGTGTCCTTCCATGTGGCGGCCGACACCGACGAGCCGCTGCTGCGGTCCGCGCTGGCCGCGGTCCTCGCCCACCACGACGCCCTGCGGATGCGCTTCGCCCCCTCCGGAGGCGGCCGGTGGAGCCAGCACGGCGCCGCCCCCGGCGAGGCACCGCACCTGGAGGTGCACGAACTGCCCGGCGACACCGCCGAGGACCTCGACCGGGAGCTGAACCGGCTCGCGGAGCGGCTCTCCGCGGGCTTCGACCTCGCCGCCGGGCCGCTGCTGCGGGCCGCCCTCGGCCGCCCGGGCGGCGGACGGCGCCCGGTGCTGCTGCTGGCCGCCCACCACCTGGTGGTCGACGCGGTGTCCTGGCGGGTGATCCTGGAGGACCTGGACACCGCCTACCGGGCACTGCGGGCCGGACAGGCCGTGGACCTCGGGCCCAAGACGACCTCCTTCCGCGCCTGGGCCACCCGGCTGGCCGCGCACACCGCGGCGGGCGGCTTCGACGGTGAACTCGCCCACTGGAGCGCCCTGGACCGGGGCGCCCCGCTGCCCACCGACCTCGACGGCTCCAACACCGCCGCGGACGAGGAGTCCGTGACGGTGAGTCTGGACGGCGAGGAGACCCGCCGACTGCTCCAGGACGTGCCCGACGTCTACCGCACCCGGGTCAACGACGTCCTGCTGTGCGCGCTCGGCCGGGTCCTGGCGCGCTGGACCGGGCAGGACCGGGTGGCCGTGGCGCTGGAGGGCCACGGCCGGGAGGACCTCTTCGAGGACGTCGACCTGTCCCGTACCGTCGGCTGGTTCACCACGATGTTCCCCGTCGCCCTCGCGGTCCCCGCGGCCGCGGACACCGGGACGGCTCTGAAGTCCGTCAAGGAGAGCCTGCGGGCGGTGCCCCGGGGCGGCCTCGGCCACGGCGCCCTGCGCCATCTGCACCCCACGGCCGCGGAGCGGCTGCCCGAGTTGCCGCAGATCGCGTTCAACTACCTGGGGCAGCAGGACTGGAGCATGGCCGCCGGGGGACTGCTGCACGCCCCCTTCGGCGGCCTGGCGGGCGGGATGGACCGGGCGGGAGCACGGCCCCACCTCCTCGACGTCGTCGGCCGGGTCTCCGGCAAACGGCTGGAGCTGACCTGGTCGTACTCCCGCGAGGTGCACCGGCCCGAGACGGTCGCCCGGCTGGCCGCCGAGACGGCCGCGGAGCTGCGGGAGATCGTCCGGCACTGCGCCGAGCCCGGGGCGGGCGGCCGCACCCCCTCGGACTTCCCGCTGGCCCCCCTGGACCAGGCCGCCGTCGACCGGCTGGTCGGCACCGGCCGCGAGGTGGTGGACGTCTACCCGCTCACGCCCACCCAGACCGGCATGGTCGTGCACGGCCTGGACGAGCCCGGCCAGGGCCTCTACACCGAGCAGATCACCTTCGTGGTCGACGGGGTGCCCGACCCCCGGCTGCTGGCCGCCGCCTGGCAGCAGGTGGTCGACCGCACGCCCGTCCTGCGCAGCGCCGTGGTGCTGCACGGCGTGCCGGTACCGCTCCAGACCGTGCACCGCACCGCCGTCCTGCCCGTCACCGAACTGGACTGGACCGCCCTCACCCCCGAGGAGCGGGACACGGAACTGGAGCGGCTGCTCGCCGCCGACCGGGTCCGGGGCATCGCCCTCGACACGGCACCGCTGCTGCGGATCGCCCTGGTCCGGCTGGGTCCTGACCAGGTGCGGGTGGTGTGGACCTTCCACCATGTGCTGCTCGACGGCTGGAGCGTCTTCCATGTGCTCTCCGACGTGATGGCCTGCCATGCGGCGCTGCTGCGGGGCGGCGAGCCGCGGCTGCCCGAGCGTCGGCCGTTCGCCGACTACGCGGCCTGGCTCGCCCGCCGGGACACCGAACTGGCCCGGGAGCACTGGAGCCGGGCCCTCGCCGGACTCGCCGACCCCACCCCGCTGCCGTACGACCGCAGGCCCGTCCCGGGCGCCCCGGCCCGCTCCGGCACCTGGCTGTCCCAGCAGCTCGGGGCGGACGGCACCGAGCGCCTCACGGAGTTCGCCCGACGGCACCGCCTCACCCTCAACACCGTGGTGCAGGGCGCCTGGGCGCTGCTCCTGGCGCGCTGGAGCGGCGAGCGGGAGGTGTGCTTCGGCACCACCGTCTCCGGGCGCCCCGCGGACCTGGCCGGGGCCGACACCATCACCGGTCTGTTCATCACCACCCTGCCCGCCCGGGTCACCGTGGACGGCACCGCGCACCCCGACGCCTGGCTGCGCGAACTCCAGACGGCGCGCGCGGAGGACCGCCGCTTCGACCATCTGCCGCTGACCGAGCTGCGGGACCTCGCCCATGTGCCCGCCGGCACCGAGATGTTCGACAGCCTGCTGGTCTTCGAGAACTACCCGGTGGGCGACGCCACCGCCGAGGCGCACGGCGTACGGGTACGGGACCTGGACGCCCGGGAGGCCACCAACTACCCGCTCACCGTGGTGATCTCGCCCGGCGACCGGCTGGGCGTCGAACTCGGCTACGACCCGCGGTACTTCGACGAGGGCACGGCCCGCTCCTTCTCCGCCCAGCTGCTGCACACCCTGGACGCCCTGGCCGCCGCCCCGGACACCGCCCGGCTGGACACGGTGGACGTCCTGCCGCCAGGGGAACGGGACCGGCTGCTGCGAGGACCCGTGCGCCCGCACGTCCGGCCCGCCGCCCCGGCCACCCTGCCCGGCCTGATCGAGGCCGCCGTGGACCGGTGGCCGACGGAACCGGCACTGGGCGCGCCCGGACTGCTGCTCACCTTCGCGGAGACGGAGGACAGGGCCAACCGCCTGGCCCACCGGCTCATCGCCCGGGGCGCGGGCCCCGGCGAACTGGTCGCCCTGGTGCTGCCGCGCTCCGCGGACATGGTCCTGGCCCGGCTCGCGGTCGCCAAGACCGGCGCCGCGTTCCTGCCGGTGGACCCCGGCTACCCGGCCGAGCGGATCGAGCTGATGCTGCGCGACGCCCGGCCCGTGCTGACGCTCGACGCCGGGCAGGTCGCGGAGCTGCTCGCGGCACCGGCGGACGGGGCACCGGACCACCGGCCCACCGACGCGGACCGGCTCCGCCCGCTGGACCTCGACGACCCGGCCTATGTCATCTACACCTCCGGCTCCACCGGCACCCCCAAGGGAGTCGTCGTCACCCACCGGGGCCTCGCGCCCTTCGCGGCCGCCGAGGCCGAGCACTACCGGGTGGTCCCCGGCGACCGAGTCCTGGCCTTCGCCACCCCCGGCTTCGACGCCTCCGTGCTGGAGCTGTGCATGTCGCTGCCGCACGGGGCCCGCCTGGTCGTACCGGAGCCGGGACCGCTGCTCGGCGGTGAACTGGCCGATGTGCTGCGCGCCGAGGGCATCACCCACACCCTGCTGCCGCCTGCCGCCCTCGCCACCCTGCCGCCGGACACTCCCGGCACCCTGCCCGCGCTGAAGACCCTGGTGGTTGGCGCCGACGCCTGCGGCCCGGAACCGGTCGCCCGCTGGGCCCCGCACCACCGTATGGTCAACTCCTACGGCCCCACCGAGGCCACCGTGGTGGCCACCTGGTCCGAGGAGCTGTCCCCGGACGGGTCGGCGCCGCCGATCGGCCGTCCGCTGCCCGCCACCGGCGCCTATGTCCTGGACGCGCGGCTGCGGCCGGTCCCGGACGGGGTGCCCGGCGAACTGTGGCTGAGCGGACCCACCCTGGCCCGCGGCTACCTCCACAGGCCGGGCCTGACCGCGGCCCGCTTCACCGCCGACCCGTTCGGCGCGCCGGGCTCCCGGATGTACCGCACCGGGGACCTGGTACGGCGGGACGCCCGCGGTGAACTCCACTACCTGGGCCGCACCGACCACCAGCTCAAGCTGCGCGGCCACCGGATCGAGGCGGGCGAGGTCGAGGCGACCCTCGCGCACCACCCGGCCGTGCTGGACGCGGTGGCGACCGTCCGGGAGGACGAGCCGGGGCTGCCCCGCCTGGTGGCCCATGTGCTCGTCCGGCAGGACACCGAGCCGCCCACCGCCGCCGAACTGAGGGCGCTGGCCGCCCGCACCCTGCCCGCTCCCATGGTCCCCACGGCGTATGTCGTACTGGACCGCTTCCCGCTCACCGAGAACGGGAAGACCGACCGGGCCGCCCTGCCCGCCCCCGCACCGGCCGAGGACACCCCCGAGGACCGGATCGCCCCGCGCACCCCCACCGAGGAGGCGCTCGCCGCCCTGTGGGAGGAGGCCCTCGGGACACCCCTGGGCGTGGAGGACGACTTCTTCGCCCTGGGCGGCGACTCCCTGCGCGCCCTGCTCATCGTCTCCCGGGCCAATGACGCCTTCGGTGTGGCCCTCACACCCCGGGACGTCCTCGTTCTGCGCACCGTGGCCGCCGTGGCGGACCTGGTGGAGGAACAGGTGCTGAGCGAACTCGAAGATGCCGCACGCGGCGACAGCGACCACGACGAACGGTGAGGACCGGACGACCATGACGTCTTCGAAGCGAAACCGTGCCGAGGCCCTGCCCGCGGACCTCCAGGAGGCGCTGCGGCGCCGCCTCGCCGGACGGGCGGCCGCACCCGACGCGGGGGCCCGCCCGGGCATCCCGCGCGCCGACCGCACCCGGCCCCTGCCCCTGTCCTTCGCCCAGCAGCGGCTGTGGTTCCTGGACCGGCTGCGCCCCGGTGACGCCCGCTACAACAGCGCCGTCGCCCTGCGGCTGACCGGCAGGCTCGACCGCGGCGCCCTCTCCCGGGCGCTGGACCACCTGGTGGAGCGCCACGAGGCGCTGCGCACCACCTTCGACGAGAGCGAGGGGCGGCCGGTGCAGACCGTGCACCCGCCGCGCCCGGTGCCCCTGCCGGTCCAGGAGCCGGACACCCCCGAGGGCCAGCCCCTCGATGCCGACGCCCTGGACCGGGCCCTGCTCCAGGAGTACGCGCGCCCCTTCGACCTGAGCACCGGCCCGCTGCTGCGCGCCCTGCTACTGCGGGAGTCGCCCTCCTCGCACATCCTTTTGCTGACGGCACATCACATCATCATCGACGGCTGGTCGATGGGGATCCTCACCGACGAACTGTGCACGGTCTACGAGGCGTTGTCCCGCGGCGAGGAGCCGCGCCTCGCCCCGGTGGCCGCCCAGTACCCCGACTTCGCGGTGTGGCAGCGGGAGCAGCTGTCCGGCCCCCGGCTGGAGAAGCAACTCTCCTACTGGTCGCGGCAGTTGTCAGGGTCCGTCGCGCCGGACCTCCCCCTGGACCGCCCGCGCCGCGGCGAGGAGTCCGGGGCGGGCGCGATCCACGCCTTCACCGTGCCCGCGGAGGTCACCGCCGGGCTGCGGCGGCTCGCGGCCGAGCAGCACACCACCCTCTTCACCTCCCTGGTCGCCGCCTGCCAAGCGCTGCTGGCCCGCTGGTCCGGCCAGGACGACATCACCATCGGCTCCCTGACCCCCGGGCGCTCCCGCACCGACCTGGAACGGGCCGTGGGCTTCTTCGCCCACACCGTGGTGCTGCGCACCCCCGTCGACACCGCCGGAAGCTTCCGCGAACTGCTGGCCGCCGCCGCGGAGACCGTCAACGGCGCCTTCGCCCACGGCGACACCCCCTTCGAACGGCTGGTGGAGGCGGTCGGCGCGCCCCGGGAGGCGGGCCGCAACCCCCTCTTCGACGTGATGGTCCTGTTGCACCCCGCCCCGCCCGCGCCGCCCGCCCCCGGCGGCCTCGCCGCATCCCCGGTGAGCGTGCCCCGGCAGGCGGCCACCTTCGATCTGAGCGTGGAGTTCGTACCGGACGGCGACGGCCTGACCGGCCTGCTGGAATACCGCACCGACCTCTTCGACGAGGCGACCGCGCGGCGGATGGCCGACCAGCTGCTGCGCACCCTCGCCGGGGTCGCCGCCGAACCCGGCCGCCCGCTCGGCACCCTGCCGCTGCTGTCCGCGCGGGAGATACGGCAGATCACCGAGGAGTGGAACGCCACCGCGCGGCCCGCGCCCGGGACGACGTACCCCGCTCTCTTCGCCCGGCAGACGGCCCGCACCCCCGACGCCACCGCGCTCGTCGCCGGGGGTGAACGCCTCGACTACGCGACCCTCGACGCCCGCGCCAACCGGCTCGCCCACCATCTCATCTCCCTCGGCGCGGGTCCCGAACGGCTGGTCGCGCTGCGGCTGCCGCGCACCGCGGACATGATCACGGCGATTCTCGGCGTCTGGAAGTCCGGGGCCGGATATCTGCCGCTGGACCCGGCGCTGCCCGAGGAGCGCCTGCGGTACCTGCTGGACGACGCGCGGCCCGCGCTGGTGCTGGACGAGGACGCGCTGCGGGCGGTGCCCGAGGACGGCCCGGACACCGACCCGGCCGACGAGGACCGGCTCGCCCCGCTCGACCCGGACCACACCGCCTACGTCCTCTACACCTCCGGCTCCACCGGCCGCCCCAAGGGCGTCACCGTCACCCACCGCTCCCTGGCCAACCTGCTCGCGGGACACCGCGAGGGCTTTGTCGCCGAAGCGGGCGGCGGACCCCTGCGGGTGGCGCTGACCGCCTCGTTCTCCTTCGACACCTCGCTGGAGGGCGTGCTGCTGATGGCCGACGGCCACCCGCTGCACCTGGTCGACGAGACGACCCGGCTGGACGCGGCCGCCCTGGTGGAGTACGTCGTCGAACACCGCATCGACTTCCTCGATCTGACCCCCACCTATCTGCGGCAGCTGCTGCCCGCCGGACTGCTCACCGACCCCCGCCACCGGCCCCGGGTGCTGATGCTCGGCGGCGAGGCCGTGGGCGCCGACCTGTGGCGGGAGCTGGCCGGGCACCGGGACGTCGCGGTGCACAACTTCTACGGGCCCACCGAGTGCACGGTGGACGCGCTGGCCTGCCGCATCGGAAGCGAGGGCCGACCCCTGGTGGGCCGCCCGCTGCCGGGCGTCCGCGCCTATGTCCTCGACGACCGGCTCCAGCCGGTGCCCCCCGGCATCGGCGGCGAACTGTACCTGGCAGGCGAGCAGTTGGCCCGCGGCTACGCGGGCCGCCCCGGACTGACCGCCGCCCGCTTCACCGCCGACCCCTTCGGGGAGCCCGGCGCCCGGATGTACCGCACGGGCGACCTCGCCCGCTGGACCCCCGACGGACAGCTGGACTACCTCGGCCGCGCCGACGACCAGGTCAAGGTGCGCGGCCACCGCATCGAGCCGGGCGAGATCGAGGCCGCGCTGGCGGGCCTGCCCGGCATCGCCGCCGCCGCGGTCGCCGCGCTCCCCGACGCGCACGGCCATCTGCGCCTGGCCGCCTATCTGGTGGCCGCCCCCGGTGCGACCCCGCCCGGCACCCCGGAGCTGCGGGCAGCCTGCGCCCGCGTCCTGCCCGACCACATGGTGCCGTCCTCCTACACCGTGCTCGACGCCCTGCCGCTGACCACCAGCGGCAAGCTGGACCGCCGGGCCCTGCCCGCCCCGGACCCGGCCGCCGACGCGCGGGAGCGGGAGTTCGTCGCCCCGCGCACCCCCGAGGAGGAGACCCTCGCCGCCATCTGGTCCGAGGTCCTGGGCGTCGCGCGGGTCGGCGTCACCGACAACTTCTTCGAGCTGGGCGGCGACTCCATCCTCAGCATCCAGGCGGTCACCCGGGCCCGCGCCGCCGGACTGCACCTGGCCTCCCGCGATGTCTTCCGCCACCAGACCGTCGCCGACCTCGCCGCCGCCGCGGCCCGCCGCACCGCCACGGTGCCTGCGCCCCGGCAGCCGTACGACGACGGGCCCGCACCGCTCACCCCGGTCCAGGAGTGGTTCTTCGCCACCCACGGCACGCTGCGGCACTTCAGCATGTCGATGCTCCTCGACCTGCCCCACGACCTCGACGAACAGGCCCTGGAACGGGCCCTGGAGATCCTGGTCGCCCGCCACCCGGCGCTGCGCACCCGCTTCACGTCCACCGCGGACGGCCGACGGCAGCAGCCCGGCGACGCCCCCGCCACCGGTCTGCTGACCCGCCACCCCGTCACGGAGCCCGGAGCCGACCCCGCGGCCACCCTCGCCGAGGCCGCCGACACCGCACGCGCCGCCCTGGACCCCGCCACCGGCACCCTGCTGCGCGCGGCCCTGCTGCTGCCCCCGGCCGGAGAACGCCCCCAGCTCTTCCTGACGGCCCATCACCTCGCGGTGGACAGCGTCTCCTGGCGCATCCTGCTGGCCGACCTGGAACGGGCCTACCGGCAGACGGCCGCGGGCGAGCCGGTGGAACTCGACCCCGTCACCGCCCCGTTCACCCACTGGGCCACCCATCTCGCCGACCGGGTGAGGGCCGGAGACCTGGACGACGACCTGCCGTACTGGACCGCGGAGGCCGCCACCCCGCGCACCCCGCTCCCCGTCGACCGCGCCGGCACACCGCTGGCCGGATCGGTGCGCACCGTGCGCACCCGGGTCGACCGCGCCACCACCGGGGCCCTGCTGCGCCGGGTGCCCGGCGTCTACCGCACCCAGGTCAACGACGTCCTGCTCAGCGCGCTCGGCCGGACCCTCGCCGACTGGGCGGGAACCGACCGGGTGACCGTCGCCCTGGAGGGCCACGGCCGGGAGGAGATCGGCCACCCCGGGACCGGGGAGACGGTCGACATCTCCCGCACGGTGGGCTGGTTCACCACCCAGTACCCCGTCACCCTCGCCCCGGCCGGACCGTCCGCCGCACCGGACTGGGCCGCCACCCTGAAGGCGGTCAAGGAACGCCTGCGGGCCGTGCCCCGGCGGGGCCTGAGCTACGAGGCCCTGGCACGCCTCGGCTCACCCGGCCCCGCCGCCGCGGCCCTGAAGGAACTGCCGCTGCCCCAGGTCTGCTTCAACTACCACGGCCAGTGGGAGGCGTCCGCCGGACGGGACTTCGCACCCGCCGCCGAGGTCCCCGGACGGGACATGGCCCCCGGTGAACCCCTGGACCACCTCCTGGACGTGTCCGCGGTGGTCGCCGACGGCGAACTGGAGATCACCTGGCACTACAGCGACCAGGTGCACCACACGGACACCGTGACCGCCCTCGCGGACGCCATGGTCCGCGCCCTCGGCGCCATCGCCGAGCACTGCGCCCGGCCCGACGCGGGCGGCCGCACCCCCTCCGACTTCCCCCTCGCCCGGCTCGACCAGGCCGCCGTGGACCGGCTCGCCGGTGACGGCCGCGGAGTGGAGGACATCCTTCCGCTGACGCCCCTCCAGGAGGGCATGCTCTTCCACCGCCTGGTCGGCGGCCCCGACGACGTCTATGTGGACCAGGCCGCCCTGCTCCTCGAAGGCGTGACGGACCCCGAGGCCTTCGCCCTGGCCTGGCAGCGGGTGACGGACCGCACGCCCGCCCTGCGGACCTCCGTGGTGTGGGAGGACGTTCCGGTGCCGCTCCAGATCGTGCACCGGGACGTCCGGCTGCCGGTCGCCCACCTGGACTGGCGGAACCTGGACGAGGACGAACGCGAGAGCCGGTTCGCCGGGCTGCGCGCCGACGACCTCGCCCGCGGCCTGGACCTGAACGCCGCGCCGCTGATGCGGCTCACCCTGGTCCGGCTGCCCGACGCCCGCCTGCACCTGCTGTGGACCTCCCACCATCTGATCCTGGACGGCTGGAGCCTCGCCCAGGTCCTCACCGAGGTGTCCGAGGAGTACGCGGCCCTCACCGCCGGACGCGAACTGCGGCCGCCCGTGCGCCGCCCCTTCGCCGACTATGTGCGCTGGCTGGCCGAACAGGACGCGGACGCCGCACGCGCCCACTGGAACGAGGTCCTCGGCGGCTTCGCCACCCCCACCCCGCTCCCCGCAGACCGCCCCCTGCGCGACGCGCACCGGGCCCGCTCCGGAGGCGTCCACACGGCCGCGCTGTCCGACGCGGTGTCGCAGCAACTCGCCCGCACCGCACGGAAGTCCGGGCTCACCCCCAGCACGGTGGTGCAGGGCGCCTGGGCGCTGCTGCTCGCCCGCTACAGCGGCGAGGAGGACGTGGTCTTCGGCACCACCGTCTCCGGGCGCCCCGACGACCTGCCCGGCGTGGAGTCGATGGTGGGCATGTTCATCAACACCCTGCCCACCCGGGTCCGCGTCGACGGCCGCCGCACGGCCGCCGCATGGCTCAGGGAACTCCAGGACACCCAGGCCGAGTCACGGCGTTTCGCCTCGGTGTCGCTGGCGGAGCTGACCTCCTCCAGCGACGTGCCCTCCGGCACCGCGCTGTTCCACAGCATGGTCGCCTTCGAGAACTACCCCTTCGACGAGGCCCGTACGGCCACCTCCGGGGTGCGTCTGGCGGACGTCGCCTCCCGCGACGCCACCAACTTCCCCCTGGTGCTGCGGGCCTACCAGGGCGAGCGGCTCGGCTTCGACCTGGCCTTCGACCCGGACCTGTTCGACCCCGCGACCGTCCGCGCCCTCGCCGACCGGCTCTGCCTGATCCTGGCCGGGATCGCCGCCGACCCCGACCGGCCCCTGGGCACCCTGCCCTGGACGAGCGCCGAGGAGCGGCACCGGATCCTCGTGGACTGGAACGGCGGCGAGCAGGGGCGGCCCGGACAGACCCTGGTGGACCTCTTCGAGGCCCAGGCCGTCCGCGTCCCCGATGCGATCGCCGTCACCTGCGGCGACGACCGCCTGGACTACGCCACGCTCGACGCCCGGGCCGCCCGGCTCGCCCACCGGCTGGCCGAGTACGGCGCCGGACCCGAGCACTATGTCGCCCTCGCGCTGCCCCGCTCCACCGACCTGGTCGTGGCGATCCTCGCCGTCCTGAAGTCGGGCGCCGCCTATCTGCCCCTGGACCCCCGGCTGCCCGCCGAACGCGTCGCCGAACTGCTCGCCGACGCGGGCCCGGTGGCCCTGGTCACCGACACCGCCTCCGCCGCCCGGGCCGAGGGCACCGAGGTGCCGGTCCTGCTCCTGGACGACCCCGCGGTACGGGCCGACCTCGCGGCCCGCCCCGCCGACGGCGCGGACCCGTCCCGCCGCCCGGACCCGGAGACCCCCGCCTACGCCATCTACACCTCGGGCTCCACCGGCCGCCCCAAGGGGGTCGTGGTGCCGCACGCCAACGTGGTGCGGCTGTTCACCCGCACCCACTCCTGGTTCGGCTTCGACGAGCACGACGTATGGACCCTCTTCCACTCCTGCGCCTTCGACTTCTCGGTGTGGGAGCTGTGGGGCGCGCTGCTGCACGGCGGCCGGCTGGTCGTCGTACCGGACGATGTCGCGCGCTCCCCGGAGGACTTCCTGCGCCTGCTGGCGGACGAGGGCGTCACGGTCCTCAACCAGACGCCCTCCGCCTTCTATCCGCTGATCCGCGCCGACGCCGAACACCCCGGCACGAGCGCCCGGCTGGCCCTGCGCACGGTGATCTTCGGCGGTGAGGCGCTGGACGTCGCCCGGCTGGCCGACTGGTACACCCGCCACCCGGACACCGCGCCCCGCCTGGTCAACATGTACGGCATCACCGAGACCACCGTGCACGTCACCTACGCCCCCCTGGACCGGGCCGCCGCCACCGGCACCGCGAGCCCCATCGGCACCGGCATCCCCGATCTGCGGATCCGGGTGCTCGACGGCGACCTGGCCCCCGTACCGCCCGGCGCCGTCGGCGAGATGTACGTCTCCGGGGAGGGGCTGGCCCGCGGCTATCTGGGCCGCCCCGGACTGACCGCCACCCGCTTCCTCGCCGACCCCTTCGGGGAGCCCGGCGCCCGGATGTACCGCACCGGCGACCGGGCCCGCTGGCGCGCCGACGGCAGCCTGGAGTACCTGGGCCGCGCCGACCAGCAGGTGAAGATCCGCGGCTACCGCATCGAACCCGGCGAGATCGAGGCGGCCCTGCACACCCACCCCGGCGTCGGCGCCGCCACCGTGGGCGTCCACGAGGACGCCTCCGGGACCCGACGGCTGGTCGCCCATGTGGTGGGCACGGGCCGGGGCGAGCACACCGCCGCCCCGCCCGCCGCCGCCGAACTCCGCGCCCACCTGGAGCGGTTGCTGCCCGCGCACATGGTGCCCGCCGCCTATGTCCCGCTGGCGGCGCTGCCGCTCACCGGCAACGGCAAACTCGACCGGCGCGCCCTGCCCACACCCGGCCCCGACGGCTTCGCCGCGGGCACCGACCGCACCCCGCCGCGCACCCCCGCCGAACGGCTGGTCGCCACCGCCTGGGCCGACGTCCTGGACACCGAAGTGGTCGGCGCGCACGACGACTTCTTCGCCCTCGGCGGCGACTCCCTGCTCGCCGTCCGCGTCACCTCCCGGCTGCGCACGGCCTTCGGCACGGACGTGTCGCCCCGGCTGCTGTTCACCCACCCCACCGTCGCCGCGCTGGCCGCCGCCCTCGACGGACCGGCCGCGCAACCGGCCGACGTCATCCCGGCCGCGGATCCGGACACCCCGCCGCCGCTGTCGTACGCCCAGCAGCGCCTGTGGTTCCTGGACCGCTTCGAACCCGGCAACACCGAGTACACGACCCTGTCCGTCCTGCGGCTGCGCGGCCCCCTCGACGAGAGCGCCCTGCGCACCGCCCTGGACGGCCTGGTCGCCCGGCACGAGGCGCTGCGCACCACCTTCGCCGAGCGCGACGGCCACGCCCTCCAGGTCGTCCACGCCCCGTACCCGGTGGCGCTGCGGGTGGACGACCTCGACGGACCGGCCGCCCTGGACGCGCTCCTCGACGAGGAGGCAACCACCCCCTTCGACCTGGCCTCCGGACCGCTGCTGCGCGCCCGGCTGGCCCGGCTCGGCCCCGACGACCACGTACTGGCCCTGGCCGTCCACCACATCGTCACCGACGGCTGGTCGCTCGGCGTCCTCGGCCGGGACCTCGGCGAGCTGTACGCGGCCGCACTGACGGACCGCGCCCCGAAGCTGCCCGAACTGCCCGTCCGCTACGTCGACTTCGCCGCCTGGCAGCGCGGCCGCACCGACCGGGCCGAGGAGGATCTCGCACACTGGCGCCGGGTACTGGACGGCCTGACCCCGCTGGAGCCGCCCACCGACCGGCCCCGGCCCGCCGTCCGCACCCGCGAGGGCGCCTCGGTCACCTTCACCCTGCCCGCCGCGCTGACCGACCGGCTGCGGGAGACCGGCCGCGGGGCCGACGCCACCCTCTACATGACCCTGCTGACAGCCTGTCAGATCCTGTTGGCGCGCTGGTCCGGGCAGCAGGACCTGGCCGTCGGCACGGTCACCGCGGGCCGTGAGCGCCCCGAACTCCACGACGTGGTCGGCATGTTCGTCAACACCCTGGTGCTGCGCGGCCGGATACGCCCCGGCCGGTCCTTCCACGAGCTGCTCGCCGAGACCCGCACCACCGTCCTGGACGCCTTCGCCCACCAGGAGGTGCCCTTCGAACGGCTGGTGGACGCCCTCCAGCCGGAACGGGACACCAGCCGCACCCCCCTGTTCCAGGTCATGGTGGCGCTGCACAACGTGGGCGCCGAGGCGCCCCGGCTGCCCGGTCTCACGGCCGAGCCGCTCACCCCGCCGGTCCGGCATGCCGCCTTCGACCTCGCCTTCGACTTCGTGGAGGGCGACGGCGGCCTCACCGGCCATCTGGAGTACGACACCGCCCTGTTCGACGCGGACACCGCCGAGCGCCTGGCCGCCCGGCTGCGGATCCTGCTGGAGGCCGCCGTCCAGGACCCGGCCCTGCCCGTCGGCGCCCTGCCCCTGATGACCCCCGAGGAACACACCCGGACCCTCGAGGAGTGGCAGGGGGAGCGGCTGCCCGTACCGGACACCGCCTTCCCCGCCCTGTTCGAGGCCCAGGCCGCCCGGTCCCCGCAGACCACCGCCCTGGTCGCCCGGGACACCACCCTCGGCTTCGGTGCCCTCAACGAGCGCGCCAACCGGCTGGCCCACCACCTCATCGGCCGGGGGACCGGCCCCGAGCGCGTGGTCGCCGTCCGCCTGCCGCGCACCTCCGACCAGCTGGTCGCGCTGTTCGCCGTGCTCAAGGCGGGCGGCACCCTGCTCTGCCTGGACCCCGGCCTGCCCGAGGAACGCATCGCGTACCTCCTCGCCGACGCGGCCCCGCACACCGTCCTCACCGAGGACACCCTGCGCGCGGTCGACTGGGACCGGCTGCCCGCCCACAACCCCACCGACGCCGACCGGCTCGCGCCCCTGCGCCCCGAGAACACCGCCTACCTCGTCTACACCTCCGGCTCCACCGGCCGCCCCAAGGGCGTCGCGGTCGAACACCGGCACCTGGTCAACCTCTGCCACGACCACCGCGAGGGGCTCCTCGCCCCGCACACCGCGGACGGCCGTCGGCTGCGCGCCGCACTCAGCGCGTCCTTCTCCTTCGACACCTCCTGGGAGGGCCCGCTGCTGCTCGCCCTCGGCCACGAGGTGCACCTCGTCGACGAGGACGTGCGCCTGGACCCCGAGGCGTTCTGCGCCCAGGTCGCCGAGCGGCGCCTCGACCTCGTCAACGTCACCCCCTCCTTCCTGCGCGAACTGACCGCCGCCGGGCTCCTCGCGCCCGACCGCCACCGCCCGGGCCTGCTCATGGTCGGCGGCGAGGCCGTCGGCGGCACCGCCTGGCAGGAACTGTGCGCCGCCGCGGACCTCGGGGTCACCGCCTACAACATGTACGGCCCCACCGAGTGCACCGTCGACGCCGTCTACGGTCGCTGCGCCGACCACCCCGGACAGCCCGCCATCGGCCGCCCCGGCCGCAATCTGCGCGCCTACGTCCTGGACGGCGCGCTGCGCCCGGTGCCGCCCGGCACCCCCGGTGAGCTGTATCTGGCCGGTGCCCAGGTGGCCCGCGGCTATCTGAACCGGCCCGGGCTGACCGCGTCCCGCTTCCTGGCCGACCCCTTCGGCGCGCCGGGGGAGCGGATGTACCGCACCGGCGACCGCGCCCGCTGGAACGCCCGGGGGCTCCTCGAATTCCTGGGGCGCGTCGACGAGCAGATCAAGATCCGCGGCTTCCGCATCGAACCCGGGGAGGTGGAGGCCGCCCTGCTCGCCCACCCCGAGGTCGCCGAGGCCGTGGTCGCCGTACGCGAACACGCCGGACGGGCCCTGCTCGTCGGCTACACGGTGCCCGCGGGCGACCGCGTGCCGCCCGCCGAGGACCTGCGGATCCTGCTGCGGCGCACCCTGCCCGACCACATGGTCCCCGCCGCCTTCGTCCCGCTGGCCCGCATCCCCCGTACCACCAGCGGCAAGACCGACCGGCGCGCGCTGCCCGCCCCGCCCGAGCAGCCCGACAGCGGCACCCGCTACATTGCCCCCCGCCCCGGCACCGAAGAGCGCCTGGCGGCCATCTGGGCGGAGGTCCTGGGTGTCGAACGGGTCGGCGCGCAGGACAACTTCTTCGCGCTGGGCGGCGACTCGATCCTCAGCATCCAGATCGTCTCCCGCGCCCGCCAGGCCGGACTGGGCCTCACCACCAAGGATGTCTTCCGCCACCAGACGGTCGCCGAGCTGGCCCTGTGCGTCACCGCGGCGGACTCGACGCCCGCCGCGGAACCGGCCCCGACCGGGGAGGCGCCGCTCACCCCGATCCAGCACTGGTATCTCGACGGCCGCCGCCCCGGCGACCCGCTGCGCTTCACCATGACCCAGCGACTGGAACTCGCCCCGGACACCGGCCCGCTCGCCCTGCGGCAGGCCGTCGACGCCCTGGTGGGCCACCACCCGGCGCTGCGCACCCGCTTCCGCCGCACCGACGGCGCCTGGCACCAGGAGGCCCTGCCCGAGGCGCCGGACGGTGTGTTCAGCCACCACGAGGTCGCGGACCTGGACGCCTCCGCCCTGGAGGCGGAGGTGCAGCGCGCGGCCGAGGAGGCACAGGCCTCGCTCGACCCCGCCGAGGGCCGGGTGGTCCGGGTCCTGTTCTTCGACTGCGGCCCCCAGCGGCCCCCGCAACTGCTGATCACCGCTCACCACCTGGTCGTGGACGGCGTGTCCTGGCGCATCCTGCTGGGCGACCTGGAGGCCGCCCACCGGGCCGCCGCGGCCGGCCGCACCCCCGCGCTTCCCCCGACCGGCACCGCCCACAGCCACTGGGCCGCCCTGCTGGAACGGCACACCCACGCCGGGGGGTTC
The DNA here is from genome assembly GCF_044548405.1 of Streptomyces sp. NPDC052040. Taxonomy (NCBI): domain Bacteria; kingdom Bacillati; phylum Actinomycetota; class Actinomycetes; order Kitasatosporales; family Streptomycetaceae; genus Streptomyces; species Streptomyces sp. NPDC052040. Next base: position 41,958 of record NZ_JBIUBV010000003.1, on the reverse strand, counting down.
GACGCCGACCTTCCGCACTGGACGCGCACCGCCGCCGCTCCGGCCGCCCTCCCGCCCGGCCGGGAGGGCCCCAACACCCGCGGCACCGCGGCCACCCTCACCACCACCCTGGACCCGGAGACCACGGACGCCCTGCTGCGCCAGGTCCCCGAGGTCTACCGCACCCAGGTCAACGACGTCCTGCTCGGCGCCCTGGGCCGCACCCTGGCCCGCTGGTGCGAGCGCGACACCGTACTGATCGGCGTGGAGGGCCACGGCCGCGAGGACCTCTTCGAGGGCGTGGACCTGTCGCGGACCGTCGGCTGGTTCACCGCCGAGTTCCCCCTCGCTCTCACCGTCGGCCGGGAGAACGGCTGGCGGGAGAACCTGCGCTCCGTCAAGGAGCAGCTCCGGGCGGTCCCGGCGCACGGCCTGAGCCATGGCGCGCTGCGCCATCTGCGGCCCGACGGACCGTCCGTCGGCGCCCCCGCCCCGCAGATCGGCTTCAACTACCACGGGCAGTGGGACGCCGGAACCGCCGACCGGGCGGCCGACGGCCTCTACCGCGCCGCGCTGCCGCCCGCCGGACGGGACGGCGACCCCGCCGAACCCCGCCCCTACCTCCTCGAGATCACCGGCGTGGTGCAGGACGGACGGCTGGAACTGGGCTGGACCTACCCTCCGGCCGTCTACGACGAGGCCACCGTGCGCCACCTCGCCGACGCGATGTGCGCGGCGCTGCGCGAGATCACCGAGCACTGCGCCCGGCCGGACTCCGGCGGCCGCACCCCCTCCGACTTCCCGCTCGCCGGACTCACCCAGGAGCAGCTGGACCGGCTGGTGGGCGACGGACGCGGCGTCGCGGACGTCCTGCCGCTGACCCCCCTCCAGTCCGGCATGCTCTTCCACGGGCTCGTCGACACCGAGGGCGCCTACTTCGACCGTACGGCGGTACGGCTGTCCGGGGTCGCCGACCCGGGGGCCTTCGCCGAGGCCTGGCAGCAGGTCGCCGACCGCACCCCCGCCCTGCGCACCAGCGTCCACTGGCAGGGCCTGCCGCATCCCGTCCAGGTGGTCCACCACCGTGCGGAGCTGCCGGTGACCCGGCTGGACTGGCGCGGCCTGACGGAGGAGCAGCGCGCCGCGGCCACCGAACGGCTGTTCGCCGACGACCGCGCCACGGGCATGGACCTCACCGAGGCGCCGCTCACCCGGATAGCCCTGGCCGCCCTGCCCGGCGACGAGGTGCTGCTGCTGTGGTCCACCCACCATCTGATCCTGGACGGCTGGAGCACCGCCCAGCTCCTCACCGAGGTGAGCGAGCGCTATGCCGCGCTCACCGGCGGCCCGGATGCCGCGCCGCCCGACCGCCGCCCGTTCGCGGACTTCCTGCGCTGGCTGCGGGACCAGGACGAGGACGCGGCCGTACGGCACTGGACCGAGACCCTCGCCGGTTTCACCGACCGCACCCCGCTGCCCTACGACCGCACCCCGGCCGAGGCGCACCGCGCCCGGTCCGAGGCCGCCGTACGGCACGAACTGGACGAGGCGGCCTCGGCACGGCTGCGCGAGCACGCCGCCCGGGCCGGACTGACCGTCAACACCGTGGTCCAGGGCGCCTGGGCACTGCTGCTGGCCCGCTCCGCAGGCCGCCCGGACGTGGTGTTCGGCACCACCGTCTCCGGCCGCCCGGCCGAACTGCCCGGCGTGGACACCATGATCGGCATGTTCATCAACACCGTGCCCACCCGGGTACGGGTCACCGGGGGCGGCATCGTGCCCTGGCTGCGCGGGATCCAGGAGCAGGGGAGCGACGCCCGGCGACACGACTTCGTCGCGCTGCCCCGGATCCAGGCCGCCAGTGATGTCCCGGCGGGCGAGGCGCTGTTCGACAGCATGGTGGTGTTCGAGAACTACCCCGTCGACGAGTCGGCCACGGCCCGCACCGGTGTGTGCGTCGAGGACGTCCGCGCCGACGACGCCACCACCTTCCCGCTCTGCCTGCGCGCCCACCTCACCGATCGCCTGGGCTTCGATCTCGCCTACGACGCCGCGCTGTTCGACCGGGCCACGGTGGAACGCGCCGGGGCCCGGCTGACCGCGGTGCTCACCGCGCTCGCCGACGGTCTCGACGGCACGGTGGACGGCCTGGAGCCGCTCACCGAGGACGACAGGGAACTGCTCGGCCGGTGGAACTCCACCGCCCGCCGGGTGGCCCCTCGCAGCCCGGTGGACCTGTTCGCCGAGCAGGTCCACCGCGCCCCGGACGCCGTGGCGGTGCACGACGGGGACCGTGAGGTGACGTACCGCCAACTGGGCGACTGGTCCGACCGGTTGGCGCACCGGCTGCTGAACGGCGGGCTGGCCCCCGAGGGCCGGGTGGCCCTGCTCATGGACCGCTCCGCCGAACTCGTCGCCGCCCAGCTCGCCGTCCTCAAGGCGGGCGGCGCCTATCTGCCCCTGGACGCCAGGGCCCCCGAGGAGCGCCGCCGCGCCCTGCTCGCCGGTGCGGACGCCACCCTGCTGCTGACCGCCGAGGAGGCCGCCGCCGCCCGCACCGGCTCAACGGGTCTCCTGGACGGGCCCGTTGCCGACCCCGACCGGCTCGCCTACATCATGTTCACCTCCGGCTCGACCGGCCGCCCCAAGGCGGTCGCGGTACGGCACCGGGACATCGCGTCCCTGGCCACCGACAGCCGGTTCGGCCACGGCGTGTGCGCCCGGGTGCTGCTGCACTCGCCGGTCGCCTTCGACGCCGCCACCTTCGAGGTATGGGCACCCCTGCTCAATGGCGGCTCGGTGGTGGTGGCCCCCGAGGGCCCGGTGGACGCCGCGCTGCTGGGGCGGCTCACTGCGGACGGCGGACTGACCGCCGTATGGCTGACCGCCGGACTCTTCCGGCTGCTGGCCCAGGACGCCCCCGACTGCCTGTCGGGCCTCAGTCAGGTGTGGACCGGCGGCGACGTGGTCCCCGCGGCGGCCGTGCGCCGGGTCCTTCGGGCCTGCCCCGGCCTCACCGTCGTGGACGGCTACGGGCCGACCGAGGCCACCACCTTCACCACCGCCTTCGCCCTCACCGACGCGGCACGGGTGCCCGACACCGTGCCCATCGGCCACCCCCTGGACGACATGCGGGTGCACATCCTCGACAGCCGGATGCGTCCCGTACCGCCCGGCGGTACGGGAGAGCTGTACGCGGCGGGCGAAGGCGTGGCCCGCGGCTATCTCGGGCGCCCCGGCGAGAGTGCCGCCCGCTTCCTCGCCGACCCGCTCGGGCCGCCCGGAGCGCGGATGTACCGCACGGGAGACCTGGCGCGCCGCAACCAGGACGGCACCGTGGAGTTCCTGGGCCGGGCCGACGACCAGGTGAAGATCCGCGGATTCCGGGTCGAGCCCGGTGAGGCGGAGGCCGTGCTCGCCGCCCACCCCCAGGTCACCGACGCGGCCGTGGTCGCCCGCGAGGACCGGCCCGGCGCCCGGCGGCTGGTGGCCTATGTGGTCGGCCCCGCGGGCCAGGACCTGGAGGAACTGCGGGAGTTCGCCCGCCGGGAACTGCCCGACTATCTGGTCCCCTCCGCGTTCGTCCCGCTGCCCGCCCTCCCGCTCAGCGGCAACGGCAAGGTCGACCGGGCGGCCCTCCCGGCACCGGAACCCGACGGCGGCACACCGCGCACCCGGGTGGCGCCCCGCACCGACGCCGAGCGCCGCACGGCCGATGTCTTCGCCGAGGTCCTGGGCACCCAGCGGCCCGGTGTGGAGGACGACTTCTTCCGGCTGGGCGGCGACTCCATCCTCAGCATCCGCCTCGCCTCCCGGCTCGCCGAGGAGTTCGGCACCGAACTGTCGCCCCGCGCCGTGTTCACCCACCCCACCCCGGCGGCGCTCGCCGCCCTGCTCGCCCGGGCCGGGGACACCGGCGCGCGGCGCCCCGCCGTCCTCCCGGTCGCCCGTGACACCGCAGTACCCATGTCCTACGCACAACAACGCCTTTGGTTCCTTGAGGAGTTCGCACCCGGCGGCGCCGAGTACGTCACCTCACTGGCGCTGCGGCTGCGCGGGCCGCTCGACACCCGTGCCCTCACCGCGGCCCTCGGCTCCCTCGTGACCCGGCACGAGTCCCTGCGCACCACCTTCGACACCGTCGACGGCCATGGCGTGCAGATCGTCCATCCGCCGCAGCAGGTGGAGCTGCCGCTGCACGACCTGTCCGCGCTGCCCGAGGAGGAGCGCACCGCACGGCTGGGCCGGCTCCTGGCGAAGGAGCGCGGCCGCCCCTTCGACCTGCGCGTCGGCCCGCTGATCCGGGCCGGGCTGCTGCGGCTGGCGGACGACGACCACGTACTGGCCCTGACCCTGCACCACATCGTCACCGACGGCTGGTCGACCGCCGTACTCACCGGCGACCTGGCCCACTTCTACCGGACCGAACTCGGCGCCCCGGCAACCGAGTTGCCGCCGCTGCCGGTCCAGTACGCCGACTACGCCCACTGGCAGCGCGCCCAGGACACCGCCGACGGCGAGACGCACCTCGCCTACTGGAAGGAGCAACTGGCCGGGATCCAGCCGCTGGAACTGCCCACCGACCGGCCGCGCCCGGCGGTGCGCACCCGCCACGGCGCGACCGCCCGCCTGGAACTGTCCCCGGACACCGCACGGCGCCTGGCCCGGGTCGGGCGGGACCGCGGAACCACCCTGTTCACCACGCTCGTCGCCGCCGCACAGACCTTCCTCGCCCGGCTCTCCGGCAGCCGGGACATCGCGGTCGGCACCGTCACCTCGGGCCGCGACCGGGCCGAGATCCAGCACCTGATCGGCTTCTTCGTCAACACCCTGGTCGTACGGTCCACGGTCGAACCCGACCGGCCGTTCCCCGAGTTCCTGGCCGAGGTCCGCGAGACCGTCCTCGACGCCCTCGCCCACCAGGAGGCGCCGTTCGAGCGCGTGGTCGACGCGGTGCAGCCGGAACGGGACACCAGCCGCACCCCGCTCTTCCAGGCCATGGTGGTCCTCCAGAACGCCCCCGGCGGCGACCTCGACCTGCCCGGCCTCGACGTCCTGGACATCGAAACCGACCTGGACCAGGCCGCGTTCGACCTCACCCTGGAATTCGCCGAGACCGGCACCGGAGCCCTGCACGGACTGCTCACCTACGCCACCGATCTGTTCGACGCGGCCACGGCCGAGCGGATGGCGCGCCAGCTCGCCACGCTCCTGACCGCCGTCGCCGAGGACCCCCACCGGCCGCTCGGCGCCCTGCCGCTGGCCTCCGACGAGGAACTGGACACCCTGCTGGCACAGGGATGCGGCACGGCAGCCGCGGTGCCCCCGGCCACCCTGCCGGACCTGTTCGAACGCCAGGCCGCCCGCACACCCGACGCCCTCGCCCTCGCGGACGGCGACCGACGGCTGACCTACGCGGAGGTGGACCGCGCCGCCAACCGGCTCGCCCACCGGCTCATCGGCCGGGGCGTCGGCCCCGAGACCGTCGTGGCCCTCGCGCTGCCGCGCGCCGCGGAGTCCGTGGTCGCGCAGCTCGCCGTCGCCAAGGCGGGCGGCGCCTTCCTGCCCGTGGACCCCGCCTATCCGGCGAACCGGCGGGAGTTCATGGTGCGGGACGCGGGCGCCCTGCTGGTCCTGGACGACCCCGCGGAGATCCTCGCCGCGGACGGCCCGGACACCGCCCCCGCCGACACCGACCGCACCACCCCGCTCACCGCCGACCACCCCGCCTACGTCATCTACACCTCCGGTTCCACCGGCACCCCCAAGGGCGTGATGGTGACCCACCGCGGACTGGCCCCCTTCGCCGCCTCGGCCGCCGAACGCTACGCGGCCGGGCCCGGCGACCGGGTGCTCCAGTTCGCCTCGCCCAGCTTCGACGCCTCCGTACTGGAGCTGTGCGTCTCCCTGCTCACCGGCGCCACCCTGGTGACCGGTGAGGAGGGCCCGCTGGTCGGCGAACGCCTGGCCGAGGTGCTCGCCGACCAGCGCATCAGCCATGCGCTGATCCCCCCGGCGGCCCTCGCCACCGTGCCCCCGGACCGGGCCGCCGCCCTCACCGGCCTGCGCACCCTGATCGTGGGAGCCGAGGCCTGCCCGCCCGACCTGGTGGAACAGTGGGCCCCCGGACGCCGGATGATCAACTCCTACGGGCCCACCGAGGCGACGGTGGTCGCCACCTGGACCGGGCCGCTGCTGCCCGAAGCGGGGGCCCCGCCGATCGGACACCCGGCAGGCGCCACCCGCGTCCATGTCCTGGACGCCGCCCTGCGGCCCGTCCCGCCCGGCGTCACCGGGGAGCTGTATGTGGCGGGCCCCGGACTCGCCCGCGGCTACCTCCACCGCCCCGGCCTGACCGCCGCCCGCTTCACCGCCGACCCGTTCGGCGCTCCCGGCGAGCGGATGTACCGCACCGGCGACCTCGCGCGCTGGGACGCCGACGGCCAACTCCGCTTCGCCGGACGCGCCGACGACCAGATCAAGCTGCGCGGCTTCCGGATCGAACCCGGCGAGATCGAGAGCGCGCTGCGCCGGGACCCGCAACTGAGGGACGCGGTGGTCGCGGTGCGGGCCGACGGCGCGAACGGCACCGCACGACTCGTCGCCTATGTCGTCCCCGCCGCGGGCGACCCCGGGGAACTGCCCCTGGCCGAGGTGCGGGAGCACCTGGCGGGGCAGCTGCCGCCGCATATGGTCCCCTCGCAGTTCGTCCCGCTGGACCGGCTGCCGCTCACCCCGAACGGCAAGACCGACCGGCGCGCCCTGCCCGACCCGGGACCGGCGACCGCGGGAAGGGGCCCGCGGATCGCGCCCCGCACCGACACCGAACGCCGTATCGCCCTGATCTGGGCCGATGTCCTCGGTGTGGACGAGGTCGGCGCGGACGACAACTTCTTCCATCTGGGCGGCGACTCCATCCTGAGCATGCAGGTGGTGTCACGGCTGCGCCGGGAGGGACTGCACCTGGCCACCCGCGATCTGTTCACCCATCAGACCGTGGCCGAACTGGCCACCGTGGTCCGCACCGAGACCCGGCACACCGAGGACGGCCCGGTGACCGGCGAGGTGCCGCTCACCCCCATCCAGGAGTGGTTCCTGCACACCCCGCGCGCGGGCCTGCACCACTTCAACCAGTCGATGCTGCTGGAACTCGGCGGCACACCCGACCCGGCGGCGCTGCGCACGGCCCTGGACGCCCTGCTGGAGCACCACGACGCCCTGCGCACCCGCTTCACCCGGGAGGGCGACGACTGGCGCCAGTTCACCCCGCCGCCCGCGGGCGACGACGACGGCGTTCTGGTCCGCCACGACCTGACCGGCCTGCCGGAGACCGAGGCCGACGCGGCCATGGAGAAGGCCGCCGACGACCTGCACACCGGATTCGACATCGGCCGGGGCCCGCTGTTGCGCGCCGCCCTGTTCACCGGCGACGGCACCCGCCCGGCCTTCCTGCTGCTGGTCGCCCACCACCTGGTCGTCGACGCCGTGTCCTGGCGCATCCTGCGGGACGATCTGGAGAGCGCCTACCGCCAGGCCGCACAGGGCGGCCCGGTGTCCCTGGGGGAGCGCACCACCTCCTTCCGCGACTGGTCCCGGGGGCTGGCCGCCCATGTCGCCGAAGGCGGACTGGACCATGAACTCCCTTACTGGGAAGAGGCGGTGGCCGCCGGTCCGCTGCCCGCGGCCCCGGCGCCCGGACCGGACGCGGAACCGGCCCGCACCGTCACCGTCGAACTGGGCGAGGACGACACCGCGGCACTGCTGCGCTCCGCGCCGACCGCCTACCGCACCCGGGTCAACGACGTACTGCTCGCCGCCCTGGCCCTGGCCCTGGCCCGCTGGAACGGGCAGGACCGGGTCCGCCTGGACCTGGAGGGCCACGGCCGAGAGGACGTGCTCGACGGGGTGGACCTGTCGCGCACCGTCGGCTGGTTCACCACCGTCCACCCCGTCGCCCTCCAGGTGCCCGAACCGGACCGCACCGGCGCGTCCCGCGACTGGCGCGCCCTGGTGAAGTCGGTGCGCCGCCAGCTGCGCGCGGTCCCCGGCAACGGTCTCGGCTTCGGCGCGCTGCGCACCTACGGCCCGCCCGAGGTGCGGGAACGGCTCGGCCGGGCCGCCCACGGACAGGTGGTGTTCAACTACCTCGGCCAGTGGGACGGCCGCCCCGCGGAGTCCTCGAACGGCCTGGTCCGCTCCGAGCACGGCTCGTTCGGCCAGGACCACGACCCCCGCGACGGAGGCTCCCACCTGCTGGAAGTCGTCGGCGCGGTGCAGAACGGGCGGCTCGCCTTCACCTGGCACCACCGTCCCGGCATCCATGACACGGACAGCGTCCGGGCCGTCGCCGAGGACTTCGCCGACGCCCTGCGCCATATCGCGCGGCACGCGCGGGAGGGCGCATGAGATCGGCCGGCGCGGGCCGCGCGCCACCACGGTACGACCTGCACCCCCGCCCCCGTAGCCCGTATCCCCACCCCATCGCCATCCACGACAGGAGAACACGACATGGACGAGAACACCCGCTACCAGGTGCTGCGCAACGACGAGGAGCAGTACTCGCTCTGGCCGGTCGACATCGAGGTGCCCGCAGGCTGGCAGCCCGTGGGCAAGGAGGGCACCGAGGCGGAGTGCTCCGCCCATGTCGACGAGGTCTGGACCGACATGCGTCCGCGCAGCCTGCGCGAGCGCATGGACACCGCCGGAGCCTGACCGCCTGAAACGGGCCCGGGACGGCGCGCGGCGACCCCGCCGCCGTCCCGGGCCCCCGTCGCACCCGGCCCGAGACGCCGTCCGGCGCCCCCGGCCGCCCCACCCGCTCCCCACCCCAAGGAGTCCGCCATGACACCCGTCCTGCACACCGAACGGCTCGAACTCACCCCGTACCGCCCCGAGGACGAGGACGCCTTCGTCGCCCTGCTCCGCCATGAGGAGGTCCGCCGCTGGATGGGCCAGGACGAGGTGCCCGAGCAGGACATCCGGACCCTGTTCCGGGCCATCCTCACCGAGGTGTATCCCCGGGAGCTCTTCGACGTCTGGGGTGTCCGGTACCAGGGGACGTACATCGGCCATGCCGAGGTGAAGAAGACCGGCAACGTCGACGGCCATGAACTCATCACCGCGCTGCACCCCGAGTACTGGCGCCTGGGGCTCGGCACCGAACTCGTCCACGGCCTGCTCCGCCACGCCGCGGAGGGCCTGGGCCTGAAGGAGGCCTACGGCATGGTGGGCGCGGAGAACACGCCGAGTCTGGAGATGTGCCGGCGCCTGGGCTTCACCCATGTGCGGGACGTGGTCGGGGACGACGGCACGGTGACGAAGATGATGGTGATCCCGACCAGTGCCGTCCCGGCCCGAAGAGGGACCGAGAGGGAGAGATCCTCATGAGGAACGGCTCCTGGGACGCGTAGGCCCGCCGAGCAGGTGTTCCTGGGGTTGTGTCAGTGGCCCGTCGTCGCCCGTACGGCGTCCCGGGCCGCCTCCTCCACCAGCGCGACGCCGTCCTTCATCGACGGGCTGCCGTCGGAGAGGACCGCGACCAGATAGTGATGCCCGTCCACGGCGACCTGGCCGATGCTGTTGATGTCCCACAGCCCGCTGGCGGTGCGCTGGAGCCAGCCGTTCTTCAGCGCCCACCCCGCCCGCCCGGCCGCGGAGACGCCCCACGCCTGGTCGTCCTCGATCCGGGTCATCAGCGTCCGGATGTACTCCCGGGACTCCTCGCGCAGCGCGGGGGAGGCCGGGTCCGCCGCCGGGCGGGTGCCGAACACCGCGCGCAGCAGCCGGATCTGGTCACGCGCCGTGGTCCGGGTCAGCCCCCACAGCAGGCCGGGGCCGCCCTTCGTCGTGGTCATTCCCAGCCGCTTGTTGGCGGCCTCAAGGCCCGGAGCCCCGCCGATCTGCTGCCACAGCGCGGTCGCGGAGTCGTTGTCGCTGCGCCGGATCATCGCCTCCGCGTGGTCCAGCTCGTCGGGGGTGAGCTGCCGTCCCGCGTCCTGCGCCTGGAGCAGCACGGCGGCGAGGATGTCCACCTTGACGATGCTCGCGGTGTCGTACGGGGTGTCGTCGCCGTGCACCGTGGGTTCGAGATCGTCGCCGTCCAGACCGAGCACCGCGGACGTCACCCGCGGCGCGGCCTGCGGCTGCACGGGCGCCGCTGCGGCGGGGGAGCCGGGGCCGGTCGGCGAGTCGGCCGCATGCGCGGGCGCGGCCTGGAGCACGCCGGTGGAGACCAGGGCCGTCACCGAGGCCAGCAGCACACCGGCGCAGGCGACGGAGCGCCTGCCCCGGGAGCGTCGGCCGGTGTCCGGGCACGGGGCGGAGAAGGAGCGGAAAAGCATGGTGAGTCACCTCTACAGGTCTCGGGGGGAGGGGCGACTGAACGTCGAACGTAGACAGATCGCCCGTTTTGCGAAGTGACCACTGTCACCGAGAGGTGGCTTTCGCCCCGGAATGTGGCCAGAACCACAGCCCCCTGCCCCCAGGTCGCGCCACCGAGGCTGGGGGTCCGGCAGATGACCGGATCGTTCCGCCCCGGGCCCTGATCGGGTCTTGGACGGGGGTATCGTGGCCGGTCACCATGGGTGTCATGAATCGCGCACTGATTGTTGTCGATGTCCAGGAGTCGTTCCGCGCCCACCCGCTGTGGGAGCAGATCTCCGACCCGAAGATCGCCGAGCCGGTGGGGCGGCTGGTCGCGCTGGCCCGCGCGGCGGGCGACCTCGTCGTCTGGGTGCTGCACACCGAACCGGGCACGGGGAGCCTCTTCGACCCGGAGTCAGGACAGGTGCGGCTGCTGGCGGAGCTGGACGGGCCCCGGCCCGGCGAGCCCGTGCTCCACAAGACGTCCCACAACGCCTTCACCACCACCAACCTCCAGCAGCTGCTGACCGAGGCGGGCATCCGAGAGCTGCTGGTCTGCGGCATCCGCACCGAGCAGTGCGTGGAGACCACCACCCGGCTCGGCAGCGACCTCGGCTACCGCGCGGTGTTCGTCACCGACGCCACCGCCACCCACCCCATCGGCGACCTCAGCGCCGCGGCGATCATCGAGCGCACCGAGGCGGTGCTGCACGACCGGTTCGCCCGGATCGCCACGGTGGCCGAGCTGGAGGCGGAGGCGTCCGGCGCGTGAGCCGCGTGGTCTTCGTCCTGCTGCCCGGTGTGCATCTGCTCGACCTGGCCGGGCCCGCCCAGGTCTTCAGCACCGCGGCGGACCTCGGGCGCCCGTACGAGCTGTCCTACGTGGCCGAGCAGTCGCAGGTCGTCAGCGCCCAGGGGCTGCCCCTGCTGGCGGCCACCGAGTGGCCCGTGCTGCACCGGGACGACCTGCTGCTGGTGCCGGGCCGTCGCGCCTCCGCCGGGCGCGACGCGTCCGGCCCCGGGGAGGAGCTGCTGCGGCGGCTGCGCGCCCACCACGAGGGCGGCGGCACGGTCGCCAGTGTGTGCACGGGGGCCGAGGCGCTCGGCCGGGCGGGGCTGCTGGACGGGCGCCGCTGCACCACGCACCACGAGGTCCAGGACGAACTGGCGGCCCGCCATCCCCGGGCGGTCGTGGTGCGGGACGTCCTGTTCACCACGGACGAGCGCGTGGTCACCTCGGCGGGCATCGCCAGCGGTATCGACCTGGCGCTGCACCTGGTGGCCGCCCGCCACGGTCCGGCACTCGCCGCGCGGGTGGCCCGGGACATGGTGGTCCACACCCGGCGCAACGGCCATGAGCCCCAGGCCAGCGCCATGCTCCGGCACCGGGCCCATCTCGACGACGCCGTGCACCGCGTCCAGGACCTGATCGACGAGCGCTTCACCGAACCGCTGCCGCTGGAGGCCCTCGCCTCCTACGCCGGGGTCAGCGCCCGCACCCTCACCCGCCGCTTCGGCCGGGCCACCCACGGTCTGAGCCCCCTGCGCTATCAGCAGACCCTGCGCCTGGAGCGGGCCGAACATCTGCTCGGCCATGGCGCCACCATGGAGGCCGCCGCCCGCGAGGTCGGCTTCGAGGACGCCCGTATGCTCCGCCGCCTGCGCCACCGCCCCGAACCGGCCGGAACACCGGGGGCATGAGGGAGGGGCGGCCCGGCGGAGCCGCCCGTCAGTCAGACAGGCCCGAGGAGCCTTCGGCCCGGCTAGCAGCCCTCGCCCCCGGCCAGCAGCCTTCGGCCCGGCTAGGAGCCCTCGACCCCGGCGGGCGGCCGGAAGCAGGCGTGGACGATCTTGCCGTCGGGGCAGGACCGCGCCTGCCAGTCGTCGGCCAGCGCGTCCACCAGCAGCATGCCGCGCCCGCCGAGCCGCTCGGTGCTCGGCGGCCGGGGCGTCGGCAGATGGCTGGAGGAGTCGTGGACCGCCACATGCAGACAGCTGGTGTCCCAGCTCAGCACCAGCTGCGCCGAACTGTGCGCATGCACATGGGCGTTGGTGACCAGCTCCGAAATGGTCAGCAGGACCGCGTCCACCGTCTGCGGGGCGCCCTCGGTCCAGCTCAGCGACTCCAAATGGTCGCGGGCCCAGTCGCGGGCCGCCTTCACTCCGCACTCCAGCGGCAGGGAACGCGCCCACCCCACCGCCCGCACCGATGATCCGCCCATCGTGTCCCTCCCGTCCCTCCCGGTCGAGGTCATGCAGCGTCCGGGTACCCGTCCGGCCCGCGTTGACGCAGCCCGCCGCACACTCCTGTCCCGGCGGGCGCGGCCGTGGCCGCTCAGGTGTCCTCTCCCTCGGCGGTCCGCGCCGCCGAGAGATAGGTGTAGGCGGAGGCCCGGGAGATCCCGATCCGGTCCGCGACCTGCCGCACCGCGCCGCGTACGGCGAACACGCCCCGCCGGTCGAGGTCGCGGAAGAAGGCGAGCCGCTCCTCGCGGCCGAGCCGGTGCCACGGCTTGTGCGGCCGGAGCAGACGTTCGTCGACGATCGCGTCCAGCACCGCCCCGATGTCGTCGCCGAAGGTGGTGACCGGTACGGCCGCGGGGGAGGGGGCGGCTCCGGCCAACTCGCCCACCAGTGCGTGGGCCTGGTGCAGGGCGGTGATGTCGAGGTTGACGCACAGGGCGCCGAAGGCCGTGCCGCGGGAGTCGCGGAGCACCATGGTCGAGGACTTGACCATGGTCCCGTCCCCGGTGCGGGTGACGTAGTTCAGCCGGTCGCGCGCCTGGTCGCCACGCGCCAGCAACTGCATGCCGATCTCGCTCATGGACCCCCCGGGGCCCCGCCCGGTGACCGAACCGGCGAGCGCGACGATGGAGCGCTCGGGCCGCCGGAAGTCATGGACCACCACTTCGCAGCAGGACCCGAAGGTCGCCGCGATCCCGTCGATCACCGGGGTGAGGGCGGCGAGGACGGCGTCCTGCTCCTCCTCCGCCGCCCGGGACGGCAGAGAGCCGTCGGGGTGCCCGTCGTCGGCTGCGCTCATGCGTGATTCCCTCCGCGGTCCGCCGGTGCCTCACCGGTGCAAACGATCCTCCTCCACTCTGGACTCCCAGTACAGGTCTGGACAAAAATTCCACGCCGCGGCAGAGTGACGGCGTCGAGGGCCCGCAGGGCGCTCCCCGTGACCCGGAACGGAGCAGGTACATGACCGACTCTCAGCGCGCCACCCGCGTCACCCTGGAGGACGTGCGGGACGCCGCCGCCCGGATCGAGGGCGTCGCCCACCGCACCCCGGTGCTGCGCTCCCGCACCCTGGACCGGCTGGTCGGCGCCGAAGTCTTCGTCAAGTGCGAGAACTTCCAGCGGGTCGGCGCCTTCAAGTTCCGCGGCGCGTACAACGCCGTGTCCCGGCTCTCACCCGGGCAGCTCGCCAAGGGAGTCGCCGCCTACTCCTCCGGCAACCACGCACAGGCCGTCGCCCTCGCCGCCCGGGAGCTCGGGACCACCGCCGTGATCCTCATGCCGGAGGACACCCCCCGCTCCAAGATGGAGGCGACCGCCGGATACGGCGCGGAGATCGTCACCTACGACCGCTACACCGGAGACCGGGAGGCGATCGGGGAGGCACTCGCCGCCGACCGGGGACTCGCCCTCGTACCGCCGTACGAACACCCGCATGTCATCGCGGGACAGGGCACGGCCGCCCTCGAACTGGTGGAGGAAGCCGGGGAGTTGGACGCCGTCATGGTGCCGGTCGGGGGCGGTGGCCTGATCGCCGGGACTGCCACGGCCGTCAAGGGACTGCTGCCCGCCGTACGGGTGATCGGGGTCGAACCGGAGGGCGGGGACGACACCAAGCGCTCCCTGGAAGCCGGGCACCGGGTCGCCGTCCCGGTGCCGCGCACCATCGCCGACGGCCAAGCCGCCGACATCCCCGGGGAGTTGACCTTCTCCATCAACCAGCGGCTGGTGGACGACATCGCCCTGGTGAGCGACGAGCAGATCCGGGACGCCATGCGGTTCGCCTTCGAACGGATGAAGCTCGTCCTCGAACCCAGCGGCGCGAGCGCCCTGGCCGCCCTGCTGGCCGGCCGGATCGCGCCCCTGCCCCGGCGGATCGGTGTCGTCCTCTCCGGCGGCAACATCAGTGCCCAGCGGTTCGCCGGGATCGTCGGCGGCTGACGGGCCGACACGCGCGCGTGCGGCCGCGCCGGTCGGGGGAAGTCGTCCGCGCGGGCCCGGCCGAGGCACTATCGTGCCGTCATGCCCGTCGACCTCATCCGCATCGTTTCCCGTGACTCTCCCATGGCGCTGGCCCAGGTGGAGCGCGTCCGTGCCGAACTGGCCGTGCTGCACCCGGCGGTGCGCACCGAGGTGATCCCGGTGAAGACCACCGGCGACAAGTGGATGGGCGACCTCTCCAAGGTGGAGGGCAAGGGCGCCTTCACCAAGGAGGTCGACGCGGCGCTGCTGGCGGGCGAGGCCGACCTCGCGGTCCACTGTGTGAAGGACATCCCGGCCGACCGCCCGCTGCCCGCCGGGACGATGTTCGCGGCCTTCCTCAAGCGCGACGACATCCGGGACGCCCTTGTCGACCCCGCGGGCCGCACCCTCGGTGAACTCCCCGCCGGAACGCGTATCGGCACCTCCTCCGTGCGCCGCACGGCCCAGCTCGCCGCCTCCCATCCGCACCTCGACTGCGTCCCGATGCGCGGCAACGCCAACCGGCGCCTCGACAAGCTCGCCGCCGGGGAGGCCGACGCCCTGCTGCTCGCCCTCTCCGGGCTCCGCCGGATCGGCCGTCCCGACGTGGTCAGCGAGATCCTGCCGGTGGAGACGATGATGCCGCCGATCGGGGCGGGCGTCCTTGCCCTCCAGTGCCGCGAGGACGACACCGAGACCATCGAGACCGTCAGCGGCCTCGGCGACCCGGCCACCCACCGCGAAATCCTCGCCGAGCGGATGTTCCTGCACGTCCTCCAGGGCCACTGCAACAGCCCGATCGCCGGGTTCGCGCGCTCCGAGCGGGGCGAGGAACTCTCCCTGCGCGCCTGTGTGTTCACCCCCGACGGCAAGACCGTGCTCAATGCCCATGAGTGGGCGGGCCGTCTCGACCCCGCCACCCTCGGCACCTCGGTCGCGGTCGCCCTCCTGCGCCAGGGCGCGCGCGACCTGATCGACGGCATCGCCCACTGAACCGGCCGCCCTTCTCAGCGCCCTCTCAGGAGGCATCGGACAGGCTGGGGGAGTGACCGACAGGCGAGCGCACGGGAGAGTGAGTGCCCATGGCCTCCCACACCTCGGTCCCGCCCCTCAGCCCGGCCGGAGGCCGTACCGGCCCGGCGACGGCGGGCCCTCCCCGCCGACTGCACCGCTTCTTCGAGTCCACCTGCGACCGGACGCCCCTGTCCACGGCGCTGGAGTGCGACGACCGCACCCTGACCTACGCCGGACTCGACGCCCGCGCCAACCGGCTCGCCCACTTCCTGCGCCGCAGCGGCATCGGCCCGGGCGCACGCGTGGCGCTGCTGCTGCCGCGCTCCGTCGACCTCTACGCGTCCCTGCTGGGGATCGGCAAGGCCGAGGCGGTGTTCGTGCCGATCGACCCCGCGTCCCCGCCCGACCGGATCTCCTTCGTCCTGGACGACGCCGCCGCCACCGTCCTGCTCACCGGCTCCGCCGCGGACCCGGTGGCGCGGCAGACGCGGCCACCGCCCGGGTGCCGGGTCCTCGACCTCGACGACCGTGCCGCGGAACTGGACACCCTGCCCGCGACCCGCCCCGACCCCACCGGCGCGGGCGGCCCCGACCCCCTCGCGTACATCATGTACACCTCGGGATCCAGCGGCCGCCCCAAGGGCGTGCAGATCGCCCAGTCGAGCATCTGCAACTTCCTCCGGGTCGTCACCCCCGTCTACGGCGTACGGCCCCAGGACCGGGTGTACCAGGGGATGACCGTCTCCTTCGACTTCTCCATCGAGGAGATCTGGCCGACCTGGGCCACCGGCGCCACCCTGGTCGCCGGACCGGCCGGTCCCGGGCGGCTCGGCGAGGACCTCGCCGATTTCCTGGAGGAGCGCCGCGTCACCCTGCTGTACTGCGTCCCGACGCTGCTCGCCACGGTGGACCGGGAACTGCCGCGGATCCGCACCCTCGTCGTGGGCGGCGAGGCCTGCCCGGGACGGCTCGTCGAACGCTGGAGCAGACCGGGGCGCCGCATCCTCAACACCTACGGCCCGACCGAGGCGACCGTCACCGCGACCTGGAAGGAACTGCGTCCCGGGCGACCGGTGACCATCGGGCGGCCGCTGCCGACGTACTCGGTGGTGCTGCTGGACGACCGGCGGCGGCCCGTGCCCCCCGGCGCGGTCGGCGAGATCTGCCTCGGCGGGCCCGGTCTCGCCCGGGGCTATGTCGGCCGTCCGGAGCTGACCGCCGACCGCTTCATCGACTCTCCGCGGGCGCCCTTTGGCGGTCGTCTCTACCGCACCGGGGATCTCGGCCGGGTCAACGGCGAGGGCGAGATCGAGTACCTGGGCCGGGCCGACGCCGAGGTCAAGATCCGCGGCCACCGGGTCGCCCTGGACGAGATCGAGAAGGTGCTGCTGGAGGACCCGGGCGTCGCCGACGCGGTCACCGCACTCGTCCCGACACCGGGAACGGACTCCCTCGCCGCCTACGTCGTACGCGCCCCAGGGCCGCCGGGCCGGGACACCCCGCACGCCCCGGACATCCCGGCCGACGACGGCCTCACCGCCCGGCTGCACGACCGTCTGCGCCGGGCCCTGCCCGCCTATATGGTGCCGTCGTACCTGGACGTCCTCGACCGGCTCCCGGCCATGCCCAGCGGCAAGGCCGACCGCCGACGGCTGCCCGCCCCGGCCGCCCGGCTGATCGGCGGCGACGGCACCGTGGCCCCGGCCCGCGGACCCGGGGAGACACGGGTGCGGGACGTCTGGTCCCAGGTGCTCGGCATCCCCCGGGACCGGCTCTCGGCGGACGCGGACTTCTTCACCGACCTGGGCGGCCACTCCCTGCTCGCCGCCCGGGCCGTCTCGCTGCTCCGCGACCGGGACGGCGGCACCGGACCCACCCTGCGCGACCTCTACGGCCACCCCACCGTCCGGACGTTCGCGGCACGGCTGCACGCCTGCGCCGCCACCACGGCACCCGCCGCCCCGCCCCGCCCGGCACCGCTGCGCCACAGCGGCCGCCGCATCGCGCTCGCCGGACTGGCCCAGGCCGCGGTGCTCTACGCCGTACTGCTTCTGCTCACCCTGCCGGTCGCCCTCTACGCCGCCGCACACCCCGGCATCTCGCACTGGTCGGTCGTGGTGCTGGCCGCGCTCGCGCCGACCGGGTACGCGGGCCTGCGGTGGATCGTGCCCTTCGCCCTGGTGCGCCCACTGGCGGCGGGCATCCGGCCGGGCCGTCACCCGCTGTGGGGCGGAACCCATCTGCGCCTGTGGGCCGTCGGCCTGCTTCTGGGCCTCAGCCCGCTCCGGACCCTCAGCGGCTCCCCGTTCGCGGGCCCCTGCCTGCGGCTGCTCGGGGCCCGCGTCGGAGCCCGCACCACCATCGCCACCGGTCTGGTCCCGCTGCCGTCCCTGCTGACCATCGGCAGCGACGCCGCGATCGGCTACGGCGTCTCCCTGCGCGCCTGGCAGGTCGCGGACGGCTGGGTCACGGTCGCCCCGATCACCATCGGCGAGGGAGCCTTCGTCGGGGCCGGCGCCGTACTCGAACCCGGCGCCCGGATGGGCCGCCGCTCCGGGCTCGGCGAGCAGTCCGCCCTCGGCGTGGACGAGGAGATCCCCGACGGGGCACGCCGGGCCGGATCCCCCGCCCGCCCGGTGGACGCCCTCGCCCCCGCCGTCGAGACCATGCTGCGCCGGGACGGCACCCCGGACCGGTGGCGGCCCCGGCACCTGGCCGCCGCGGGACTCGGCGTGCTCCTGCTGGAACTGGCCGTGCCCGCCATGGGACTGCCGTGCCTGGCGCTGTACTGGTTCGCCCGGCTGCGCTGGGGGACCGGTCCGGGCCTGGCCGCCACCGCGGCGGCCGGACCGCTCTGGGTGGTCACCGTGTGCGCCGTGGTCGCCGCCGGAAAGCGCGCGGCGCTCCCCGGGGCGCCCGCCGGGATCCATCCGGCCCGCTCCGGCCTCGGAGTGCGCAGGTGGATCGCCGACAAACTGCTGGAGTCGAGCCTCGCCCTCACCAACCCGCTCTACGCCACCCTCTACACCGTGCCGTGGCTGCGGCTGCTCGGCGCCCGCGTCGGCCGGGGCGCCGAGGTGTCCACCGCCGCCCATCTCGACCCGGACCTGCTCACCCTGGGCGAGAGCAGCTTTGTGGCGGACATGGCGAGCGTGGGATCCGCCGCCTTCGCGGCCGACCGGATGGCCTTCGGACCCACCGAGGTCGGCAGCCGCGCCTTCGTCGGCAACGCGGCCCTCGTACCGGCCGGAACACGGCTCGGACCGGGCTCACTGGTCGGTGTGGCGACCGTCCCGCCCCCGGACGGGGTGCCCGGCGGCACCACCTGGCTCGGCTCGCCCGCGCTGCGGCTGCCGGTGCGCCAGAGCAGCGGTTCGTTCCCCGAGGAGCTGACGTACCGGCCCTCCCGCCGGGCGGTGCTCGGCCGTCTGGGCATCGAGTTCTTCCGCGCCACCGTGCCGCCCGCCGCCCTGGCCGCCGGTGTCGGCCTGTATGTGACCGCGCTGTCGGCGCTGGCCCGTCGGACGGGACCGGCGGCGGCGTTCGTCTCGCCCGGTCTGGCCGCGGGCGGCTCGCTCGCCGTGATCGCGTTCTGCGTGGTGGTCAAGTACCTGGTCGTCGGTCGCTACCGGCCGCGCGTCGAGCCGCTGTGGAGCCTGTTCGTACGGCGCACGGAGTTCGTCACCGGTGTCTTCGAGGCCGCCGCGGTACCGGCCGGGGTGGGCACGCTGGCCGGGACGCCGTTCCTGCCGCCGGTGCTGCGTCTCTTCGGCGCCTCCATCGGCAGGCGCACCTGGATCGGCACCACCTTCCTCACCGAGTTCGACCTCGTGGACGTGGGCGACGACGCCGCGATCGACACCAACGCCTCGCTCCAGACCCATCTGTTCGAGGATCGGGTGATGAAGATGTCCACGGTGACCGTCCATGCGGGGGCGAGCATCGGCACCCGCGCGGTCGTGCTCTACGACGCGGTGGTCGGCCGGGGCGTCCGGCTCGGCCCGCTCTCCCTGGTGATGAAGGGCGAACGGCTGACACCGGGGACGAGCTGGCACGGCCTGCCCGCCGAGGGGCTGACCGTGCGTTCCCCGGGTACCCGGGACCGGCCACGCGCCCGCACCGGGTGCACGGACCATGACGAAGGGGCGGCAACGACACCGTGACGGACACCAGGAACCCCGGCGGTACCTCCCGCCCCCTCGCCCTCGTCTACCGGGGACCGGCCTCGCTGCCGGGCTGCCCCGAGGCGGTCGCCGGACTCCTCGCCGAGGGGCCCTGGAACCTCGACGTACGCTTCACCGGCCCGCGGGAGGAACTGCCGCTGTCCGCCGCGTCGCTCTCCCGGGCCAGGGTCTACGCCCAGCCGGGCGGCGGCTCGCTGCGCCTCGCCTACTGGAGGCTGTGGCGACGGCGCCGCGCCATCCGCGACTTCGTCCGGGGCGGCGGCCGCTACCTGGGCTTCTGCCTCGGCGGCTATCTCGCGGGTGCCACCCCGGGCTTCGGCCTGCTGCCCGGCGACACCGACCAGTACATCTCCTCGCCCGGCTGCTCGGTCCACGACGAGAGCAACACCGTGGTCGAGGTGGAGTGGCGCGGCCGCCCCCGCACGGTGTTCTTCCAGGACGGGCCCCGGTTCATCCTCGACGACCCCGTGGACGCGGACACCGAGATCCTCGCCGCCTACGACAACGGCACGCCCGCCATGGTCGTGTGCCGCTACGGCGCGGGCCGCGTCGGCGTCACCGGACCCCACCCGGAGGCCACGGCCGACTGGTACACCGACTACGGCCTGCGCCGCCAGGACACCCGTGACCTGGCCCACGACCTCGTGGACGCGACCCTCCGCCCATGACCGTGGTCCCGTGGACACTCCCACGTCCTCTCCGGACGGACCGTTCGCCGCCCCCGGAGGGACCATGGGAGGAGGAGGCCGGGGCGTACGCGCCACGGGCCGCCCTGCCCCGTACCGGCAGCACCCCGGGGCCGGTGCCGCGGGACGGCCGGAACGGCCTCCCGAAGGAGGCGGTGCACGGTGATCACACGAGTGCGGATGCCGCACCGGCATCTCTCCCCGTCGGCCGGATCCGAGCCGCCGCGGCAGCCGCCCAGGCCGCCCACCCCGCCGTCCCGGGCGAGCCGGCAGTGGTGGATCATGCCGTTGGTCTGGGTGCTCTTCCTGGTCATCCTCATGCTCGTCCGTGCCCCCTCGGGCCCCTCGCCCGCCCACCTCGGCTACAGCGACTTCGTCACCAAGGTCGGCGTCGGCCAGGTGAAGACCGTCGACATCAACGACCGGGGCGGGGTCAGCGGCACCCTGAAGAACGGCACCAGATTCACCACCCAGCTCCCCACCGCGCTGGGCACCGGACAGCTCCAGCAGCAGCTCCAGGCCCAGCATGTGCAGATCACCGCCTCCCAGAGCAGGAGCGGCGGCAACGCGCTCACCTCGATCCTGTCCGCCCTGCTCCCGGTGCTGCTCCTCATCGGCGTCTTCTACTGGTTCGGCCGCCGCGCCGCCCGCTCCATGACCGGCGGCCTGGGCGGGCTGAGCGCCATCGGACGCTCCCGGGCGAAGATCATCGAGGCGGAGCGCCCGACCACGAGGTTCGACGACATCGCCGGGTACGACGGCGTCAAGCAGGAGATCAGCGAGGTCGTCGACTTCCTGCGCAACCCGGGCCGCTACGCCGCCGCGGGCGCCAAGGGACCCCGCGGTGTGATCATGGTCGGGCCGCCCGGCACCGGCAAGACGCTCTTCGCCCGTGCCGTCGCCGGGGAGGCCGATGTGCCCTTCCTGTCGGTGACCGGCTCGGCGTTCGTCGAGATGTTCGTCGGGGTCGGCGCGTCCCGGGTGCGCGATCTGTTCGACGAGGCCCGCAAGCGTGGGCCGTCCATCGTCTTCATCGACGAGATCGACGCCGTCGGAGCCCGCCGCGCGGGCACCGGCCGCATCGGCGGCAACGACGAGCGGGAGCAGACCCTCAACCAGCTGCTGGCCGAGATGGACGGCTTCGACCAGTCCACCGGCATCGTCGTGCTCGCCGCCACCAACCGGCCCGAAGCCCTCGATCCCGCGCTGCTGCGCCCGGGGCGCTTCGACCGGCAGGTCACCGTCCCGCTGCCCAACCAGGCCGAGCGGGCCGCCATCCTCCGCGTTCACTCCCGCGGCAAGACCCTCGCCCCCGACGTCGACCTCGGCATCGTCGCCCGGGCCACCCCGGGCTTCTCCGGCGCGGACCTCGCCAACCTGGTGAACGAGGGTGCCATCAACGCCGTACGGGCCGACCGCACCCTGATCGAGCCCGGCGACCTCGACGCCGCCCGTGACCGGGTCCTGCTCGGCCGCCGCGAGGCGTCCAACGCGCTGCTGCCCGAGGAGCGCCATGCCGTCGCCGTGCACGAGTCGGGCCATGCCCTGGTCGCCGCGCTGTGCGAGCACGCCGACCCCGTCGCCAAGGTCACCGTGCTGCCGTCGGGCATGACGCTCGGGGTGACCGAGCAACTGCCGGAAGCAGAAAGGCATTTGTACAGCGAGGGCTATCTGACGGATCTGCTCGCGGTCCGGCTCGGCGGCCGGGCCGCGGAACTCGTCGTCTTCGGGGAGGGGTCCAGCGGCGCCGCCAACGACCTGGCGGGCGCGACCCATGTCGCCACCCGGATGGTCCGGGACTTCGGCCTGTCGTCCGCCATGGGCCCGGTCGGCTATGCGACCGCCCACCCCGGCCAGCTGGGGGAGGCGGAGGAGCCCGCCTCGCCGCCGTACTCGCAGCAGACCCAGCGGATCATCGACGAGGAGACCGCCCGGCTGCTGCGCGAGGCCGAGGAGCGGGCGACCGGGCTGCTGCGGGAGCACCGCCGGGCCCTGGACCGGCTCGCCGGTCTGCTCGTCGTACGGGAGACCGTCGACGGCTCCGCCGTACTCGATGTGCTCAGGCAGGAGCAGCAGGAGCAGCAGGAGGAGCAGAGGGACGGGGACCGGCGGGCGGCGAACGGGGAGCCCCCGGAGCGGGCGCCCCGCGGTCTGCGGCCCCTGCCGCCGCCCGCCCGGGTCCCGGTCGAGGGCGGCCACCCGGAGCGCCCGGCGGACGAGCCCGGCGGCGACGGATCACCGGACAGCCCGGGCTGACCGTCCGCTCCCCGGTGCACCGCGTTCGTATCCCGGTGCGTGTGCATTTCCGCCACTCCGTACCCGGGTCCGTGGTGTCTTACCATCTTCTAACCTTCAGCGACTGAATAGAAGCATTCCGTCACACCGGTTGACCTGGGTAAAGGGCATGTAAAGGAACCCTCCGGGAAAGAGTCAAATCTCCAGTCTGGCTCTTCTGTTATGGGGTCCTGATTCCTAGTGTGAGCCGCCATTGAGCGTTAATTCGGTGTTCAGATACTGAGAGGCCCCTTGACATGGTGAAAATTGACCATGCCGCTGCCGACGTCACACAGGACCAGCCAGGTCTGAGGCGCGACGTCGGTTTGATCGGACTGATGTGGGCCTCGGTCGGTTCCATCATCGGATCCGGCTGGCTCTACGGCGCCGAGAAGGCCGTCGTGATGGCCGGACCCGCAGCCATCATCTCCTGGCTCATCGGCACGGTGGCGATCGTGCTGCTGGCCCTCGTGCACGCCGAACTCGGCGGCATGTTCCCGGTGGCGGGCGGCACGGCCCGTTACCCGCACTACGCCTTCGGCGGCCTGGCCGGCATGTCCTTCGGCTGGTTCTCCTGGCTCCAGGCAGCCACCGTGGCACCCATCGAGGTCGAGGCCATGATCGGCTACGCCGGTCACTGGCACTTCGCCCAGGGGCTCCAGCACACCGACGGCACGCTCTCGGCCAGCGGCCTGGTCGTCGCCGTGGTCCTGATGGCCGTCTTCGTCGTGGTGAACTTCCTCGGCGTCAGAGTCCTGGCCCACACCAACAGCGCAGCCACCTGGTGGAAGATCGCGGTCCCGCTCGCCACCATCTTCATCATCGCCGTGGGCAACTTCCACCCGCACAACTTCACCTCCCACGGCTTCGCCCCCTTCGGCGCCAAGGGCGTGCTGGGCGCCATCAGCTCCAGCGGCATCATCTTCGCCCTGCTCGGCTTCGAGCAGGCGATCCAGCTGGCGGGTGAGAGCCGCAACCCCAAGCGCGACCTGCCGCGCGCCACGCTCGGCTCGGTCGCCATCGGCGCGGCGATCTACATCCTGCTCCAGGTCGTCTTCATCGGCGCGCTGCCGCTGAGCTCCTTCGCCCACGGCTGGGCCAAGCTCGACTTCCCGGGCATCAGCGGCCCCTGGGCGGGCCTCGCCACCCTGGTCGGCCTCGGCTGGCTGAGCCTGGTCCTCTACATCGACGCCGTGATCTCCCCCGGAGGCACCGGCCTGATCTACACGACCGCGACCTCGCGCGTCTCCTACGGTCTGGCGAAGAACGGCTACGCGCCCAAGCTCTTCGAGCGCACCGACCGCCGCGGCGTGCCGTGGTTCGGCCTCGCCATCTCCTTCATCACCGGCGTGGTCTGCTTCCTGCCCTTCCCGAGCTGGCAGGAGCTGGTCAGCTTCATCACCTCCGCGAGCGTCCTGATGTACGCGGGTGCGCCGCTGGCCTACGGTGTCTTCGCCGACCGGCTGCCGAACCTGGACCGCCCCTACCGCCTGCCCGGCGGCAAGGTGATCTCGCCGCTGTCCTTCGTGGTCGCCAACTTCATCATCTACTGGGCCGGCTGGGACACCCTGTGGCGGCTCGGCGTGGCGATCATCCTCGGCTACGCGCTGCTCGGCGGCTACGCCTGCTACGCCACCGCCAAGGACCTGCCGGACGCCCCCCGGATGTCCTGGAAGTCCGCCCAGTGGCTGCCCGTCTACCTGCTGGGCCTGGGCCTGATCTCCTGGCAGGGCGGCTTCGGCGGCCAGGGCCACATCGCTCTGTGGTGGGACCTGGTGGTCATCGCCGCCTTCTCCCTGGGCATCTACTACTGGGCCAAGGCCACCGCGTCCCACTCCGAGGAGATCGAGCGGAGCATCGACGAGGTCGTGGTCACGGACGCCCCCGCGCACTGACCCGTACCCTCGACATGACGGTGTCCCGTCGGCCTCGGCCGACGGGACACCGTCGTGTCCGGACCCGCTCAGGCGGTCTTCGGCGCCGCCTGCTGCACGACCTCGAAGGACCACAGCGTGGACCCGCTCGCCGCGGGCCGTGGGCGCTCCCCGCTCTCCGCGCCGCCGCCCTGGTGGGCCGACTTCATCGGACCCTCCATCCACGCCTGGAACGCGGCGTCGTCGCGCCACCGTGTGTAGACGAGGTAGGTGTCGGTCCCCTCGACGGGCCGGAGGAGTTCGAACCACTCGAACCCGTCGGAACTCTCCACGGCATGGGCACGGGAGGCGAAGCGCTTCTCCAGCGTCTCCCGCTGCTCGGCGGGGACGGTCAGCACATTGATCTTCACTACGCTCATGGTCCCATCCTGCCGCACGGCGTCCCCGGGGCGGCGCGCGCCTCGTCCCCCGCACCGCGCGATTCCGGCCGTTCCCGGCCGGGGGAGGGGCGGGCTGGGCCCGACGTGCGGGGGCATGGTCCGGGGGTGAGGGTGAAGGTATGAGTGAGCCGCGCGTGGTCGTCTCCGCGCCCTCGGAGACCGGCGGCCGACGGGTCCGGTCCGCCGGGGAGATCCTCGGCATGGCCTACAGCCTGCGCGAACTGGCCGTCCTGGTGCAGCGGGCCGGACTGGAGGGCTGGGACGAGGTGGACGTGGCCGAATCCCCGCTGATCGAATGGCACGGCGGGGGACCCGAGGTCTGGCCGAGAAGCGAGGGCCCCGCCGACGACTGACCGGCGGACGGACGGCCACCCGCCCCAACCGCCACCCGCCCCGGCCGGACTCCGGACACTCACCCGCGCACGGCCTCGGCGACCGCGGGGTCCTCCAGCACCGAGACGCACCAGGCGAAGTGCTCGTCACCGCCGCCCGGGGCGAAGGCGTCGCTGGTGGCCATCGCATAGGCGGCCCGGTACAGCAGCAGGTCCTCGACCGCGTAGCCGAATTCGTCGGCGAACCGCAGGGTGAGCCGACGGACGGTGTCCGGGCCGTACCCGGTGGCCGCCGGGAAGATCGCCGCGGTGACCGCCGCGTCGAACCGGGGGTCCCCGCCGGTGGACAGGAAGCCGTAGTCGACGAGGGCGAGGGGCCGCAGCGCGTCGTCCACCAGCACGGTCTCCGGGAAGAGGTCGCCGTGCACGACCGCCTCGCCGCCGCCGGGCAGCGCGCGCAGCCGTGCGAGCAGGGCGGAGCGGAGGTCCTCGAAGCCGCGCAGCCGGTCGCGGAGCAGGTCGCCGCACCGGCCGGTGCGCCGTTCCACCAGGTCCGCGAGGGCGGAGCCGAAGGTCGTGTGGCCCTCCCACAGCGGACGTTCCTCGTCCAGCACGGGCAGTTCCCTGACCTCGCCCACCTCGTGCGCGGCCGCGAGGGCGCCCAGAACGCCCACCATGCAGTCGACCGCCTCGGGCGGCATCTCCGGGCCGCCGGTGCGGATCCGGGCCGCCAGGGGAGTGCCGACAGGCTCCCGTTCCACGGTCAGCGGCACGCCCTCGAAGTCCTCCACGGCGATGATCTCCGGGGCGCCGAACGGCAGATGCGCCGCGGCATCGGCGTAGAACCGCTGCATCCGCCGCAGTTCGGCTCCCCGGCGGTGCTCCCAGACCCTGGCCACCGTGCCGTCGCCGAGCCGGTACACGGCTCCCTCCACCGCCGCCTCGACGGGCCCCGTGCTGGGATGCCCTGCCTCCGCGAGATGCCGCAGGCGCCGTGCCGTGATCTCCCGTGCCGCCTCGGACATGGTGACTCCCTCCGGCCGGTCCCCCTTCCACGGTAGGCCCGGCGCCCCCGCGGCACCGCCCGGCCCGCCCCCTGCCGGCTGCTGCGCTACGACACCGAGGGCCACCGGTACGGCATCCTCGATGGGGGAGACTGGCGCGCCACCGCGTAACCATCTGATGACCTCACCCACCCGCACGGTGTGCCCGTGCCGCAGGTCCCCTCCTGGCGCATGCTGGCCACCGACCACGGCGACCGGGTCCCGTCAGTGCGGGTGCGGGCCCTCGGCGACTGTGAGCCGGGCGCCTCCACGGCGGTCTGCCCCGACGGGCTGCGGCTGGTGGGCCTCGGCCATACGGCGGGCCGGGCACTGTGCACCGATGTCACCGCCGGTGAGCTGCGGGCCGCGGGCGCCGCCCAGACCGCGGTCACCGACGAACGGCATGTCCCCGCGGGCGCTGGGTGCTGCGTTCGCCGAGTACGGCCGGATCGACAGGACCATGCACCTTCTCGCCCTGGTCGACCCGGTCGACGACACCTACCGGCGGCTGATGAACCGACAGCTGACCGTGCAGGAGTCCCGCCACCGCCTCGCCCGCGCGATCTGCCACGGCGGCCGGGGCCAGATCCGGCAGGCTTACCGCGAGGGCCAGGAGGGCCAACTCGCTGCCTCGGCCCGGTCCTCAACGCCGTGGTCCTATGTGATGCCGCCCCGCCCCACATCACCGGAACCACCAAGCCGCCGCGCCGAAACCCCTCAGCCCGAACCCGCTCGCCCGGCGGACTCCAGTACCGAAGTCAGAAAGCGACGCACCGTCTCCAACTCGCCCGCCTCGAAACCTTCCGCGGCCACCAGCACCTCGCCGATCACCGGCCCGAAGAAGGCCCACCCCAGGTCCATGGCCTTCTCCTCCACCTCCAGCAGCACGCGTCGCCGGTCTGCCGTGTCCCTGTTGCGCTGGACCAGTCCGAGCCGCTCCAGCCGATCCACCAGGGCAGTGGTTCCAGCAGAGTTCAGTCGCAGTTGCTCGCCGAGCCACCCGGGCGTGGCCCGCTTACCGGCGCGTGCCGCGTCCAGCAGGTGGATCAGCGCGCGCACATCGGTGGGATGCAGCCCGTGGCGCGCGGCGAACTCGGCGCCGAGCAGGTCGAACTCCACGGTGACCGCGCGCAGCAAGTGAACCAGTCCCATCACCGGGCTCTGATCGTCCATGCGCCCTCCTCGAAGTCCCGTAATATCTCGCTGAACGAGATTATCGCCTGGCGAGAGGAATGCTCGTGTCCCTGCCTGCCTTCGACCTTGCCTACGACGAGCTTCGCGCCCGCTGGCCCGAGTCCACAGAGGAGCACGATGTCGCCACGCCGTACGGGCGCACCCGGGTCCATGTGTACGGCTCGGCGGATGGCAGCCCACTGGTGCTGCTGCCCGGCGGCTCTGCCACCGGCCTCGCCTGGTTCGCCAACGCGCCGGCCTTCGGTGAGCGGTACCGGGTCCATGCGGTAGATCTGCTGGGCGACGCCGGCCGCACCGAACGCCGGGGCACACCACTGAAGAATGCCAACGATCTGACGGCCTGGCTGGACGCACTGCTGGACGGCCTTGGGCTCGCCCGCACGCACCTGTGCGGCCACTCGTACGGCGCCTGGCTGGCCGCCAGGTACGCACTGCACGCACCGCGGCGCGTGGACCACCTCGCCCTCGTGGACCCCACCCAGGTTTTCACCGGATTCCGCCTCGGCTACCTGCTGCGCGCGCTCCCCACCCTGATCCGTCCGAGCGAGGCCCGCGCTCGCGCGTTCCTGGCTTGGGAGACGGCAGGTACACACCCGGACGAGACCTGGCAGCGCCTCTATGCGCTGGCCACCACCGTTCCCGGCCGGAAGCTGGTCACCGGCGTCCGTCCTCGTACCGCCGACCTCCTCATGCCGGTCCTGGTCCTGCTCGCGGAACACAGCCGCGCCCACAACGCTGTCAAGGTCGCCGACCGAGCCCGCCGGGTGCTCTCGCAGGGTGAGGTGGCAGTGCTCCCCGGAGCCACCCATCACTCTCTGCCGCTCACCGAGCCGAAGCAGCTGAACGACCGGCTGATGGCTTTCCTGGACTGACAATGCCAAACGTTAGCGATCTTCAAGAAACCTTCTTCTTCTGAAGATCACCGTGCGGGGGCCCGCACACCCCCGCACGGCCAACCCCTTCAGAAACCTGGATCATCCAAGAACCCCGGACCGCCGTTTTCTGACATGACCCGGGGTCATGAGCGACCTCCCGGAGCCGTCCGGCTCCCCCGAGCTCCTCGTCGCCGAGCCGCTGGTGCGCACCGAGATCAAGATCGGGTACGCCCGGGTGTCGACCGGAGGACAGAAGCTCGAACGGCAGATCGACGCCCTCACCGACGCGGGGCGCCGCACGATCTTCGCCGACAAGAGGTCCGGCAACACCGACCTGCGCCCGGAGCTGAAGGCGTGCCAGGCCTTCCTCGACGCCGGCGACACCCTCGTGGTCCCCTCGCTCGACCGCTACGGCCGCAGCCTCCAGGACCTCGTCACCATGGTCGCCGAACTCCGCACGCGCGAGATCGGCTTCACCTCGCTGCACGAGAACCTCGACACCACCACCCCCGGCGGCCGACTCGTCTTCCACGTCTTCGCCGCGCTCGCCGAGTTCATCCGCGAACTCATCGTCCAGGGCACCCGCGAGGGCCTGGCCGCCGCCCGCGCCCGGGTCGGCGGACGCCCCACCGTCGCCACGGAGGAAGTCATCAAGGCCGCCCGCGACCTCCTGCCCGACCCCGGACGCTCCATCACCTCGATCGCCAAGCTCCTGAACGTCTCCCCAGGCACCCTCTACAACCACATCCCCGACCTGCGCGAACTGCGCGCCGGCACCGTCCCCCAGTAGCTCGAAGCCAGGAAGCGGTGACCGCATGCCGATCCGGCTCGAGAACGACGACCGCTACCCCGCCAACTGGTTCCGGAGATCAGCGAGGCAATCAAGAACCGCGCCAGGTGGCGGTGCGAGTGCGAAGGGGAGTGCGGACGCGGCAGCCACACCGGCCGGTGCCCCAACCGGCACGGGCAGCCCGCGTCCGGCACCGGCCCCCGCATCCTCCTGACGGCCGCTCACCTCGACCACACGCCGGAACACTGCGAGTCTACTGGCACTGGCGAGTGCGGCTATTAGAACTTGCGGTATGCCCAACGGAGTTCTCGTACGGAGCCATGAACATTTCAGCGTGGCCACCGATCGGGTGTCGATGGCAGGATGAGGGCCGAGGCCCGCAACGGACCCCCCGGCGCCATTGAGGTATCCGGCAGAGCGCTGAGGCTGTTCAGCCGCTACGGCAGGGCGCTGGGCCAGTGTCTTTCGGCCGAACGCGACGGCGAACCTCACGGGTCACCGGTCGCCCCAGCGGCTTCAGCAGTGGCCTTCAGCGGGCGACCAGTTTCGGAAAAGCCAGCAGGTCCGGCCCAGATGTCGGACGGAGGGTGTCGCCTACCAGCGTGACCGGCAACGAGTCCAGCCCGGCCGACTGCCAGGTCAACTCGGCTCCTCCTGTCAGCGGTTGTGGCCTGCGGTGGCGGGGAGAACGTTGTCGATGAGGACAGCGGCGATGGCGGCGGCAGTGGGGAAGGCATCGGCATCGAGGACCCGGGTGCGGGCCGCAGCGCCATCGATGAGCAGCGCCAACTGCTCGCCGAGCTGCTCGGGGTCGGCGGCACCGGCTTCGCGGGCGGTGTCGGCCAGCCGCACGGCAACGGCCTTCTTGTAGTCGCGTGCGCACTGGGACGCGGGGTGTTGCGGGTCATGGAGCTCCACGGCAGCAGCGATGTACGGGCACAGGGGGGTGGTGGGTGAGACGTCGAAGGCGGCGAGGAGCCGCTCGCGGGGCGTGAGGTCGGTGCGGTCGAACACACCGGACAGAACGGAGGGGTCGAACCTGCGCAGGTATTCGGCGACGAGCTCGTCCTTGCCGCCGAAGTGCTGATAGGCCGTGCGCTTGGATACCTCGGCTGCCGCGCAGAGCTGGTCCATGCCGGTGCCGTTGATGCCCTGCTCGCGGAACAGCTGCTGGGCCGCGCCGATGATGCGCTCGCGGGCGCCACGGCCGCGGCGGCGGCCCGTGGGGCCCTTCTCCAACTCCGTCATGCGCCCAGCCTACCGCAGTTAGGTAACGACCGGTGTACATAGTTTGCGCTCCGGCCGTCCGCCCGGTAGCGTAAGGAAACAGATCGGTGTACATAATACCGTCACCCCAGGTACACACGGCATTACCGACCCAAAGGAACGATCATGGGAAAGCTCGACGGCAAGGTCGCGGTCATCACCGGCGGCACCACCGGCATGGCGCTGGCCGGTGCGAAGCTGTTCGTCGACGAGGGAGCGCACGTCTTCATCACCGGCCGCCGCCAGGACGCCCTGGACGAGGCCGTGAAGGAGATCGGCCGCAACGTCACCGGCGTCCAGGGCGACGCCGCCAACCTCGACGACCTGGACCGCCTGTACGACACCGTCAAGCGGGAGAAGGGCAGCATCGACGTGTTCTGGGCCAGCGCCGGTGGCGGCGAGCCCGCCCCGCTCGGCGAGATCACCGAGGCCCAGTTCGACACCTGGTTCGGGCTCAACGCCCGCGGCACCTTGTTCACCGTCCAGAAGGCGCTCCCGCTCCTCAACGACGGCGGCTCCATCCTCATGACCGGCTCCAACGCCTCCCTCGGCGCTTTCCCCGGCTGGAGCGTGTACGCCGGCAGCAAGGCCGTCCAGCAGGCATGGGCCCGCGTCTGGCTCAACGAGCTCAAGGACCGCCGCATCCGCGTCAACGTCCTGACCCCCGGCCAGGTCGCCACCGCCAAGCAGGCAGAACTCTTCGACGAGGCCACCAAGCGCCAGTTCGAGTCCCTCATCCCCCGCGGCCAGATGGGCAGCCCTGACGAAATCGCCACCGCCGCCCTCTTCCTCGCCTCCGACGACTCCAGCTACGTCAACGGCATGGAACTCGTCGCCGACGGCGGCACCACCGCCCTCTGAACCGAACAACCACAACCAGGACAGGACACCTCATGAGCAGCATCAGCATCATCGGCACCGGGAACATGGCCCGTACCATCGGCGCGCGGGCCGTAGCGG
The DNA here is from genome assembly GCF_044548405.1 of Streptomyces sp. NPDC052040. Classification (NCBI taxonomy): domain Bacteria; kingdom Bacillati; phylum Actinomycetota; class Actinomycetes; order Kitasatosporales; family Streptomycetaceae; genus Streptomyces; species Streptomyces sp. NPDC052040. Next base: position 10,482 of record NZ_JBIUBV010000003.1, on the reverse strand, counting down.
GGGGCAACACCGTTGAGATCATGGGCCGCGATCAGTCCAAGGCCACTGACCTGGCCAAGGCTCTCGGCAGCGGAACCAAGGCGGGAGAATGGGGCACCGCCCCGGCCGGGGACATCGTCATCGTGGCCCTGTTGCACGACGGCGTCGTGCCGGTCATCGCCCGGTACGGAGACTCTCTCGCGGGTAAGATCATCGTCGACATCAGCAACCCCTTCAACTCCACGTTCGATGGACTGGCCCACCGCGAGGAGACCTCGGTCGCGCAGGAAGTCGCCAAGGCCGCCCCGCCAAGCGCCAGCGTGGTGAAGGCGTTCAACACCGTCTTCCGCCACGTCCTGGAAAAGGGCCGGCCCGACATCTTCCTCGCCGGCGACGACGCGCAGGCCAAGGCAACCGTGGAAGCGTTCGTCGAAAGCCTCGGGATGCGCCCGCTGGACGTCGGCGGCCTGAAAATGGCGCACTGGCTGGAAGGAGCGGGCGTGGTCACGGTGGGCCTCGCCAACCACGGGGTGGGGAACCTGAACTTCTCCCTCAGCATCACCGAGCTTCCCGGCTGACCAAGCGCTTGACGGAACACCGAAGGGGCTCGCCGTGAAGCTTGGTTTCACGCTGCCCATCATCGGGCCCGCTATCAGCAGCGCAACCGGCCTGAGCACGTTCTGCCGCGGGATCGAGGACCTTGGCTACGACACGCTGTGGGTCGGCGATCGCCTGGTCCAGCCGGTCGCTATGCACAGCGCCTGTCCGGGCAGGGATCAGCCGTACCCGCCGCAGATGAAGCGGTACCTCGGCCCGGTGCTGCTGCTTGACTTCGCCAGACAGGTGATCGCGCGTACCGGTCGGTTGTGACCACCCGGGTCAGGACGAGCCAGCGGTGTTCGGCATCTTGGACGTCGTCGCCGACGACACGCTCACCCCGGCCCAGCGCGCCGAACGCGGAGACTATGTCGGCCGCATCGCCGGCGCGCTGTCCTTCGCCGAGCACCGGCAGGGTCCGGCGGCGGACGGGGCCACGGACATCGATCTCAACCCGACCCACCGGTCGCCGAGAGGCATGCACTCCGTCATCGTCCTTGTGGTGGAGCCCACTGCCGCTTCCATCAGCGTCGGGGCCGGTGCGGCACTGCCGCTGGCGCAGGACTGCTCCGGGTGTTGCAGCCGAACGTCTTGAGACTGCGGCGGATCTGGTCACGGTAGCTGCGGATTGTCGACTCTGCCCGGCGCACGACGCTTATGAGGTGGGTCATCCAGTCGTCGACGGAATTACCCGGGGGTGGAGAATCTCCGCGCGACGTGCCAGGGCTGCCACCTGCACGACGACCAGGACCACCACGCCCGCACCCGGGCCGAAGCCTGCCGGACCGCCTTCGAAGCCTTCCGGCAGCTCACGTTCGAGAGGTAGCGAAGCCGCTGGCCAAGCCCATGATCGTTCTCTCCGGGTTTTCCCGTACCTCGACTACTCACACCCGTCCTCCCCGCCCGCCGCCACCTGAGAACCCCTGCCCTGCCGGGCGCCTGTACGAGGCCGCACCACTGGCCCCGGCCGCGCGTGATCGACATCAGCAGCCCGTGGGTGTCCTTGTCGGCGGCGGCCACAAGCCCGCGCCCCTCGTCACCGACCGGGGCGCCGTCGATTCCGGTGACCACGCAGCCTGCGGCCCGGCACAGAGCGATCCCGGCCGCGAAGTGCACGCTCCTGGAGAGGCCGCCGCCATCGGTGACATACGCGGCGCGCCGGCCGGCAGCGACCCAGGCCAGGGCCAGTGTCGTGGAGACGACGCGCGGCCGGAATCGTTCGGCGGACTCAGGGTGGGCCAGCAGATCCACGGCCCGGAAATCCGGGCGCACTTGCGAACGACGGATCCAGGTTGACGTCCACCAGCCGGGTGGCGGGCGTGGGCGCGAGCAGCGCGTCGTCGGCCCCGTTCTGCCCGCCCCGCCCCGGCCCGCGCCCTTGGCTGCCTCGACGGCGGCATCCTCGGAACCCGCAGATGAGTCGATCACGAAGGGCAGCCTGCGAGGCGAAGTCCGCCGGGCGGCCAGGGATGACGGCGCCGGTCGCGGCCGTCCGGCCGGCTCACCGCTCCGCGGGTCTTCTCTCCAGTCCGGCGATGTGCCGCAGGGAGACGGCGAGGTCCTTCTCCCGGCACCAGGCCATCGCGATGTCGAGCGGAACCCCGTGGTCGCCGCGCAGCCGCAGCAGCGCGCGGGCCCGCTCGACCGCTCCATGACCGTCCGTCACCGCCCGTTCCAGCAGTGCGGGTGCCCGGGCCAGGACCTGGGCGAAGCGCTCGCGCTCCCGGCGGACGGCGGCCAGCAGGGCGTCGGTGAGCGGGGCGAAGCCGAGCGCGGTGCGCACGGACCTGTCCGCGACCTCGATCAGCCGGTCGAGCTGGGGGAGTGGTACACCGGCGAGGACCAGTTGGGCCCCCGCCTGCCGTAAGAGGCGGCGTACGACATGACCCCGGCCGCGCGGCCCGGGCAGGAACCCCGACCCGATGAGCAGGGCGACCGTGAAGGAGCGGTCGACGAGCAGCCGGACGCGTTCGGCCTGGGCCATGGTCGTCCCGTGTGCCGGAAGCACCTCGTGGACGCTCTTGAGCAGGGAGGCGAAGCGGGGGGTGCCGAAGGGCTCACGGGTGCCGTCCAGCACACCGAGGAGTTCGTTCTCGAACACGGCGATGTCGAGCAGCGGTCGGACCTGACCCGCGGGCCCGAACCGCAGCCGGGCCAGGACCCGGTGGCGGCCGCAGCGGCAGCCAGGACCGCAACTGCCGCTGCACGGCGGGCCCACCGGGAACTCGACGCTCAACTGCGGTCCGCCGCCCGGCACCGTGCGGTCCGCCGTCGTGGACGGCCCCTCGAAGCCGATGCGCCGGGACGGGATCCCGAGCTGCCCGAGCGCCTCGTACAGCGGCCAGGTCTCCGAGGGCTGCGCCGCGACGACGAAGGCGAGGCCGCCCGGGTCGACACCCGTGCCGGTGAGCGCCGCGGTCACATCGCGCAGGGGGACGTGGCACGGGCGGGTGCCCGCCCATACGGCGCTCAGCACGCGCTCGGCCGAGGGCGGCGCGGCGACCGGTACGGCGTGCATCCGGTGCGTCCGGATCGACCACCGCACGGTGTGCACCCCGCCGCGCGCATGCGAGACGGGAGGGAGCAACGGATCGATCCAGGACGGTGATTCATGGTCGGGGAACAGCCCGGGATGGCCGGGCGGCGCGAGGCCCGGCGGGGGCTGCCAGCGGTAGCCCCGGGCGCCCAGGGTGTCCGACACCTGCTGGATGTCGCCCGACGCACGCGTCGCACTCGTCACGAGCCACCTCGCCGACTGATGGACACCACGACTCCCCGTCATTAGTGACTCGAATGTGACAGACACTATAACAAAAGAAATTCTGACGCCGAAGCTCCGGAGATATGTGCGGATAAAAAGGGGCATAACGGCGATATTGAATCGTTTGAAACGGAATATTTCGGGCTTTTCAAGTCCGTCGTTCATTTATTGACTAGCTCAGTCATGACCTGTCAGGATCCTTGCAGTCGAACCGCTGCGGCCCGGGATGGCCGTGACATACGTGACTTACGAGAGGTGTCCGCCGTGCGCAAGATTGCTGCTCTTTTCCTGACGTCCCTTGCCCTGCTCGCAGGGTCCACGGTCGGCGCGGGGGCGGTCACGGGCGCACCGGCGCACTCCGCCCAGGACCTGGCCGGCGGCCGCACTCCCGGAAGCGCCGACCTCCCCCTCTGCTGCTGAAGCCGGCTCGACCCACCCCGCACGGAGCACGACGAAGCGCCCCATAAGGCAACTTATGGGGCGCTTCGCGGAAGGTGCGGAAGGAAACCGGTCAGCGGTGCCGGGCCTCCTGGGGCGCGGCCGAGACCAGGGTGCTGCGATGGCCCATCAGCCGCATCCCCTGGCGATACGCCCACACGGCCCGCTCGCTCTCACCGCTCTTCTCCAGGATCTCCGCCAGTTCCGACCAGGCGAAGGCCGCCTGGCGCCCCGCCTCCGACGCCTCCAGCAGCAGCGCCCCCCGCTCATAGGCGGCCTGCACCGCCTCGTGGTCGTCCCGCAGCAGATGCGCGGCGGCCAGCACCAGCTGCACCCGCGCGCTTTCCAGCCGGTGCTCGGGACCCAGCAGATCCAGGGCGCGTTCCGCGTGCTCGATGGCGCCCTCCGGCCGGCCGAGCATGACATCGGCCCGGGCCAGCGCGGTCTCCACATAGGCGACGTCGATGCTGCTGCCCAGGGCCCGCAGGGTGGCGGCGCTCTGTTCGAGCAGTTCCTTGGCCGCTTCCGGGTTCGGGTCCTCCGACTGGAGCAGGACGGTGGCGTGCGCGTTGCGCACCCGGGCCAGGGCCCGGTCGTCGTCCCCCTCCGCGTAGATGGCCACGGCCTTCTTGATCAGCGCCAGGGCCTCGTTCGACCGTCCCTGGCGGTGCAGCACCGCGCTGGCGTTCCAGTAGGCGCCGCCCAGGGCCCGGCGGTCGGCGATGATCTCGGCCCGGCTTATCGCCTGGGAGGCGAGGAAGTTGGCGCGGTGCAGGTCGCCGCGTTCGCTGTAGACGCCGATCAGTGTGGAGAGCAGTTCGAGGTAGGCCACGGTGGGCGGCAGATCGGCGGCCTCGGCCTCGGCGAGCGCGTCCTCGGCGACCTCGATGGCGTGCGAGAGGTTGCCCAGCTCCCGGTAGCAGCGGCACAGCGACATGACGATGCTCAGCTGGTCCACCGTGCCCCGCCCGTCCGTGGCGCACAGGCGGCGCAGCGACTCGAAGTGCGTCGCGGCCTCCTCCAGTTCCCCCTTGTGTTCGAGGCACTGGGCGATACCGAGCTCCACGGAGAAGAAGAGGTCCCGGTGCTCGGTGGCCGACAGCCTGCCGCGCAGGGCGGTGAACGTCTGGAGGGCCGCGGCCGCGTCACCGTTGCGCAGGGCGAGCTGCGCGTAGTGCACCTCGACCTCCAGGCCGACCACGTCCGGCTTGGAAACGGGCCCCGACAGATAGGCGACATCGCAGCCCAGCCGCTCGGCGAGCTGGGCGAGGACGTCGTCCGAGGGGATGCGCTTCCCGGCCTCCAGCAGGGAGACATAGCTCGGCGACAGATTGGGCCGCGCCAGGGCCTCCTGGGAGAGTCCGGCCGCTCTGCGGAGTCGTCGGATGCGTGAACCCAGGGACTCGTTCTCCGTCACTGTGACTCCTCACTTGACAGCCCTGAAGGAAAGGGTTCCTGACTCGGACTTTCCGGGACTTATGGATCTATGTAGGTGCTGGTGCCGGTGTTCTGTCCGATGCGCCTTTGCTCACCGATACCCACCTGACCTGCGGAAAATCCAAACCGATTCGCCATCTCGAATCGTGGAACGCAGGGCGATGATCTTCGGAACCGCCGAGTCTACTGACCAACGGTATAACATTCCAGTCATCATCGCAGTGATGGCGGCGTGTCGAATTGATACCGGCTGCCGGACTCTGCTGGGGTCGGCGCCCTGCGGCCCGGGCGCGGCGAGCTTTCCCCACCGCCCGGGCGGCCGCACACACCCGGGCGGTACACGGGTGGCTCTCCCGGAACTCCCGCCGGACCCCTGCCGTCCCGGTTCCCGGTCATATCCGCCGTTTCGTTCTTCTTCTGCTTTCCCTTTCTGCCCCTCCAGATCACCAGGAGGCACATCCATGACCGCGCCCGCCCCCGACCGCGCCCCCGCGCCTCCCTCCGCCTCCGCGCCCCCGCGCCGGATCACCCGGCCGCTGCCCGGCCTGCTGCGGGACACCGCCTTCCGCCGCTACTGGACCGCGCAGACGGTCTCCCGCTTCGGGGACCAGGTCTCCGGCCTCGCCCTCCCCCTCGTCGCCGTCACCGTCGTCCACGCCGACGCCGCCCGTATGGGCATCCTCGCGGCGGCGGCCTGGCTGCCCAACCTGCTCTTCGGGCTCTACGCCGGACTGTGGGCGGACCACCGCGCCAACCGCCGCCGCGTCATGATCGCCGCCGATCTGGGCCGCCTGGTCCTGCTCGCCACGGTCCCGCTCGCCCAGGCCCTCGGTGCCCTGACCCTCGGTCATCTCTACGCCGTGGCCTTCGCGGTGGGCACCCTCTCGGTGTTCTTCGAGGTCTGCAACCCCCCGGTGTTCAAGGCCCTCGTACCACCGGAGGGATATGTCCAGGGCAACGCCCTGACCAGCGGCAGCCGGGCCATGTCCAAGGTCGTCGGCCCCAGCGCCGCAGGCTTCGCCGTACAACTGCTCTCGGCGCCCTTCGCGTTGCTCGCCGACGCCCTGTCCTATCTGGTGTCCGCCCTGTTCCTGTCCCGGACCGCACTGACCGAGGCACCGCCGGCCCCCAAGGAGCGCGGCCGACTGCGCGCCGCACTGCGCTTCCTCGTCCGGTCGCCCGTCATCCGGGCCGCACTCGCCGCCACCGCGACCGTCAACTTCGGCTGCTTCATGGTCAGTACGCTCTTCGTCCTCTACGCGACCACCACCCTGCACCTCGGCCCCGGCATGCTCGGCCTGGTGCTGGGCGCGGGAGCCGTCGGCGCACTGCTCGGAGCCGCCTGCGCCACCCCGCTGACCCGGCGCATCGGCGTGGGCCGCACCTTCGCCCTCGGCTGCGTCGCCATGCCCGCCCCCATGCTGCTCATACCGGCCGCGGACGGCCCCACCCCGGTGGTCCTCACCCTGCTCTTCGCCGCCGAGTTCGGCTCCGGGATCGGCGTCATGTGGCTCGACATCGCCATCGCCACCATCCTGACCTCGGAAGTCCCCGACGCCATGCGGTCGAGCGTCTTCGGCGCCTACCAGACCGTCAACCTCGGCACCCGCCCGCTTGCCGCGCTCACCGCCGGAGCCCTCGCGGGCCCGCTGGGCCCCCGCACCACCCTGTGGGCGGCGGCCCTCGGCGCCCTCGCCTCGTTCCTCTGGCTGCTGCCCTCTCCCGTCCTCAAAAGGCAGGCACCACAAGGCAGTCGGGCCGCCGAGGAGGCACAACAGGAGAACGAAAGTGCCTCCACACTGCCTCCCGCAGTGCCGATTCGGCGCCGTCGGCGCCGTTAGCGTGACAACACCGCTCGATGATCGCCATCACTCGACACCGGACGTCCCGCCCGCGTCCACCGACCAAGGATGTCCGGACAGCGAGTCGGCCGACCGGCAGGACCCGAACACGGGCCGCCGCACCGGCCGCAGCTCTCCGGCCACCGACCAGCCGTCACGTCCTCATGGAGACTTCCGTGGCCTCAGCAGATTCCGGATTCTTCCTCAACGCGTTCCTCCGCCAGGTCGCCGCGACGCCCCACGAAGTGGCGGTGGAACTCGGCGACCGCCAGCTCACCTACGCCGAACTCGACGCCCGCGCCGAGAAGCTGGCCGCCCGGCTCCAGTCCTCGGGAGCCGGACCCGAGTCCACGGTCGGCGTGTTCATGGAGCCCTCGCTCGACCTGGTGACGGCCGTGGTGGCGGTCATCCGGACCGGCGCCGCCTGGCTGCCGCTGGACCCGTCGTATCCCAGCGAGCGGCTCAGCTACATGATCCGCGACTCCGGATCCCTGCTGGTCATCGCCGACAACACGGCCCCCGACTGGCTCGCCGCCCTCGGCGTACCGCTGGTGGACCCGGCGGACACCCGGCAGACCGGCCCGGCCCAACTGCCCGCGCCGACCCCCGAGTCGACCGCATACGTCATCTACACCTCCGGCTCCACCGGCCGCCCCAAGGGCGTGGCGCTGACCCAGCGCGGGCTCGCCAACCTGGCCGAGGCACAGGTCGGCGCGTTCGGGCTGCGCCCCGGGCACCGCGTCCTCCAGTTCGCCTCGCCCAGCTTCGACGCCTCCGTCTTCGAGCTGACCATGGCGCTGCGCTCGGGCGCCACCCTGGTCCTGCCGCCCCGCCGCGACGTGCTCTACGGGCCGGGCCTCGGCGACTTCCTCCGGGACACCCGGATCAGCCACATCACGCTGCCGCCGAGCGTCCTCGGCATGGTCCCCGCGATGGAACTCCCCGACTTGGAGACCATCGTCTGCGCCGGTGAGGCCCTGCCCGCCCAGCTGGTGGACCGCTGGGCCCCCGGCCGCACCATGTTCAACGCCTACGGCCCGACCGAGGCCACCGTATGGGCCTCCCTCTCCCGGACACTGCCCGGCACCGGCCGCCCCGTCATCGGCCGCGCCATCGACGGCGTACGGCTCCATGTCCTGGACGAGGACAGGCGCCCGGTGCAGCCCGGCACCACCGGTGAACTGGTCATCGCGGGCGCGGGTGTGGCCCGCGGCTACATCGGCCGGGCCGCCCAGAGCGCCGACCGCTTCATCCCCGACCCCGACTTCCCCGGCGAACGCGCCTACCGCACCGGGGACCTGGTCCGCCTGACGCCCGACGGCGACCTCGACTTCCAGGGCCGCATCGACGACCAGGTCAAGCTGAACGGCTTCCGCATCGAACTCGACGAGATCGCCGGAGTGCTCCGCGAGCACCCCCAGGTCCAGGACGTCGCCGTGGTCGTGGGACGCGTCGGCGACGAGGACCGGCTGCTCGCCTACGCGGTGGCCCCCGGCACCGAGGCCCTGGAACTGCGCGAGTTCGCCGCCGGACGCCTCCCGCACTACATGGTGCCCTCGGTCGTGGTGATCGAGCGCCTGCCGCTCACCCCGAACGGAAAGCTGGACCGAGCCGCCCTGCCCGCCCCCGACCGCGACTCCCTCGGCCTCGCGGGCGAGGGCACCGCGGCCCGCACCGACACCGAACGCCGACTGGCGGAGATGGTCGGCGAACTGCTCGCCATCGACGGCATCGGCATGCAGGACGACTTCTTCCTGCTGGGCGGCCACTCCCTGCTCGCGGGACGGCTCGCGGCCCGGATCCGCACCGAGTTCGGCACCGAGCTGCCTATATCCCGGATCTACGAGGAGCGCACCATCGCGGGCATGGCCGAGGCGCTGACCGGCCGCGGCGAGCGCGCCCCCGCGCTGCCTCCCGTGACCAGGGTCCCTCGGGACCAGCCCCTGCCGCTGTCCTTCCCGCAGGAGCGCATCTGGTTCCTGGAGCAGCTCTCGCCGGGCAACCTCGCCTACAACGCCCAGGCCACCATCCAGCTGCGCGGCCCCCTCGACGCGGACGCCTTCCGGGACACCCTCACTGAGATCGTGTGCCGTCACGAGATCTTCCGTACCGCCTTCGTCACGGTCGACGGCGTGCCCGTCCAGCAGATCCGCCCGCCGCGGCCCGTGGACCTGCCGGTCGTCGACCTCGAGGGCGTGCCGTCCGAGGAGCGGGAGAGCCGCACCGAGGAACTGGTCCGCGACACCATCAACCGCCCCTTCGACGTGACCGACCCGCCGCTGGCCCGCTGGCTGCTGATCCGGCACGCCGCCGACGACCACACGCTGGTCCAGGTGGAGCACCACTTCGTGCACGACGGCTGGTCGTTCGGCGTCCTCCTCGACGAGTTCCGGGAGATCTACCCCGCCCTGGCCGCCGGGCAGCCCTCTCCGCTGCCCGAACCGGCCATCCAGTACGCCGACTTCGCCGCCTGGCAGCGGGCCTGGATGCGGGACGACGTCCTCACCCGCCATCTGGACTACTGGAAGCGCCACCTGGACGGCGCCTCCTTCATCCTGGACCTGCCCACGGACCGCCCCCGGCCCCGTGCCCACTCGTTCAGCGGATCGGCCCTGCGCATCGACCTGCCGACCGGACTGAGCCGCGCGCTGCGGAAGAACAGCGAGGAGGCCGGGGCGACCCTGTTCTCCTCGATGCTGTCCGGCTTCGTCGCCCTGCTCAGCCGCTACACCGGACAGACCGACCTGGTCATCGGCACCGGCGCCGCCAACCGTCGCCTCGCCGAGACGGAACGCATGCTCGGCATGGTGGTCAACACCCTCCCGCTGCGCATCGACACCTCCGGATCGCCCGCCTTCGCCGACCTGCGCCGCCGGGTTCACGGTGTCCTCGTCGACACCGCCGACTGGCAGGACGTCCCGCTGGACCGCCTGGTCGAGGCGGTGGCCCCGCCCCGCGACCCGTCGCGCAACCCCATGTTCCAGGCGATGTTCAGCTTCCACAACGCCGCGGTGCCCGACCTGCGCTTCGGCGGCCTCGAAGGCACCATCCGCGAACGCCACAACGGCTCCGCCAAGATGGACCTCAACATCGTCGTGGTGCCCCGGGCCCAGCAGCGCAGCGGCCTGGCCGAGAACGACGACCACGACCGCATCACCCTCATCTGGGAGTACGCCACCTCGCTGTTCGACGAGGACACCATGCAGCGCATGGTCGCCCAGTACATCGCCCTGCTGGAGTCGGCCATCGCCGACCCCGACCGCCCCGTCGATCTGATCGAACTGCGCACTGACGCGGACATCGACCCCTCCCGCCCGGCGGCCCCCTACGGGCCCTCCTCGGGTGTGGGTGAGGAGGTGGTGTTCGGGGGTGGTCTGCTGCCGGAGCTGGTGGATGCGGTGGCGGTGGATGCCGGTGAGGTGCCTGCGG
>NZ_JBIUBV010000002.1:376562-552948 GCF_044548405.1 Streptomyces sp. NPDC052040 | reverse complement strand
CCGCCCGGTCCCCAACCCCCGCCCCCCCCTTTTCGTATAACCCCTCCGGGGGGGGGGGGGGGTCGGGCGGGGGGGGGGGGGGGGGGGGGGGGGGGGCCCCCCCCCCCGCGCCCCCCCCACCACCCCGTTGCGCATCTCGGTGCAGTCGGAAATCGAATTGATCAGACCGCGAATCCCCGGCGTGCCCATCGCTTCCGGTCCCTGACGAGGGACAGCCATCCCGGTACGTCCACCTCGACCCGCACGGTCTTGCCGGGCGGCGGGTCCCGCTCCAGCACCTCCCAGCGGGCGGCGAGCGCCTCGACGAGGACGAGCCCCCAGCCCTCCTCCTCCAGCTCCGCCGGGGCCTCCACCCGTCCGGGACCCGGCGGCCGGGGCGGTCCGCAGCAGCTGTCGCTGACCTCGATGCGGACGCTGCCGGTGACCAGGGAAAGCCGCAGCTCGAAGTCCCGCCCCGGCACCCGCCCATGGGTGACCGCGTTGGCCGCCAGCTCGGCGATGACCACCGCGACGGTGTCGGACGTGGCCGTACCGTGCGGGACACCCCAGGTGTGCAGCTGGTGCAGGGCGAGGTGCCGCGCCAGGCGGGCGCCGCGCGAGGTGGCGCTGAACCGCTGGGAGAACACACTTACGGTAATCGGGCGTGGGGGGCGGGAAGGTACGGTCATGTGCTCGATCCGACGGCCTAAAGGGGGTGTTTCACCAGGTCCCCGCCGCGGGCACGGCGGTTGCGCACGCAACTCACACCGGGAACAGTACCCGTGACTGCCCGTCACCATGTACGCGAAGGCCATCCCCCTTCTGCCCTGTGGCCTTCTCTTCTCCCTCCTTCTCCCTCCTTCCCCTTCCCCTCCCGCATCCGGGCGCCCTCACCGCGTGATCCTTGGACGAACATGTTCGTCACGTACTTGTTCGCAACGAACATGTTCGTTACCGTGAGGGCATGACAGCGCAGCCCCCCACCCCCCGCAGCCGCCGCGACCGCCCCGCCAAGGCGCCGCTCACCCGGGACGGCATCGTCGGCACCGCCGTGGCGCTGATGCGCGCGGAAGGGCTGGAACGGGTCACCATGCGGCGGCTGGCGCAGGAGCTGGACACGGGTCCGGCCTCGCTCTACGTCTATGTGCGCAACACGGCGGAGCTGCACGCGGCCGTGCTGGACCGGCTGCTGGGCGAGGTCGACCTGTCCCCGGTGGGCACCGAGGGCGACTGGCGCGAGCGGCTGGTCCGCCTGCTGACCTCGTATGTCGAGGTGCTCTTCGCGCACCCGACGCTGGCCCGCGCGGCCCTGGCGGCCCGCCCCTTCGGGGAGCACTACCTCGATCTGGTGGAGGCGGTCCTCGCGCTGCTCGCCGAGGGAGGGGTGCCGTCCGCGCGGGCGTCCTGGGGTCTGGATCTGCTGTTGCAGTACGCGACGGCGAGCGCGGCCGAGCACTCCACCCGGGGCCAGGCGCCCGAGGCGCAGGACGACTGGGACGCACTGGCCGGGGCCCTGCGGGACGCCCCGTCCGAGCGGTATCCGCAGATCGCCGCGCAGGGCACGACCCTGCTGTCCGGCACCGGCGGGGAACGACTGACCTGGGGTTTCCAGGTACTGATCAGCGGCATCACAGCGGCACCCGAGCCGCCCACCACTCCGCGTACACCCCGTACGCCTGTTCTCTGAGGAGGCCGCCATGGCCACCGGAACGTCCGCACCCGTCCATCACCCCCTCGCCGTCGTCGGCGCCGGACTCGGCGGTCTCGTAGCGGCGCGCGTGCTGCATGTGCACGGCATCGAAGCGGCCGTCTACGAGCGCGAGCCCTCCGCCACCGCCCGCCCCCAGGGCGGGATGCTCGACATCCACGAGGAGTCGGGGCAGGCCGCGCTGCGGGCCGCCGGGCTCCACGAGGAGTTCCGCGCGATCATCCACGCCGGTGGTGAGGAGGTGCGTGTCCTCGACCCGGACGGCACGGTCCGCTTCAAGGACACCGAGGAGTCCGGCAGGCCCGAGGTCGACCGCAACGATCTGCGGCGCATCCTGCTGGACTCGCTTCCCGAGGGCACGGTCCGCTGGGGGGCGAAGGTGACCGGGGCACGCTCCCTGGGCGACGGACGCCATGAGGTGACGCTCGCCGACGGCACCGCGTTCACCACCGACGTCCTGATCGGCGCGGACGGCGCCTGGTCCCGGATCCGCCCCCTGCTCTCCGCGGCCGTGCCCGCCTACACCGGGGTGTCCTTCGTGGAGACGGACCTGCACGAGGCCGCCACGAGGCACCCCGCGACGGCCGAACTCCTGGGCGGCGGTATGACGTTCGCCCTCGCCGACGGCAAGGGGCTGCTCACCCACCGGGAGGCCGACGGCTCGATCCACGCCTACGTCGCCCTCCAGGTGCCCGAGGACTGGCTGCCGGGCCTCGACTTCACCGACCCGGAGTCCGTGAAGGCGGTGCTGCTCGCCCGTTTCGAGGGCTGGGACGAGCGGCTGCGCGCCCTGATCGCCGACACGGACGGCGCACCGGTCCCGCGTCCGATCCACGCCCTCCCGGTCGGCCACCGCTGGGCGCACACCCCGGGCGTGACACTCCTCGGCGACGCGGCGCACCTGATGTCGCCGTTCGCGGGCGAGGGTGCGAACGCCGCCCTCCAGGACGGTGCGGAACTCGCCACCGCCCTCGCCGCCCACCGCGACTCTCCCGGCGCCGGTCTCCTCGCCTACGAGCAGGCCCTCTTCCCCCGCGCCGAAGCCACCGCCGCCCAGTCGGCCCGGGGCCAGACGCTTCTGTTCGGCCCCGCCGCCGCGGACCAGCTGGTGGCCCTGATGACCGGGCAGGACCTCTAGGGTGCGTTTCGAAAGTGCTGGTCACAGCCACTCGTTGATGGCTGCGACCAGCACGGTCGCCTCGTAGCGGACGGCGAGCTTGTCGTATCTCGTGGCGCCCGCACGGTGGCGCTCGAGGCGATTGATGCCGCACTCGACCGCGTGCCTCGCCTTGTAGTCATCGGGGTCGAACTTCGGCGGTCGGCCACCGTGGGAGCCGTACGCCTTGTCGGCGCGAACCTTGTCGGGACGGGTGCGTGGGCGGCCCGGCCCGGGTCTGGGAACGCTGATACGGCCCAGGACCACCTGGAACTGCGGGGAGTCACCGCGTTGCCCGGCGGTGATCACGAGTGACATCGGTTTCTGGTTCTGCTCGACTGCCAAGTGGAGCTTGGTGGTCAGTCCGCCCCGGGAGCGGCCGAGCCCGTGGTCGTCGGGCTCGGTGAAGACGCCACCTGGCGGCTCGATCTGCAGATCCCCTTTTTGCGGGCGCCGGCCGCATGCTGGTGGGCGCGGGCGATGGTCGAGTCTGCAGTTGCTCGAAGAGGCGGTGCCAGGTGCCGTCCCGCTGCCAGCGCCGGAAGAGGCCGTAGACCGTCTCCTACGGGCCGTACCGTTCGGGTACGTCCCGCCAGGGAGCGCCGGCGCGGGTGCGTCAGCGTATGCCGTCTATCAACTGCCGCTTGGTGTGCACCGGTGGCCGCCCAGCCTTCTTGCCGACTGGGAGCAAGGGCTCCAGTTTCGCCCACTGCGCGTTCGTCAGATCGCGCCTCCCCATGAAGTGGATCTTGACACATCAAGATCCACTTCTGAAACGCACCCTAGTGGCGACCTACTAGCACACGGACATGACGTTGTGGCAGGTGACATCGCTGTTCGGGGTCTCGAAGTCTGCGGCTGACCGCATCCTCGATCACCTGGCGCCCTTGCTGGCCTTCCCGGCAGCCGCGCAAAGACACTGCCTACACGGTCGACGGCAACCTGGTGTCCACCCGGGCTCGCAGAGTGGCAGCGTCCAGCAAGAACTATCGGTGCTCGACAAATCTGCAGGTGGCGATCGACGCCAACGGCCGCCTGGTGGTGGCGACGGCCTACCGCTGCCAACAGCCGCAACGACTGCCGGGCATTCACGGAGTCCGGCGTCGACCGGGTCTGCCGCGGCGTACCGACCACCGCAGTCGGCGAATACCAGCCAACTCACGCCACAACGCCCGCACAGCCGGACCTCACTCACCATGATCACCGGCACGCCACATCGGCCGTATCGGTCGGCATTCAGTTGTGCGCGGATCCGAACCGATAGGAACCCCTCCTTCGGCAACGACACACCCCGGCCGAGTCGTCGGCTGCAATCCGCCGATACAGCGCTGCGAGGTTCGCCTCACCCACACCAAGGCCCACTACGACACGTCATCCCGTATCACGTACCAGTGAGCCGGATAGCCCTGCTTCGAGTGGCCTTGCCTCATGTCTTCGACGCGATAGCACCCGGTGTGACGCGAGACACCGTTGACCAGCTCCCATCAGTGAACACATGATCCTCACAAAGTCTTCGTAAGAAAAAATTAAAGAAACAGGTGGGGGCGTGTTGACGCACAGACGGCGACGCGACTGGCGTCAGGCGGCTCGGAGCTTGGCGATAATCGCAACGCTCATGGGGTGCGCGGTTCCGGTGATCGGGGCCGGGGCGACTCCAGCAGCCGCTGGTGAGGGGCCGGCTTCCGTGGCGGCCGACAAAAGCCCCGAGGCGGAGGCGAGCGCTCTCGCCGCCGAGACAGGCAAGCGGGTCTCCGTGGACGTAAAAACCACTGAGTCGTCACAGGTGTTCGCGAATCCGGACGGCACCTTTACCCAGGAGATGAACGCCGCTCCGGTCCGCGCCAGGAAGGACGGCGGCCCCTGGGCGCCCATCGACACCACCCTCGTACGTGCCGCCGACGGCTCGCTGCGGGCGAGGAACACGACGGCGGACGTCACCTTCTCGGGTGGCGGCAGCGAGAGCGGTCTGGTCATGCTCGCGAATGAGGGACACGAGTTGAAGCTCGGCTGGCCGACCGCGCTTCCCGAGCCCAGGATCGACGGCGACACCGCCACGTATGCCGATGTCCTCCCGGACGTCGACTTGAAACTAACCGCACTGAGCACGGGCTACACCTCGGTGCTCGTGGTCAAGACGGCGCAGGCGGCGAAAAGCCCGGCGCTCGCCCACATCAGGATGACGGTCTCCGACCGCGGGCTGGACGTCTCGCCGACGTCCGACGGCGGTTTCATCGCGCGTGACGGTGAGGGCACCCCGGTCTTCGAGAGCCCGGCAGGGCGAATGTGGGACTCCGCCGGCGACGAGACGGCGACCACAGGCACGGGCACGGGCACGGGCAACAGCATCAGCACTCAGCTCGCCCGCAGCGCCCCCATGACCGAGGCAATGGACACCGCGCTGCTGCCTGCTGCCGAGGGCGAGCCGGCTGCGGCCGATGCCCCCGGTAGCGGTGACGCGACGGCCGAGCTTCCACTCAAGGTCACCGGCTCCACGATAGAGATCACGCCCGATCCGGCTCTGTTGCACGGCACGGACACGGTCTTCCCGCTGTACATCGACCCGCCCACGAAGGGCATCTCTCTGGGTGACTGGACGGCGCTGGCCTCCAACGGCGCCAAGTACTGGAAGTTCAGCGGGGACAAGGGCGTGGGCCGCTGCTCCAACTACGCTGGCTACCTCTGCTCGAACAGCCCGTACACCCAACGCATGTACTTCGAGTACCCGCTCTCCTCGATCCACGGCAAGAAGATCCTGGACGCGACAATGGAGGTGTATCAGACGTGGACATTCACCTGTGACGCGCACTGGTACGACCTGAGCCGAGTCGACAAGGGGATTTCCTCCAGCACCAGTTGGTCGTCCCGTCCCACAGCAGCCGACCTGATGGGCGACCGCAGCGTGGCCTATGGCCGGGGCAGCCTATGCAGCCCCTCACAGCCGGCCAACTGGGTTCGGTTCAGCGACAACGTCGGCGAAGAGTCCGACGAGAATCTCACGACGACGCTCGCCTCCTACGCCTCGGCCAAGGCACCGCAGATCACTTTCTCACTGGCCGCGCACGACGAGTCGGACGCAGCTGCTTGGGCGCGGTTCCGTAACGATGCGAAGCTGTCTGTGACGTATGTGTCGTACCCGGACAAGCCGACGTCGTATGGAGTTCAGCAAGGCACCACCGGGCGGGCCTGCAACGCCTCCACGCTGCCCTTCGCGACCAGCGACACCACGCCGAAGATGCTCGCCACGGTGCAGTCGACCGACGGCTCGAACGCCCAGCTGCGCGCGCTGTTCGAGGTGTGGAAAGCGGACGGCTCCAGCCGTGCCTGGTACGCATCCTCGCCGAGCAGTGATTGGGTGGCGGACAATGCCCCGCGCGACGCATCCACCAGTGCGCTTCCGGCTCAGACGGAGTACCGGATGCGGGTCAAGACGCAGGCTTACTACAAGACGGACCGGGGTGCGACGGGCGTCCTGGATTCGTCATGGTCGTCCTGGTGCTACTTCCGGGTGGACACCGACTCGCCGCCCGCTCCGATCCTGACCAGCGCGGACGGCCTCTACAAGCCGGCCGAGACCGACCCGGCCTCCGGCGGGGTGGGCACGCCGGGCAAGTTCACCTTCACTCCCGCGGACACCAACTCCGCAACGGCGGGCACCCAGTCGGACGTCGTCAGCTACAAGTGGAAGCTGAACAGCGGCGCTCTCTCCTCTGCGATCTCCGTCGCCCAGGGTGCAGCCACCACGCTGTCGATCACCCCGAACCAGGCGGGTGAGAACACGATCCAGGTCTGGGGCTTTGACGCAGCCGGGCACAGCTCACTCACCGGCTACTACAGCTTCCTGGTGAAGGGCGCGGAGCAGCCATCGGGCATCTGGCACCTGGACGACTCTCTCGCGGACTCCACGACAGCCACCCCCCACCCGCTGACCTCCACGGGCGCGACCTGGGACACCTTGGCCCGCAGCGGCTCCGGTGCGGCGAAACTCAACGGCACGAGCGCCTACTTCGCCACCTCCGGCGCGGTTCTCGACACCACGAAGTCGTTCACGGTGTCGGCGTGGGCTCGGCTGACGAAGAACGACGTCAACTACACCGTCCTGTCCCAGGCGGGCACCAACGCCTCCGGGTTCCAGCTGTACTACTCCAGCTCCTACAAAGCCTGGATCTTCAACCGTCACCAGACGGACGTCCTCAGCCCCGGCATCACCCGCTCGATCGGCACCCGGCCGCCGGTCCTGAACGCCTGGACCCACCTGGCTGGCGTCTACGACGCGGCGAACCAGACCGTCCAGCTCTTCGTCAACGGCGTTCCACAGGGCGCTCCGGTGACGTTCACCACCCCATGGAAGGCGTCCGGCAACCTCCAGATCGGGCGGCTGTGGTACGACGGCGGCGGCAGGGAAAACTTCGCCGGAACCATCGACGAGGTAAAGGTCTGGTCCCGTGCCCTCGCGGACACCGAGGTCGCCCACGACGCGTGGCTGGAGGACGAGGACCTGAGCGACGGCACGGCCGGCGGCCCGGTCCCGGCGCTCGTCGCCAAGTGGGACGCCACCGACACAGCCAACGCGAGCGGCATCATGGTGAAGGACACCAGCGGCTTCGCCCGGAACCTGACGCTCAACGGAGCCACGCTCGCCCAAGTCACCACCGGTGACCCGGATATCGGCGAAGAGGTCGTCACCTCACAGACGATGAGCCTCAACGGCACCAGTGGATACGCCTCTGTCACCGGGTCCGTCGTCGATGACACCGGCTCGTTCACCGCGACCGCCTGGGTGACGCTGGACCCAGCCAAGCTCGCCGACACCAGCAAGTCGTACGCGGTGCAGGTCTTCGGCCAGTCGGGCACCAGTCAGTCCGCGTGGGGCGTCTGGTATGAGCAGCCCGCTGGCAGTACCCAGGGCCGCTGGACCTTCGGCCGGCCCGACAAGGACGGCACCGGGGCGACCTGGACCAAGAGCGAGTCCACCGCCTTCACCACGGCCCAGCTCGGCGTCCCCGTCATGCTGACGGTCGTCTACGACGCCCAAGCCGCCGCCGACCCCGATGACACCTCCAAGCTCGGCGCGCTCAAGCTGTACGTCGACAGCGCTTTGATGGGCGACGACGACGGCGTGTCGTACCCGGCCCCCTGGCAGGGCGGCGGAGCGTTCGAGGTCGGCCGGGCGAAGATCAACGGCGCTGCTGCGCGCTACTTCCCTGGAACGATCGACAGCCTCCGCGTCTGGGCCGGAGCCACCTCCACCGACACGATCGCCGACCGGCGCAACGCCGAGCAGCGGTAGCAGTGACGGCGGGGCAGGGCGGCGCTGGATCCCTCCTGCCCCGCCCTGTCTCCTAGCGGGCGGCGCACTCCGCTTCCGCTCCGTTCTCTCTCCGAACAAACGGGAAATCACCGTGTCTTCAACACCTTTCCGCAGACGTCTGCCAGGAGCGGTCATACGCCGCTGGTTGGGCCGTGGCGGACTCGTCGTCTCCCTCACGCTGCTTTCGCAGATCGCCACGCCCTCGGGCTACGACTTCGCCGCCCAGGCCCAGTCCCCGTCGCACCGCCGACTGGAGCACCAGCCCGAAACGAAGATCGACAAGGTCGGCGTACTCAAGCCCAGCGTGTCCAAGGCTCCAAAGGACAAGGCTGCCCCCGCGGTCACGAAGACCCGTGAGCGGCTGGGGCGCGCCGCCTGGCCGAAGGCCGGGAGGTCCATCGCCGCTGTCCCGGCGACCGGTGGGACCTCCGTCACCGTCGGCGGGCTCGACGTCAGGCTGGCCCGGACCCCGGGCGCCCCAGTGGGAAAGACCGCGAAGAAGATGGCGGTGGCCTCTGGAGTGGCCGAACAGGTGGCGATCGACGTCCAGCCGAGGTCGGCTGCGCAGAAAGCCGGAGTAGATGGTGTCCTGCTTAGTGTCGCACCGGCGGCAGCCGTAGTCAGCAAGGACGGCACCGACAAGCTCCGGGTCTCCCTGGACTACTCGTCCTTCAAGGACGTCTACGGCGGCGACTTCGGCCCCCGACTACGTCTGGTCACGCTGCCGGTGTGCGCGCTGACCACACCGCAGAAGGAGTCCTGCCGCACACAGAAGCTGGTGCCGGGCGCGGACAACGACGCCGCGTCCCAGACGGTGACGGGCGCCGTCGCCCCCCGCACCCGGATGCTCCTCGCGGCGTCGGCCGACGGTTCGGGCAGCGGCGGTGGCAGCGACTACAGCGCCACCTCACTGTCGCCGACCGCGACCTGGGAGGCTGGCGGCAGCACAGGTGACTTCACCTGGAATTATCCGCTGCGTGTCCCTCCGGCGACCGCCGGTCCGTCACCAAGCCTGTCGATCTCCTACGACTCTGCCTCGGTGGACGGCCGTACGGCTGGCGAGAACAACCAGACCTCGGTCATCGGCGAAGGCTTCTCGTTGACCGAGTCCTACATCGAGCGCAAGTACGGCTCGTGCAAGGACGACGGCCACTCTGGCAAGGGCGACCTGTGCTGGAAGTACGCCAACGCCACGCTGGTCCTCAACGGCAAGGCCGTCGAGCTGGTCAACACCTGTACGGACAAGACCGCCTGTGACAGCGCGGCCCTGTCCCAGGCCTCGGGCGGCAGCTGGAAGCTGAAGAACGAGGACGGCACCCGCGTCGAGCACCTGACCGGCGCCACCGGCAACGGTGACGACAACACCGAGTACTGGAAGGTCACGGACGCCTCTGGTAACCAGTACTTCTTCGGAAAACACCGGCTGCCCGGTTGGAGCGACAAGGGCACCACAGACACCAGCGACGACGACCCGGTCACCAACTCCGTCTGGACGGTGCCGGTCTTCGGCGACGACCCCGGTGAGCCCTGCTACAAGTCGACCGGCTTCGCCGATTCCTCCTGCTACCAGGCGTGGCGCTGGAATCTGGACTATGTCGTGGACACCCACGGCAACGCCTCCACGTACTGGTACAGCAAGGAGACCAACTACTATTCCAAAAACGCTGACACCACGGTCAACGGCACGAGCTACATCCGGGGCGGCTACCTCAACCGCATCGACTACGGCCTGCGCAGCGACCTGCTCTACAGCAAGCCGGCCGCCCAGCAGGTCCGCTTCACCTACGCCGAACGCTGCGTCGCCTCCGGCGGCTGCGACAGTCTCACCAAGGACACCAAGGCCAACTGGCCCGACGTGCCCTTCGACATGATCTGCGCCTCAGGAACCAAGTGCACCACCCAGATCGGGCCGGCCTTCTTCACCCGCAAGCGCCTCACCGACATCACCACCTCTGTGTGGACCGGCAGCGGCACCACCCAGCGGGACGTGGACACCTGGCACCTCGACCAGAGCTTCCCCGATACCGGTGACGCATCTTCGCCGAGCCTATGGCTGAAGTCCATCCAGAACACCGGCAAGGCCAACAGCATCACCGCCACCATGCCGCCGGTCGTCTTCGGCGGCATCCAGCTGTCCAACCACGTCGAGGGCAGCGGCCCTGACACCCTGCGCTACATCAAGTGGCGGGTGCGGACCATCAAGGCCGAGACCGGCTCGACCACCACCGTCAACTACTCGGACCCGGACTGCATCTGGGGCACCAGCATGCCGGCGGACATCGACAAGAACACCCGGCGTTGCTTCCCGGTCAAGTGGTCCCAGTCCGGCGCGACCCCGGTCACCGACTGGTTCCACAAGTACGTAGTCACCTCCGTCTTCCAGGACGACCCCTACGGCCACGGCGACACGGCTGAGAAGTACTACGACTACCAGGGCGGCGCTGGCTGGGGTTACGCCGATGACGAGGGCATCACCAAGGTGCCCAACCGCACCTGGTCGCAGTGGCGCGGCTACGGCAAGGTCGTTGAGACCTCCGGCGACACCGAAGGCCCGCGCTCGAAGAAGTCCACGCTGTATATGCGCGGGCTGAACGGCGAGAAGGAACTCGACGGCACTGCCCGCGTGGAGATGGTTACCGACTCCACCGGCACTGCCATCGACGACTCCCGCCAGTACGCCGGTTTCGTGCGCGAGACCATCATCTACAACGGCACCGGCGAGGACAGCGGCACCATCAACACCCCCTGGTCGCACCGGACCGGCAGCCACACCTACGACTGGGGCACCACTGACGCCTGGATCGTCCAGGCCGGCGAGACTGCCACCCGCACCAAGACTTCCACCGGAACCCGCACGGTCAACCAGAAGACGACGTACGACACCACGTACGGCATGCCGCTCAGCGTGGAAGACAGCGGCGACGCCGCCAAGACCGGTGACGAGTCCTGCGTGCGCACCAGCTACGCCCGCAACACCTCGGCCTGGCTGGTGAACCTGGTGTCGCGCACTGAGACGTACTCGGTTCCATGCGCGACCGTCCCGGCGATTCCCGACGACATCGTCTCCGACGTCACTACGGCCTACGACAACCAGGCGGTCGGGGTGGCGCCCGTCAAGGGAGAAACCACTGCTTCCTACCGGGTGGCCAGTTACAACCCGGTGGACAAGACCCCTGTCTACCAGCAGGTCTCTAGTTCCACCTACGACAAGCTGGGTCGGCCGCTCACCGCGACCAACGCTCTGGGCCGCACTGTCAAAACCACCTACGTCCCCGATGACACCGGCTATGGCCCGCTAAGGTCCAAGACCACCACCGACCCCAAGCTCTACTCCACCACCACGGAGGCGGACCCGGCCTGGGGCAGCGCTACCAAGACCACTGACGCCAACGGCAACGTCACCGAGTGGGCCTTCGACGCGCTCGGTCGCCTGCGACAGGTCTGGAAGCCGGACCGCTCACGCGCGCTCGGCGACGCCGCCAGCATCGTCTACGCGTACAGCGTCAACAATGACAAGGAGACCTGGGTCCGAACTGACGCCCTGAAGGCGGACGGGCAGACCTACAACAGTGCCTACGAGATCTTCGACGGCCTGCTGCGCTCGCGCCAAAAGCAGCTACCCGCGCCGGGAGGCGGCAGGGTGATCTCCGAGACGCTCTACGACGACCGCGGCCTAGCTCACATCAACAATAGCCAGGTTCACGACAACGTCGCCCCGTCAGGCACCCTGGCGAACACCTTCCCCGGCTCCGTCCCTGCCTCCACCGAGACGGTCTTCGACGCCGCGGGCCATCCCACCGAGTCGGTCTTCCGCGTCTACGACCAGGAGAAGTGGCGCACCAAGACCGACAAACTGGGTGACCGCACCACGGTCACCGCCGCCCAGGGCGGCACCGGCACGGCGACGTTCACCGACGCCCGCGGCCGGGTCACCGAGCGCCGCGAATACGCCGGTCCCGTGCCAGCCGGCAGCGACTACACCCGCACCCTGTACGAGTACACGCCCGGCGGTCAGCTCAAGAAACTCACCGGTCCGGACGGGGCGGTCTGGACGTACGGCTACGACCTGCGCGGGCGCCTGATCACATCGACGGACCCGGACAAGGGCAGGATCGACTCCACGTACAACGACGTCGACCAGCCGCTGACCGCTACGTCGACGCTGAACGGCGTCTCCCGCACCCTGATCACCGACTACGACGAGCTCGGCCGCAAGGTCGGCACCTGGGACGGGGCACAGGACGACGCCCACCGGCTGACCAAGTTCACCTTCGACACCTTGGCCAAGGGACAGCTGACTGCCTCAATCCGCTATGTCGGCGGTACCACTGGGAAGGTCTACTCCCAGGTCGTCACAGGCTACGACGCTCTCGACCGTCCCAAGGGCAACAAAACCGTCATCGCGGCCAGCGACCCGCTGGTGGTGGCGGGCGCACCGCAGACCTTCACCACCTCGACCGCCTACAACATCGACGGCACCGTCCAGTCCACCTCGATGCCCGCGGTGGCCGGCTTGCCCGCCGAGACCATCACCAACACCTACAACAGCCTCGGCATGCTCACCGCCACCGACGGCATGACCGACTACGTCCAGAACATCGGCTACTCCCCGTACGGCGAGATCGAGGAGACCCGGCTTGGCACCTCCACAGGTGCCAAGCAGCTCCAGGTCCTCAACCGCTACGAGGATGGCACCCGCCGTCTGTCCAACACACATACCGTCGACCAGATCAACAGCGGCTACACCAGCGACATCGACTACGTCTACGACGCCACCGGCAACATCAAGTCGATCACTGACAAGGCGGGCGCCAAAGACACCCAGTGCTTCACCTACGACGGCTACCGCCGCCTGACCGAGGCATGGACCCCATCGTCCAACGAGTGTGCCACCGACCGTTCGGCAGCCGCGCTCGGCGGTCCGGCCCCGTACTGGACCAGCTGGACCTACAAGCCCGGCGGCCTGCGCGACACCCAGGTCGAGCACAAGGCCAGCGGTGACACCACGACTGCCTACGGTTACCCGGCCGTCAACGCATCCGGTGCCGGCCAGCCCCACACCATGACCTCGGTCACGGTCAACGGTGGCACCACCAAGTCGTACTCGTACGACGAGCAGGGCAACACCACCAAGCGCTACGGTCCCACCGGCAGCGCACAGAGCCTCGATTGGGATATCGAAGGAGAGCTGAGCCGCCTCACCGAGGGTGCCAAGACCACCGACTACCTCTACGACGCCAACGGCGAACTCCTCATCCGTCGCGGCCCCGCCAAGACCGTCCTCTATCTGGCCGGTCAGGAACTCCACTATGACAAGGCCGCAAGCAAGTTCACCGGGCAGCGCTACTACGCAGCCGGTGATGCGACCGCCGTGCGCACCGAGAACGGCCTGTCCTGGGTGGTCGACGACCACCACGGCACCGCCTCGATGACTGTGGACGCCACCAGCCAGGCGGTTACTCGCCGCTACACCACGCCCTTCGGCGAAACCCGCGGCGCTGCACCGCCGACCTGGCCCGACGACAAGGGCTTCCTTGGCAAGCCCGCCGATACCGAGACCGGCCTCACTCACGTCGGGGCCCGCGAATACGACCCGGCCAGCGGACGCTTCCTGTCCGTCGATCCCGTCCTCGCCGCCGACGACCACGAGTCTCTCAACGGCTACGCCTACGCCAACAACACCCCAGTCACCAAGTCCGACCCGAGCGGCGAACGCCCGATCACGGACTGTGAGCAAGGGTGCAGTGACGGCAAGGGAGGCAGCTACCGCTCGTACATGACCATGGGTCCGAATGGGACCTGGGTGTACCACTCCACGGAGACGTACAGCAAGAAGTTCGAGTACCAGAAGCAGGGCGGTGGTACCGGCAGCGGCAGCCTGACCATCACGGTGCACACGGACGGCGGATATCGCTCGGCGACCATCCAGTTCAAGAAGGGTCCCGACCCGAAGCCAGAGAAGAAGGAAGTTTTTCACGGCTGGGCCATGGGCACCAATCCGAACTACAACCCAAATGTCACCGACGACTGGATAGACCGTCCCAAGCTCGCGACCTGGCAGAAAGTCGTGCTGGGTATCGTCGTTGGCGTGGCGGCAACCGTGGTCGCTGCTCCCGTGGTCGTGGCTGTGGGCGACGGATGCCTGGCCACCGCCCCGGTGTGCGCCGCGGAAATCGCGGAAATGGCGACCGGCGGGGCATCCGGTGGAAGCCTTCCCGCGAGTGCCGCAGCCACGGGAGTCTCCTTCACCTGGGCTGGCAGCAAGGTCCAGTACAGCAAGACCGCCACGGCCATCGGTGACGACCCCAACACGATTCAAAATTTCATGAGGTCGACCGGCACCAAGGGTCACGACGTGATCGTCCACGGAGACGAAGCGGGTAATTTCCGAGTGGACGGCCTTATCACCCACCCTGAACAGATAGCTCAGCTCGTCCGGGAGAATCCTAATTACAAGGGAGGGCCCATCCAGATCGTCTCCTGCCATTCCGCCTGCGGCTCCGCCGAAGAACTCGCGGAAGCCCTAGGGGTGAAGGTCACCGGTGCTAGCCCGCACCAGGTGGACCTGGATCCCAAGTTGGGCACCGTCCGCCAGTGGCCCGACGGTTCAAAGGGCGATCCGATCCCCTGGGGTATGCGGTAGCCAGTAGGATGCGATCAGGAAATCTCTGATGTCGCTCCACCCGTGGCGGGGAGGCGAATGTTCCATCCTCCCCGCCACGGGGTTGCGCCTACTGTCTGGAAGATCTCGCATGACGAAAGTTGCCCCCCTCGGAATATTCGGCAGGATCGCGAGCCAGTCCGCCTTCGCGAAAAATGCCGAGGATCTTCGTCGGCGCGTAAGCATGATTCCCGAAGGGGATCGAGGAAGGATCGCTGAATATCTTCGCTCCGGCACTCCGATCATCGCCCTGATGGGATTCTCGGAGGACATCCTTGGAAACAAGTTCTCCCGCTCCGGCGGCACCGCCATCATGAGCGACGGCCGCTTCTTCTGGCGGCTCGACGCGGCCGACTACGTGGAGCACTACGGGGTTGGCCTACCCGAGGAATTCATCGCTCATGGAACCGCTCGCCAGTGGATCGCCCCGGTTCTTTCCCGAGAGAAGGTCATTGAGGTCGACGACCTTCTCAGTGAACTGAGACGAGCCGGGGCCCTGTGATCTGAGCACCGTCGGCCCTGAGCGCCAGAACCTCGGCCTTCGTCCGTCGTCCGGACGGGCGACAGCTGAGTGGACCAGGGCGACGGCGATCATGTCGGGCCGTGGTCGTCGCCGGATCGGCTATGGGCGCGTTCCGCGAACGGCCCGATCCGCACGGCGATGTCCTTGCTGCCGCCGGGCGTCCAGGGGTGCGGAAGCGACGGATCATCGGATGGTCTCCTACTCGGGGATGGCGGTACGGGGGCCGAGGGGCGTCTTGAGGACGCGCGGCAGATGGACGTGCAGGTGCTCGACTACGACCTCGCGGCTGCGGTCCCGGAGTGTGCGGGCCAGCAGTTCGGTAAGACCGCTGGCCCTGTGCCGATTCCCCATTCTCTCGCTCATTGCGAGTTGTTGCTTCCAAGGAGCGACTCAGTCGGGAATCTTGCAGTTCGGGGTCATTTACCCTGTCTCCACCACAGGGGCCGGGGCAGTCCTCGTTTGTCGAGGTACGCTGGAACGCCGTGGGCGGCCGCGGCCGGTAGGGGCCGTCGGCGAGTTCTTGAAGGCTCAGCCGCTCGACGTTGATCGCGAGTGCGATCAGGACGTGCTGGACGTGCGTCTTCGCGAGGCCGCGGTAAGTTCCTGCGAGTCCGATGGCGCCGCCAGCTGCTGGACCGTCTGGAGCAGGCCGGAGACCGATCCGGCGTGCTGCGGCTCGACCCCGCCCATCACCAGGGAGGCGGCCGGCATGAAGGTCAGTCCGGCCGAGACGCCGTTGATCAGCAGGGGGACGCGGACCGCGGTGACATAGCCGCTGGTCGTGTCGATGTTGAGGCGCTGATAGCGGCCCGCTGCCCGGGCCTGTTCGACCACCTCGGCCCGGTCCCACTCCACGTAGGCGATCACCTCCTGCACCGTGCTGTGCGGGACGTAGACCCACCGGGAGGAAAAGTTCTTCGCGATCACGCCGGGCAACCAGAACCGCTGATATCCGCCCAGGGCGATGCTGGTGGGGACCTCAAAGACGGTGACGCTGGCCTGCTCGGTCAGCCGCAGCCCCGTGCGGACCATGAGGTCGCTGAACGTCGCGTTACAGGCCGCCCACCCACCGCGGAACCGGCCAGAGGGCAGCCCGTCCGGGCCGTAGCCCCGAAGCCCCACGTCCCGCCAGAGCCGGTAGGTCGCCGACGGCATCCACTCGATGCGCTCCCCGTTCTCGTCATGCGCATAGGTCGCCGGGACCGTCGATGAGTCGAAGGCCCGGACAACCGGACCCATGGGCACGGGGCGGCGGGCGCGTGCCGGATCGGGACAGCTGCGACGTAGCGCTGGCGGACCGCCCACTCGTAGAACTGGTTGACCAGCGACACCTCGCGATTCCAAGTACTGCCCTCGACATGCGGCCCTGCCTCATCCCGGCGACGCCACTGGGGAACGCCAGGTGGTCCGCCTCCGTGGCGGCCCGCCACGACTTCCCGCCGCGCGCGGTATGCAGGAACGTGAAGAGCCGGGCCATGGCTCGGGCCCGGTTGGCGTTGCTGTTCCACGGCGTCGTCAGATTCGCCCGAAGGGAGTACGAGTTGAGCTCGACGTCGTACTCGAACCGCGGCGAGAGCAGGAACGGCAGGCCGTCCGGCAGGCCTGCCTCATCCAGCCACGACACCAGGTCGGCGGGCCGTACGTCCAAGAAAGAACGCGTGGTAGTGGGCGTAGACAAATCGCAGCTCACGAAGTGCACTGTCCACCCGGGTCTACTCAACACCCGCGGACCCTAACCGGTCAGTGACCGCCCGCTCACAACCACGTCTTCGCCGTGGCCGCGTTCGGCGTGCGCTCAGGGACGGAGCCCATACTCGGCAGCGGCCGTCAGGTGGCAGCGCGGGTGAACTCGATCAGTACGGTCCGCAGTTTGCGCAGGTGCTGCCAAAAGTGCGAGGTCGTGGTCTCCTCGGGTACGTAGTCTTCGATACAGAACTGGCGGGCGCTGTGTGCCTCGGCGACGGTCGAGTCAACCAGAGGAGCCAGGTCGGGGAGCAGTGCTCGGGTTCTGTCGACTTCAGCACGAAGGCGGACAGGACTTCGTCAACCTGGACCAGGGCCCGCTGCTCGCAAAGGTAGCCAGGCCCTCGTTCGCCGTTGATCTCGGCATTGGCGTGGACGTCCCCAGCCAGCTCCGCTCTGGACATGAATTTGTGAGCCGCTTCATGGAGACGGACCACCGGGTCCGCCTCTCCAGCATGGATGGTGATGTTCCCGCCGACCGCAACGCGCCCGCCGTATACCTGGGTGACCGCGGCTTTCCGGGAGCGCCAGGCCCACCAGCTCACTGGTGCCGGTCCAGGTTGACGCCGACGATGTGCTGCCCTGCCGCGCGATGCCGTCGGGGCCAGCCCAGACATATACGTCCGCATCGGCGGCGGCCTCCGACTGCGCAGGAAGCGTGGCACCAGGGGCGACGACGGTCCCGCCGGCGGCCACCCGCCCGCCGCGAACCCTGATGCACTGGCGCTGGGTTCGGGCGTTGAGAGAGCCGACAGACCAGGCAAGTGCCGCCGCGCTCAAGACGGCGCCGACCAGGGAGACTACCCAGCTAGGGTGCGGGGGCGCCCTCACACCACGCCGCTCTCCAGTGCCAGTCGGACCGCCGTGGTGATGCCGCCGGTCCGGGGTTCGCCGGGGCCGGGCAGGACGGTGTCCGCGTCGAGGGTGCCGAGTCGGCGCAGCGACTCCTGCTGCGCCGCCTGCTGGACGGCACCCCCGGCGGAGAGGCCCTCGCCGCGCGCTTCCCCTGAGGTGTGCGCGTGCCCCTACGGGTTCTCCCGGCCGCGAACTCCGCCACCCGGAACTCGTACTGACGGATGATCAGATCTGGTGCCGCCCTTACCGCGTAATCCTCCCGCGCCGGGATCCTCATAACGCCGTTGCCGGGTCCGGTCCGTGCACAATGGCCGCATCCGCGCGCGTCGAGGAGGCCGCCTTGGGGTTGAGCAGACGTACCTTCGGCGCCTTGGCGGGCAGCACGGCGCTCGGGCTCACGCTCGGCGGCAGTGGTGAGCCGTCCGCCGCCGCGGCCTCCGCGCCGACCGGGCCGCCGCCCAAGGCCCCGGCCGCGGACGGCCGGACGCACACGGTGGGATTCGACCGGTACTCGATGCTCGTGGACGGCCGACGGGTCGTGCTGTGGTCGGGCGAGATGCATCCGTTCCGGCTGCCGAGCCCGTCCCTGTGGCGGGACGTGCTGCACAAGCTCCGCGCCCACGGCTACAACACGGTCAGCGTCTACGTCTCCTGGAACTACCACTCCCCGGCCCCGGGTTCCTACGACTTCACCGGCGTACGCGATCTGGACCTGTTTCTGCGTACGGCCGCCGAGACGGGCCTCTATGTGACCCTGCGCCCGGGCCCGTACATCAACGCCGAGGTCGACGCGGGCGGTTTCCCCGGCTGGCTGACCGCCACCCCGGGCACGGCCCGCACCGCCGACCCGGACTATCTGCGCCACGCGGACGAGTGGCTGACCGCCGTGAACCGGATCGCGGTACGGCATCTGTACACCCGGGGCACCGGCACCGTCGTCCTCTACCAGTTGGAGAACGAGTACGCCGACCATGTCACCGAGCCCACCGGCCGTGCCTACATGGCCCATCTCTACCGCAAGGTCCGCGCGGACGGCATCGATGTGCCGCTGTTCCACAACGACAAGGGCAGGAACGGCCACTGGACGCCCGGCAGCTTCGACACGGGCGGTGAGCGCGGCCGCTGGCTGTACGGCTTCGACGGCTATCCGTCGCCCTTCGGCACCCCGCCGGACTGGGGGCACTACGGTCCCGGCGGACCCAGGGGCGGTTCCACGGCGAGTCCCGGAACCCCCGGTCTGATCGCCGAGTTCGGGGGCGGCTGGTTCGATCCCTGGGGCGGTGCCGAGTTCGGCGGGAAGGGCTACGCCGAGTCGCGCCGCACCCGG
This sequence comes from Streptomyces sp. NPDC052040, assembly GCF_044548405.1. Lineage (NCBI taxonomy): Bacteria > Bacillati > Actinomycetota > Actinomycetes > Kitasatosporales > Streptomycetaceae > Streptomyces > Streptomyces sp. NPDC052040. The sequence goes on along the minus strand of NZ_JBIUBV010000002.1, from coordinate 533,688 downwards.
GACGCGGCGTACGAGCGGCGCTTCTACCTCACCAACCTCGCCAACGGCATCACCGTCCACAACGTCTACATGACCTTCGGCGGCACCTCCTGGGGCTGGCTGCCCGCGCCGGTGGTCTACACGTCGTACGACTACGGCGCCGCCATCGACGAGGCCCGGCAGCCGACCGCCAAGCTCGTCCCGATGCACCAGATCGGTCATCTGCTGCACAGCTTCCCCGATCTGGCCAAGCTGGACCGGGCGCCGGACATCGACGCCGGGGCACCGGACGTCAAGGCCTACCACCTGGTCAACCCCGACACCGGGGCACACATCCAGGTGCTGCGCAACGACGGGTCCGCCGACACTGTGGCTGCCGTGCCGCTCGCCGGGGCCACCGTGTCCGTGCCGCTGCCCGCCCGGGACGCCCGGCTGCTGGCCGCCGGGATCTCCCTCGGCCACTGGACGCTGCGCCACTCCACCGCACAGCCCATGCTGCGGCTGGCCGCCGGGCGCCAGGACATCGCCGTGTTCACGGGCCGCACGGACGAGCTGACGGAAACCGCCCTGGAGTGCCCGCACCAGCCCGCCGTCACCGTGCTGGAGGGGACGGCCGACTGCACCCACCGCGACGGCGCCCTGTATGTCCGCGCCCGGCTCGGCAGTCTCACCAGGATCTCGGTGCACGGCGGAGGCCCCGCTGCCCCCCTGCTTCTGCTGCTCGCCGACGACGCGGCCTCCCAGCGGCTGTGGCACCGCCCCACCCCCTCCGGGCCGGTCCTGGTCCATGGGCCCGCGCTGCTGCGCACCGCCGAGCTGCGCGGCGCCACCGCCGAGCTGACCGGCGACACGGTCGGGGAGGCGGACCTTGAGGTGTGGGCGCCGCGCGGGGTGACCGAGGCCGCCTGGAACGGCACCCGGCTGCGGATGGGCCCCACCCGCTCCGGCAGCCTGCGCGCCGAGGGGCGGCTGCCCGGCGCCGGAGCCGTGGAACTGCCCGCGCTGACGGGATGGCGCCGCAGCGCCGAGAACCCCGAGTCCGCCGCGGACTTCGACGACTCGGCCTGGCGCACCGCCGAGCTGACCGCGTCCGCCGCCACAACCCCGGTGCCCGCCGGAAGCCCCGTCCTCTTCGCCGACGACTACGGCTTCCACTACGGGGACGTCTGGTACCGGGGCCGCTTCGAGAGCGCGGGCGGCGCCGGGTCGGTGTCGCTCTCCTATGTGACCGGCACCCAGGGCCTGTTGATGGCCTGGCTGGACGGCAGGCCGCTGGGCACCCACCGGATGCCGGTCCCGGACCGGGGTACCGTCCGCCGGGCGACCTGGACGGCGACGGCGGAGTTCCCGCTCCCGTCCGCGGCGGGCAGCGGCGGGCATGTGCTCTCCGTACTCGTCCGCCGTATGCAGCACGACCAGGACGGCCGGGCGGACGACACCCACAAGGCGGGCCGGGGGCTGGTCCAGGTCTCCTTCAACGGGGCTTCCCCGGCGGTGCGTTGGCGGATCCAGGGGGAGGCGGCGCCCGATCCGGTGCGCGGGCCGCTCAACAACGGCGGTCTGTACGGCGAGCGCAACGGCTGGCATCTGCCCGGCTTCCCCGACCAGGACTGGCGGCCCGCGCGCTTCCCGCGCGCCGAGCGGCGGCAGGGCGTGGTCTGGTACCGGACCGGTTTCCGGCTGGCGGTCGACCCGGCCACCGACGCCTCGATCGGGCTGACCCTCACCGACGAACCGTCCCGCGCCTACCGGGTGCAGATCTTCCTCAACGGCTGGAACATGGGCCAGTACATCAACGACGTGGGCCCCCAGCACACGTTCGTCCTCCCCAACGGCCTGCTGCGCACCCGCGGCGACAACACCCTCGCCCTCGCCGTTCTGTCCGACGGGACCACCGACTCCGGCCCGGGAGTGGTCGAATTGACGCTCCTCGGGCGGGCGCTCGGCGGGGTGCCGGTCACCCGGGTGGAGTCGCCGGGGCCGACCTCCCCTCGCACCTGACGCCGGGCCCGGCCACCGGGCCACCGCGATCCCGGCGCTCATGCCGCCGTTCCGCCGCGGTCCCGGCGCTCATGACCGCCGGGTCAGCGGTGCGCTCCCGGGTCGCCCAGTTGCCCTCTCAGGCGCCGGGCGCGCAGGACCAGTTCCAGTTCGAAGCGGCGGTCCGGGTCGTCGATCTCGTCGCCCCACAGTTCACGGATCTGCCGCAGCCGGTAGCGGACGGTCTGCGGGTGGACGCCCAGCCGCGCGGCCACCTCGGGTGCCCCGCCCCGGGTCTCCAGCCAGGCGAGCAGCGTCTCCGCGAGCCGTCGCGCATGGCTCGGCCCGCACTGCGCCAGCGGGGCCAGGCAGCGCAGCGTCAGATCGTCGATCAGCTCCTCGGGCTGGAGCAGGACGAGCGCCTCCGTGTGCTCGGTGCAGTGCAGCACCTCCCCGCCCGGCAGCAGCCCCCGCTCCATCAGCCGCACCGCCGCCTCGGCCCAGCGCAGCGACTTCGCCGCGTCGGTGAGCGGCACCGGCGGCCCGATCGCCCCGGTCCAGCCGCCGAGCGCCCGGTGCAGCAGCTCCGGGCGGCCCGCGGCGTCCGGCTCGGGCACCACCATGCGCGGCCGCTCATAGTCCATGTCGAGCAGGACGCCCTGGCCGACCGCCGGTGCGACGGACTCCCGGGCCGGGCGCAGCAGCACCCCCACGGCGACCTTCTCCGGCAGCGGCCAGCCGACCCGCGCCGCCCGCTCGGCGAGCGCGTCGGCGCGGTCGCCGCGGTGGTGCTCGGACAGCAGCAGCTCCATCAGCCGCCGCTGGAGCCTGAGGCGCTCGCCCGCCCGGCGCGCCGCCGCCTCGGCATAGCCGCGCACCGACTGGTCCACCAGACCGTCCAGATACTCGTATCCGGCGTCGACCAGTTCGTACATCGCCGGGGGCGGGATGTCGACCCGCTGCCCGATCTCGGCGAAGCGGCGCCAGGCGAGACGGACGCCGAGCCGGTAGATCGCCTGGAGCGCGTCGAGGCTGCGGCCCTCCAGGCCCTCGCCGCGCCCGAACTCCTGGAAGACCTCCGGGTGCACGCGGGGGCGTCCCTCCGCGGACTCCAGATGCTGTACGAAGACCTCGATGGCGCGCCGGATCCCGACCAGCGCCATGGGTTCGCCCGAGTCGTCGAGCACCACCGGCAGATGCGGGTACTCCTGCCGGATCTGCCGCAGGATCTCCTGAGCGAGCGCGGGCGCCTCGGCCATCGCCAGCGCCGTGAACCGCCGCACCTGGGGGCGGGGCACCGCGTGCCAGGCCGAGCGGACCGCGACGGTTCCCGGGCGGGCGGTCACGGATCAGCGCTCCCGGCCGGTGCTCGGGTCAGTGCTCGGGGCGGTGCTCGGGGCGGTGCTCGGGTCAGTGCTCCGGCGGGTGTTCGGTCCGGTGCTCTGACCGGTGCTCGGTCCGGCGTTCTGGCCCGTGCTCTGGCCGGTGTTCTGGTAGGTGATCAGGGGGGTGTTCGGCTGGGCGGGCGTGGCGTCGAGGAGTGCGACGAGGCCGAGTGCGGCGCCCACGGCGAGCGCGGCGGCGACAGCCATGGTGACAACGGCGGCTGGGAGTCTGGACATCGCAGGGCAAGCCTCTCTGTCGAGGTCGTCCCCCACCCCGGTGCGCGGCACGGCACCTGCCCGGTCGGCCCCGTATCCACAAGTACACAGTCTCCACAGGCAATTGACAGAACGTCAAGAGGCGCCTACGGTTCCCCGCCCAGACCGCACGCGCACTTGTCCCTGGCCGCGGGCCGCCCGTACGGCCGGCGGCCCGGGCCGCCTCACCCCCCTGGAGTGCCCGGATGCGCCGTAGAGTCCGCCCCTTCTCCCTGGCCCTGCTGGGCGTCGGCACCTTTCTGCTGGTGCTGGCCCCGCTGCTCGCGTGGTACGTGGCACCACGGGCCGCCCTCAATCCGATCGACATCGACACCACCGCCGTCTACGTCGGCACCGGCAGCGTCTTCGACACCGGCCAGGTGCGGAGCGTCCCCGGCCAGCGGATCACCGTGACCCAGCGGGTGCGCGGCGATGTCGCCGACAGCGAGCGCAGCGGGGCCGCGGTGTGGGACGTGACCACCACGGTCGACGCCGGACCGGCCCGGCCCGCCGCCGACCCGCACACCGCCCTGGAGTTCCTGCCCGCCCGCTGGGTCACCGACCGCAGGACCAACGAGCCGGTGCACTGCTGCCGGGAGACCCCCGCCTTCCAGGGGGACGCGTATCTGAAGTTCCCCTTCGACGTGGGCCGGCACTCCTACCAGTGGTGGGACGACTCCCTGGGCTCCACCGTGACGCTGCACTACGCGGGCACCCGGAAGATCCAGGGCTACACCGGCTACCGCTTCACCGGCACGGTCGCCCCGGCCAGGGTGGGCACCCGGCTGGTGCCCGGAGCCCTGGTCGGCCGTCCCGGCGCGAGCCAGGTGCTGGCCGAGGAGTGGTACTCCAACCACGGCGTCGAACTGGTCGTGGACCAGCGCACCGGCCGGGTGCTCTACGCGCAGGTCGGCCCCCGCCGTACGCTGCGCGCCCCCGGTTCGGCCAAGGACGCGGTGGTGCTGCTGGACAGCCGGAAGGTCGCCTTCGACACGGCCACCCAGCGGGACCAGGTCCGGCTGGCCCGCCGGGAGAGCGGTCAGCTGCGGCTGCTGGCGGAGGTGCTGCCGGTCACCGCGGCCGCGGGCGGGTTCGTGCTCGCGGTGGCGGGCGGAGTGCTGCTGGTACGGGAGCGACGGGAGGGACGCGATCCCGGAACACCCGGTATGTCCGGTGCCACCGCCACATTGTGATGAGGCGTCAGCTGGAAAAGGCGCCGAAATTGTCACTCCGGTGAGTAGCCCCCGGCGGACCCCCGGGCGAAAACTGTCCTCCCCCACCACCCGAACACACCCTGCCCGCACCGCACCTTTCCCATCCAACTCAGGTATTCCACACATCACTTGAGCCGCCGCACCACGCACACCGCATGAGCCGCCCGGCCCCGGACGCCCGTACGACCGACCACCGTCCGCGGCGCACCACCCGCCCGCACCGCCACCAGCCGCCCACACCGTCCTCCTCATCGCACCGCCCACCTGCCCGACCCCGCGTCCCGCATCCCGCTCCGGCGCCCCGCACCGTGCGCCGGGCGCGGCCGCACTCGCGGGCGGGTGGGGATCCGCACCGCCCCCACGCCGAAATCCGCACCCCGAGACGAGTTGGAGCACCCATGCCCCAGCACGTACCGTCCCCGCTGCGTGCCGCCCTCCCGCGCGCCGCGCAGCACCCTTCGGTGCGCTCCCCGTATCCGCGCCGCATCGTCTTCCTCGCCCGACGCGATCTCGGCAACCCGGCGGCGGGCGGCTCCGAGCTGCTGGTGGACCGGCTCGCCGACGGACTCACCCGCCTGGGCCACCAGGTCACCCTGCTGTGCGGCGGTCCCGCCTCCCCCGCCGCCGACCACGCCCGGGCCGGGGGCAGCCCCCGGCGCGACTACCGGGTGGTCTCGGCGGGCGGCGATCTGGGCCACTATCTGCGGGCCCGGCCCGCCCTGCACCGCCGGATCGGCGACTGCGACCTGCTGGTCGAGGTCTGCAACGGCATGCCCTATCTCGCCCCGCTGTGGCACTCCGGCCCCACCCTCTGCCTGGTCAACCATGTCCACACGGACCTGTGGCGGATGCGGTTCGGGGGGCCGCTGGCACCCGCCGCGCGGATCGGCCGGCGGCTGGAGCACTGGGCTCTGGCGGGCACCCGGCACCAGGGGCTGCTGGTGGCGGTCTCCCCGTCGACGGCGCAGGCGCTGCACACGCTCGGCGTCGACCGCGAGCGGATCCGGATCGTGCACAACGGTGTCGAGGAACCGGGGCCGCTGATGGCGAAGTCCCCCGAGCCGCTGTTCGTGGCGATGGGGCGGCTGGTCGAGTACAAGCGGATCGATCTGCTGCTGCGGCTGTGGGAGCGGGTGCGTCCGGTCACCGGCGGCCGCCTGGTGATCTGCGGCGACGGGCCCGAGCGGGAGCGGCTGGAGCGGCTCGCCGGACCGGGTGTGGAGTTCACCGGCCATGTCGCCGAGGCCGAGAAGCACCGGCTGCTGTGCGCCGCCTGGCTGCTGCTGCACCCCTCCGCGGTGGAGGGCTGGGGTCTGGTGGTGACGGAGGCGGCGGTGCGCCGGACCCCGGCGGTCGCCTTCGACGTGCCCGGACTCAGGGACTCCGTCGCGGACGGGGAGACCGGGGTGCTGGCGCGCGGGGAGTCGTCCTTCGCCGCCGCCTGGTGCGCCCTCGCGCTCGGCCACGACCGCCGCCGGGTCATGGGCGGGGCGGCCCGCGCGCAGGCGGAGCGGTACCGCTGGCACCGTACGGTGCAGCGGTTCCGGGCGGTCGCGGCGGAGGCGGTCCGGAGCTGGGCACCGTGACCGCGCCGAACGGCCCGGGCCAGGGGCCGCCCCGCCCCGGTCCCGACACCGGAACCACGCCCCGACCCGGCCCCGACACCGACACCGGTTCCGGTGCCGGGACCGGCGTCGGTCCCGGCACCGGAACCGGCACCGGCAGCACGCCGCGCCCCAACGCCATGCACTCCAACTCCCGTCCCACAGAACCCCGTTCCACCCCCAAGGACCCCTCGCTACGCCGTTCCCTGGCCCTCTTCCGTGCCTTCCGGCGGGAGCAGCAGGATCCGGACGGCTGCTACTCGCTCCTCGCCCGGGACGCCGCCGACCAGGTGGAGGCCTACGGCGGCCCGGTGCGCGGGCGCACGGTGGCGGATGTGGGCGGCGGCGGGGGCTGGTTCACCGAGGAGTTCCGGCGGCGCGGCGCGCACGCGTATCTCTTCGAGCCGGACGCCGGGGAGCTGGGACCGAAGCCGCCCGCCGGGGCGGTGATCGCCGACGGCTATCTGCTGCCGCTGGCCGACGGGTCGGCCGATGTCGTCTTCTCATCCAATGTCCTCGAACACATAGCCGATCCGGAGACCTTCCTCAGCGAACTGGTGCGGGTGGCCCGGCCCGGCGGACTGATCTATGTGTCGTTCACCAACTGGCTGTCCCCCTGGGGCGGTCATGAGTGGGCGCCCTGGCACTACCTGGGCGCCGAGCGGGCCCGCGCCCGCTACCGGCGCCGTACCGGCAAGCCCCCCAAGCACGCCCTCGGCGAGAACCTCTTCGCCGTGCACATCGGCCCCACCCTGCACCAGGTGCGTGCCCGCGAGGACGTCGAGGTCGTCGCGGCACGCTCCCGCTACTGGCCGTTCCTCGCGTCCGCGGTCGTCAGGGTGCCGGGGCTGCGCGAGTTCGCCACCTGGAACCTCCTCCTCATCCTCCGGCGGTGTGCCCCATGACGACCACGGTCCAGGCTCCTCCCCCGGCAGCCGCCCGCCCCGCCGCGGGGAGCGCGGACCCGCCGGAGGGGCCCCGCTCACGGCGCTGGCTGCTGGGCTTCTGGGCCGTGGTGTTCGTGCTGTTCCTGGCCGTGCACCCGGGCCGGCAGACCTTCGACACCAAGCTGGGGGTCACCGTCGACCCCTGGCAGTTCCTGTCCGACCTCGGCCGGTTGTGGCACGACCGGGGCGGTTTCGGGGGCATCCAGGACCAGTACGCGGGCTATCTGTGGCCGATGCTGCCGTACTACGCGCTGGCGAAGCTGGTCCAGCTGCCGGTGTGGCTCGCCGAGCGGCTGTGGATGTCGCTGATCGTGTCGGTCGCCTTCTGGGGCGCCCTGCGGCTGGCGGAACGGCTGACCGTGGGGAGCCGCGCCTCCCGGCTGCTCGGCGCGGCGGCGTACGCGCTGTGGCCGGTGTTCACCACGGTGATCGGCTCCACCTCGGCCGCCGCGCTGCCCGGCGCCTTCCTCCCCTGGGTGCTGCTGCCGCTGGCGGACCGGCGCCAGAGTGCCCGGACCGCCGCCTTCCGCTCGGCGCTCGCCGTGCCGTTCATGGGCGGGGTCAACGCGGTCTCCACCCTGGCGTCCCTGCTGCCCGCCGCCCTCTTTCTGCTGAGCCGACCGCGTGAGCCCCGGCGCCGGGCGCTGACCGGCTGGTGGGTGCTCGGCGTGGTCCTGGCGACGGCCTGGTGGGTGGTCCCGCTGCTGCTGCTCGGCGCCTACGGGGTGAACTTCCTGCCGTACGTGGAGAACGCGACGACCACCACGTCCACCATGTCGGCGACGGAGTCCCTGCGCGGCGCCGGGAACTGGGTGGGCTATCTGCACTTCGGCGAGGCCTGGATCCCGGCCGGGTGGGCGGTGGCGTCCTCCGTCCTGGTGATCGTCTGCTCGGCGCTCGCGGCGGGGCTGGGCCTCGCGGGCCTGGCTCGGCGGGACCTCCCGGAGCGGCGCTGGCTGGTGCTGACCGTGCTGGTGGCCGCGGCCGTCACCCTGGCCGGGTACGGGGGCGCGTTCGGCGCGCCCTTCCACGGCGTCGTACGGGACTGGCTGGACGGCCCGCTGTCCCCCTTCCGCAATGTCTACAAGTTCCAGACGGGCACCGCGCTCGCGCTGGCGCTCGGGCTGGCCCATCTCGTGGGCGTGGCCGCCGATCCCCGCGGGGCCCGGCCGGTCCGGGGCCGCCGGTTCGCCCCGCTCATCGCCGCGGTCCTCGTCCTCCCCGGCCTCGCCTGGCCGTATCTCAACGGCTCGATCCTCCAGCCCGGCTCCTTCCGGCAGCTCCCGGCGTACTGGCAGACCACCGCCGACTGGCTGAAGCAGCACTCCCCCGACTCCCGCGCCCTGGTGGTCCCGGCGACCGCGCACGGCCTCTACAGCTGGGGTTCCCCCGTGGACGAGCCCCTCGACGTGCTCGCCGAATCCCCCTGGGCCGAGCGGGACTTCGTGCCCTTCGGCAACCCCGGCAACCGGCGCGCGATGGACGCGGTCGAACAGGCCCTGATGACGGGCGGTGACATCCCGGGGCTCGCCGACTATCTGAGCCGCTCCGGCCTCTACTACGTGGTGGTGCGCAACGACCTCGACCCGGACCAGATCGGCTATGTCCCCACCGCCACCGTGAAACGCGCCCTGGAGCAGTCCGGCTACCGGCGGGTGACCGGCTTCGGCCCCCAGACCACCGGCGGCCGGATCGCCCACCACACCCCGTTGCAGGTCGAGGGACTCTATCCGCGCAGCCGGGCCGTGGAGATCTACGCGCCGGTGAGCGCCCAGGTGACCCGGCCGGGACAGGCGCGGCTGCTGCCCGCCGACGCCACCGCCGTCGTCTCCGGGGGCCCGGAGGCGCTGCTGCCGCTGGCCGCCGACCCGGCCCTGCGGGGACGCCCCGCCGTCCTCACCGGTGACGGCACCCCGGGCCTGGGGACCCCGCCGGTGCAGGTGGTGGGCGACGGGCTGCGCCGGGCCGACACCCGCTTCGGGCTGGTCGACGCCAACACCTCGTACACCTACACCCGCGACGGGAAGAACGCCCCGGACGCCGTGCAGGACCCCGGCCGGGCGCCGCACCAGATCCTGCCGGTGACGGGCCTGGACCACCAGACGGTCGCGGAGCTGCGCGGCGCCCGCTCGGTGACCGCGTCCTCCAGCGGGAACTGGCTGTTCCAGCTCCCGCAGTACGACCCGGTGAACGCCTTCGACGGCAACCCGGACACCGCCTGGGCGGAGGGCGCCCCCGGCTCGGCGAACGGGCAGTGGCTGCGGATCGGCTTCACCAAGTCGGTGGACCTGCCGTCGTCGTTGACGGTGCGGCCGCTGCCGCAGGACGGGGTGCGTGCGGCGGCGACCCGGATCCGGGTGGAGACCGCCAAGGGCTCGGTGAGCAGCTTCCTGCACCCCGACGGCACGGAGCAGACGGTCAGGGCGCCCGCGGGCGAGACGGGTTGGCTGCGGATCACCATCCTGGACTCGGTGCGGCAGCGGACCGGTCTGACCGGGGCGGGCTTCTCGGAGGTCCGGATCCCGGGCGTCCGGGTGACCCGAAGCCTGAGGCTGCCGACCGACGCGGACACGGCCGACGCGGGCGCCGAGATCGTCTCCCTGCACCGCGCCGCCGACCCCACCGGACTCTCCGCCACGGGCACCGAGTCCGGACTGCACCGCATCTTCACGGCCTCGGCGGCGGGACCCTACGGGATGGCCGCGAGCGCGACTGCGCTGCCCGGTGAGGCCCTGGACCGGCTGCTGTACCGGGTGGCGCCCGGGCAGCAGAGCCGTATCACCGCGACCGCCGACTCCACGGCACCGCTGGGCGCCGGCCTGTCGGCCCGCAATCTCACCGACGGCGACCTGACCACCGCGTGGATCGCCGGGGACAAGCCGGTCATCCACCTCTCCTGGCCGGGCAAACAGCCGGTCGCCTCGCTCGTCCTGGCCCCCGCGGGCGGTCTGTCGAGCCGTCCGACCAAGGTGGAGATCAGCTCCCCCGACGGCGCGACCGTCGCGGGCGTGGACGAGAACGGCTGGGTCCGCTTCGATCCGATCACCACCGACCGGCTGGACATCACGGTCGTGGAGACGGCCCCGGTGACCCTCCACAACCCGGTGGCGGGCGGCGATCTGCGCCTGCCGGTGGGCCTCACGGAGGCGTATGTCCCCGCGCTGGCGCAGTACCGCACCCCCCAGCCGCCCGCCGCGCAGACCTTCTCGCTGCCGTGCGGACAGGGCCCGGCCGTGACGATCGACGGACAGCCCTACGAGACGGGCGTCAAGGGCACGGTGGGGGACCTGGCGAACCGGCGGCCGGTGACCCTGACGCTCTGTCAGCAGCACCGCGCCGACGCCTCCCTGGAACTGTCCACCGGTGCGCACCGATTGGACTCGGACGACACCGGGGCGCTCGCGGTGACGGATGTGACGCTGACCCGGGGGACGCTCGCGGAACCGGAGGCCGACGGCCGCGATCTGCGGGTCACCGACTGGCAGGGCGACCGCCGCGCGGTACGGGTCGGCTCCGGCACGGCCTCGTATCTGACGACGTACGAGAACTACAACAAGGGCTGGAAGGCCACCCTGAACGGCAGGAAACTCACCCCGGTTCGGCTGGACGGCTGGCAGCAGGGCTGGCGGATCCCGGCCGGGGCGGGCGGCACGGTGACCCTGTCGTACGGGCCGACGACGGCCTACCGGGCCGGGCTGATCGGCGGTGGGGCGGCCGTGGCGGTGCTGGTGTTCCTCGCGCTGGGGCGCCGCCGTCCGGCGTCCCCGGAGGGACCCCCGGTGGTGCCGCCGGACGCCGGAATCTGGCTCGGCGCCGTGGTCCCGACCGTGGTGGGCATCGTGATCGCCGGGCCCCTCGCCCTGCTGGTCCCCCTGCTCGCCCTGCTGGCCCGGCGGCGGCACACCCTGCTGGTCCCGCTGGCGTTCCTGGCCCTCGCGGGAGCGGGCATCGCGGCGGCGACGGGAGCGGGGTCGCCTCCGGGGTCCGGGCGGGGTGCGTTCGGCCCGGTGGCCCAACTGTTCGCGCTGGTCGGGCTGTTCGCGGGACTGGTGGGCGTACGGGAGTCGGCTGCCCCGGAGGAGGAGAGGGAGCGCGAACCCGCGGAACCACCGGCACCGCGGTCACTTACGTCGCCTACGTCACCGACGTCACCGACCCGGCGCTTCCCCTCCCGTGCACCGAAGCAGACGGGGCAGGCGGGACAGCCGGGGCACCCCGAGCAAGCGGAGCACCCCGAGCACCCGGGTCCGCCGACGGAACCCCCCGCACCCTCCACATCCCCGAAACCCCCCAGCGAGCCCGCCCCCCGCAAGGAGGAAGGCGCATGACCGCGCTGGAGCACCGCGCCGGGGGCCCCGTGCGGCGAACCGGGCGTATCCCCTTCCCCGTGGTGGACGAGGTCGCCCGGCACTGCCTCCAGGAGGCGGAGCCGGAGACGATCCATGTCGAGGTCCATCTGCCGGGCCGCCCCGAACCGGCCCGGCTGCGCGAGGCGTTCACCGAGGCCCTGCGCCGCCACCCCCGCGTCCTGATGCGCGAGACCCCGGTCCCCTGGTACGGCCGCCGCTACGCCTGGGAACTCACCCGGGAGCCGCAGATCGAGACGGTGGCCTTCGCCCCGCCCGGCCCGGACGCGCTGCGGGAGGCGAGGACGCGGGCGCTGACCCAGGCACCCCCGCTGACCCTCTCCCCGCCGGTCCGCCTGGAGGTGGTGGCCGATTCCGCCGCGGGCGGCACGGTCCTCGTCCTGACCGTCCATCACACGGCCCTGGACGGCCCCGCCTGCCTGCGCATCCTGGCGACGGCCGCCGAGGTCTACGGGGGCCTGGACCACTCCCCCGCCGCACCGCCCGTACGCCCGTCCGAGGCGCTCCCGCTGCCCCCGGACACCCCCTCGGCCCGGACCCCGCCCGCCCGGGTGGCGCCCGGCAGTCCCGGCAGCGCCCCCGGCAACGGCCTGCTCGTCGCCGAACTCCCGCTGCCCCAGCGCCCGAAGGGCGCCCCCTTCACCGTCAACGACCAGCTGATGGTGGCCACCGCGCTGACCGTCGCCCGCTGGAACGGCGAACACGGCGCCCGCCCGCGCCCGGTGCGGATCACCATGCCCGTCGACGACCGCCCCCGGGACGCCACCATGCCCATAGGCAACGGCACCCGCCTGGTCGAAGTGCCCTTTGGACCCGCGGAGTTGACCGACACCGGACTGCCCGCACTGCTCCACCGCACCGCGCAGCGGACCCGCGCGCTCAAGTCGCTCCCCCGTCCACCGCTGGGTCACGGCGCCGCCCTGCTCACGGCCCCCGTCGTGCCCGTGGCCTGGCGCGCCGCCGCCACCCGCGCCCTGCGCCGGGCCGCGGCCCCCTGGACCTCGACCACCCTGCTCAGCAACATCGGCCGCATCCCCTATCCGATGGACTTCGGGGAGGGGGCGGGCCGCGCGCACGCCGTGTGGATCTCGGCCCCGGCCCGGATGCCCCGCGGCCTGACCTTCACCACCACCTCCACCGGGGGCCGCCTCCACCTCTGTCTGCGCTGGTCCCGCACCCTGCTCGGGGACGGCGACGGCGCCCGGCTGCGCGATCTCTTCGCGCACTGCCTGGACGCGACCGGGGAGGCCCCGTGACCACCACCGCTCCCCGCCGGGGACTGCGCGACTTCTACGAGGACCCGGCCGTCCCCGTCGCCTCCGGCGCACCCCGCGCCCTGCGCCAGGCACGGATGCTGGCGGCCGCGCTCGGCCCGGCCACCCGGGGCGCGCGGACCGTCCTGGACATCGGCTGCGGCGACGGCACCGCCGCCGCCACCGCCGCCCCCCTTCTCGCGGGCCACCGGATCGTCGGCGTCGACTGGTCCCAGGACGCGCTCCGCCGGGCCCGCACCCGGCTGCCGTACGCGGTGCGCGGCGAACTCACCGAAGGGGGGCTGCCGTTCCGTGCGGGCGCAGCCGACGCGGTGCTGTTCAGCGAGGTCGTCGAGCACCTCGTGGACCCGGACTCGGCGCTCGACGAGATCCGCCGGGTGCTGCGCCCCGGCGGCCATCTGATGCTGTCCACGCCGAACCTCGCCGCCTGGTACAACCGCGTGCTGCTGCTGGCGGGCGTGCAGCCGGTCTTCTCTGAGGTCAGCCTGCGCGCGATCCACGGCCGCCCCGGCCGGGAGGTCGTGGGCCATCTGCGGCTGGCCACCGCCCGCGCCCTGCGGGAGTTCGTCACCGCGTCCGGCTTCGAGGTCGTCGCCCTGCGGGGCGCGCCCTTCCACGGGGTGCCGCTTCCCCTGCGCCCGCTGGACCGGCTGGCCTGCGCGGTGCCCTCCGCGGCCTCCATCCTGCTGCTGCACGCCCGAAGGACGTAGCCCGTGTGGTGGGGAGTGGCCGCGGCCCTGCTGGCGAACGTGCTCTACAGCTCGGGTTTCGTCCTGGAGAAGAAGGCACTGGCCGCGCTGCCCGCCGTGGACTTCCGCCGTCCGGCCCGGCTGCTGCGGCTGGTGCTGGGCAGCCCGCTGTGGATCGGCGGGTCGCTGGCGCTGGCCGCCGGTTTCGGGGCGCAGCTCGCCGTCTACCGCACCCTGCCGATCGCCGCCGCCCAGGGCCTCTTCGTCTCCGGGCTGGTGCTGCTGGTGCTGCTGTCGGCGCGGCTGCTCGGCGAGCGGACCACCAGGCGGGAGCGGTACGCGCTCGGCGCCGTGCTGCTCGCCCTGCTGATGGTGGTGCTGTCCCTGCGGCAGGGCTCCGACACGGTGGCCCGCAGCGCCCCGTATCCGCTGGTCCTCACGGTCTGCCTGCCGACGCTGGCGCTGGGGGTGTGGCTGTACGGGTCCGCCGAGCGCCGTGCCCGCCGCGGGCACGGTCCGCCGACGGCCGGGGTCGAGTACGGCGTGGCGGTCGGTCTGCTCTACGGGGTCAGCTCCCTGGCCGTCAAGGGACTCGCGGGCTCGCCCACGGCCGGCGGCGCACGGCACGCCCTGCTCACGGTGCTGGGCTCCCCCTACCCGTATCTGCTGCTGTGCACCGGCGGCTTCGGTCTGGTGATGTCGCAGGCGGCGCTCCAGCGCTGCCGGGCCTCCCTGGTCGTTCCGGTGTGCACCACGGTGAGCTGCCTGTTCACCGCGGTGCTCGGCACGCTGACCTTCGGCGAACCGCTGCCCCACGACCCGCTCCGGCTCACCCTGCGCCTGGCGGGCACGGCCCTCGCGGTCGCGGTCCTGCTGGCGATGCCGAAGTACGACACCGCACCCCCTGCCCCCGCCGTGGACAAAGGAGTTGACGCCCGGTGAGCCCCGACGACCCGCTGCTGAAGATCCTCGCCTGCCCGCTGGACAAGGGGCCGCTGCACCTGCTCCTGGACGACGAGGCCCCCGAGGCGCTCTACAACCCGCGGCTGCACCGCCGCTACCCGATCACCGACGGGGTCCCCCAGCTGCTGCCCACCTCCGGTGAGCAGGTTGGCGAGGAGGAGCACGAGCGACTGCTGAAGCGGGTGGCCCGATGACGACGGCCGCCGCCCGGGTCGCCCGGCATCTGCCCGTCCGCACGGTCGCCGCCACCGCCCGGCTGCTGTATCCGCGCTTCGAACCGGAGCTGACCCGGCTCGCCGACCTGTGCCCCGAGGGCTGCCGGACGGCGGTCGACGTCGGCGGCTGGTACGGCCCCTGGACGCACCGCCTGGCCCGGCGGGCGGACCGGGTGGTGACGGTGGAACCGGTGCCGCATCTGGCCCGGCTGCTGTCCGCCACCGCCCCGGCGAACGTACGGGTCGTCCCGGCCGCGGCCTCCGACCACCAGGGCACCGCCGGGCTCTGGCTGCCGCCCGGCGACGAGGGCGACCGGGGCGTGTCCTCCCTGGTCCGCCGGGACATCCACGCCCGCTCCTTCGAGGTGCCCTGTGTCACCCTCGACGGCCTTGAGCTGCACGACGTCGGCTTTGTGAAGATCGACGTGGACGGCAACGAACCGGCCGTACTGCGCGGCGCCCGGGACATCCTGACCCGGGACCGCCCCGCCCTCTTCATCGAACTGGAGTCCCGAATCCAGCCGATCACCCCGGTCGTCGGCTTCCTGGCGGACCTCGGCTACGCGGGCTGGGTCCTGCCCGCGGACACCTGGCTGCCCCTGGACGTCCCCACCCTCGAAAAACACCAGGAGAGAACGTCCTACGTGGTCACCCACGGCCTGCTCCGCCGCGCCCTGCCCTTCCGCGGCCCGCGTTACGTCAACTCCGTCCTGTTCCTGCCGGACGGGCGGCGGCCCGGGGACCGGAGCCCGGCTGTACGGTGAAGCGAGGCCCCCGAGCGGGGCCCACCTTCCGCATCCGGGATCTCGGATCCCGGGATCCGAGACCGTCGGCGGCGCACGTGACCAGGACCCCCCACCCCCCTCGAACCCCTCAACCGCCCTTCACTGCACGGGACTTCCAGCTCGTCCTGCTGCGCCGTATGGCCGACCACAACCCGGACCTGGTCGAGGCGGCCCGCCACACCCTGGGCGTGTCCATCGCCGACATGCGCGAGGCCAACCGGCGCTGGCAGGCGATGCTCCGCTCGCCGCGCGCCCGGTCGGCCGCGTCCCGCTACCGCTCGGTCCTCGGCGCACCCGAGTCGACCGCCCGCCCCCGTATCGGCGACCTGGACTGCGAGGCGCGGCTGTGGCCCGTCCCCCTCTGGCCCGACCTGCGCTTCGAGGTGCTCGCCGGGCCGGACGGGCAGGTCTGGAACGAGTGGCTGGTCCGCACCCCCGGCTCCCCGCCGCCGACGCTTCAGACCCTCGACGACCTGACCCCCTGGTCCTGCACGGTGGACGAGGCCGCCCGCGCCTTCGCCCCCGCCCGCCCGCTGGAGGGCACGGCCCCCACCCGCTGGGGCCTCGCCTTCACCGCCCCGGACGCCGGGGGCACTCCCCGCGCGGTGGCCGCCGAGTTCACCTGGGGTCTGCTGCAACGGGTGGCCGTCGCAGCGTAGAAGCCGTCCGGCCGGGCGTACGGCGGCGAAGGGGACCGGCCGCGGCCGGGCTCAACGGCCCGCGGCCGCCAGGACCGCCTCCACCACCCGCGGTACGGATCCCGGGTGGAGGAAGAGGAACAGATTCGGCTCGACCAGCTCCAGCTCCATCACGCACGGCTGCCCGTCCGCGCCGTCCACCAGGTCGACGCGGGCGTAGAGCAGTTCCGGAGCGTCCGAGGCAACCGGACCGCCCGGAGCGCCCGAAGCGCCCGGTACGGCGGACAGGGCCTGCTCGGCCACGGCGCGTTCGGCCGGGGTCGGGGTCCAGGGCTCCAGGCCGGGATGGGCCACCTTCCGCTCGTCGTAGGGAGTGCCGGGCACCAGCACGGCCCCCTTGCGGCTGGCGTGCAGCAGCCGCCCGCCGAAGAACTGCAACGCCCGCTCCCCGCCCGCGTCTATGCCCCGCACATAGGGCTGCACCATCGCGGTGAGCCCCTCCGCGTGCATCCGCGCGAGCTGCCGTACGGCGGTGCCGTGCTCCTCGGGCGTGTACCGCGCGGCGAACCGGGCGCCCGCGCCCGAGGCCGGCTTCACCACGTACTCGTGCTCGTCCGGCAGGTCGACGGGGTCGCCCGGGGCCAGATACCGCGTGGGCACGACGGGCACGCCCGCGGCGGCCAGTTCACCGAGGTAGCGCTTGTCGGCGTTCCAGCGGACGACGGACGCCGGATTGGCCAGCCGGGTGACCTTCCCGCACCGCTCCGTCCAGGCGGCGAACTCCGCGGCCCGCCAGCTGTAGTCCCAGGTGGAACGGATCAGGGCCAGGTCGTACGACGCCCAGTCCACTTCCGGGTCGTCCCAGTGCACGGCATCCGCGTCCGCCCCGGCTGCCCGCAACTCCCGCACCAGCACCGGAAGATCACTGTCGGCCGCCACCTCGGGACCGGGACGGCAGGTGACAAGCGCGACGCGGGCGGCAGCGGTGCGGGACATGTCTGGACTCCTGTTCGCAGGTCGTACGTACGCATGTATACGCGCGCCGCGCAGGCTAACACCGCCGCTGTCTCGATTGCTCCCTTTCGGTCAAGTGAACGTCTCTGAAAATATCCGTCCCCGGCACACCATGGACAGACCTGCGAGGAGGAAACATGGCGGACGACACGCAGAAGAAGCTGAAAGAATGGGAAGCGCGACAGGAAAAGACCGCGGAAGAGGCGGTCAAGGCCCGCGCTCAAGTTCGTGGTCGACGGCGGCAGGGTCAGGGCCCTGGTCAAGGCCGAGATCGTGGATTACCACCTCGAAGAGCTGGGCGCGGCACAGAACACCATCGCCGTCTTTCTGGAGGACTATTCAAAGGCGAAGAGTTCGGGTGATTCCAGCAGCATCGAGTACTACGCGAAGGCTGCGGAGCACGCCTTCGCGGACAAAATCGACCAGAGCAAGATTTCGACGGGGACGTGCAGGCCCTCCCTGTCTTTTCCGCCCTGGCCGACCTTCATCTCAATCTTCTGGTCGACGTCATCAAGAACAAGGACACGTACGGTATTTCGCCCAGTGTTGTGGACATCTTCCGGGATCGGTACAGCCGTCGCACCAAGGTGGGCGGCACGGCTATTGCCGGCTCCGCGAAACACCGTGGAGCCGAGCGCCACGCGCGTATCGCCGATCTCCGGGATCTCGTCGAGAGCGCCCCGACGGGGCGGGCCAGGAAGGCGGCGGAGACCACGGAGTCGATCAGGACGGCTGGTGGCGCCAACCCGCCTCGGACGAAGCAGGCGGAAAGAGCAGCGACATCAACGGGTACAAGCACACCGTGATCTCGCAGTACGAGTCCCTCATGCGTCTCGCCGTCGTCCAGAAGGCCCTCATGTGGCCCCATCTGCTGGGCGGCCATGCCCCCGCCGATGTCAGGCGCCGGCTCAATCAGCCCATCCGCTACCACTACGGGCGAGGAGGGAAGGGCTGCGCGTCTGGTCCTCGTCCTGGGGTGGAGGGGGCGTTGACAGCGACAACAACGCGCATCACTCGCAGATCTTCACGAACGGCGACGGCGACTACTTCCAGGCTGCGGGCGTGGTGCGCAATACGACGTACCCCAAGCTCGGGAAGCTCTGTTTCCAGAAGGCGCACGGAGACTGGGCGAAGGACCAGAACGGCAAGAGCGAATTCGGCGGTAACTACTACGGGGGTGACTGGTCGTACGCCAAGCCCGGACCGGGCCGGCAGCTCTCCGACATCGGCGTCCCCGTCCTGAGCAACCACCTCCCCATGGGAATTGAGGGAATCGTCTTCTGGTTCCAGCCGGTGATCAACTACGAGGCGCAGGCGGAGTAGTCCGCTGCCCCTGCCCATGGCTGAGGTGCATGGCTGAGGTGGTGGCCGTCGGGTGACGGGCGGGGCGGCGGGACCGGGCGGACCCCGGCGACGAGCGGCCATCCGTGTGGAGTGAGGTCTCCGTCACGGCGGCGGAGGGTTTCGCGGGCTCTGGCGCAGGAACGGATCCGGTGTCGGCACAGCGGCGCGCCCCACCGTGCCACCAGCCCACTCCGCATATCCGTATATCTGCACATCCGCATATCCGCTCCGACGCGAGGAGTCCCGCGTGCCCTCCCTCTTTCCGGTCCTGACCGAACCCGGGGCGGCGCGGCGGCCCGCGCTGCGGTTCGGGGAACGCGCCTTGACCCATGCAGAGTTGGCCGCCGCGGCGGGAGCGCTCGCCGGGCGCCTGGCCGAGGCGGCGGCCGCGGGGCCGGACTCGCCCGGTGCCGGACCGGCCGCTACCGGGAGGGTCGCCCTGTGGGCCACGCCCTCCCTGGAGACCGCCGTCGCGGTTGTGGCCGCGCTGACCGCCGGGGTGCCCGTCGTCCCACTCAATCCCAAGTCCGGGGAACGCGAGCTGGGCCACATCCTGGCGGACAGCGCGCCCTCGCTGGTGCTGGCCGCTCCCGGCGACGAACTGCCCGCCTCCGTAGAGGCGTTGGGGCGCGTCGATGTCGACGTGCACGGCACGGGAACGTACGCCCCCGCCGAGGTGGACGCCGAGAGTACCGCTCTTGTCGTCTACACCTCCGGGACCACCGGGCCGCCCAAGGGGGCCCTCATCCCCCGCAGGGCCGTGGCGGCCACGCTCGACGCGCTCGCGGACGCCTGGCAGTGGACCGCGGACGACGTCCTGGTGCACGGGCTTCCGCTGTTCCATGTGCACGGGCTGGTGCTCGGCATCCTGGGTCCGCTGCGGCGCGGCGGCTCCGTACGGCACCTCGGACGCTTCGACACGGACGGCGTGGCCCGCGAGCTGGGCGGCGGAGCGACCATGCTGTTCGGGGTGCCAACGATGTACCACCGGATCGCGGAGGTGCTGCCCGGCGACCCGGAGCTGGCCAAGGCGCTGGGCGGGGCCCGGCTGCTGGTCTCCGGGTCCGCCGCGCTGCCGGTGCACGACCATGAGCGGATCGCCGCCGCGACCGGGCGCCGGGTCGTCGAGCGGTACGGCATGACCGAGACGCTGATGAACACCAGCGTCCGCGCGGACGGGGAGCCGCGTGCGGGCACGGT
The DNA here is from genome assembly GCF_044548405.1 of Streptomyces sp. NPDC052040. Classification (NCBI taxonomy): domain Bacteria; kingdom Bacillati; phylum Actinomycetota; class Actinomycetes; order Kitasatosporales; family Streptomycetaceae; genus Streptomyces; species Streptomyces sp. NPDC052040. Next base: position 513,835 of record NZ_JBIUBV010000002.1, on the reverse strand, counting down.
CGGTGTGCCGCTGCCGGGGGTGGAGCTGCGGCTCGTCGAGGAGGACGGCAGCCCGGTTCCGGCGTACGACGGGGAGACGGTCGGCGAGATCCAGGTACGCGGTCCGAACCTGTTCACCGGCTATCTCAACCGGCCCGACGCCACCGCCGCCGCCTTCACGGCCGACGGCTGGTTCCGCACCGGGGACATGGCGGTGCGCGAGCCCGACGGCTCGGTGCGTATCGTGGGCCGTAAGGCCACCGACCTGATCAAGAGCGGCGGCTACAAGATCGGGGCGGGCGAGATCGAGAACGCGCTCCTGGAACACCCGGGGGTGCGCGAGGCGGCCGTCACCGGCGAGCCCGACGACGATCTGGGCGAGCGGATCGTGGCCTGGGTGGTACCGGCCGATCCCGCGGCGCCCCCCGGCACCGAGGAACTGGCCGACCATGTGGCCCGTCGGCTCGCCCCGCACAAACGGCCGCGCACGGTCCGGTATCTCGACGCCCTGCCCCGCAACGACATGGGGAAGATCATGAAACGGGCCCTGGGCCATGCCTGAACGCCGCTCCGCACGGGAGGCACTGGCCCTCCTCACCGACGACTTCACCGAACTGCCGACGTCGGCGGGCGGGCGGGGGCCCGGGTCCGGGTCCGGGTTGAGTGGCTCGCGTGGCCCGGTCGGCCCGGCCGATGTGGAGGGGTCGGCCGACGCAACCGGCGCGGAGGGACCGGCGGGCGCGACCGGCGCGGAGGGACCGGCGGGCGCGACCGGCGCGGACGGTCCCCTCTCCTGGCCCGGCTACGGCGCCGCCCGCGCCCGCGCCGCCGCTCGCACCGGCGAGGAGGAGTCCGTGGTCTGGGGGCTCGGGAGCGCCGGGGGCACCCCGGCCGTGCTGATCGCCTTCGAGTTCGGCTTCCTGGGCGGCTCGCTCGGCCGGCGCACCGGTGACCGGCTGGAGGCCGCGCACACCCACGCCCGGGCGCACCGGCTGCCGGTCGTCTCCCTGGTCGCCACGGGCGGCAGCCGGATGCAGGAGGGCATGCTCGCGCTGACCCAGCTCCAGCGTGTGGCCCGGCAGTCGGCGCTCACCCGCGCGGCCGGGCTCGCGCAGCTCGCCGTCCTGCGGGACCCGACGACCGGCGGCGGCTGGGCCACCCTGGGCGCGGGCGCCGACGTGGTGCTGGCCCTGCCGGACGCCCAGGTGGGTTTCGCGGGCTCCCGGGTGCGGCCGCCGGAGGCGGACCCCTCGGCGTACACCGCGCAGGCGCAGCTCGCGGCGGGCACGGTCGACGCGGTCGTACCGTACGAGGAACTACGCGCCGCGGTGGGCCTGTGGCTGGGGCTGCTGACGGCGCCCTCGGCCGAACCCGCTCCGGTACCCCGGGCACTCGGCGCCTCGGACCTCCCGGAGACGGGCTGGGACGCGGTGCGGCGGGCCCGTGATCCACGGCGGCCCCGCGCCCCCGCCTATCTGGACGCGTACTTCACCCGCCGGGCGGCGCTCGGCGGCGACCGCGCCGGGGGCCGGGACGCGGACGGCATGCTGTGCGGCTTCGGCAGCCACGGCGGCCGTACGATCGCCTACGCCGCCCAGACCGGCACCGCGACGCGGCCCGCCGGGTACCGCGCGGCCGCCCGGCTGATCCGGCTGGCGGACGCGCTGTCCGTGCCCGTACTGACCCTGGTGGACACGCCGGGCGCCGCCAACGACGCGGAGGCCGAGCGCCAGGGGGCGGGTGCGGCCATCGGCGAGCTGTTCACGGCCGTGGCGACGGCCCGTACCCCGCTGACCACCCTGGTCATCGGGGAGGGTGGCTCAGGCGGGGCGCTGGCGCTCGCCGCACCGGAGAACACCTGGGCCGCCCCGGACAGTTATTTCTCGGTCATCGCACCGGAACTGGCCGCCGCGATACTCAAACGCCCGCCGGACCAGGTGCGGGCCACCGCGGACCAGCTGCGCATCCGCCCCCAGGACCTGGTGGCCCTCGGAGTGATACGCGGCATCGCGGACGCGGACGACGGCCCCACCGCACTCCCGCGGCCCGGCTGAAGCCCCAGGCGGACACCGACGCAGGCGAACGCGGCGGACCCGACACAAGACACCCCACGGCACGCCAAGACACACGGCACCCCGGGACGCGACGCGCCCAATCCTCACCCGAACGGCTGAACCCGCCTGGCCGTCTTCAAGGGGCGAGGTCTTCCGGCTCGGCGCACGCTGAGGGAGAGGCCCGCCGCCCGGCGGCCGCCCGCGGTCCGTTCTCGGGAGGTACCGCATGACCGTCAGCCTGGACCAGCTGCGCCGTTGCCATTTCGCTGTCGATCTCGGCGCGGCCAGGACCCGTGTGTACGTCAAGGGCTCGGGGCTGGTGGTCGACCAGCCGAGCGCCGCGGCGGTGAACACCCGGACCGGGGCGCTGATAGCGGTCGGCGAGCTGGCCGAGAAGATGACGGGTCGGACCCCTTCCTACATCCGCGTCATGCGTCCGGTGTCGGGCGGCACGGTCGTCGACATCGACATGGCCCAGCGGATGCTGCGCCATCTGCTCGGCGAGAGACTGCGCCGCACCCTGCGCCGCAAGCCCCGGCTGCGGGCCGCCGCCTGCACCCCGCACGACGCCGATCCGCTGGCCCAGCGCGCCGCGGTGGAGACGCTGGTGGGGCTCGGGGCGCGCCGGGTGGAGCTGGTCGACACGCTCGTGGCCGCCGCCGTGGGCTGCGGACTGCCCGTGGAGCAGCCCGAAGCCTCCATGATCATGGTGTGCGGGGCCGCCGCCACCCAGATCGCCGTGCTGTCACTGGGCAACATCGTGACCGCGGAACGCATCCCGGTCGGCGGGGAGGCCGTCGACCACGCGATCGTCCAGCATCTGCGCCATGAGCACGCGTTGATGCTGCCGAGCCAGTCCGTACGGCCCCTGCGGCTCGCCCTCTCCGGCAACGGAGCCGCCGCCAACGCTCCCACCGCCACCGAGATCCTCGGCCGGGACGTGGCGACCGGCCTGGCCCGCTCGGTGAAGGTGGACACGGCGGCGGTGCGCGAGGCGATCGAAACCCCGCTGACGGCCGTACTCGACGGCATCGGCAAGGTGCTCCGGGACTGCCCGCCCGACCTGGTGGCCGACCTTGCCGACCGCGGCATCATGATGGTCGGCGGCAGCGCCCTGCTCCCGGGCCTCGACCAGATGCTCCGCCAGTGGACCGGCATGCCGGTCCGGATCGCCGAACGCCCCGACATCTGCGCCGTACAGGGCCTGGGCGCCATGCTGGAAGGCAAAATCAAACCCCTGACCCTGAACCCCCTCGCAGCCTGACCCCGCCGCACACCGGGCGCCCGCAGCCCACCCACGGACGCGGGCGCCCGCGGCACACCCCGCCCGCCACCGGATCAGCCCTTCTCCCCCACAGCCGCGCGCCCGGCTGCCCCACGGACTCGGGCGCGAGGCCGGCAGGGGTGTTCGCCGCGGGTATGGGCGCAGCCCCCTCCCCCAGGAGGGAGAGACTTCGGCTGCCGCCACCGAGGGGGCTGCTCAGCCGGCCTGTCCCTGCTCCGTGCCGGCCGTCGGCGGAACCACTCGGAGACCCGCCATGGGCTGCACCCAGGACAGGTCCGTGCCCTCCAGACCCTCGAGTTCGACGACGGCACTCCATCCAGGGGTCAGTTCGGTGAACTCCCCCATGGGCTCTCGATAGATCCGGAGCACCCGGGCCGGGGACGCACGGTCGTCCGCAGCGCCGTCCTCCGGAAGAACCGAGTCGCCCGGGAAGACGCTCCTCCCCACACTGATGCACCGGGCGTGGCAGACCACTTTGTGCGCCAAGGGCCGCTCGTACACCATCACCACTCGCAGCAGTCCCACCGACTCGGAGGGTGAAGAGCACACCGTGCACACCGGTGGCCGGAGCGGTCAGCGACACCGTGGAGCTGTCCGCTCCCGGCAGCGAGGCGTACCCCGCGGGATCGAACCGGGTGAACCCCTTCGACGCCTTTGCCGTCTTCGGCTTCGCGTGCATGAAGGGAATCCCCTTGTCTCCGGCCACCGCGGGAGCGCCGACGTGCCGGTGCGCAGCAGACGAAGCCATCGCGTCCGTGGCAGGGACGAGCATGCTCACCACGAGGACACCTGTGGTCGTGAGGCTGAGGCGACGGAGCCATCCGGCACCCCGCCGCGTCCGTCTCCCCAGCCTGGTCGTTCGCATCACGATGAGCCCTCCCCCGTCCCCGTCCCCGGGGCACGCGGAAGTTGCCCCCGGGTGTTTCCATGCACGCTCAAGTTGCCTTCGTCGGCGGCTGATTGAGCGCACGTCAAAGGAGAGACGGTCGACCAGGCCCTCCACAGGATCGTCACGCCAGGGCTTGGGATCGACACAGCATGCAAAGTATGCACACACAAAATGCAAAGAACTCACCTAGCACTGAACTCAATTTCATCTTCATACGTCAAAAACGGACCTCGAATGAGCGCCCGGCGATCAATCGACGATGGACCCGGCTCACACCGGCCCCACAGAATGCACTCCGGCGCGGGGCCCACGGGGGGAACCGCCTACAAGCCGGAGGACCCCAGCAGTCATGTACGTCCATCGCAGACCCATTCCCATATCCAGACGCCGACTGTCGAGACCGGTCGCCGCCGCCGTCGTCACAGCCCTGACCGCGACTTCGCTGGCCGCAGCGGCACCCGCGCACGCCACGCCCGACGCCCCACGCCGGACCGCGCCGACCGCCGGAGGCTCTCCATCCGCCACCCGGCATCTCAACGCCACGGAGACGGCGTCCGCGCGGGCAAAGGCCACCGGCAAGCCGGTGACGGTCGACCAACTCACCGACACCGGAACGCTGGTGGTGGCCAACCCCGACGGCACCTTCACCCGCACCGACTCCTCGATGCCGCAGCGCACACGGCAGCACGGGAAGTGGGTGCCAATCGACACCACGCTGGTGCGCCGGGCCGACGGAACCTGGGCGCCCAAGGCCGCGGTCACCGACGTGGCCTTCTCCGGCGGCGGTTCGGGCGCGCTGGTCACGCTGCGCAACGGCAGTGACCGGCTGGGCTTCTCCTGGCCGGACAGGCTGCCCGAGCCGGTGATCTCGGGGGACACGGCCACCTACCCGGATGTGCTGCCGCAGGTGGACCTGCAACTGACTGCAAACGCCTCCGGCTACTCCTCGATCCTCGTGGTCAAGTCCCGCAAGGCAGCGGCCGATCCGCATCTGCGGAGCCTGGCGCTGAACACGGCCTCGTCCCATGTCGAGGTGACTCCCACGCGTGACGGAGGGGCCCAGGCCACCGACGAGCGCACCGGCGAGACGGTGTTCCACAGTGACACCGCACTGATGTGGGACAGCGCCGGCAAGAAGTCCTCCGGCACGCCCTTCGCCCATACAGCGACCGCCTCCTTGGCCCGTGCCGAGCAGAAGGCGGCCGCCGAGGTCGGCAGTCACCGCGCCCGGGTCCGGGTGAGCCTCCGTCACGGCAGGCAGCTGCTGGACCTGGACCAGACGTTGCTCACCGCCAAGAGCACCGCCTACCCGGTGTATGTGGACCCTGAATGGAGTGGCAGGCCGTCCCAGCTGGACTGGGCGCGGATCTCCGACAACGGGTGGAACGTCTACAACTCGACGTCCACCTCGGGGGCGACCAACGCCCGCGAAGGGTGGGACAACTCCAGTCCCGGCAACGGCGAACGGGCCCGCACCTACTACCAGATGAACACGAGCGGCATCAAGGGCGCCGTGGTCACGCACGCCTCGCTGTATGTGAAGCAGCTCTCCGCCGCCTCCTGCTCGGACACCCCGGCCGCCGTCTACGGCACCGACCGTCCCGCCGGCTGGAGTTCCTCCTCTCTGTACTGGGGCCACGAGCCCGGCGGGCGCACCGGCGCGTTGGGCACCAACCCCAAGAGCCACGAGGCCGGTACCTGCCCGGTCACCGACGGCGCCCACTCCTGGGTCAGCCCGCCGTCACTGGAGTTCGACGTGACCCCCCGGGCCCAGAGCGCGGCGGCCGACGGCTGGAAGAGCATGACGCTGATGGTCCAGTCGCCCGACATGAACGACGCCACGCAGTGGAAGCAGCTCGCCTACGGCGGCGGCGCCACCATGTCGGTCACCTACAGCTACCGGCCCAAGCTCAAGAACGGCACCGGCACCCCGGCCATCAAGCCGTCCGCGGTGAGCATGGGCAGGACGATGACCACGACCCACACCCCCACCCTGTCCGCACGTGCCGTCGACCCCGACCTGGCCGGCGGCAGCGAACTGGTACGCATCCAGTACGACGTCTACAACTCCAGTGGCACCCTGGTGGGTTCGGGCTACGGACCCGGCACAGACTCGAAGAAACGAGCCCGGTACAACACCAACGGCAGTGACTGGACCACGCCGACCCTGGCCGACGGCACCTACACCTGGAAGGCCACCGCGCAGAACGCGGCCGGTTACTGGGCCGGCACCGGCACTGGCATCTGGACCAAGACGCAGACGTTCACCGTGGACACCACGGCCCCGCCCGCGCCGACGGTGACCTCCGATCAGTTCCCCGCCAAGCAGATCGGCGCCGCGTTCGGCAGCACGGGCACCTTCACCCTGAGCAACAACCACACCAACAACATCACCGGCTATCTCTTCTCGCTGGACGCCACGCTCGGCAACACGGTCTACACCAGCAGCAACATCACGCACATGACGTCGACCACAAAGATCACGCCGGGCCATACGTACTACGTGACCTCCGACAACAGTGCCGGTACCGGAACCTCGGTGATCAACGGCAGCGCCTCCCCGGCCTTCGCCCCCGGCACGGCGGGACCCCACACCCTGTACGCCAAGGCCGTGGACCAGGCCGGGTCGACCTCCCTCTCGCAGACGGCCTACGCCTTCTACGCCGGCACCAGCACCCCCACCTACGCCTACGGCGACAAGATGATCAGCGGCTGGACGGCGACCAACACCGACAGCACGACGACCACCGTGCCCAAGGCGACGACCACCAGTGGCGGCGGCCAGCTGATCAGCCAGGCCGCGGGCAGCGGCTACGAGTTCGCCGACGGCTACCAGGCCATGCTCGCGAACAAGAGCAGCACCTCCAAGGCCGTCTCCGGCGACAGCGCCACGTTCAGCTTCGACATCCCCAAGGACGGCCCCTGGAGCTTCGGTGCCAACCTGACCAAGGCCAAGGACTACGGCATCTACCGTCTGGTACTGGACGCGGGCAAGCCCACCGAGTCCACCCTGACCGGCGGCTTCGACGCCTACAACTCCTACGTCACCACCCAGTTCGTCAACCTGGGCATCCCCAAGGACTCAAGCGGTCAGCTGCTCTCCCTCAAGCAGGGTGTGCACACCCTGACGCTCACCGTGACCGGCAAGAACCCCGCGTCGGCCGGCTACCAGGCAGGCATCGACGTGCTGCGGCTCGCACCGGCGCTGTCCTGTGCGATCAACGCGACCAGCAGCTGCCTGAACAACACCGCCACCAGCACGTTCACCACCACGACCAGTCCCGCCGACGCCGATGGCTCCGGCAACAGCATCAACTCCGCCGACCTGACCGGCACATCGGGCTGGCAGAGCGGCAAGACCGTCACTGTTGACGGCGCCACCATCACGCTGCCGAAGTTCGGCACCGGCACCTACGACAACATGCTGGCCTCCGGACAGACCGTCACCGTGCCGGGCAGCGGCGTGGTCACCACCGGCGATGCCGTGGTCTTCCTCGCCTTCGCCACCGGCGGCGCCGCCAAGGGTGCCTCCGGCAGCATCACCTACGCCAAGAACAACTGCCTCGACGCCAACGGTGACACGGCCGACCAGTCCTACCAGCTGGACACCGTGCCCGACTGGGTCTCCGGCCCCGCCTCCGCCGCCGCGCTGAGCCTCGTCCACGAGAACCACAAGGACAACACCCAGACCAGCCCGGGCTCCGGCCCGAAGATCTACGCCGTCAGCGTCCCGCTCGCCTGCCCCGGCTCGGTCATCAGCAGCATCTCGCTCCCCCTGTTCACCAACGGCGTCCAGGCCGGCCAGCCCTCCCTGCACATCCTCGGGATGGGCGTGCGGCCGCTGGCCCTCACCGGCAGCGGATCGAGCGCCCAGCACTGGGTCGGCACCTGGTCGTCCGTGCAGGACACCGCCAAGGTGCAGCAGTCCGGCGGCAGCACCGCCACCGTCAACGGACAGACACTGCGCATCCCGGCGCACATCAGCATCGGCACCGACGACGGCAACGGCGTCCGGGTGCACCTGTCCAACGCCCTGGGCACCAGCCCAGTGACGTTCGACGCCGCTTCCGTCGCCCTGCAGGACGGCACCGCGGGCGGGGCCACCGCGGCTGCCGCACCGGTGCCGCTGACCTTCGGCACTGCCGCCTCCGTCACCATCCCCGCCGGTGGTGACATCACCAGCGACCCGGTGACGCTGGCCGTCGCCCAGCAGGCGACCGTCCTGGTCAGTCTGCAGGTACACGGCTCGGTGTCCGCCATGCCGGGCCACGCCACGGCTCAGACGCCCCTATGGGTCAGCGACGCGGCCAACCGCACCGGTGACACCACACCGGGCAAGTACACACAGACGACATACACCGGTCTGCCCTACCTGGCCGGCATCGACGTCACCACACCCGCCTCCGCCCCGACCGGCTCCCTGGTCCTCTACGGCGACCAGAGCGTCAACGGCGACACCGCGAGCGGCGACGGACAGCACCACCTCAGCGACGCCATCACCGGCGCCCTCGCGAGCGACTCCAACGGCGACGGAAACGTGGACTACGGCGTACTCAACGCCGGAACCAACAGCACCAGTCTCAGCAACAACGCGCTTCCGCAGGGCACTTACAGCCCCAACCCGGCCAACGCACTGAACCCGCTCGACCGCAATGTATTGGCCCAGGGCAACGTGCGCACCGTCCTGGTCTCCAGCGGCGCCGCCGACCTGCTCAACTGCACGAGTGACGCCGACACCTGCGCCACGAACGTCGAGGACGGACTCGCCGCGCTCAACTCCGAGTTGAACTCGTACTACACCGACGACTCACAGACCTATGTCAACGGGCAGCCCGTGACGCAGAACTCCAACCTCACCGTCTACCTCGGCACCATCCCGCCGTTCACCGCGGCCCACCCGGGCACCGCGACACAGGAGTCCGCTCGCGAGCTGGTCAACAACTACCTGCTCAGCAACTTGTCCTCCCAGACCATCGACTTCGCGGCAGCGGTCTCGACAGACGGCACGGCCACCTCGTCGACGGTGAAGGCGGCCGACCTCTCGGGCGGCAACCCGTCCAACGCGTACTACGCCGACCTCGCCGCCCGGTACCTCGGCGACACCAACACCCAGGTCGTCAGCATCGCGCCGAACCTGATCGTCCCGCTCGCCACCGGTGGCGACACTCCCGACGACGAGTGGGAGCTGTCCGCCGACGGCACCGACCAGCGGGGCGACAACCCGCTCACCACGGTCGGCGGAGCGACCTTCGGCGCGACCGGAGCAGACGCGGTCAACGCACCGGCGAGCGCCACCTCCTTCGACGGCAGCACCGGCTTCCTGGAGAGCGACCACACCGCGGTCAACACCCTCGCCGACTACTCGGTCTCCGCGTGGGTGAAGCTCAACTCGGACGCCGCCCCCGCCACGGCCGTCTGCGAGGGGACCAGCCAGCACCAGGCGTTCTACCTCGGCTACGACCGGGGCAACCACGGCTGGATGTTCCAGACCACCACCACCAACGACGCCGCCTCCGATTTCCCCACCGCGGAAGGAGACTCCGGCACAGGGGCCCTGGGCACCTGGACCCACCTCCTGGTCACCTACACCGCTCCGGTCGACGGAGACAGCAGCACCGGTGTGATGTCGATCTACCAGAACGGCACCCTGATGGGGACGGCCGCCAACCTCACCCCGCAGTACGACTCCTCCATGCCCCTGACCATCGGCGGCTGCGTCAACGACCCCGCCGCGACCACGCCGTACAACGCCTTCCCCGGCTCCATCGCCGACGTGAAGACCTACCCGTACGCGATGGCGGCGAGCGACGCCGACGCGAACAGCGTGATCGTCCCGGCCGGCTGGGACAAGGGCATGCCCGAGGACGAGTGGAAGCTCTCCACCGACGGCACCGACACCACCTCCCTCAACCCGCTCATCCCGTCCGGCAGCGCCACCTTCGGCAGCGACGGGCCGAGCGGGATGTCCGGCAGCGTCGCCTTCGACGGCAGCACCGGCCTCCTCAAGAGCAAGCAGAGCGCGGTGAACACACTCGGTGACTACACCGTCTCGGCCTGGGTGAAGATCAATTCAGCACTCGGCACCACCGCCGTCTGCCAGGGCACCACCCAGCACCAGTCCTTCTACCTCTCCTACGACAAGGCCAGCAGCGCCTGGATGTTCCAAACGTCCACCACCAACGACGAGAACGCCGACTTCCCCACCGCGGAAGGAGACAGCAACACCGCGCCGATCGGCACCTGGACCCACCTCGTCGCCGCTTTCCGCGCACCGGTCGCCGGAAGCTCCACCACCGGCAACATGGCCCTCTACCAGAACGGCACCCTGATGGGGACCGCCACCAACCTCAGCCCCCAGTACGACTCCTCACTGCCCCTGACGGTCGGCGGCTGCGTCAACAGCGCCTCCGCCACCACCCCATACCTGGCGTTCCCCGGTTCGGTCGCCGACGTCCACGTCTATCCCCGAACGCTCTCGGCGACCGAGGTCGGCGCACTGCACTGACCCGCACCGCCGAGGCCACGTCCCCCTGCCGCACCGGGCAGGGGGACTGCTCACCACCAGAAGGTCGAAGGCCCCCGCCGCGAGGCGGGGGCCTTCGACTGTCACCATGCCGACCCGGTCCCCGACTACCGTCCAGCCGCCTTCCGCCGCCCCGCGTACATACCGGGCCCACCCCGAGGAATCGCTGGCCGACCTGACCCGCGTTCAGGCCAAAGTGCGTCAACTTTTGGCCGATGGGTGCCTGTTTCATTCCTGATACGTTCGTCGACGGGGGCTGCTCCCTATCCGGGCGACCCGCGTTCCTTGTTTGCGCAGAAGCTATTCACTTAGGGATCCATGTCATTCTCTATACTCGACCTGACGACGGACACGTCCGGGATCGATCCTGATGCTTATGTACGTAAGCTCATGCAGTGGCATTTCCGTCCTGAGACCGGTTCCCCATTCTGGCTGCGCCGGGCGGCCGGGCTCGAATTCGACCCCCTCACCGAAGTGGGCGGCGTCGCCGATCTGGCGAGATTTCCCAATGTCATCGAGGAGTTCCGCAGCACCCCGGTCGAAGACCTGATTCCGCGCGGCCTGGGGCCGCGTCCGAAGATCGCCGGAATCTATGAGAGCAGCGGCACCACGGGCGCACCCAAGCGGTTCGTCATGTTCGACGAGTGGCTCGATACGCACCTGGCCTGGGACGACCGGCTGGACGGGATCGTCGCGGCGGCGGGGCGGCCGCTGAACACGCTGGCCGTGGTGCCGTCCGGGCCCCACATGTTCGGGGAGGTGACGACCCGTTGGGCACGCCGGTGCGGTGGTGTGAAGTTCACCGTGGATCTGGATCCCCGATGGGTGAAGATTCTCGTTTCCCAGGGGCGGGCGGAGGACGCGGATGCCTATGCCGAGCACATCGTCGATCAGGCGGCGCACATCCTGCGAACCCAGGACGTCGGCGTGCTGGCCACCACCCCTGCCCTGCTGGAGCGCTTCGCACGCCGCACCGACCTGGTGGACTTGATCAACGCTTCGGTGCGGGCCATCGTCTGGTCCGGCGCTCAGATGGACGCCGACACGAGGGAACTGCTGCGCACGAAGGTCTTCCCCGGTGTTCCGCTGCTCGGAATCTACGGGAGCACAACCATCCTCGGCGGCACGAAGGAGCGCCGCGGCGAGGAATTCGACGGGAATCCCATCTGCGATCCCTTCTCGCCGTACATCTTCTTCCGCGTCGTCGATCCGGAGACGGGCGAAGAGGTCGGGTTCGGGGAACGCGGTCAGGTCGTGATGAGTCATGTCACGAAGTACGCGTTGCTGCCGAACAACCTTGAGCGCGACATGGCGACACGCATCGAGCCGCCGAAGGGCGTGATCGGATCGTCGGTGGCCGCCGTCGGCCCGGTGGCCGCATTCGGGGGCGTCGCGGTGATCGAAGGCGTGTACTGATGCCGGAACCGGTCCATGTCGACGCGCTCGGCGCGGATGGCATCTACCGCACCCGGCGGCGCATGAACATCACACGTGTGTCGGGCGAGAAGGCCGGCGAGATCAGCCTGGTGTCCCCACTGTATGTACGGCGCACGATGACGGCCCTGCGCGAAGCGGTCTCCCCACGGGCGAGCGACCGTTTCGCCATGCTGGAGAAGGCTGCCGAGGTCTATCTGCAAGGCACGGTCGGCGGCATGGATGCGGACCAGTACGCCCGCATGGTGTCGCGTACCTCGGGGGTACCGCTCCGCGTCGTCCGGGAATCGGCCGCGGGTGTCGCCGGCACGCTGCGCGCCCTGCGGCGTACTGCCGGGCTCGCCATGCCGGTGGGGGCCGTCGCCGATTGGGACGACGCAAGGACGCAGAGCGGCTCGGCGGTGTGGACCCGCAAGGGCGATGTGTTCGCCGTTCTCGCCTCCGGCAACACCCCCGCGGTACACGGATTGTGGCCAGAGGCCCTGGCGTTGGGTTACAAGGTCGCCGTACGGCCCTCGAACCGTGAGCCGTTCACCGCGTTCCGCCTGGTCTCGGCCCTGCGCGAAGCGGGCTTCGGCGACGACGTCGTGGCACTGCTGCCCACCGACCATCAGACGGCGGATGTGCTCATCGCCGAGGCGGACTACGCCATGGTCTACGGCGGCCAGGACGTGGCCGACAAATACTCCGGCAGTCCGCGGGTGCTCCCGCAGGGCCCCGGGCGGTCCAAAATCCTGGTCACCAAGGACGTCGACTGGCGCGACAAGGTCGACCTGATAGCGGACGCGGTGAGTCACCTCGGCGGTACGGCCTGCATCTGCACCACCGCGGTCCTCGTCGAGGGCGACCCCGCGCCGCTTGCAGCAGCCCTGGCGGCCCGGCTGTCCCGGATACCGAGCCTGCCTGCCGACGACCCGTCGGCCGTTCTGACCGTGCAGCCTCGCGAACAGGCCGAAAGGGTCGACCAGCACCTGCACACGGTCGCCGAAGGAACCCGGCCGTGGCTCGGCGGGGACTCCATCGTCGACGAACTGTCCGCAGGCGGTGCCGTTCTGCGTCCCGCCGTGCACGAAGTGTCCTCGTCGAGCGCGCCTCAGCTCGATGTCGAGCTGCCCTTTCCCTGCGTATGGGTGGGCCCGTGGACACGGCAGGACGGGATCACGCCGCTGAAGCAGTCCCTGGTCGTGACCGCAATGACCGAGGATCGGGGCCTGATCGAGAGCCTGCTGGGGGAACCGACCGTCACCAACCTGTACCTCGGGGACAACCCGACGACCTGGACACGGCCCGGAGTCCCGCACGATGGATACCTGGGTGAATTCCTGATGCGGACCAAGGCGGTCATCCGGTAACTCCGCCGACAACCATCAGTAGTGCTTCTTCCTGCGTTCCGCCGTCCCAGCCACGTGTCACGCTTCCGCGTGCTCACGGAAATCCAAACCGAGGTAAGTGTGTCAGCGAGTGAATTCACCGACAGCGTCATCCTGATCACCGGAGCGACAGGTTCCCTGGGGAGAAGGTTCATCGAGCGCGCCCTGAACGAACTCGGGCCGCGTTCCGTCATCGTCTACTCCCGTGACGAGCTCAAGCAGTTCGAACTGCGGCAGCACTTCGGTCACGACCCGCGCCTTCGCTGGGTGATCGGCGACATCCGGGACCGCGAACGACTGTGCCAGACCATGCACGGTGTCGACTTCGTGGTGCACGCCGCAGCACTCAAGCAGGTAGACACGGCAGAGATGAATGCATTCGAATACGTACGCACCAATGTGATCGGTTCGCAGAACGTGATCGACGCGGCCGTCGCCGCCGGAGTGCGCAAGGTGGTGGCTTTGTCCACGGACAAGGCCTCGAGCCCGGTCAATCTCTACGGTGCCAGCAAGCTCTGCGCGGACAAGCTGTTCACCTCCGCCAACCTGGACCCGCACAACCAGGGGACCGCGTTCTGCGTGGTCCGCTACGGCAATGTCCTGGGCAGCCGCGGCTCGGTGGTCCCGTTCTTCCGCCGCCTGGCGGCCGAGGGCCAGTCCCTGCCGATAACCGACAAACGCATGACCAGGTTCTGGATCACGCTGGACCAGGCAGTGGACTTCATCGTCGACTCGTTCGCCCTCATGCAGGGGTCTGAGCTCTTCGTCCCGCGCATCCCGAGCATGCGCGTGGTGGACCTGGTGGAAGCCGTCGCGCCGGGCGCGCCCACGCACGAGGTCGGTCTGCGGCCGGGCGAGAAGCTGCACGAGGAGATGATCTCGACCGTCGACGCCGTCCGGACGTTCCAGCGTGGCGAGCGGTACGTCATGCTGCCGCAGTGCGGCGTCCGCGACGAGGACCTGACGGGGGCCGGCCGTCTTCCGGACGGATTCTGCTACCGGTCCGACACCAACGAGCAATGGCTGTCGGTGGAGGAGATCCAGCGGCTCATTGCCTGACGCGCGCACCGGCCGGGTCGGGACATCACTGCGTGCATCGCCGCGACGGGCCAATGCGTCGCTTTCACATGACTCATGGAGACACCGAGATGGAACAGCTCATCGAACAGCGCATCAAGACCTATGAGGCGGCTGCGGCGCGCGGAGGCGCGCGGCTCGCCCGGCTCCAGCGTCCGGACGGTGCTCTGGCATCGTCGCGCGACGTGATCGAGTCCAGCTACAAGGGCATATGGGCGCTTCAGTGCGCCGGAAAAGCTGTGGAAGCGGCGCGTCTGGCCGCCCATGTACGGTCGCGTCTCGTCACCGACGGGGACGTCCCGGCACCGCGCGAGGAGCCCTACTTCCTCGACATCCACTACCTGTACGCCAACGGCTACCTGGCCATCGGAACCCACCTGCTCGGCCAGTTCGACCTGTCAGGCCGGCTCATGTCCTTCATCGCCTCGATGCAGAACCCCGTGCACGGCGGATTCCGCTCGACGGGACCGCGCTCCGGCGACGGGCGCTGCGACACCGTCTCGACCAGCATCAGCGGGCTCGCCGCGCTGTACCACGGAAAGCATGAAGTGGCCCTGGCCGCAGCCGCATTCCTGACCGCCGTATGGGAGCGTCAGCCCGACCGTGCCACGGTCTTCCACACGTCGATGACCGCCGAGGGCGAGTTGCTGACCGCCGACGGCGCTCACCGCCTGGAGGTGCGGAGTCCGGGGCAGGACTGGTGGTTCCTGGGCGCCCCGGCCGTGTTCCTCACCGCGCTCCACGAGAAGACCGGCGACGACCGGCATCTGAAGCTGGCGAGGGACTACATCGACTGCATGGCCCAGTCGTGCAACCCGGATGCGCTGACTGCCCCCTCGTGCGGCAAGGTGGGACTGAGCGCCGCGATGCTGTACCGGGTGACGGGCGAGCGGCGCTTCGCCGAACTCGCCCTCCGGGTCGCCGATCTGATCGTGAGCAACCAGGACGCCCAGGGCGTGTGGACACGGCAGAAGTGGGCCGGCCTGGCCGACTGGGACGAGACGACCGACCTGCTCTGGTACGACCTGGACATGTCGCTCGAGTATGTGCTGTGGCTCGGCCTCATCGCTCGCGAGCTCGCGAGTGCGGGTGTGTGACGGCCGTCGTGCGCATTGTGGTGACCGGTGCAACCGGGTACCTGGGGCTCGGCGTCGTCGCCGACCTGGCGGCCGCCGGGATGGACGTGGTGGCACTGTCCAGGACCGGCCGGGCCGACTGGCCGGCCGGTGTCCTGGCCTGTACCGCGGACCTGGCCGATTCCGAAGCGATCGGCCGCGTGCTCTCCGGAACTGAGGCGGTGTGTCACTTGGCGGCACTGATGCGGGTGCGGTCGCCCCACGCCGTGGGCCACTACTACCGGACCAATGTCCTAGGCACCGTCAATTTGCTGGACGCGATGGCCGCGGAGTACAGGCGCACCGGCCGCCCCATCCGCATGGTGTCTTTGTCCAGCGCCGCCGTCTACGGCGCCGGGCGGGGGCAGCCGCTGCGTGAGACCGACGCGGTCCTTCCCACGGGGGTGTACGGCCGCACCAAGCTCGCCGCCGAGCACGCGGTCGAGAGCTACGCCCGGACAGGAGCCGTCGGTGCCGTCACCCTCCGGCTGTTCAATGCGGCCGGGCTCGCCCCCTCAGGCAGAGGTCCTGACCGCGATTCGCTGATCGCCCAGGTGCTGGAATGCGCAGCGCACGGGCGGACGCTCCGGATCCACGGAGACGGCAGCGCCATCAGGGACTTCGTCCACGTGTCCGACGTGGTCGACGCTGTCCGGCTGGCACTGGGCGCCGCGTCCGAAGGGACGGCGCAGACTTACAACATCGGCGCCGTCCCGGCCAGCGTGCGTGAGGTCATCGGCACCGCACAGAAGGTCACCGGACGCACCATCGCAGTCGACCACCTCCCGGGCCACCCCAACGAGGTGTCGTACTCCGTCGCAGACGCCTCGGCGGCAAGGGAACAGCTGGGCTGGACACCGCAGCACACGAGTCTGGAACCCATGATCAGCGATCACTGGCGGCAGATCCACGCAGAGCCGGTCCCGGAGGACCTGACATGACAGCCGGGCGAGTACTGGCGCTGCGCGCCGACGCCACAGCCCGGATGGGCACGGGGCACGTCGTGCGCTGCCTCGCGCTGGCCGAAGAAGCAGCGGCACGCGGAATGAGCCCCGTCCTGCTGGGCGCCTGCGAGGTGCCGTGGCTGACGAAGATCCTGGCCATGTCGCCGCTCACCCTCACCGGCGCCCCGCACGCCCCTGCGGACTTCGGCCGCCGTCTGAGGGAACTGGCGCCCGAGGCCGTGGTCATCGACGCCTACCACCTGCCGGAGGAGCACTATCACGCGGCGGCCGAAGTCGCTCCGGTCCTGGCAGCCTACGACGGGGAGGTGCGGCACGCGCGCGCCGATGTGCTGTACGACCAGAACATCGGCGCGGACCGCACCGCCCCGCCGTCCGCAGACGGGGCGGTGCTGCTCCGAGGTCCGTCCTTTGCCGTCGTCCGCGACGACGTCAGGGTGCTACGCCCTGCCCACCCTTCCCGGCGTGCGCTCCGCTGGGCGGCAACACCGGCTCCGGTGCCCAAGGTGCTGCTGGTCCTCGGCGGCACCGACGCCCTCGGTGCCACGCTGGCTCTGACCCGGGCCCTGCTGGCACAGATCCCGGAGATTCACCTGTCCGTGGTGACCATGGACGCGGCGGGCGTACGGGCCTTGGCGGCAGGCCCGGGGCAGCGGGTGGACGTCATCGCGCCCACGCCCGCCCTGCCGGTGGCGATGGCAGGGATGGACCTGGTGGTCAGCGCGGCCGGGACCACCACGATCGAGCTGTGCTGCTTGGGAGTGGCTGCAGCGCTGATCCAGGCCGTCGACAACCAGGCGCCCGTCTACCGGGGAGCGGTTTCCCACGGATGCGCAGAAGGCCTCGGCGTCCTCGACGAGGTGCTCGCCCGTCCGGCGGCCATGGCACAGCGGGTACGGGCCCTGCTCGCCGACCCCGGCCGGCGGGCGCAACTGGCCGAGCGTGCCTGGCAGACCGTCGACGGCCGCGGCCGGGAGCGGATCCTCGACGCCGTGGACGGCGCCTTCCCCGGCCCTCGGCCCCCCGTGCAAGGAAGGAAGAGCCAGTGACCACCCCTCTCCACTCCGCGACCGGGCCGGGCGTACCGGCTGCGGCGCCGATCACCGATCCGCTGGTGATCAGCCACGTCTTCAACGAGCGATGCAATTCCGGCGACCTCGACGGGCTGCTCGCCCTGTACGAGCCCGACGCCGTCATGGTTGACGAGGCCGGTCGAACGCACCGCGGCACCGACGAACTCCGGGCGTTCTTCGCCGGGATGCTGGCCATGAGGCCTGCCGTGCGCACCCTCGCCGTCACGGTCGTCGTCAACGGGAGCGTCGCCCAGAGCAGCACCCACTGGCAACTCGACGTGGCAGCCGCCGACGGCACCGTCACCCGGACGGAAGGACACGCGGCGGAACTGTTCCGCAGGCAGCCCGACGGGACCTGGCGCGTGGTGATCGACAACCCCTACGGGGCACGCTGACCAGCCCGACCGGCACCCCGCAGCCGGTCCCGGGGAAGCCCCCGGATCCCGGGCAAGCCGCAGGAGTTCCGCCGAGGGCCCCGTATTCGAGCCCTCTTCCGACCGCAACTGATGGAGACAGCACACATGTCCCCCGCCCAACACGTCACGGCAGACGACTCCTGGCGATTGCGGCCCGCGGCCCAGCAACCCGACTGGCCCGCCTCGCAGGCGCTCGCCGTTGCGGTAGCCGAACTCTCCTCCTACCCGCCCCTGGTCTTCGCCGGTGAATGCGACCGGCTTCGCGAGCGGATCGCTGCCGTCGCCCGCGGCGAGGCATTCGTTCTCCAGGGCGGCGACTGCGCCGAGACCTTCGACACCGTCACCGCCGACCAGGTCCGCGCCAAGGTCCGCACCCTGCTCCAGATGGCAGCCGTCCTGACCTATGCCGGCTCTGTGCCCGTAGTGAAGATCGGGCGCATCGCGGGCCAGTATGCCAAGCCCCGCTCCACGTCAACCGAGGTCCGCGGCGGAGCCGAACTGCCTGTCTACCGGGGCGACGCCGTCAACGGGGCCGCCTTCACCCCTGAAGCCCGCATCGCCGACCCGGAGCGGCTCAAGCGGATGTACCACTCCTCCGCTGCCACCCTGAACTTGATCCGCGCCTTCACCTCCGGGGGGTACGCCGACCTGCGCCAGGTGCACGAGTGGAACCGGGACTTCGTCGCCGGTTCGCCGTTCGGCGAGCGCTACGAGAAGCTCGCCCAGGGCATCGACGACGCGCTGAGCTTCCTGGCCGCCTGCGGCGCCGACCCGGCAGAGTTCCACTCCGCCGAGATCTTCGCCAGCCACGAGGCTCTGCTGCTGGACTATGAGGCCGCCCTTACCCGCACCGACGCCCGTACCGGGCTGCCCTACGACGTCTCCGGGCACATGATCTGGATCGGTGAGCGAACCCGCCAGCTCGACGGCGCCCACGTCGAGTTCGCCTCCCGGATCCGCAACCCCATCGGCGTCAAGCTCGGCCCGACCGCCACACCCGACGAAGCCCTCGCCCTGCTCGACAAGCTGGACCCGGAGGGCGAACCCGGCCGGATCACCCTCATCACCCGCATGGGTGCGAAAAACATCCGCGCCGTCCTGCCCGACCTGGTGACCAAGGTCGCCGCCGAGGGCCGACAGCCCGCCTGGATCTGCGACCCGATGCACGGCAACACCTTCGAGGCGCCCAGCGGCCACAAGACCCGCCGCTTCGACGACATCCTCGACGAGGTCCGCGGCTTCTTCGAGGTCCACCTCGGGCTCGGCGGCCACCCCGGCGGCATCCACATCGAACTCACCGGCGACGACGTCACCGAGTGCGTCGGCGGCGGCTCCGCAGTGCGGCTCTGCGACCTCGACCAGCGCTACGAGTCCGCCTGCGACCCGCGGCTCAACCGCCAGCAGTCCCTCGACCTGGCCTTCCAGGTCGCCGAGCTGCACCGGAGCCGGGGCACAATCCCCCCTCGGGTCTGATCTCCCGCTCGCTGACGCCCCATGCGTGTACGGCCCGAAGTGAATCCGGCTGGCCAGCACATTCCTTCACTCAGCTTTCCGCGACCTGGCTCAGTCCGTCATCGATCCAATGGGGCTCTTCCGCCCCGAGAAGCGGTCGGCTTCATGCACCGCATCCGACCCAATAGGAGAGACAATATGAATCCCGTCCTGCGCCCTGGGACCGCCGGCGATGTTGCGGAGTGCGCCAGGATATGTTTTGAAGCATTCTCGAGGATCGCCCGCGAGCATGGCTTTCCCCCCGACATTCCCAGCCAAGAAGCCGCCACCGGGGCGTTCGAGATACTGCTGAACCATCCGGGCATCCACAGTGTTGTCGCCGAGCTCGACGGCCGGATCGTCGGCAGCAACTTCCTCGACGAGCGATCCCCCATCGTCGCCCCCGGGCCACTCAGCGTGGACCCTGCCGTCCAGGCGGGCGGCGTTGGACGCGCGCTCATACAGGGCGTCATGGAACGGGCGGCCGAGCACAACGGGCCGGGCGTGCGACTGGTGCAGAACGCCTACCACGCACGGACCTTCGGTATCTACGCGGGCCATCTCGGCTTCGAATTCCGTGAGGCTCTGGTCTGCCTGCAGGGGCCGCCGATCGGTGGGACCGTGCCGGGGTACGGCGTACGGTGCGCGACGGAAGCGGACCTGGACGCGTGCAATGAGGTGTGCCGGAAGGTGCACGGGATACACCGGGCCGGCGAGGTCCTCGATGCTCTCAAGGCGGGCACGGCCCGCGTCACCGAACACGATGGGCGGATCACGGGTTACGCCACGGACCTTTCGTTCTTCGGTCACGCGGTTGGTGAGAGCACGGAAGACATCAGAGCCCTCATTATGGCGGCCCCGGCGTTCGGCGGCCCGGGCATCCTTGTCCCCGCCCGCAACAGCGCCCTGCTCCAGTGGTGTCTGCGACACGGTCTCAAGGTCAATCAGCTCATGAATCTGATGAGCACCGGGCTCTACAACGAACCGGCCGGCGCCCATCTTTCTTCAATCCTCTACTGAGCCAGGGAGTGCTGACCTGTGACGCCCACCGACCACAACTCGACCATGGCCGGGATCAAAACCCTGCCAGAGGCATTGCTCCTGCACAGCGAGCAGCAGCCCGACCGGACCGCCTACACCTTTCTACGCAGCGGCGAGGACCCCGAGGAATCCATCACCTACCGAGAACTCGACGACGCGGCACGGCTGAGGGCTGCTGCTTTCGAGAGGGCCGGCCTGCACGGGAAGAACGTTGTCCTTCTCTTCCCCTCCGGGCTGGAGTTCATCCGAACACTGATCGGCTGTATGTACGCGAGCGTGCTCGGCGCCCCCGTTCAGGTTCCCCGCCGCCGTCAGGGGCTCGAGCGGCTGCGCCGTATCGCGGACGATGCCGGCACGACCACTGTTCTCACCACGGGCGAGATCAAGCGCGACCTCGAAGACCGCTTCGGCGACTCCCCGGAACTCGCCGGGCTGACCTTGATCGACACCGAGACACCGACTCGATCACCATGGGCCGGCCGTCCCCCGTACAGGATTCCCACCCTGCGCCCCGAGGGCGCTGCCCTACTCCAGTACACCTCGGGCTCCACGGGAGACCCCAAGGGCGTGATCGTCACCCACGCCAACTTCCTGAGCAACGTGGTCGAAACAGACGAGCTCTGGCCCAGCAAGCCGGACGGGACCATGGTTTCCTGGCTGCCGCTCTTCCACGACATGGGGATGCTGTTCGGCGTGGTTCTCCCCCTCTGGGCGGGAGTGCCGTCCTACCTGATGGCCCCGGACGCCTTCATTCGCAGGCCCGCCCGCTGGCTGGAGGCAATCTCCCGGTTCCGGGGCACCCACGCCGCGGCCCCCAGTTTCGCCTATGAGCTCTGCGTGCGCGCCGCCGAGGAGGGCAGGACGACTGACGTCGGCGATCTCTCCAGCTGGCGGGTCGCCGTCAACGGTGCCGAGCCAGTCCGCTGGGGGACCATCCGCTCGTTCACCGAGAAGTTCGCAGCGTACGGCTTCGCCCCCCGGGCCATGGCCCCGGGCTACGGGCTGGCTGAGAACACCCTCAAGGCCACTGGCAGTCCGCAGGATCACGTACCCGCCCCGTTGTGGCTGTCCGCCCGGGCGCTGGGCGAAGGCCGGGTCGAGCCGGCCGAAGCGTGCGAGAGCGGCGCAACTGCCGTAGTCAGCAGCGGTATACCCGTCCTCGGAACACGTGTACGCATCGTGGACCCAGCCACCCACGCACTCTGCCCACCCGACCGGACCGGTGAGATCTGGATCAGCGGCCCGTGCGTCTCCCCGGGATATCTGGGCCGCCCCAAGCTGAGCGAGGAGACTTTCCGTGCCCGGATCCACGCCCCGGACGATGCCGACGAAGGGACGTATCTGCGTACCGGGGACCTCGGCTTCCTGCGTGATGAAGAGCTGTACATCACCGGGCGCATCAAGGACATGGTGATCCGCAAGGGCCGGAACTACTATCCCCAGGACATCGAGCTGTCCGCCGAGTCCGCAGCACCCGGCCTGCACCCCAACTGTGCCGCAGCCTTCTCCGTCGACGACGGAGCCGAGGAACGACTCGTGGTGGTGGTCGAAGCGGACGGCAGGGTGCTGAGGAGCACTGGCGGCCCGGCGGAGCTGCGCGAGCGAATACACGAGGCGATCCGCCAGAATCACGGCCTGGAGGCAGACGTCGTCCTCATCGTCCGCCGCGGCACACTCTCCAAGACGTCCAGCGGCAAAGTGCAGCGAAGAGCATGTCGGCAGCGATACGAGAACGGCGACCTGGACACCGTCGCCGCATCGCCGGCCGGATCCGCGGAGGCGTCGCGATGACGGCGGACGCGTTGCGCACACAGGAGGGTGCGCCGGCAGCGCGCATCATCGGCATCGGCACCTACCGGCCTGCTCGGCTGGTGGGCAACGACGAGATCAGCACCCACATCGATTCGAGCGACGCGTGGATACGCCAGCGGTCCGGCATCGTCAGCCGACGCTTCGCCACGGACGGCGACACCGTCGTCACCATGGCAGCTGCGGCCGCCACGAAGGCGATGGACCAGGCGGGAATCGACCCGACGGACATCGGCATGGTTCTTCTTGCATCGATGTCTCACCTGGAACAGGCGCCCGCCGCCGCTCCCCGCGTCGCTCACCTGATCGGCGCGGACGCCGCGGCAGCCACCGACATCGGGGCCGCCTGCGCCGGATTCTGCTACGCGCTGGCACTGGCCGACTCGCTCGTGCGATCCGGCTCCGTCGGCCACGTCCTGGTCATCGGCTCAGAGAAGATGACCGACATCGTGGATCGTACGGACCGCCAGACGGCCTTCATCTTCGGCGACGGAGCAGGCGCGGTCGTCGTAGGACCGGCCGGCACACCGGGGATCGGCCCCGTGGTGTGGGGAGCCGACGGCAGCCGGCACGGCCTGATCGCTCACAACCGGAGCTGGCTGGAGACACGGGAGCAGCACGCCCCCTGGCCCGTTCTGCGCATGGCCGGACCGGAGGTGTTCCGCTGGGCAGCCCTGAAGGTGCCGGAGATTTCCCGGCAGGCCCTGAACGCCGCCGGCATCGATGCCGGTGATCTTGCCGCGTTCATTCCGCACCAGGCCAATGCCAGGATCGTGGACGTCGCAGCCAGGGCACTGAAGCTGCCCCCTCACGTTGTGGTGGCCAAGGACATCGTCGAGTCCGGCAACACCTCGGCGGCGTCGATCCCGCTTGCCATGGACAGTCTGCTGTCCATGGATGCCGGGTTGTCCGGGGGACATGCCCTCCTGGTCGGCTTCGGCGCGGGCCTGGTGCATGCTGCACAGGTGGTGACGCTGCCATGACGGAGGGACAGATGCCGGCGTCGCCATCGGCGTCGGCGGGAGCGGATAAGAACGGCGGCCTGCACCACGGCAAGGAGACAGTCCAACACGAGTACGGGCAGACCGCGAGCGTTGTACCGGTCGGCGAGAGCATCTTCCTCCCCGCGACCGAGCTCCTTCAGTGCTTCCGCGCTGGGACACTCAGTCCCGTTCAGGTGATCGAGGACTGCATCGCCCGCATCGAGAAGGGCAACGAGGATCTGAACGCGTTCGTCCTCACCCGTTTCACTGCCGCCCGCGAGGCCGCTGATGAGGCAACTCGGCGCTATCGGGACGGCACCGCCCGCCCCTTGGAGGGCGTACCCATCGCCATCAAGGATCTGAGCGACTTCGAGGCGGGCGTCCGCACCACCTTCGGCTCAAGGATCTTCACGGAGGACTTCGAGTTCATTCCCGATGCTCCGTCCCAGCACGTACACCGGCTCCTGGAAGCGGGAGCGATCTCCCTGGGCAAGACCGCGACGCCTGAGTTCGGTCACAAGGGCACCACCGCCTCCCCCGCTTGGGGCGACACCTCCACCCCCTTCCGTATCGGCATCAACGCCGGTGGATCATCCGGCGGGGCTGCAGCAGCAACTGCCGCCTTCATGGTCGCAGCTGCCCAGGGAACCGATGCGGGCGGCTCCATCCGCATTCCGGCCGCCCAGACGGCGACTGTCGGCCTGAAACTCACCCATGGCCAGGTTCCCACCAACGTGGCACCGCTGTCCGTGAACCCCTACCTCCACACCGGCCCGATCACACGCACCGTCGCGGATGCCGCCCTGCTCGGCGACGTGCTGGCACAACCATGGATCGGGGATCCCACCGGCGTCCCCAGGCAGACGCGTCTGTCCGGGGCTCTGAACCGAGGCGCCGAGGGCCTGCGCATCGCCTTCAGCCCGGATCTCGATCTCTACCCAGCCGACCAGGACGTGATGAACCTCGTCCGCGAAGCGGCACATACCTTCCGGCAAGCCGGTGCGGAGGTCGTGGAAACCCCTGTCGGCCTGGGCGGGATCACGATCGGCCCGACCCCGGACCAACAACGCCCGCTCACACAGGACGATCTGTCACGTATGTGGCGGGAGCTGATGGGGGTGATGTACTCCGGATCCGTCGTCGACTTCTTCGCGGAGAACGGCATCGACATGAGACGGCACGCCGACAAGATGACCCCTGAGTTCCGAGAGCTGATCGACCTGGGCGACTCCGTCAGTGGGCGACACATCCGCAACCTCGAAGTCGTCCAGGCCAAGATCGTGGATGCCTTCTACCGGCTCTGGACGGAAAAGGAGTTCGACCTGCTGATCACTCCCACGCTGGCGTGTTCTCCTCATGCCCTTCCCAACGCCGGCGACGGATCCACCCTCGGACCGGCCCGCATCGGCGGCGTTCCGGTGGAGAGGACCATCGGCTGGTGCATGACTGTTCCTTTCAACTACACGGGAGAGCCTGTCGTGTCAGTGCCGGCCGGGTTCCTCGACGGGCTCCCCGTCGGTATGCAGATCATCGGCCCCCGCTGGGCAGACGAGCGAGTCGTCGCGGCAGCGGCCGCCTACGAACGGCTCCGCCCCTGGCATGACCGTTACCCTCGGGACATGGGCTTGTACAGCCTCAGATCTTCGTGATGCGATCAGCCGTTGGTCGCGGGTGCTCGCCGGGGACGGAGGCGGGCGGAAAACCGCCTGCCGGGCCCGCCGGGCGGCCGCGTGCGCAGCTGGTGCGGCCTCGCGGTGAGGTGGCCGGTGTATCCACCGTCGGCCCAGATGCGCGCCAGCCGCCGGAAGTGCTTCTTTGCTGCGGGCAGCAGGATGCGGGCCGCGTCCCGGTCTGTCGTGGAAGCCGGCGTGACCAGCACGGCCAGCAGGAGCCCGAGGGTGTCGGTGAGCACGTGGCGCTTGCGCCCATTGATCTTCTTCCCGGCGTCGTATCCCCGTGAAACGAGGGCGACCGTGGCGTCCGCCTTCACCGACTGCCGGTCCACGACCACAGCACTGGGCTCCACGCTGCGGCCCTCAGCCTCGCGGACGGCCTCGCAGCCGCTCATGCAGCTCGGCCGCCAGCCCCGCATCCCGCCAGCGTGCGAAGAAGGCGTACACCCGCGGCCAGGGCGGGAAGTCGGCGGGCATCGCCCACCATTTGATGCCGTTGTCGACGAGGTAGCGCACCGCGTCGGTCATCTGCCGGTGGCAGTAGCCCGCCGGCCGCCCGCCCGCCAGCCATCCCGGAACCGGCAGCAGGTCCCGCACCGACGCCCACTCCATATCGCTCATGTCCGAGTCGTACCGGGGCCGGCGCTCTGGCCTGTCGGCCGCGTTCCCGAACCGATGGGCGAGTCGGTCACACCCAGGAGTGGACCAACTGGACCCGGCAACCACGTCCACGCGACACTTCGACACCAGGGCCTCTTGCTTCTCGCTGGACTCGACAACCGCGAGCTACTGAGAGGCCCTTCCTTCATGCCCCGATGCCGGCCAACTCACCGTATCCAGGACCCCGTTCGAAGCAGATCGAGCACGCGAACGGATAGAGAACGGCCAGCGAGCAGTTGGGCGGTCCCGGCTCCACCCGGCCTCTCACGGCCTCGAGCAGGGTGAGCCGGAAGGCCGCCACGGTACGCATGGCGGCCTTCCGGCTCACCTTTTCGCAGTTCAGAGCGCTTACGCAGAGGGAAACGCTTCTCCTGGGAGAGGTGAGTGTGGGGCGGGTGGGACTCGAACCCACGGCCGACGGATTATGAGTCCGCTGCTCTAACCGGCTGAGCTACCGCCCCGTAGCGGCGCGTCGCGTACAAGTGTGCGCGCCGTCTGCCGCAGCATAGCCGCTCATACGATCTCCTGCTTCGGATGGTCGGCTACACGTGACCTTGAAGACTCCGCCGCGGGCGTGACGGTTCCTGCGGACATGAAAAAGGACCCCAGAGGGGTCCTCTTCAGACGCTCCCCCGACTGGACTCGAACCAGTAACCTGCCGGTTAACAGCCGGCTGCTCTGCCAATTGAGCTACGGAGGACCGAGCTCCCCCGACTGGACTCGAACCAGTAACCTGCCGGTTAACAGCCGGCTGCTCTGCCAATTGAGCTACGGAGGAATGCCTCGTTGCATCGAACGCACCCACCCGGGTATCCGCCAGGGGGCGCGCGCTCGCTGCGACACATACATTAGCGCAAGCAGAGGGGTGCTCCGCCAATCGGTACCCGCCGCGCCGGGTGCCCACCCGAGGGACGACGCAGACGCAAGGGAAGGATGGCCGCCATGCGCTATCGGCTCACGTTCGCCGCCGGGCTGGTCCTGGGCTATGTGCTCGGCACACGAGCCGGACGCGAACGTTACGAGCAGCTGAAGAAGTCGGCCCGTCAGGTCGCGCAGAACCCGGCCGTGCGCAACACCGCCGAGACGGCGGCCCACCAGGGGCGCGAGATCGCGGGCAAGGCGTTCCACGCGGTGAGCGAGAAGGTCGGCGACCGGATGCCCGACTCGGTGGCGGGCCGGGTGCGCTCGCTGCGGGAGCGGAACACCAACGGCAGCGGCCCGGACGACTGGGGCACCAGCAACACCTGAGACCCGCCGTAGCGGCGGCGAGGTGAGCACACCGGCACATCCCGCACCGTCCGCCACTCGCGCCCCACAGGGCCCCGCAGCCGTCACGGCAGCGGGGCCCTCGCCATGCGGGACGGCCCACCCTCCACCGAGGCAACGCACGACCCCCTCCATACGGCAGAATTTCCGCCATGGGGATAGTCGCCGGGTTGGACAGTTCGCCCGATTTCACTCGTATCGTCGTCTGCGACGCGGACACCGGAGCCGTGCTCAGGCAGGGATATGCACCGCACCCGGTGGAGAGCCCCGAGGGCGGGGCCCGTCCCTCCGACATCGATCCGCAGGCCTGGCTGCTGTCCCTCGGGGAGGCCGCCGGTGGCGGCCTGCTGGAGGGCGTGCAGGCCATCGGTGTCTCGGCGCAGCAGAACGCGCTGGTTCCGCTGGACGCCCAGGGCGCCACCGTGCGGCCCGCGCTGGTCGGCGGTGACCGGCGGGCGCAGGCCGCGGCGGCCGACCTCATCGACGGGCTCGGCGGACGGCAGGCCTGGGCCGAGGCCGTGGGGAGCGTGCCGCAGGCGGCGCAGCCGGTGACCAAACTGCGCTGGCTGGCCCGGGCCGAACCCGAGAACGCGCGGCGCACCGCCCTGCTGCTCCAGGCCCACGACTGGCTGGTGTGGCAGTTGCTCGGGCGCCCCCTGCGCAGGACCACCGATCGCGGTGGAGCCTCCGGGACCGGGTACTGGTCGGCGGCCACCGGCAGCTACCGCACCGACCTCGTCGAGCTGGCGCTCGGCCACCAGGCGGTGCTTCCCGAGGTGCTCGGCCCCTCGGAGGCGGCGGGCACCACACCGGAGGGGCTGCTGATCTCCGCGGGCAGCGGCGAGACCATGGCGGCCGCCCTGGGCCTCGGGATCGGGCTCGGCGACGCGGTCGTCTCGCTGGGCGCCTCCGGGTCCGTGATGGCCGTGCACCCCGAGGCGCTCGTCGACTCCAGCGGAATGATCACCTCGCTGGCGGACGCGACCGGCATGCACCTCCCGGTGGTGACCACGCTCAACGCCGTGCGCACCCTGCGCGGCACCGCCGAACTCCTCGGCCTGCCCGACCTGGAGTCGCTGTCCGAGCTGGCCATGAAGTCCACGCCCGGCTCGCACGGGCTGGTGCTGCTGCCCTATCTGGAGGGCGAGCGGACCCCGAGTCTGCCGCACACCGCGGGCACCCTGGCCGGGCTGCGGCGCGAGTCGATGAAGCCCGAACACCTGGCGCGGGCCGCATTCGAGGGGATGCTGTGCGGGCTCGCGGACGCCCTGGACGTGCTGCGCGGACGCGGGGTGGAGGTGCGGCGGGTCTTTCTGCTGGGCGCCGCCGCGGAGCTGCCCGCCGTCCAGGCCGCCGCGCCCGGGCTGTTCGGGGTGCAGGTGGTCGTGGTGCAGTCCGCCGACTACGCGGCGATCGGCGCGGCCCGGCAGGCGGCCTGGTCGCTCGGGGTGTCGCAGGGCACCCTCGACCCGCGCAACCCGCCGGCCTGGCAGGGCGCGGTGGCCCAGGTCCTGGAGCCCGGCGAGGAGCTGGCCGTGGGCCAGGCCGTACGCCAGCAGTACGTGTCGGTACGCGAACAGACGCATCCGGGAGCCTTCAGGTCGTAGACCCGTCCAGGGGCCAGGTCGTAGACCCGTCCAGGGGCACTGCTCGTAGGTTCACAGGCCGTCGGGCGTGGTCCTCGAGCGCGCCCCGGGGCCGCCCGGGGTCCGGGAGCCGGGAGCCCGCCCGGAGTCGTGGCTTTGTGCGACCGCGGCCCGCCGGGGCGGGTTGGCAGCACGCGCGCCCGGCGGCCACCCGGCCCTCCGCCGCACGCTGGCCCAGCGGTCACGCGGGCCGTCGGCCATCCGCCGCACGCTGGGCCCAGCAGTCACGTGGGCCGTCGGCCCCGAGCGGGCCCCACAGCCGCCCGGAGCACCCCTGGGTGCCCGGGGGCGCTCAGCGCCCCCGGCCCCGGGACCGCCCGGCGTTCAGCGTCGCGACACCTGGTGTAACGCACCTCACACTTCCGGGCGCGCCCCGCGCCGCCCGGCCCTCACCTCTGCCTTTCCCGGACCCCGGGTTGAGGCCATGTCAGCCCGACGGGGCCGCCCGCCGCTAAATCGGTTGAGGTAACACGGGTGGGGTGTCCGACGATAGGGGGTGGTGCATCACCTCCCTCCCCGCCGTCCGTCAGCGACTCCGAGAGATCCCGCGTGCTCATACGACTCCTGAGGGCCCACCTGGCCCCGTACCGGAAGCCCATCGTGCTGCTGGTGCTGCTTCAGTTCCTACAGACCTGCGCCACGCTCTATCTGCCCACCCTCAACGCGCACATCATCGACCACGGTGTCGTGAAGGGGGACACGGGTTACATCCTGACCTTCGGCGGTCTGATGATCGCCGTCTCGCTCGGCCAGGTCCTCTGCAACATGGGGGCCGTCTACTACGGCGCCCGCACCGCGTCGGCGATGGGCCGGGACCTGCGGGCCGCCGTCTTCGACCGGGTGCAGTCGTTCTCGGCGCGCGAGCTGGGTCACTTCGGTGCGCCCTCGCTGATCACCCGCACCACGAACGACGTGCAGCAGGTGCAGATGCTCACCCTGATGACGTTCACCCTGATGGTGTCGGCGCCGATCATGTGCGTGGGCGGCATCGTCATGGCGCTCGGTCTGGATGTGCCGCTGTCCGGTGTGCTGGTGGCCGTGGTGCCCGTTCTCGGTCTCTCGGTGACGCTGATCGTGCGGCGGCTGCGGCCGCTGTTCCGCAGCATGCAGACCCGGCTGGACACGGTGAACCGGGTGCTGCGCGAGCAGATCTCCGGCAACCGGGTGATCCGCGCCTTCGTCCGCGACGAGTACGAGAAGGGCCGCTTCGGGGCGGCCAACACCGAGCTGACCGAGGTGTCCCTGGGCACCGGCCGCACGCTGGCCCTGATGTTCCCGCTGGTGATGACCGTGGTGAACCTCTCCTCGATCGCCGTGGTCTGGTTCGGTGCCCACCGGATCGACAGCGGCGGTATGCAGATCGGCGATCTGACCGCGTTCCTCGCCTATCTGATGCAGATCGTGATGTCCGTCATGATGGCGACCTTCATGTTCATGATGGTGCCGCGCGCCGAGGTGTGCGCCGAGCGCATCCAGGAGGTGCTGGACACCGAGTCCAGCGTCGTGCCTCCCACCGCGCCGGTGGTCGAGCTGCGTCGGCACGGGCATCTGGAGATCCGCGGCGCCGGTTTCCGCTACCCGGGTGCCGAGGAGCCGGTCCTGAAGGGCATCGACGTGGTGGCGCGGCCGGGCGAGGTGACCGCCGTCATCGGGTCCACCGGCAGCGGCAAGTCGACCCTGCTCGGGCTGATCCCCCGCCTGTTCGACGCCACCGACGGCCAGGTGCTGGTGGACGGCGTGGACGTCCAGCAGCTCGACCCCGCGCTGCTGGCCAGGACCGTCGGACTCGTGCCGCAGAAGCCGTATCTCTTCGCCGGGACGGTCGCCACCAATCTGCGCTACGGCAATCCGGACGCCACCGACGAGGAACTGTGGCACGCGCTGGAGGTGGCGCAGGCCAAGGACTTCGTGTCGAAGCTGGAGAACGGCCTGGACTCCCCCATCGCCCAGGGCGGCACCAATGTCTCGGGCGGCCAGCGGCAGCGTCTGGCCATCGCCCGCACCCTGGTGCAGCGCCCGGAGATCTACCTCTTCGACGACTCGTTCTCCGCGCTCGACTACGCCACCGACGCAGCCCTGCGCTCGGCGCTCGGCCGGGAGACGGCCGAGGCGACCGTCGTCATCGTCGCCCAGCGGGTGGCGACCATCCGGGACGCCGACCGGATCGTGGTCCTCGACGAGGGCCGGGTGGTCGGCGCAGGGCGCCACCACGAGCTGATGGCGGACAACGAGACCTATCGGGAGATCGTGCTCTCCCAGCTCACGGAAGCGGAGGCTGCCTGATGGCCGGGCCCATGGGACGCATGATGGGCGGGGGCGGCCCCGACCAGCGCTCAATGGATTTCAAGGGGTCCGGCAAGCGGCTGCTCGCCCAGTTCAGGCCCGAACGCCCCACCATGATCGTGATGCTGGCATGCGGTGTGCTGAGCGTGGCGCTGTCCGTGGTCGGGCCGAAGATCCTCGGCCGGGCCACCGACCTGGTCTTCGCCGGGATCATCGGCCGACAGACCCCGGCCGGGCTCACCAAGCAGCAGGTCCTGGACGCGATGCGCAGGCGCGGCCAGGGCGGCGTCGCCGACATGCTCTCCGGCACGGACTTCACCCCGGGCAAGGGCATCGACTTCGGTGCCGTCGGGAACGTACTGCTGCTGGCGCTGGGGACGTTCCTGGTGGCCGGTCTGCTGATGGCGGTCTCCACCCGCCTCTCCAACCGGGCCATCAACAAGACCGTCTACCGGATGCGGGAGGACGTGCAGGCGAAGCTGTCGCGGCTGCCGCTGTCCTACTTCGACCAGCGGCAGCGCGGTGAGGTGCTCAGCCGCGCCACCAACGACATCGACAACATCGGGCAGACGCTCCAGCAGTCGCTGGGGCAGCTCATCAACTCGCTGCTGACCATCGTGGGCGTGCTCGCGATGATGTTCTGGGTGTCCTGGCTGCTGGCGCTGGTCGCGCTGGTGACCGTGCCGCTCTCGTTCGTGGTGGCGACCCGGATCGGCAAGCGGTCGCAGCCGCACTTCGTGCAGCAGTGGCGCACCACCGGCCAGCTGAACGCGCACATCGAGGAGATGTACACCGGGCACACGCTGGTGAAGGTGTTCGGACGGCAGCAGGAGTCGGCACAGCAGTTCGCCGAGCAGAACGACAAGCTGTACGAGGCCGGGTTCAAGGCGCAGTTCAACAGCGGTGTGATGCAGCCGCTGATGATGTTCGTGTCGAACCTGAACTATGTGCTGGTGGCCGTCGTGGGCGGTCTGCGGGTGGCGTCGGGCTCGCTGTCCATCGGTGATGTGCAGGCCTTCATCCAGTACTCGCGGCAGTTCTCGATGCCGCTGACGCAGGTCGCGTCCATGGCGAACCTGGTGCAGTCGGGCGTCGCCTCGGCGGAGCGGATCTTCGAACTGCTGGACGCCGAGGAGCAGGGCGCGGACCCGGTGCCGGGCCTGCGCCCCGAGGAACTGCGCGGGCGGGTCGCGCTGGAGAACGTCTCCTTCCGCTACGACCCGGAGAAGCCGCTGATCGAGAACCTGTCGCTGACGGTGGAGCCGGGGCACACGGTCGCCATCGTCGGCCCGACGGGAGCCGGGAAGACGACCCTGGTCAATCTGCTGATGCGGTTCTACGACGTCACCGGCGGCCGGATCACGCTCGACGGGGTCGACATCGCACAGATGTCCCGGGACGAACTGCGCGCCGGGATCGGGATGGTGCTCCAGGACACCTGGCTGTTCGGGGGGACCATCGCGGAGAACATCGCCTACGGTGCGGCGCGCGAGGTCACCCGCGGGGAGATCGAGGAGGCGGCGCGGGCCGCGCACGCGGACCGGTTCGTCCGGACCCTGCCGGACGGCTACGACACCGTGATCGACGACGAGGGCACCGGCGTCAGCGCGGGTGAGAAGCAGCTGATCACCATCGCGCGGGCGTTCCTGTCGGACCCGGTGATCCTGGTCCTGGACGAGGCGACGAGTTCCGTGGACACCCGGACCGAGGTACTGATCCAGAAGGCCATGGCGAAGCTGGCGCACGGGCGGACGTCCTTTGTGATCGCGCACCGGCTTTCGACGATCCGGGACGCGGACACGATCCTGGTGATGGAGAACGGCTCCATCGTGGAGCAGGGCTCGCACGGGGAACTGCTGGACGCCGACGGGGCGTACGCCCGGCTGTACAAGGCGCAGTTCGCGCAGGCGGTGGCGGAGGTCGACTGACGGAGGCCGACTGACGGTGGTGGGGCCGCTCCCCGTGAGCGGCCCCGCTCAGTCGAGATAGCCCCGCAACTGGTCGGCGAACGCGTGGTCCCGCAGCTTGTTCAGGGTCTTGGACTCGATCTGGCGGATGCGTTCGCGGGTCACACCGAAGAGGCGGCCGATCTCCTCCAGGGTGCGGGGGCGGCCGTCGGCGAGGCCGTAGCGCAGCTGGACCACCTTGCGTTCGCGCTCGCCGAGGGTGGAGAGGACCGCCTCCAGGTGCTCCCGGAGCAGCAGGAACGCGGCGGACTCCACCGGGCTCGCGGCGTCCCCGTCCTCGATGAGGTCGCCGAGCGCGACATCGTCCTCCTCGCCGACGGGGGCGTGCAGCGAGACGGGCTCCTGGGCGAGCCGCAGCACCTCCACGACCCGCTCGCCGGTGAGTTCCAGCTGGGCGGCCACCTCGTCCGGGGTCGGTTCGTAGCCGCGCTCCTGGAGCATGCGCCGCTGGACGCGGACCACCCGGTTGATGAGTTCGACGACATGCACGGGGACGCGGATGGTGCGGGCCTGGTCGGCCAGGGCACGGGACATGGCCTGGCGGATCCACCAGGTGGCGTAGGTGGAGAACTTGTAGCCGCGGGCGTAGTCGAACTTCTCCACGGCCCTGATCAGGCCGAGGTTTCCCTCCTGGACGAGGTCCAGCATGGTCAGTCCGCGGCCGACATAGCGTTTGGCGACGGAGACGACGAGCCGCAGATTGGCCTCGATCAGCCGCCGTTTGGCCATCCGGCCCATGACCACCAACCGGTCCAGGTCCAGGGCGAGTTCGGTGTCGAGGTCGGGGGTGCGGGCGAGTTTCTCCTCGGCGAAGAGACCGGCCTCGACCCGGCGGGCGAGTTCGACCTCCTCGGCGGCGGTGAGCAGCGGGATGCGGCCGATCTCGCGCAGATACTGGCGGAACAGGTCCGAGGAGGGGCCGCTGGTGTCGGTGTGCTCGCGCGCCGGTGCCACGGGCTCGGGCTCGACCTCGGGCTCGGGCTCGGGCTCGACCTCGGACTCGGGCTCGGCCTCGACGGCCTCTGGGGCGGCTTCCGGGGCGGCTTTCGGGGCGTCTTGCGGACCGGCGGGGGCCGGTGGCTCGGGGTCCGTACCGGGGCGGTGCGCGGGCCTGCTGCGCGGGGGCGCCGCCCCGGGGGCGCCGCTGTCGGCCTCCGGGGCGGCGTGGGCGGTCCCGGTCTCTATCAGGGTCTGGGTCTGCACGGGGGCGACCTCCAGGAATGTCGCTGCCGGGGCGAGCGGCAGCGTTTTGTCGGGGATGGGACCGGTGGTCCGCCCGCCGGTCATCCCGTAGTCGTCGAGCGGAACCGCGGGGATGCCGGGCCCGTCGTGGACGGGCCGGCCGCGCTCCGGGGACTCAGGCACCGCACCCAGTGTGGGGTACGACACATCGCCGCCACGAGGGGCGTGCGTCCACTTTTTGAGTCCGGTGCGTGACCGCCCGGTTACCCGGCCCGAACGGGCAGGGGCCCCGCGGCGCTCAGAGCGCTGCCACGCCGCGTTCCCGCAGGGCCTGGTCGTACTGCTGGAGGACCCACAGTTCGTTCTGCACGGCGGCGAGCTGGGCCGCGTCCGCGTAGGAACCGAGGCGGGTCAGGGTGCTCTGGACGTCGCGGACGCGGCGTTCGACCGCACGGCGGCGGACCGTGACCAGCTGGGCGCCCGCGTACGCCTCGTCCACCTCCTTGCGGAGCAGGATCGCCTCCACCGCCAGCTCGGTGACCATGGCGCGGACCGCGTCGTCGGGTGCCGCCTCGCGGACGCGGACCAGGTACTCCTGCGGGTCCTGGGCGCCGTACTCGGCACCTCCCGCGTCCATGATCGCCTGGCGTACGGCCGCGTAGGGCGCCGCGGTGAACTCGTCGATCCCGTACGCGTCGAACGCCGGGGAGACCAGCTCCGGCCGCTGGAGGGCGAGTTTGAGCAGCTCCCGCTCGGTCGCGTAGACCGGGTTGCGGAGGGTGAGCGCCGGTCCCGACACCGCCGGGCGGGGGGCCGCCTCGTACGGCTGCCGGGTGTGCTGTCCGGCCGGTGCCGGTCCGCGGCCGCCCCGGTCCCGGGCCCAACGGGCCAGCTGCGCCACCCGCTTGACCACGAACTGGGTGTCGAGAATGCCGAGCATTCCGGCGAGCTGGACCGCGACCTCGTGCTGGGCGCCGCTGTTCTTGATCCGGGCGACGACCGGGGCCGCCTCGTCCAGTGCGGCGGCGCGGCCCGCGGGGGTGTCCAGGTCGTAGCGGCCGACGATCTGCCGGAGGGCGAACTCGAAGAGCGGGGTGCGGGGCTGGGCGAGGTCGGCGACCGCTTCGTCGCCCTTGGCGAGGCGCAGTTCGCAGGGGTCCATGCCGTCCGGGGCGATGGCGATATAGGTCTCGGCGGCGAACTTCTGGTCGTCCTCGAAGGCCCGCAGGGCCGCCTTCTGGCCCGCCGCGTCACCGTCGAAGGTGAAGATCACCCGCGCGGATCCGTTGTCCATCAGCAGGCGCCGCAGGATCTTGATGTGCTCGCCGCCGAAGGCGGTGCCGCAGGTCGCGATGGCCGTGGTGACACCGGCGAGATGGCAGGCCATGACGTCGGTGTAGCCCTCGACGACCACCGCCCGGCTCACCTTCGCGATCTCCTTCTTCGCCAGGTCGATGCCGTAGAGCACCTGGGACTTCTTGTAGATCGCCGTGTCGGGCGTGTTCAGGTACTTGGGTCCGTTGTCCGCCTCGTAGAGCTTCCTGGCGCCGAAGCCGACGACGTCCCCGCCGATGTCGCGGATCGGCCACATCAGCCGGCCGCGGAAGCGGTCGATGGGGCCCCGGCGGCCCTCCTGGGAAAGGCCGGAAAGGATCAGCTCCTTGTCGCTGAAGCCCTTGCCGCGCAGAAAGCGGGTGAGGTGGTCCCAGCCCTGGGGGCTGTAGCCGACGCCGAAGTGCACGGCGGCGGCCTGGTCGAAGCCCCGCTCGGCGAGGAAGGCGCGGCCCGTGTCGGCCTCGGGGGCGGTGGCCAGCTGCTCCGCGTACCACTCGGCGGCGAGCCGGTGCGCCTCGACCAGGCGGATGCGCTCGCCGCGCTGGTGGGTGGGGTTGTACCCGCCCTCCTCGTAGCGCAGGGTGATGCCGGCGCGGGCGGCCAGCCGCTCGACCGCCTCGGAGAAGGTGAGGTGGTCGACCTTCATCACGAAGGTGAGGGTGTCGCCGCCCTCCTGGCAGCCGAAGCAGTGGAAGAGTCCCTTGCTCGGGCTGACCTGGAAGGACGGTGACTTCTCGTCGTGGAAGGGGCACAGGCCCTTCAGATTGCCGCCGCCCGCGTTCCGCAGCTGGAGGTACTCGGACACGACGGAGTCGATCGGGACCGCGTCCCTGACCGCCTTCACGTCCTCGTCGTTGATCCGTCCTGCCACGAGGAGATTCTACGGGGACGCCGGGGCGGCGGAGGGCTCGCGGGGCGTCATGGGGCCAGGGTCTCCAGCGGCACCCCGGGATCCGCGAGCGCCTCCGGATCCACCTGGGCCCCCGACCGGATCAGCTTCTGGATCGGCTCTGTGACGTCCCACACGTTCACGTTCATCCCGGCCAGCACCCTGCCCTCCTTCAGCCAGAACGCGATGAAGTGCCGCTTGCCCGCGTCGCCGCGCAGCACCACCTGGTCGTACGAGCCGGGCGGCGCCCACCCCGAGTACTCCATCCCCATGTCGTACTGGTCGGAGAAGAAGTACGGCACCCGGTCGTACCGCACCTCGTGCCCGAGCATCGCGCGGGCCGCGGCCGGGCCGCCGTTCAGCGCGTTCGCCCAGTGCTCCACGCGCAGCCGGGTGCCGAAGAGCGGGAGGTGGAAGGAGGCGATGTCGCCCGCCGCGTGGATGTGGGGGTCCGAGGTGCGCAGCCGCTCGTCGACGACGACGCCCCCGCCCTGCGCCCGGTCGGCGATCTCCAGGCCCGCGGCCTCGGCGAGCGCGGTGCGCGGTGCCGCGCCGATCGCGGCGAGGACGTCGTGGGCGGGGTGTTCCTCGCCGTCGTCGGTGCGGGCGGCCAGCACCACACCGTCCTGGCCGACGATCTCGGTCAGCCGCACCCCGAAGCGGAAGCGGACGCCGTGTTCGCTGTGCAGTTCGGCGAAGAGGTTGCCCAGCTCGGGGCCGAGGACCGGGTACAGCGGGGTCGGCTCGGGCTCGATGACGGTGACCTCCGCGCCGTACTCGCGGGCCGCGGCGGCCACCTCGAGGCCGATCCAGCCCGCGCCCGCGATCACGAGATGGCCGTTGTCCCGGCCGAGGGAGGCGAGGACGCCCCTCAGGCGTTCGGCATGGGCGAGGCGGCGCAGATGGTGGACGCCCGCGAGGTCCGTGCCGGGGACGTCGAGGCGGCGGGGCTCGGCGCCGGTGGCCAGCAGCAGCTTGTCGTAGTGGACCAGGGTGCCGTCGTCGCCGAAGCGCACGGTCCTGGCCTCGCGGTCCAGGGCGTCGACGGTCTGGCCGAGGTGCAGTTCGATGTCGTGGCGCGCGTACCAGGAGGGCTCGTGCACGAAGACGCTGTCGCGCCCCTCCTTGCCCAGCAGATAGCCCTTGGACAGGGGCGGCCGCTCATAGGGGTGGTCGCGTTCGTCGCAGATCAGTATCACCCGGCCGGTGAAGCCCTCCGCGCGGAGCGTCTCGGCCGCCTTCGCGCCCGCGAGACCTCCTCCGACGATGACGAACGTCTGATCCGCGTCGACCACTTGATGCCTCCTCGTAAGGATGTCGCCACATGGGAGCGTCCCGCACGCGGTGTGCTGCGGGAAGGGGGTGTGGCCCGATCAGGCCACACAAGGTCACCTTCACAACCCCGCGTCCCCCTCGTCACGGCCGTCCCGGCGCCCCCGGACCGGGCGCGGCCGGTGAGCGTCAGGCGCGGCCGGTGAACGTCAGGTGCGGCCGGTGAGCCGCGCGTGCAGGGAGTCCGCCGAGGCGTCGGTGAGCGAGGCGATCTGGTCGACGATCACCCGCTTGCGGGCGCGGTCGTCGGCCGCCTCCTGGAACAGCGCGCGGAACTGGGGGTCGAGGCCCTCGGGCGCGCGGGCGGTGAGCGCCTCGGCGAGTTCGGCGACGACGATCCGCTGGTCGGCGCGGAGCCGCTCCTGCTCGGCGCGCTGCATCACATAGCGGTCGGCGACCGCCTTGAGGACCGCGCACTCCATGCGGGTGCCTCTGGGGACGACGAGTTCGGCGGCGTACCGGGTGAGGCGGCCGTGGCCCCAGGCCTCCCGGGTCGCGCTCTCGGCGGCCAGACAGAAGCGTCCGATGAGCTGGCTGGTGGCGTCCTTCAGCCGGGACTGGGCGACCGCGGAGCCGTCGTAGCCGCTCGGCCACCACTCCTGGTCCAGCAGCCGGTCGAGTGCCTCGGCCAGTTCCGCGGGGTCGGTGTCCGCGGACACGTACCGTCCGACGGCCACGGCGAAGACCGCCTGCCGCTCGGCCTCGGCGTGCAGGCAGCCCGGGTCGATGTGGCCGGCGTGCAGTCCGTCCTCGAAGTCGTGCACCGAGTAGGCCACGTCGTCGGCCCAGTCCATGACCTGGGCCTCGAAGCAGGTGCGGTCCTGGGGGGCGCCCTTGCGGAACCAGTCGAAGACGGGGCGGTCGTCCTCGTAGACGCCGAACTTCGGGGAGACGGGGTCGGCGGGGTGGGAGCCGCGCGGCCAGGGGTACTTGGTGGCGGCGTCGAGGGCGGCGCGGGTGAGGTTGAGCCCCACGCTGACCAGTTCGCCGGAGCCCGGGGTGCGCACGAACCGCTTGGGCTCGATCCGGGCGAGCAGCCGCAGGGACTGGGCGTTGCCCTCGAAGCCGCCGCAGTCCTCGGCGAACTCGTTGAGCGCCTGTTCGCCGTTGTGCCCGAAGGGCGGGTGGCCGAGGTCGTGGGAGAGGCAGGCGGCCTCGACGAGGTCGGGGTCGCAGCCGAG
This sequence comes from Streptomyces sp. NPDC052040, assembly GCF_044548405.1. Lineage (NCBI taxonomy): Bacteria > Bacillati > Actinomycetota > Actinomycetes > Kitasatosporales > Streptomycetaceae > Streptomyces > Streptomyces sp. NPDC052040. The sequence continues at coordinate 474,920 of NZ_JBIUBV010000002.1, read as the reverse complement.
GGCGGCGCCCAGCTCCCGGCCGACCTGGGCGCACTCCAGGGAGTGGGTGAGCCGGGTACGGGGGCTGGCGTCCCAGACGGCACTCATGCTGCCCGGGGTGACGACCTGGGTCTTGCCCGCCAGTCGGCGCAGCGCGGCCGAGTGCAGCACCCGGGCGCGGTCGCGCTGGAAGGCGGTGCGGCCGGGGCGTTTGTCGGGCTCGGCGGCCCAGCGCTCGGTGTCCGCGGCGTCGTACGCCCCGGTGGCCGCCGCTCCGTTTTCCTGGCGCGCGGAAGTGCTGTGGGCGTTCGGTGCTGTCCCGTCCATGACCCGACAGTAATCGCAGCCGGTGAGAAGCGGGATATCGGGCTCCGCCCTGCCGCGGAAGGTTTCCCTCCGGGGTTGGGGATGCGCCGGGGGCACCGCTGGGGCGGGGCGTCGCCGGGGTGGGGGCGCGCCGGGGCGCGCCGGGGCCGGGGTGGGGATGCGCCGGGGGCACCGCTGGGGCGGGGCGTCGCCGGGGTGGGGGTGGGGGCTGTGGCCTGGTTGGGGCGTCGCCAGGGCTCGGGTGGGGGCACGCCGGATCCGGGGTGCGGCGTCGCCGGGGGCATCGCCGGGGTGGGGGCTGTGGCCCGGGCGGGGCGTCGCCGGGGGGTTGGGTGGGGGTGCGCCGGGCTGGGCCGTGGTCCGGTCAGGCCGTTGCCAGGGCTTGGGATGCGGGCGGCCCAGGGGGGCGCGAGGCGCCCGGGCGTACGCGACGGCCCGTTCGTAGCGGTGCAGGACGAGGCGGGCCACGGCGGCGTGCGCGCCGAGCGGGGATCCCGGGTCGGGTCGGCGCCGGTGCAGCAGTACGCGGGACGCGGGCGCGGGCGCGCCGGGGCACCTTGCTCGCCCCGCGGCTGGCCCGTCTGACGCGGGCCGCAGGTGCGGGCGCGCCGGTCAGGCTGTCGCCAGGGCATGGGTGGCGGGTGGACCGGGGGTCGCGAGGGCTTCGTCGTAGCGGTGCAGGACGAGGCGGGCCACGGCGGCGTGCGCGCCGAGTGGGGCCGCCGTGATCCACGGTGCCGCCGCGGCGCACTCGGTGGCCAGACGGCCCGGTGCCATGAGATACGGGGCCACGGCGATCCGGTGGTGCCCGCGGGCGCCGAGCGAGCGGACCGCCGCTGCCACGGTGGGCGCGGCACGGCGGGCGTGGGCGGGGACGACGGGCACCCCGAGGCGCTCGGCGAGGAGCAGGGCGGTACGGCGGGTGTCGGCGGCCGCGTCGGGGTCGCGGGAGCCCGCGGCGGCGAGCACCACCGCACTCGCCCGGCGCCGGGCGTCGCTCATCGCGGTCGGCCAGCCCGCCTCGACCAGCCGGGCGTAGAGGGCCTCCACCAGCAGGGGGTGGGGGCCGAGCGGCGCGGCCACCAGGGTGCCCGGCAAGGACGCGGCCACCCGGTCGGGGAGGACCCGCCCGGTGTGGTGGCCGCGGCCGAGGAGCAGCGGTACGAGCACGGCCGGGCCCGTGCCGGGCGGCTCGGGCGGCGCGGTCGGTCCGAGGCGGCACAGGTGCACCGGCAGCCGCGGGCGCAGTTCCCGTACCCGTTCCGCCAGGGCGCGCGCGGTGGCAAAGGCGCGCGGGTCGCGGCCGCCGCGGGCCACGAGGACGAGCGCGGGCGGATCGGGGCGGCGGGTGCCGTCGAGGGCGACCAGACCGAGGCGGCTGCCGAGCCGGCTGGCGATCCGGCCCATGAGCTGCGCCGTGCTGTCGAGGCCGACGCCGTGCAGCGACCGGTCGCCGGGGCCGGGGCAGGACTCGTCGTGGGAGGGGGTCGACGCGGTCATGGACCGATCCTCGCGGTGCAAGGTTGCCGCACCGTTGCGCCGCTGTGACAGGTGGTGTCCGGACGGTCACCGGATCCCCCCGACCGGACGGGGGGACGCCTCCCGTGCCGTCGCGGGCGAACCGGACCGGCTCCCGCCGCGTCCCCCAGAACGACAGCGAGGGCCACCGTCCACGCCACCGACCCCGGGGGGATACGTTTCGATGGACCTGCCACGCCCGAGGATCCGGAGACCGGGGCTGCCGCGCACCCGGAGGAGCCAACGGCACGCCGTTCAGGCCCTGATGCTGCTGTGCGTACTCGCGCTGCTGCCGTCGGCCTGGCTGTTCCTCACCACCGCCGACCGGCTGCGCACGACCGCGGACGTGCCGCGGGCGGACGTCGCCGTGGTCTTCGGCGCGGGTCTGTGGAACGGCGAACCGTCGCCGTATCTCGCCCACCGGCTGGACGCGGCGGCGCTGCTGTACCGGGAGGGCCGGGTCCGGGTCGTGCTCGTCACCGGCGACAACAGCCGCAGTGACTACGACGAACCGGACGCGATGCGCGCCTATCTGACACGGCACGGCGTGCCCGGCGAGCGGATCGTCGGCGACTACGCGGGCTTCGACAGTTGGGACTCCTGCGTGCGCGCCCGCAAGGTGTTCGGTGTGCACCGGGCGGTCCTGATCAGCCAGGGCTTCCACATCCGCCGCGCGGTCGCCCTGTGCCGGGCAGCGGGCATCACCTCCTACGGCGTCGGGGTCGCCGACCGGCGCGACATCACCTGGTACTACGGCTCCACCCGGGAGGTCTTCGCGTCGGGGAAGGCCGCCCTGGACGTGCTGTTCCGCCCGGATCCGCGGTTCCTGGGGCCCCGGGAGCCGGGGGTCCGGAACGCACTGGCGGCGGCGCGAGGGTGAGCCGCCCGCGCCGCCGTCCTCAGGGGGCCGGGGGGCTCGCCGGGCCGGAGGCGCTCGCGGCGCTGTCCGGTGCCGGGGTCCCGGTGGTGCGGGCGGCGCCCGCCGGGGGCGGTGTGGGCTCCCGGGAGGGGTCGATGCCGATGGTCAGTGCCGCGGTGAGCCCGGTGTCGACGTGCCCGGTGACGGCCATCAGCCCGTCCCTGCCGCCGCCCGCGCGGTAGACGGTGTCCTGCGCGAGCCGGGTGCGCGAGCCGGTGTGGGCGGTGTACGGGGACTTCGTGTACACCGCGTCGGTGTACCGGTCCGGGAAGAAGAGCTGCCCGCTCCAGTTGAGCAGGCCGCCCCGGTAGCCGCGGCCGGTCCGGCTGCCGCCGGTGCGGACCCTGATGTTGATGTGCGGGGCCCGGGTCGCACTCCAGCCGGGGAACACGGTCGCGAATTCGGCGCGGCCCCCGGCGTCGGTCGTCTGGCAGCCGCGCAGATAGGTCCTGGACCCGGCCGCGCGGGCGGGGCCGCCCGCGGCGGGGGTCCGGCCGCCCGGGTGCGCCTGGGCGTAGCCGGAGTAGAAGCCCAGGGCGTCGCAGTGCCAGATCTCGACGTCGGCGCCGGTGAGGAGCGCACAGGCGTGGGGGTGGTCGCGCACGGTCAGCCGCAGCCGCAGCGGAACGCCCTGTTCGCCCTCGGTGATGTCCGTGCGCCGGGGCACGCCGTCCAGGTGGTACGGGCCGGGGGTCAGACTCCGGTTGAGTACGCACAGTTCGGCGTCCGGCGCGGTGCCCGGCACCCCTTCCCGGCCGGACCCCGCCCCCTCGCGCCCCGGCACCCGGTCGCGGCCGCCCGTGTCGAGGAAGGCGTAGAACCCGATCCCCAGCCCGGCCCCCGCGGCGGCCCCGGCCAGCGCGAGGACCCGCCGCCGGTTGATGTCGCTGTCGGTCATGGCGGGGACCCTAGGACCGCCGACACCACCACCGCGCGCGGACGCACGGCGCGGTCGCCCGCATGAGGGACGGGGACGGAACCTACCGCGATTGCCCGCGCACACTCGCTACGAGGTTCGGGACAGTCGCGACACCGTCCGATCAGCGCGGCTCCGTTCCCGCCCCGGGGTGGCTGGGACGGCCTTCGCATACGAGTTCTGAGGTTGCACCGATCCGTGTGGCCAGGTTCCTGGGAAGGGGATACGAGGTCTCGGGGGTGATCTTGGTGTCGGCTGTCTCGGTATGGCCGTCGCGCACCAGAGCGTGGACCTCATGGACGAGCGGGGTGACATCCACGATGCCGAGGATCCAGTCGTCGACATAGTGGTGCACTGCCTCGCGGGACAGGCCGATCTGGATGGCGCGGTGCGGCAGCGGGGCCAGGCCGGTGGAGCGCTCGGGGTCCCACTGGATCCGCACCGGGCTGGCTGCCAGTGCGGTTTTCCATTCTTCGGCGGAGGAGTGCCGACCATGCTCGTAGTGGCTAAGGCAGGCGTGGGCGAGGGCCCACTCGAAGCCCTCGCGGCTGATGCGGACGGCGAGCACCCGTTCCTGTCCGGGCTTGGTGGCCCAGCCGGAGCGGTACATCATCCACCGAAAGGACGGCTTGATCCAGGTCATCCGCTCCCGCTTGAACGGGGGTGCGAAGGTGCCGACAGCCAGTGCGGCGTCGGCGATCGCAGCCGGATACGCCTGGTAGACGGTCAGGGCTTGTTCGTCATGAGCGGCCCGGATCTGCCGAAACGGGTACGCGGTCGTCGAATGCTCCGCAGACATGGATGCGATCACCGCTGTGCGGCCTCGGCCAACCACGCGTCCTTGCGCAGGAGGACGGGGCCGGTGACGGATCGGGCCCCGGAGAGGTATGCGGCCCAGCGCAGTTCGTCGCAGGAGAAGAAATCTTCGCCAGCAGCATCGACCCACAGGGACAAGGTGCGGTCATCGGCCCCGGTGAGGTCCCACCAGGACCATCGCCGGAGATCCAGATCGAGGTCGAACCGTTCAAGCCAGCCCCGCAGGTCCCAGCCGGGGCCCAGCCCGGCCGCTGTGAAGTGCTCGCTTCCGCTCCGGGCGAAGTCGGGGAGGGGCCGCTCCGCGCCCGACTCGGCGCAGGCCGCGACGAACCACCCGGGGACTTCCCGCGGGGTGGTCTCCGTATCGATACCAGCCTCGGCCAAGGCGTGGTCCAACGCGGCGCCAAGGACAGACCGTAGACGCTCCGCGTACTCCTGCCGCGAGCCGTCGACCTCCACCCTGAAGCGGCTGAGCCACGGTGGGGCAGATTCCTCAGCCGGAGCGGCATCGATTCTGTCGCGCTCATCCAGGAACGCCTCGTCCTCCTCGTCCAGGAACTCCTGGTCGTTCACCCTTCTACCCCTTCTCGTACTGTGCTCGGGTCAGCGCCTTCTGCCACGGCCACCCGTGGCAGGCTGACTCCGTTCCTGCTCCCGCTCGTGGGCCCACTCCTTCTGCTGTTCGTCCCACGAGAGCGGCCTTCCGTCCTTCTCGGCATGCCAGCCATCCGGCCGGTACGTAGCCTTTTCCAACCTCACGCTGACGTGTGATGAAGGACGAGTACGGCCTGGACGATCGCGGTGATGCGGTTGGTGCTGCAGCGGAGCTTCCGTAGGAGCCGCCAGCCCTTCAGGGTGGCCATGGCCCGTTCGCCGAGGCAGCGGATCTTGGCGTGTCTGCTGTTGTGCCGCCGCTGCCACCGCTTGAGGTGGCGCCCGCGGAAGGGCACCCGGATCGGGCGGTCGGCGCCCTGGTATGCCTGTCCGCCCAGCACTCGAGGTCGGCGGTGACGAGAGCCTCGACGATCCCATGAGTGCGGGCGGCGGTCAGATCGTGCGTGGAGCCTGGCAGTGCGGGCGAAGCCCACAGCAGACGGCCGAACGGATCGGTGAGGACCTGGATGTTCATGCCGTGGCGCTTGTGCTTCCCCGAGTAGTACGGGGTGTCGGCGGCGATCCGGTCGATAGGCAGCAGGGTGCCGTCGTGGATCACGAACGCCTTGGTCCGTGCTACACGCATCGCCTCGGCCAGGGTGGGCGCAAGCGAGGCCGGCACTTCAACGGCCTCGCGTATGTAGCGGTACGCGGTGGCGATGCCGATACCGAACCCGGCCGCGAGCTGGGCGTAGGTGTCACCGCACCGCAGATGTGCCAGGGCGAGGAGGGCTTGCCGGCCGGTGGTGAGCCGCCGCCACCGGGTCCCGACCTCCCCTCGCCGGACGGCGCGGTGTCCGGCCAGGCACCGCAAGCTGCGACTGGACAGGTCGATCGACGACGGGCAGACAAGCACGCGAAGCTCCTGGTGGCTGCGGGCGATCTTGGTCGAGAACCCGTCTACCAGGAGCTTCGCTGTTCTGCAGAGCTGTCCAACACGCGAGCAGCACCGTCAGGTTGGAAAAGGCTCACTGTGTGCGAGGCCTGAACGAGTTCGGCCATATGGCCGTTCGACAACTGAGCCCACTTGGCTAGCAGCGCCTCATAGGACTCCCCCTCGTATGACGCGCCCAGCCTGCCGATCGTCGCTGTCGAGTCCTGGTGCGTCGACTCCACATTCTGCGCGAACTCCCGCACATGCGAGGCGAACTCGCGCACCTTGTCCTCGTTCACCACAGGCCAGTTGATGCCGATGGCTTGCAGGAACAGCTCCACCTCACCAGGCAACTCGATTGCCACTGCCGCCCCCTCCTCGGCGGCGAACACCGCCTCACCAATCCTAGGTGTCACTAATTCCGGGAGTCACTCGCCCTCAGAGCCCGGGAGCACCCCGACAGCGACCCCGCACGCGACGATGCGCCTCTGCGGCGGGGGCAGGGGGAGGCTCAGCGCGGCGGCAGCGTGGGAGCGCGGTGAACATCGACCGACGGCTAAGCCCTGACGGTCCGCCGCTGCCCTCCCCGGCCGGGACGCGGGTTCTGTGACTCCGTCACCCGTTCATCGCCGCCCCTCCCCCCTTTGTGATCTTTTTCGTGGCGGGCCAGGCGTACGGCTGTGACCTGCTGGAACATCGGTCACTCCGGGCCGTGCGCGGCTGCTTGCGTCACCCGTTCGCCGCCGGGCTGACGCGGTCTCGGCAAGCGCCCGGCCGCCCGGGGCCTTTTCCTCGGAAGGGCAGGGGTACGGCCGACGCAGCGGCATGCTGGGGATGTCGCGGGCCGGGTCCCTCGGAGGAGCACACGCCATGCGACGTACCGCCCGTCTGCTGACCGGTACCGCCCTCGCCCTCGGCGCCGCGGGGCTCGCCACCGTGCCCGCGTACGCCGGTGACACCGGGGGGCTGGAGATCTCGCCCTCCGCAGTCGTACCGGGCGCCCAGGTCACCGTGGACACGGCGGCGTGCGGTGCGCAGCACGCGGCGGCGGGCGACGCCAGCGCGGTCGGGGCCGGGCAGTTCGTCCTGGCGCCCGGCGCCCATCAGCCGGGCGCGACCGGGCGGTTCCGTGTGCCGCCGGGCGCCCAGCCGGGCACGTACGAGATCGTCGCCCGGTGCTCCGGCGCCGGGCACGCCACCGTGACCGGCGATCTGACGGTCACTCTCACCGCGGCCAAGGAGCAGACCCTGCCGCGGGGCAGTGTGAAGACGGGGGTCGGGGGCGCACTGGGCCCCGACCCCGTGAAATCCGCGGCCGGTGTGGCGGCTCTCGCCGTCGCCGCCGCGGGCGGTACCTGGCTCCTGCACCGCCGCCTCCGCGGCGACGGGTTCTGACGGACGCGCCGCGCCGTCGGCGGGCCGGTACCGCCTCTCCCATCCCCCTCCGGGTCCGACTGCCCCTCGCGGCCCGGAGGGGGTCCCCGAGGCCCCTCCCGGGTCGGCGGGGACCCCCGGTCCCGAAGGAGGGCCACGTGCGCAAGGTCGGCAGGTCCGGCACGCTCGGCGACGTCGTCATAGCCTCCGTCACCATGGTTGCCCTGTGCGCCGGGGTGTGGCTGCTGCACGGCGCCGCCGAGACCCGCACACCCCCGCAGCCCTCGCTCGCCCAGGCCTCCACGGCTCCCGTCCCGCTGCGGTCCCGCACGGTGGCCGCGCTGCCGCCCTCGCCCCCCGACCGGATACGCATCCCCTCGATACGGGTGAACGCCCCGCTGATGGGACTCGAACTCACCCCGTCCGGAAGCCTGGACGTGCCGCCCGCCGAGGAGAAGAACCTGGCCGGCTGGTACGAGGCCGGGACCATGCCCGGTGAGACGGGCACCGCGATCGTCGCCGGGCATGTCGACAACGCCGAGGGTCCGGCGGTCTTCTACGATCTCGGCGCCCTGGACCGGGGCAGCACGGTCGAGGTCGACCGGCGCGACGGCACGACGGCCGTCTTCACGGTCGACGCGGTCGAGGTGTACCAGGCGAAGAACTTCCCCGACCAGAAGGTCTACGGCGCCGCGCACCGCCCCGAGCTGCGGGTGATCACCTGCGGCGGCGGCTACTCCCGGACGACGGGCTATCAGGGGAACGTCGTGGTCTTCGCCCATCTGACGGGCAGCCACTGACGCCCGCGGCACCGGAAAAACGGGACATGCGGGACCGGAGACACACGAGGAGAGGGCGGCACCCCCCGCACAGGGGTGCCGCCCTCCTCGTGGTCCGGGCCGTCCTCGGGTCGGTGAGGGTGAGGATGACCGGGGACGGTCCGGTGGTTCCGGGGCCGGTCAGCGGTGGTCGCTGCCCGCGGACCTGGAGGCCGCCCGGCCCGCCTCCAGGCGGGCCACCGGGATGCGGAACGGTGAGCAGGACACGTAGTCCAGTCCCACCTCGTGGAAGAAGTGCACCGACTCGGGGTCGCCGCCGTGCTCGCCGCAGACGCCCAGCTTCAGGTCGGGCCGGGTCTCCCGGCCCGCCTTCGCGGCGTCGCGCACCAGCTTGCCCACGCCGTCCCGGTCGATGGTCTCGAACGGGGAGACACCGAAGATGCCCCGCTCCAGGTAGGCCGTGAAGAAGCTCGCCTCCACGTCGTCCCGGCTGAAGCCCCACACCGTCTGGGTGAGGTCGTTGGTGCCGAAGGAGAAGAACTCGGCGGCCTCCGCGATCTGCCCGGCCGTCAGGGCGGCGCGCGGCAGCTCGATCATGGTGCCGATGGCCAGCTTCAGCTGCGTCCCGGTGGCCTCCTCGACCTCGGCGATGACATGGTCCGCCTCCTCGCGCACGATCTCCAGTTCCTGGACCGTGCCGACGAGCGGGATCATGATCTCCGCGCGGGGGTCGCCCTTGGCGGCCTTGCGCTCGGCCGCCGCCTCGGCGATCGCCCGTACCTGCATGGTGAACAGGCCCGGGATCACCAGTCCGAGGCGCACACCGCGCAGGCCCAGCATCGGGTTCTGCTCGTGCAGCCGGTGCACGGCCTGGAGCAGGCGCAGCTCGTTCTCGTGCGGCTCCTGGCGGGACTCCGCGAGCGCCACGCGCACCGACAGCTCGGTGATGTCGGGCAGGAACTCGTGCAGCGGCGGGTCGAGGAGGCGGACGGTGACCGGCAGTCCGTCCATCGCCTCGAACAGCTCCACGAAGTCCTGCTTCTGGAGCGGCAGCAGCTCCTTCAGCGAGTCCTCGCGCTCGGTCTCCGTGTCCGCGAGGATCAGCCGCTCCACCAGCTCACGGCGGTCGCCGAGGAACATGTGCTCGGTGCGGCACAGGCCGATGCCCTGGGCCCCGAAGCGGCGGGCGCGCAGCGCGTCCTCTGCGTTGTCGGCGTTCGCCCGCACCCGCAGACGGCGCTTGCGGTCCGCGAAGGCCATGATCCGGTGCACGGCAGCGACCAGTTCGTCGGCGTCGTCCGCACCGGCGTGCATCCGGCCCTCGAAGTACTCGACGACCGGCGACGGTACGACGGGTACCTCACCGAGGTACACCTTGCCCGAGGAGCCGTCGATGGAGATCACGTCGCCCTCTTCGACGACATGCCCGCCGGGCACGGTCATCCGGCGCCGCTTGGTGTCGACCTCCAGCTCCTCGGCGCCGCAGACACAGGTCTTGCCCATGCCGCGGGCGACCACGGCCGCGTGCGAGGTCTTGCCGCCGCGGGAGGTGAGGATGCCCTCGGCCGCGATCATGCCGTCCAGGTCGTCGGGGTTGGTCTCCCGGCGGACCAGGATGACCTTCTCGCCGGAGCGCGACCACTTGACTGCGGTGTACGAGTCGAAGACCGCCTTGCCGACGGCCGCGCCCGGCGAGGCCGCGATGCCCCGGCCGACCTGCTCGACCCGGGCGGCCTCGTCGAACCGGGGGAACATCAGCTGGGCGAGCTGGGCGCCGGTGACGCGCTGGAGCGCCTCGGCCTCGTCGATCAGGCCCTGGTCCACCAGCTGGGTCGCGATGCGGAAGGCGGCGCCCGCGGTGCGCTTGCCGACGCGGGTCTGGAGCATCCACAGCCGGCCGCGCTCGATGGTGAACTCGATGTCGCAGAGATCCTTGTAGTGGTTCTCCAGGGTCTCCATGATCTGCATCAGCTGGTCGTACGACTTCTTGTCGATCCGCTCCAGCTCGGCGAGCGGCACCGTGTTGCGGATGCCCGCCACCACGTCCTCGCCCTGCGCGTTCTGGAGGTAGTCGCCGTAGACGCCCTGGTGGCCGGAGGCGGGGTCGCGGGTGAAGGCGACGCCGGTGCCGGAGTCGGGGCCCAGGTTGCCGAAGACCATCGAGCAGACGTTGACCGCCGTGCCCAGGTCGTGCGGGATGCGTTCCTGGCGCCGGTAGAGCTTGGCGCGGTCGCCGTTCCAGGAGTCGAAGACGGCCTTGATGGCGAGGTCCATCTGCTCGCGCGGGTCCTGCGGGAAGTCCCGTCCGGCCTCGGTCTTGACGATCTTCTTGTACTTGGTGACCAGCTTCTTCAGGTCGGCCGCGTCGAGCTGGGTGTCGTCGGTGACCTTCTTGGTCTCCTTGGCCTTGTCCAGGGCGTCCTCGAAGAGTTCGCCGTCGACGCCGAGCACGGTCTTGCCGAACATCTGGATGAGGCGGCGGTAGGAGTCCCAGGCGAAGCGCTCGTCGCCGGCCTGCTTGGCCAGGCCCTGCACCGACTTGTCGGAGAGCCCGATGTTCAGGACCGTGTCCATCATGCCGGGCATGGAGAACTTGGCTCCGGAGCGGACCGAGACCAGCAGCGGGTCGTCGGCCTGGCCGAGCTTCTTGCCCATGCGCTGCTCAAGGGCGGCGAGGTGCGCACTCACCTCGTCGCGCAGGGCCGCGGGCTCGTCACCGCTGTCCAGGTAGACCTTGCAGGCCTCGGTGGTGATGGTGAAGCCCGGCGGAACGGGGAGACCGAGGTTGGTCATCTCGGCGAGGTTCGCGCCCTTGCCGCCGAGGAGGTCCTTGAGGTCCTTGTTGCCCTCGGTGAAGTCGTAAACGAACTTCACGTCCTCCATGCCGTTTTCTGTGACGTGCTGATCTTTGTTTTCCGACACGGTCTCGACTCCTCGAGGACGCGGTGGCTGCCCTGACGGCCAGGAACATACCCAGATCGAAGGCGCGTGGGTACGTCCACTTGCGCGTCATGCGCATGTAACCACTCGTCCGCCACTGGATCGAAAGTCAAAGCTTCGCAAGCGCCAACCGGGCGATGTTTTCACTTCTTGAACGCATCGCCGCCCAAAGACCAGGCCGTCCCGCTCATATGAGCGACTATCGGCACGATTGATTTCGATCGATGAACGATCAAAGGATGGCACTGAGTGCCACCCTTTGAGAAGTGCAATCGCCGATGATCCGCTCATCTGAGCGCAACCCCTATCAGGGGTGGCGAGAATCACGCTATGCGAGACAGTCCGTTTTCACCAGGTAGAGGGGAGTACGGACGGTTTTGCCCGTCCGCCGTCACACCCCGAGCGCGAGCAGCCTCTCTTCCGCCCGTTCCGGGGCATAGAGGTGCTCGACGACCAGGGCACCGGCCCCGGCCAGCGCCGCCCGCTCCCCGAGCCGGGAGGCCACCACCTCCAGATGAGCGGTGGACCGCGGCAGCGCCCGCTGGTAGAGCAGCTCCCGCACCCCGGTCAGAAAGGGGGTTCCGGCCAGATCTCCGGCGATCATCAGCACTCCCGGGTTCAGCAGGGTCACCACCGTCGCCAGGACGTCCCCGACGCGCCGCCCGGCCTCCCGGGCGAGCGCCGCGGCCTCCGGATGCCCAGCGGCCAGCAGGTCCCGGACATCCGAACCGGAGGCCGCCGGCACCCCCGCCTGCGCGAGCCGCCGGGCGACCGCGCCGCCGCTCGCCACCGCGGCCAGACAGCCGGAGGATCCGCACCGGCAGGGCACGCCCGCCCCCTCCGGGACCCGGATATGGCCGATGTCCCCGGCGCCGCCGTCGACACCCCGGTAGATCCGGCCTTCGACCACCACGCCCGCGCCGATTCCGGTGGACACCTTCACCAGGACGAACGCCGAGCAGTCCGGGTGTCCGGCGCGCTGTTCGCCGTACGCCATCAGATTCGCGTCGTTGTCCACGAGCACCGGCACGCCCGCGGTGCCACCGGTGCGCTCGGCGACGGCCCGGCCGAGGCGGCCCCGTATGTCGTAGCCGTCCCAGCCGGGCATGATCGGCGGCTGCACCACCCGCCCGGTCTCGCTGTCCACGGGGCCGGGCACGGCGAGCCCGATCCCGCAGACCGCCTCCGCCGGGCGCCCCGTCCGCTCCAGCAACCGGCCGAACCAGCCGCCCAGTTCGCCCAGCACGGCGTCCGGCCCGTCCTCGACCGCCAGGGTCCCGGAGTGCTCGGCCAGAGTCTCCCCGGTCAGGGAGAGGACGGCCGCGCGGGCGTGCCGGGTGTCGAGGTCGGCGGCGAGCACCACGGCATGGGCGTCGTCGAACTCCAGCGTGATGGAAGGGCGGCCCCCCAGCGGGGAACCGACCGGCTCGCCCGCGCCCTCGCGCAGCCAGCCCGCCCGGAAGAGCCGGTCGAGCCGCTGGCCGACCGTGGCCCGGGACAGGCCCGTGGCCTGCTGAAGGGCTCCCCGGGTGGTGGCGCGGCCACTGCGCACCAGGGCCAGCAGCTCTCCCGCGCCCGTCCGTTGGCCCGGCCTTCCGGCCCTCCCGCTCATGCGCACCCCCTTGCGTTCACCAACACCGCATTACATAGTGAGTTTTGCGTGTTAAATAGACGTAACTCTACGGTAGCTGCCGCCGAACCTCCCGGCCGGACGTCTTTCGGGGAGACCTGAATGGACCGCACTGCCCCTCTTGCCGCCCGCCGCACGGAAGGCGCCGGTCCCGTCCGCACCCCCGGCACCCCGCCGACGCCCCCTGCGCGAGGGACGGACCGGGCGGGGGCCGTCGTATACGATCCGTCCCCGGCCCGGGAGTCGCTGCACGTCAGGGCCGCACAGGTGCTCGACGGAAACTGGACGGGCACCTCCACGGTGCCCTCGCGCGGGCTGTACCCCCACCAGTGGTCCTGGGACTCCGCGTTCATCGCGATCGGGCTGCGCCATCTGTCGGCGGCCAGGGCGCAGACGGAGCTGGAGACGCTGCTCGGCGCCCAGTGGGCGGACGGGCGTATTCCGCATATCGTCTTCAACCCCTCCGTGCCGCTCGACGCCTACTTCCCGAGCCCCGACTTCTGGCGCTCCGCCACCGCGGGGCGCGCGGCGGGCGCCCCGCGCACCGTACAGACCTCGGGCATCGTGCAGCCACCGGTCCACGCGCTGGCCGCCTGGCTGGTGCACCGGGCGGACCCGGCGCTGTCCCGGGCTCGCGGCTTCCTCCCCCGGGTCCATCCACGGCTCGCCGCCTGGCACCGCTATCTGCTGCACCGCCGGGACCTGGGCGGCGGCGGGCTGGTCTCGGTGGTGCACCCCTGGGAGCAGGGCATGGACAACAGCCCCGCCTGGGACGCTCCGCTGTCCCGGATCACCCCCGCCCCGGCCCGCTCCTTCCGCCGCGCCGACCTGGACCACGGCGCGTCCGAGGACCGTCCGACGGACCTGGACTACGGGCGCTATGTGCGGCTGGCGGCGGACTACCGGGACGGCGGATACGCCGACGGGGCGGGCGGGTTCGCGGTGGAGGACCCGGCGTTCAACGCGCTGCTGATCCTGTCGGAGCACGCACTGGCCCGCATGGCCAGGGAGTTGGGTGCGACGGGGACGGCCCGCCATGCCCGCGCCCAGCGGCTGACGACGGCCCTCGTCGAACGCCTCTGGGACCCCGCCGAGGGCATGTTCTTCTGCCGGGATCTGCGGGCGCCGGGGCGACGGGCGGGAGCCCGCATGCCCGGCGCCGATCCCCGCACCCCCGGCGCCGGTGCCACTGGTGCCGGTGCCCGCGCCCCCGGTGCCGGTGACGTCGTTCCCGGTGCCGGTGCCCGCGTCCCCGGTGCCGGTGCCCTCGTACCCGAGCGCGGGGTGTCCGGGCTGGTCCCGCTGCTGCTGCCCACGCTCCCCCACGAGATCGCCGCCGCGCTCGTACGCACCCTGCACGGCCCCCACTTCGGGCTCGGCGGCCCCGCCCGGCTGGTCCCGAGCTATGACCTGCTCGGCGAGGCGTTCGACCCGCACCGCTACTGGCGCGGTCCGGCCTGGTTCAACACCGGCTGGCTGCTGGAGCGCGGTCTGCGGACCCACGGGGAGGAGGAGGCGGCCGACGCGCTGCGCCGGGACCTGCTGGAGACGGCGGACGCCTCGGACTTCGCCGAGTACGTCGACCCGTACACCGGCGAGGGGTGCGGGGCCCGGGGCTTCGGCTGGACCGCCGCACTCGCCCTGGATCTGCTGCACCACCACCCACGTCCACGGGGGGCTGCGAACCGAGGGGACTCCTTTACCGGAAACGGCGTATCCCCGCAGGCCACCGGCACGTTCGAGTAGGAGTGACAAGGGAGAGGACCGGGGATGACGGACCGGAACCATCTGCTCGTGCACGGCGGCACGTTCGCCGCCGTGGGAGACGGCGGTGACATCAGCGGGGTGCGCGGCGGCACCTCCCCGACCGGGCTGTTCGTACAGGATGCACGGCATCTGAGCCGGTGGCAGCTCACCGTCGACGGAGCCGTCCCCGAGACCCTGGTGCCCGTCGCCGGGGGAGACACGGCCCGCTGCGTCCTGGTGCCGCGCGGCAGCCGCCAGGAGCCGCCCGCGCACACCCTCTTCCGCGAACAGGCCGTGCTGGAGGGCGCGTTCGTGGAGTCGCTGCGGGTCACCAGCAACCGCCCGGTGCCGACCACCGTACGGGTGGCGGTCACCGCGGACGCCGACTTCGCGGACCAGTTCGAGCTGCGCTCCGACCACCGCACCTACGCCAAGTCCGGTGCGGTGCGCTCCCGCCAGGTGCTCGACGAGGGAGTCGGGTTCGGCTACCGGCGGGGCGAGTGGCGCTCCCGTACCACCGTCACGGCCGAGCCCCCGCCGGAGGGCGTGGAGGAGACCGGCACCGGCGCCCGGCGTCTTGTCTGGACCCTGCACCTCGCACCGCACGGCTCCACGGAACTGCTGCTCCGGGTCGCCGCCCGGACGCACACGGCCGCACAGGACCCGGCGGTCCCAACCTCCCCCGCCGCCGCCCACGAGGAACTGCGCGCCCGGGAGGGCTCGTTCCTGGAGGGCGTGGCCTTCCCCACCGGCTGGCCCGAGCTGGCCACGGCATGTGTGCGAGGGCTCTCCGACCTGGCCTCGCTCCAGGTCCCGGCGACCGGGCCGGACGGCGAGGAGCTGCTCGTGCCCGCCGCGGGCGCCCCCTGGTTCCTCGCGCTCCTGGGCCGGGACGCGCTGCTGACCTCCCTCTTCGCGCTGCCCTACCGCCCCCGGCTGGCGGCGGCCACCCTGTCCGCGCTCGCCGCGGCCCAGGCGACCGAGGTCTGCACCCGCTCGGTGGCCCAGCCGGGGAAGATCGTGCACGAGCTGCGCCACGGGGAGCTGGCGCACTTCGGGCAGGTGCCCTACGGGCGGTACTACGGTTCGGTCGACGCGACACCCCTGTTCCTGGTGCTGCTGGGCGCCTACGTCGAGCAGACCGGCGACCGGGCACTGGCCCGCCGACTGGAGTCCCACGCCCGGGCGGCGGTCGGCTGGATGCTGGACCACGGCGGGCTCACCTCCCGCGGCTATCTGGTCTACCGCGCGGACCGGGGCGGCCTCGCCAACCAGAACTGGAAGGACTCCCCCGGCGCGATCTGCTGCGCCGACGGCAGCCGTCCGCAGGGCCCGGTGACGGCTTCGGGGGCGCAGGGATACGCCTACGACGCGCTGCGCCGCACCGCTCAACTGGCGCGCACGGTATGGGACGACGAGGTCTACGCGGCTCTGCTGGACCACACGGCCCGGGACCTGCGCGACCGCTTCCAGCGCGACTTCTGGATGGCGGAGCGTTCCTTCCCCGCGCTGGCGCTGGACGGCGAGGGCCGCCAGGTGGACGCGCTCGCCTCGGACGCGGGGCATCTGCTGTGGTCGGGCCTGCTGGACAAGGAGTACGGCGAACTGGTCGGCCGACGGCTGCTGGAGCCTGACTTCTTCTCCGGCTGGGGCGTGCGCACCCTGGCCGCGGGTCAGGCGGCGTACCACCCGCTGTCGTACCACCGCGGCTCGGTCTGGCCGCACGACAACGCCCTGATCACGCTGGGCCTGGCGCGCTACGGGCTGCACGACGAGGCCCGTACGGTGGCGCACGCGCTGGTGGAGGCGGGGACGGCGACGGGCCACCGGCTGCCCGAGGTGCTCGCCGGGTACGGCCGCGACACGCACCCGGAGCCGGTGCCGTACCCCCATGCCTGCGCCCGGGAGTCCCGTGCGGCGGCCGCCCCGCTCGCGCTGCTGACCGCGGTGGGGGGCGGGTAGCCGGGGCGTGCGGAGTGCGTCCGGCGGGGCGCCCGAGCATCCGTGCAGGGCCGGTTGACCTCGCATTTGCCGGGTGTTTGCCGGGCGCTGGGGCGACGGGGCTGAACGCGGACCCGCGGCCGCCCGTACGGGAGGGCGGCGGGTCGGCCTCCCCAGCGCGGCCCGCCGCTCCACACCACGGGCTTCGCACGGAAGGACCCTCGGGTTGCCTCTCAACACACGCCAACAACAGACGCCGGACAAGGCTGAGGCGGTCACCGACGGGGTCCAGCCGACGGAGGAGGAACGGCCGGACACGGAGGACGGCCCGACCACCCCGGCCGACGAAGTCCAGGAGGAGGGCACCCCTTCGGACGAGGGCACCCCTTCGGACGAGAGCGCCCCTTCGGACGAGAGCACCCCTTCGGACGAGGGCGCCACCGAGGCCGCGGCCGAGCGCGAAGGCATACCCGAGGCGGCGGCCGAGCGCGACGGCACAGCCGAGGCCGAGGCCACGGGCGCGACCGAAGCCGTAGCCCCACCCGTGGACGTAGCCGTAGACACGCCCGCGCCCGTTCCCGAAGCCGCATCCGGTGATGAAGGCACGCCGCCCGCCCGGCCGGGCTGGCGGGGGCGGCTGCGGGGCTGGCGGGAGGAGCATCCGGTGGCCGTGCGGGCCATCGGCGCCGGGGTGAGCGTGCTCGCCGGAGCCTTCGTCGTCGCCTCGCTCGTCCTGCCCAACCGGCCCGAGAACCTGCGGATCGCCGAGTTCGTCCGGATCCCGGTGGAGGCGCTCATCGGCGCCGTCGTACTGACCGCGCTGCCCCGGCGGCCCCGGCTGGTCGCGGCCTGGCTCTGCGGTGCCGTGCTCGGCGCGCTGACCGTGCTGAATCTGCTGGACATCGGCTTCTACCAGTACCTCGGCCGCGGCTTCAACGTCATCCTCGACTGGCCGCTGTTCACCGACGCCTACTCCTACCTTCAGGACACCCTGGGCGGCTCGGGAGCCCTGGGGACACTGCTCGCGGTGCTGGCCCTGGTCGTCGTGCTGCTCGGGGTCTCGGCGCTCGCCGTCGTCCGCCTCAGCAATCTGATGGCCCGTCACCGCTCCACCACCACCCGTGCCGTGCTCGTCCTGAGCATGGTGTGGATGAGCTGCCAGTCCCTGAGCCTCCAGTTCAGCGGGGTGCCGCTGGCGTCGGAACGCACGGTCACCATGGTCCAGTCCCGCACCGACGCCATCGGCCAGACGGTCCGCGACGAGCGGGAGTTCTCCAAGACCGCCAAGGTGGACGCCTACGGCAACACCCCGGGCTCCCAGCTCGTGCCCGATCTGCGCGGCAAGGACATGATCTTCACCTTCATCGAGAGCTACGGGCGCAGCGCCGTCGAGGACCCGATCGAGGCACCCGGTGTCGACAAGACCCTCGACACCAGCACCCAGGCCCTGGCGAAGGCCGGTTTCCACGCCAAGAGCGGCTGGCTGACCTCGGCGACCTACGGCGGCAGCAGCTGGCTCGGCCACTCCACCTTCATGTCGGGCCTGTGGGTCAACAACCAGAACCGCTATCGCACGGTCACCGCGAGCAACCACCTCACCCTGACCGACGCGTTCAAGAAGACCGGCGCCTGGGACACCGTCGGCGTCATGCCGGGCGTACAGAAGGGCTGGCCGGAGGCGAAGTGGTACGGCCTGGACAAGGTCTACAACGCCTTCCAACTGGGCTACAAGGGGCCGAAGTTCAGCTGGTCGACGATGCCGGACCAGTATGCGCTGGAGCAGTACCAGCAGCGGGTGCACAGCCAGAAGCACGACAAGCCGCTGATGTCGTTCCTCATCCTGACCTCCAGCCACCAGCCCTGGGCGCCCATCCCGAAGATGGTCGGCTGGGACCAGCTGGGCGACGGCTCGGTCTTCAACGCCATCGAGAAGGCGGGCAACAAGCCGGCGGACGTCATCGCCGACTCCACCCGCTCGAAGCAGGAGTACGGCAAGACCGTCCAGTACTCGGTGACCGCCCTGACCCAGTGGCTCGAGCGCTACGGCAACAAGAACACGGTCCTGGTCTTCCTCGGCGACCACCAGCCGATCTCGCGGGTCAGCGGGAACCACGCGAGCCGTGATGTGCCGTGCGCGATCGTCGCCAAGGACCCGAAGGTGTTCGACAAGATCGCCAACTGGGGCTGGTCGGACGGTCTGCGGCCCGCGCACAACGCGCCGGTGTGGAAGATGAGCGCCTTCCGCGACCGCTTCCTGTCGGCGTACGGCTCGACCCCGCACCCGTCGAAGGGCTAGGGCCTCTCGTTTCGATCACGCCGGGCTCGCGGGCCGGGCCGGAGACCGCACGGGCCCGGGGCCCGCCACCCTACGGGGGGGTGGCGGACCCCGGGCCCGTGCTCTGCCAGCCTCCGTGCTCTGTCAGCCTCCGGAGGTGTCCAGCTCCGCGTCCTCGCCGATGCCCGCGCAGTCGTAGGGGTCCCTCAGCCAGCCGTCGGGGAGCACCACCCGGTTGTTGCCGGACGTCCGGCCGCGCGGCCCGTCGGCGCCGGACGGCCAGGGCTGGTCGAGGTCCAGCTCGTCGAGTCCGGCCCGCAGCTCCTCGAGCGAGGAGGTGACGGCGAGCCGCTTGCGCATCTCGGAGCCGACCGAGAAGCCCTTGAGATACCAGGCCACATGCTTGCGGAAGTCGATGACACCGCGTGCCTCGTCGCCGAGCCACTCGCCGAGCAGGGTGGCGTGCCGGACCATGACGTCCGCCACCTCCCGCAGGGCGGGGCGGGCCAGCTCGTCCGTGCGTCCCTCGAAGGCCGCCACCAGGTCGGCGAACAGCCAGGGCCGCCCCAGGCAGCCCCGGCCGACCACCACCCCGTCGCAGCCCGTCTCGCGCACCATGCGCAGCGCGTCCTGGGCCGACCAGATGTCGCCGTTGCCGAGGACCGGGATCTCCGGCACATGCTCCTTCAGCCGGGCGATCGCGTCCCAGTCCGCCGTGCCGCCGTAGTGCTGCGCGGTGGTGCGGCCGTGCAGGGCGATGGCCGTCACACCCTCCTCGACGGCGATCCGGCCCGCGTCGAGGGCGGTGAGGTGGTCGTCGTCGATGCCCTTGCGCATCTTCATCGTGACCGGGAGGTCGCCCGCCCCGCTCACGGCCTCGCGCAGGATCGCCCGCAGCAGGTTCCGCTTGTAGGGCAGCGCGGACCCGCCGCCCTTGCGGGTCACCTTGGGCACCGGACAGCCGAAGTTCAGGTCGATGTGGTCGGCCAGGCCCTCTTCCGCGATCATGCGGACGGCCTTGCCGACGGTCGCCGGGTCGACGCCGTACAGCTGGATCGAACGCGGCTGCTCGCTGGCGTCGAACCGGATCAGCTGCATGGTCTTCTCATTGCGCTCGACCAGCGCCCGGGTCGTGATCATCTCGCTCACGAACAGGCCCTTGCCGCCGCTGAACTCCCGGCACAGCGTGCGGAACGGCGCGTTGGTGATGCCCGCCATGGGGGCGAGCACGACGGGCGGCGTGACGGCGTGCGGGCCGACCTTCAGCACCGAGTCCGGCCGCGCCGCCGGGTCCGCGGGGCCGCCGGGGGCCGCCTGGTTCGCCGGGGGCACCTGTTTCGTCGGGGTCATCGTGGGCGTGGGCATTTCCCCATTGTCACGCACCCGGGTGGGTACTCGGCACAGGATCCGGCGGCCGGGGTTCCGGGAGCCGGTGACCAAGTATCGGTATCGGTCATTAGTTAACCGCACTATTGAAATCGTCTACGATGGGTGCCATGCCCGAGCTGAGCCACCGCCGGCGTCTGCTGGTGCTCGCGATCTGCTGCATGAGCCTGCTGATCGTGAGCCTCGACAACACCGTCCTCAACGTCGCCCTGCCGTCGATGCAGCACGAACTGCACGCGACCACCTCGGGGCTCCAGTGGACCATCGACGCCTACACTCTGGTCCTGGCCTCGCTGCTGATGCTCGCCGGGTCCACGGCCGACCGGATCGGCCGCAAACGCGTCTTCATGGCCGGTCTGGTCGTCTTCGGCGTCGGCTCGCTGCTGTGCTCCCTCGCGCCCAACCTGGAACTGCTGGTCGTGTTCCGGATGGTGCAGGCGGTCGGCGGTTCGATGCTCAACCCGGTCGCCATGTCGATCATCACCAACACCTTCACCGACCCCCGTGAGCGGGCCCGCGCGATCGGCGTGTGGGGTGCCGTGGTCGGCATATCGATGGCCGCGGGCCCGCTGGTCGGCGGGCTGCTGGTGGAGTCGGTCGGCTGGCGCTCGATCTTCTGGGTCAACCTGCCGGTGGCCCTCGCCGCGCTGCTGCTCACCCTGCGCTTCGTCCCGGAGTCCCGGGCGCCCCGGGCCCGGCGCCCCGACCCGGTCGGCCAGGTGCTGGTCATCGCCCTGTTCGGCGCCCTGACGTACGCGATCATCGAGGCCCCGGACGCCGGTGCCGCCCGGGTCGTGCCCTTCGCGGCAGTCGCGCTCGCGGCCCTGGGCGCGCTGCTGTGGTACGAGCCGCGCCGCACCGAACCCCTGATCGACCTGCGCTTCTTCCGCTCGGCTCCGTTCAGCGGCGCCACCGTGATCGCGATCAGCGCCTTCGCGGCCCTGGGCGGCTTCCTCTTCCTGTCCACCCTGTACCTCCAGAACGTCCGCGGTCTGGACGCCCTGCACGCCGGGCTGTGGATGCTGCCGATGGCGGCCCCGACCTTCCTGTGCGCGCCGCTGTCCGGCCGCCTGGTCGGCAGCCGCGGGCCGCGGCTGCCGCTGCTGATCGCGGGCTGCGCGATGACCGCGAGCGCCGTGCTGTTCGCGGGGTTCGAGGCGGAGACCTCGGACGTCACGCGGTTCATCGGCTATGTGCTGTTCGGCATCGGCTTCGGCTTTGTGAACGCCCCCATCACCAACACCGCCGTCTCCGGCATGCCGCGCGCCCAGGCCGGTGTCGCCGCCGCGGTCGCCTCCACCAGCCGCCAGCTCGGCCAGACCCTGGGCGTCGCGGTGGTCGGCGCGCTGCTGGCCGCGGGCGTGGGCTCCGGGACGTACCGGGACACCTTTGTCTCCGCCGCCCGTCCCGGCTGGTGGGTCCTCACGGTGTGCGGTGCCGCGGTGCTGTCCCTGGGCGCCCTCACCACGGGCCGCTGGGGCAGGGGAACCGCGGAACGCACCGCGGAACGCCTCCAGGAGGCCGAGATCCGCGAGGCGGCCGGGGTGGGCGCGGGACACTGAGCCGGGCAGCGGCGGCCGGGGGCCCGGGACCAGGGCCAGGGGCCCGGCGGGCGGGGGCTCTAGGCCGCGCCCCGCTCCCGTCCGTGCTCCCGCTCCGCGCCCCGCTCCCGCTCGCGGGCCACCGCTAGCAGTCGGTCCAGGCCCGCGCGGGAGCTTTCGTCGGCCGGTGCGTAGGTCACCATCCGCGGTCCGTCGTGCGGGCCCAGCCACAGGTCCGTGTGGTCCAGCGACAGCAGGCCCACGTGGGCGTTGCGGAACTGCTTGCGCTTGCTGCGGGCGCTCACCACCTCGTGCCGCTCCCATGCCTCGCGGAACGCGGCGGACTCCGCCGTCAGCCGCTTGAGCAGCATCTTCCACGCGGGCTCGCCGAGATGACCGGCCATCGAGGCGCGGAACTTGGCGGCCATCAGCCGCATGGTCTCCTCCGGCCGGACGAGCGAGGCCTGCCAGTCGGGGTGGGTGTAGCAGAGCACCATGCAGTTGCGGTCGGCGGGCGGCACGGCGTCGAGGTCGCACAGCAGCAGCCCGTAGGTGCGGTTGAAGGCGAGAATGTCGTAGCGGCTGTTCTGGATGCAGGCCGGTATCGGCTCCAGCTGCTCGAGGAGGGCCCGCTGCGCCTCGGTGACGGACGGGCAGTGCGCCCCGGGCGCCGGGTCCACGGCTCCGGCCAGGTTGAACAGATGCGCCCGCTCGCTGGCGTCCAGCAGCAGGGCGCGGGCGAGGGCGTCGAGGACCTGGACGGAGACCTGGATGTCCCGGGCCTGCTCCAGCCACGTGTACCAGGTGACACCGACCGCCGAGAGATGGGCGACCTCCTCGCGGCGCAGCCCCGGTGTGCGGCGGCGTCGGCCGCGGACCAGACCCACCTGCTCGGGGGTGATGTGCTCGCGGCGGTGGCGCAGGAACGCGGCCAGCTCGTACCGCCGGATCTCGGAGGCGGGCGCCGCCAGCGCCGTCCGGCCGGTCTCCGCAACCGCCGCGGTCTCCTGCACCATGGTCGTCATGCCTCCAGACTGCCGTCCGCCGGACCCTGTTGCCAGGTAGTGGCTGTACCAGGATAAGGACACTCTGGTACCACGCTGGGAGTCGGTCCAGGCTCGGTGGTGTGACCGAGACTCTCACTTCCCGTACCGTCCGCTCCCCGGTGGAGACACCGCGGCTGGGCGGGCTCGGACTGTTCACGGTGCTGCTGGGTGCGGCACTTCCCCTGATCGACTTCTTCATCGTCAATGTGGCCCTGCCGACGATCGGCGCGGACCTGCACGCGAGCGAGCCCGTCCTCGAACTCGTCGTGTCCGGGTACGGACTGGCCTACGCCGTCCTGCTCGTCCTCGGCGGGCGACTGGGCGACCTCTTCGGACGCCGCGAGTTCTTCCTCGCCGGGATGGCGGCCTTCGGCGTCACCTCGCTGGCGTGCGGGCTCGCCCCGAACGCCTGGACGCTGGTCGCGGCGCGGGCCGCCCAGGGCGCGGCGGCCGCGGCAATGCTCCCCCAGGTGCTCGCCACCATCCAGGCCGCGACCAGCGGACAGCGGCGCGCCCGGGCGATGAGCCTGTACGGCGCGACCGCCGGACTCTCCATGGTCGCCGGGCAGATCCTCGGCGGTGTGCTGGTGGCCGCGGACATCGCGGGCACCGGCTGGCGCTCGGTGTTCCTCGTCAATGTCCCGGCCGTGATCCTCGGCCTGGTCCTGGCCGTGCGGGCGGTCCCCGAGACCCGCTCGCACCACCCCGAGCCGGTGGACGGCCCCGGCACGGTCCTGCTCGCCGTGTCGCTGGTGACGCTGCTCGCCCCGCTGACCGAGGGCCGGGCGACGGGCTGGCCGCTGTGGACCTGGCTCTCGCTGGCCGCCTTCCCCTTCGCCGCCTGGGCGTTCTACGCGGTGGAGCGCCGGGCGGACCGCCTGGGCCGTACGCCGCTGGTGCCGCCGAGCCTGCTCGCGCTCACCTCGCTGCGGCGCGGTCTGATCATGCTGGTGCCGTTCTCGATCGGCTTCAGCGGTTTCATGTTCGTGATCGCGGTGGCCTTGCAGCAGGGTGCCGGGCTGAGCCCGGTCTCCGCGGGGCTCGCGCTCACGCCGATGGCGGTGGCGTTCTTCGCGGTCTCGCTGTGCGGGCCGCGGCTGGTGGCCCGCTTCGGCACCCGGGTGGTGACGGCGGGCGGCCTGGTGCAGGCGGTCGGTGTGGCCCTGATGGCGCTCGCCGCCTGGCGTACCTGGCCCCATCTGGGCGTCGTGGAGCTGCTGCCGGGTGCGGCGGTGGCCGGTGCGGGGCAGTCGCTCCAGCTCCCGATCCTGCTGCGGATCATCCTCTCCGAGGTGCCGCCCGCCCGGGCGGGCGTCGGCGGGGGCGTCATGATCACCACCCAGCAGTCGGCCCTGGCCCTGGGCGTGGCGACGCTCGGCTCCCTCTTCCTCTCCCTGATCCCCGGCTCGGGCATGCGGGACGCCCTGGTGACCACACTCCTGGTCCAACTGGCCGGAATAGCCCTGACCGTGGCGCTGAGCCTGCGACTGCCCCGCACGATCAGCTGACCGGGGCCGACGCCTCAGGGAGGGACTCAGGGGTGGATCTTCCGGCCCTCCGCCAGCATCGCCACATAGGTCTCGATGCGGCGGGCCCTGGTCTCCGGCTTCTTGGCCTCCTGGACGCGGTAGAGGATCGCATAGCGGTTGCCGCTGTCCAGGGTGGCGAAGAACTGCTCCGCGGCCGGGCGGGCCGCCAGGGCCCGGGCCAGGTCGTCCGGTACCGAGGCCGTCCTCGCGCCGTCGTAGGTGGCGTCCCAGCGGCCGTCGGCCTTGGCGCGTTCCACCTCGGCCAGGCCCGCGGGACGCATCCGCCCCTGGGCGATCAGGGCCTCGGCCTTCTCCCGGTTGACCTTGGACCATCTGCTCCGGGACGTCCGGGGGGTGAAGCGCTGGAGCCAGTGCCGGTCGTCGTACGACCGCTTCTGGCCGTCGATCCAGCCGTGGCACAGCGCCACGTCGAGCGCGCGGGGGTAGTCGAGGGCGGCCACCCCCGGCGTCTTCTTCCGGAGGCGCAGCCAGATGCCGGGCGTGGACGCGTGGTGGGCGCCGAGCCACTCCTCGAAGTCCTCGGCGGATGCGAAGGCGACGATCTCCAGGTCTTCAGCCACCCCCACAGCCAATCATGGGACGGGGGCGGCCGGTCGTGTTCCGGGGAACGTTCCCGGAACGGGACACACCTCGGCGGGGCCCACCGAGCACCGGTGGACCCCGCCAGGGACCAGAAGCTAGCCCGCGTCCCCCCGCAGCCCCCGCAGCAGGAGGCCCACCACCGCGTCGAACTCCTGCTCGATGCCGGGCCGGGCCCACTCCCCCGCGTAGGCCGGATCGTGGAAGCGGCCGGTGGCGTGGAAGACCGCGCGGGCCGTGACCGCCGGGTCGGGGCCGGTCGTGAAGGCGCCGGTGGCGGCGCCGTCCCGGAGGATCCGGGTGAGCTGGGCGGTGAGGTCGTCGATGTGCTGGTCGACCACCCGGCTGTTCTCGTCGGTCAGCACGGTGAAGGTGGCGAACAGCTCCGGGTCGTCGCCCGCCTTGTGCCGCTTGGCCTCGAACAGGGCCGACAGCCAGGCCCGCAGCCGCTCCTCCGGCGCACCCTCCTGCTCCACGATCCCGGAGAGCCTGCCCGAGGTGCGGTCCAGCCACCGCTGGGTGACCGCCTCGCGCAGTGCCGCCTTGGTGCGGAAGTGGCGGTACACACTGCCATGGCTGACGCCGAGCGCGCGGGCCACGTCCACCACGGTGGCCTTGGCCGGGCCGTGGCGGCGCAGCACCTCCTCGGTCGCTTCGAGGATGCGCTCGGCGGTCAGGGTCTCGGTGGTCGGTGACATGACTCAGACCGTACCCGGCGGCCCGGTCAGTGCTCGCTGTCGAGGTGGTTCATCTGCGCCTCGGGGTAGCGGGCACCGGCCGCCGCGTCAGCCGGCACGGCCGCCTCGATGGTCGCGAGGTCCGTCTCGTCCAGGGTGACGTCGAGGGCGCCGAGCGCCTCGGACAGCCGCTCCCGGGTACGGGCGCCGACCAGCGGCACGATGTCCGCGCGGAACTTCGGGCCCCGGGAGAGCACCCAGGCGATGGCGAGCTGTGCGACGCTCACGCCCTTCTGCTCGGCGATCTTGCGCAGCGCCTCGACCAGAGTGAGGTTGTGGTCCAGGTTCGCGCCCTGGAAGCGCGGCGAGAAGGCGCGGAAGTCCTGGGCGCCGAGCTGCCGTTCGCGGGTGAAGTGGCCGGAGATCAGGCCGCGGGAGAGCACCCCGTAGGCGGTGACGCCGATGCCCAGCTCGCTCACGGTGGGCAGGATGCGGTCCTCGATGCCGCGCGAGATCAGGGAGTACTCGATCTGGAGGTCCGAGATCGGGGCGGTGGCGGCGGCCCGGCGAATGGTGTCGGCGCCGACCTCGCTGAGGCCGATGTGGCGGACGTACCCCTTCTCGACCAGTTCGGCGATGGCGCCGACCGTCTCCTCGATGGGGACGTCGGGGTCTAGCCGGGCGATGCGGTAGACGTCGATGTGGTCGACGCCGAGCCGCTGGAGCGAGTACGCGGCGAAGTTCCTGACGGCGGCGGGACGGCCGTCGTAGCCGGTCCAGCCTCCGTCGGGGTCGCGGAGGGCACCGAACTTCACGCTGATGAGCGCCTGTTCGCGGCGGGCGGCGGGCGCGGTGCGCAGGGCCTCGCCGATCAGCATCTCGTTGTGGCCCATGGCGTAGAAGTCGCCGGTGTCCAGGAGGGTGACGCCCGCTTCCAGGGCGGCGTGGACGGTGGCGATGGACTCGGCCCGGTCGGCCTCGCCGTAGAGAGCGGACATGCCCATGCAGCCGAGGCCGAGGGCGGAGACCTGGGGGCCGGTGGCCCCGAGCTGGTGGGTGCGCATGAGAAGGCTCCTTCGTGGTTCTCGTCGAGCGTGACTCCAGCATGACATGACAGCTGACAGATTTCAATATCTGTCAGCTGTCATCTGTCAGTCGTCTCGCCCGGCGGGCCTCCAGCACCCCCGGACACGGCGAAGCCCCCGGTTCCCGCAGGGGGGAGCCGGGGGCTTCGATCCCGTGACGACCGTCGGGTGCCGCGGTCAGCAGCCGAGCAGGCGGCTCGCGAGGTAGCCCTCGATCTGGTCCAGCGAGACGCGCTCCTGCTTCATCGAGTCGCGCTCGCGCACCGTCACCGCGTTGTCCTCGAGGGTGTCGAAGTCGACCGTGACGCAGTACGGCGTGCCGATCTCGTCCTGGCGGCGGTAGCGGCGGCCGATGGCGCCCGCGTCGTCGAACTCGATGTTCCAGTGCGCGCGCAGCGCCTGGGC
This sequence comes from Streptomyces sp. NPDC052040, assembly GCF_044548405.1. Taxonomy (NCBI): domain Bacteria; kingdom Bacillati; phylum Actinomycetota; class Actinomycetes; order Kitasatosporales; family Streptomycetaceae; genus Streptomyces; species Streptomyces sp. NPDC052040. The sequence goes on along the minus strand of NZ_JBIUBV010000002.1, from coordinate 447,963 downwards.
CAGCCCCTTGGCCTTGGGGGACAGCTCCGGGTTGCGGGACAGCGGCAGCACGGCGACCTTCACCGGCGCGAGGCGCGGGTCCAGGCGCAGCACGGTGCGCTTCTCCATCTTGCCCTTGGCGTTCGGGGCCTCGTCCTCGACGTAGGCGTCCAGCAGGAACGCCAGCATCGTGCGGCCGACGCCCGCCGCGGGCTCGATGACGTAGGGGGTCCAGCGCTCACCGGCCTCCTGGTCGAAGTAGGACAGGTCCTGGCCGGAGGCCTTGGCGTGGGCGCCCAGGTCGTAGTCGGTGCGGTTGGCGACACCCTCCAGCTCGCCCCACTCGTTGCCGCCGAACTGGAAGCGGTACTCGATGTCGGCGGTGCGCTTGGAGTAGTGGGAGAGCTTCTCCTTCGGGTGCTCGAACCAGCGCATGTTCTCCTCGCGCAGACCGAGGCCCGTGTACCAGTTCCAGCGCTCCTGCATCCAGTACTCCTGCCACTTCTCGTCCTCGCCCGGCTTGACGAAGAACTCCATCTCCATCTGCTCGAACTCGCGGGTGCGGAAGATGAAGTTGCCGGGCGTGATCTCGTTGCGGAAGGACTTGCCCATCTGCGCGATGCCGAACGGCGGCTTGCGGCGCGAGGTCTGCTGGACCTGGGCGAAGTTGGTGAAGATGCCCTGCGCGGTCTCCGGGCGCAGATAGGCGATCGAGCCGCTGTCCTGCGTCGGGCCGAGGTGGGTGGAGAGCAGACCCGAGAACTGCTTGGGCTCGGTGAACATGCCCTTGTTGCCGCAGTTGGGGCAGTTGATGTCCGCGAGACCGTTCTCCGGCTGGCGGCCGTGCTTCGCCTCGTAGGCCTCTTCGAGGTGGTCGGCGCGGAAGCGCTTGTGGCAGGAGGTGCACTCGGTGAGCGGGTCGGTGAAGGTGGCGACGTGGCCGGAGGCCGTCCAGACCTCGGTCGCCAGGATCACGGACGAGTCGATACCGACGACGTCCTCGCGGGACGTGACCATGTAGCGCCACCACTGGCGCTTGATGTTCTCCTTGAGCTCGACACCCAGCGGTCCGTAGTCCCAGGCGGCGCGCTGGCCGCCGTAGATCTCGCTGCACGGGAATACGAAGCCACGGCGCTTGCTCAGGCTGACGATGGTGTCGATCTTGTCGGCGGCCACGGTGCTCTCTTCATTACGACGACGGGCGACGAAGCGACTGCTTCAGAGCATTGCTTCAGAGCGAATGCTTCAGGTTACCGGCGGGGGCTCCCCTCCAATCAAATCGGTAGGGCTCCTGAAGCGGGTCCCCGGGGGTGCCGGACCATTGCCGGGGGTTTGTTGACAACGGTTTCCATCTTCGTTGAAAATGACTGTCATGAACGTACGTCGACGCCTCATACCCGCCACCACCCTCGCGGCCGTCACCGCACTGGGCCTCGGAGCCCTCTCCGCCTGCTCCTCCACCAGTGCCGCCGGTCACAGCGGGAAGTTCGACGTCGTCGCGTCGTTCTATCCCATGGCCTTCCTCGCCGAGCAGATCGGCGGGGACCACGTCCATGTCACCAGTCTCACCCAGCCCGGCCAGGAGCCGCACGACCTGGAGATCAGCGCCCGGCAGACCGCGCGGCTCCAGGAGTCCGACGCGGTGCTCTACCTCAAGAACCTCCAGCCCTCCGTCGACGACGCGGTCGCCCAGTCCGAGATCAAGACGAAGATCGACGCGGCCTCCCTCACCACCCTGGAGCGGCACGGCAACGAGGTCGGCGGCCACGCGGCCGCGCACGACACCCACCAGGGCGAGGAGTCCGGCGGCAACGACCCCCACATCTGGCTCGACCCGGTGCGCTACGCCCAGGTCGCCCAGGGCGTCGGCAAGGCCTTCGAAAAGGCGGACCCCAAGCACGCGGCCGACTACAAGAAGAACACCGCGGCCCTGGTCAAGAAGCTCGACAGCCTCGACGCGCAATACGCGAGCGGGCTGAAGGACACCCGGAGCAAGGTCTTCATCACCACCCACGCCGCCTTCGGCTACCTCGCCGAGCGCTACGGTCTCACCGAGGAGGCGATCAACGGTCTGGACCCGGACTCCGAGCCCAGCGCGGCCCGGGTGCGGCAGCTGGAGACCATGGCGAAGGCCGACGGCGTCTCCACCGTCTTCTACGAGACGCTCGTCAGCGACAAGACCGCGAAGACCGTCGCCCAGGACGCGGGGCTGAAGACGGACGTCCTCGACCCGATCGAGGGCATCACCGCCAAGTCCCGCGGCGACGACTACTTCCAGGTCATGCAGTCCAACCTCAGGGCCCTGCGGACAGCGCTGGGGGCCAAGTGACATCGGAGGGTACGGCCATGAGCGAGCCCGTCATACGCCTGCACGGCGTCCGTGCCGACCTGGGCTCCCGCCCGGTCCTGCGCGGCATCGACCTGACCGTGCGCCGCGGCGAGGTCGTCGCCCTGCTCGGCGCCAACGGCTCGGGCAAGTCGACGGCCGTGCGCACCGTCATCGGACAGGTGCCGGTGAGCGCGGGCGAGGTCGAGCTGTTCGGCTCCCCGCGCCGGGAGTTCCGCGACTGGCGGCGCATCGGTTATGTGCCGCAGCGCACCACGGCCGCGGGCGGGGTGCCCGCCACGGTGACCGAGGTGGTCTCCTCCGGGCGGCTGTCCCGGGCCCGCTTCGGCATCCTGCGCCGGGCCGACCACCAGGCCGTGCGGCGCGCGCTGGAACAGGTCGGCATGGCGGACCGGGCCAAGGACTCGGTCAACGCCCTCTCCGGCGGCCAGCACCAGCGGGTGCTGATCGCCCGCGCCCTCGCCTCCGAGCCCGAACTGCTGATCATGGACGAGCCGATGGCGGGCGTCGACCTGGCGAGCCAGGAGGTGCTGGCGCGGACCCTGGAGGAACAGGTGTCCGCCGGTGCGACCGTGCTGCTGGTGCTGCACGAACTCGGGCCGCTGGAGCCGCTGATCGACCGGGCGGTGGTGCTGCGCGACGGCTGCGTCCTGCACGACGGGCCGCCCCCGCGGGCCGTGGGCCAGCACGCGCTGCCCGGCCACGACCATGTCCACCCGCACGACGCGGCGGGCGCCGAACCGATCCGGACGGGACTGCTGAGCTGATGGACTTCCTGAACTACGCCTTCATGCAGCGGGCCCTGCTCGCGGCCGTCCTGGTCGGCATCACCGCCCCGGCCGTCGGGATCTACCTGGTGCAGCGCCGCCAGGCACTGATGGGCGACGGCATCGGGCATGTGGCAATGACCGGCGTCGGCCTCGGCTTCCTGCTGTCCACGTCCCCGGTGTGGATGGCGACGGCCGTCTCCGTGCTCGGCTCGGTCCTGATGGAGCTGATCCGCTGGTACGGCAGGACCCGCGGCGACATCGCCCTCGCGATGCTGTTCTACGGCGGCATGGCGGGCGGCGTGATGTTCATCAACCTCGCGCCCGGCGGCTCCAACGCCAATCTGACCTCGTACCTGTTCGGCTCCCTGTCCACCGTCTCGCCGTCGGACGTCACGGCCATATGCCTGCTGGCCGCCTTTGTGGTCCTGGTCACCATCGGTCTGCGCCGCCAGCTCTTCGCTGTCAGCCAGGACGAGGAGTTCGCCCGGGTCACCGGACTGCCGGTGCGGGCGCTGAACCTGCTGACCGCGGTCACCGCGGCGGTGACGGTCACGGTCGCCATGCGGGTGGTCGGTCTGCTGCTGGTGTCCGCCCTGATGGTGGTCCCGGTGGCGGCGGCCCAGCAGCTCGGCCGCAGCTTCGCGGCGACCTTCGCGATCGCGGTCGCCATCGGCGTGGCCGTCACCCTGGGCGGCACGGTCACCTCGTACTACCAGGACGTGCCGCCGGGAGCGACCATCGTGCTGCTCACCATCGGCACGTTCTTCGTGCTCACCGCGCTGGCGGCCCCGCTGGCCCGGCGACGCGCGCGGGCGGCGGCCGCCGCGCTGTCCGCACCCGACCCGCTGGAGTGCGCGATTCCGGCCAACCGGGAAGCGGCCGACGAGGTCGGAGTCTGACCGCGCCGGGCCCGGACTGGCACAATGGGCCCGGCAAGGCGCAGACGTGAGCCGTGAGAGAGCCGGTGGGGACTCCCGGGGCCCCGCGGGCGAGCGAGTCATCAAGGAGGAGGCAACGGTGACGACCGCCGGCCAGCCCGTACGGGGACGATCCACCCGCCAGCGTGCCGCCGTGGCGGCGGCGCTCGACGAGGTCGAGGAGTTCCGTAGCGCGCAGGAACTCCACGACATGCTCAAGCACAAGGGTGACTCGGTCGGGCTCACCACGGTCTACCGCACGCTCCAGTCCCTCGCCGAGGCGGGCGAGGTGGACGTCCTGCGCACCTCCGAGGGCGAGTCCGTGTACCGCCGCTGCTCGTCGGGCGAACACCACCACCATCTGGTGTGCCGCCTGTGCGGCAAGGCCGTCGAGGTCGAGGGCCCGGCGGTGGAGAAGTGGGCGGAGGCCATCGCCGCGGAACACGGCTATGTCAACGTCGCCCACACCGTGGAGATCTTCGGCACCTGCGCGGACTGCGCGGCGGCCGGCAACTGACCCGGGAGCCCGCTCAGACGCGGGACAGGCGGCCGTCCAGCAGGGCGCGCAGCCGGTCGGCGTCGGCGGGGTCGGCCGCGCCCGCCTTGGCGATCACCGTCGCACAGCGTCCCGCCCGGTCGGGGCTGCGCAGCACGAACACCCGCTCGCTCTCCCCGTAGCTGCCGAAGTTGCCCCAGGCCATGGTGGACTCGGCCTGCGCGCCCGCCATCCGTACGCCCGTACCGCCCACCGTGACCCGCACCCGGCCCTGGTGCTGGAGCGCCTTCAGCGACCCCCGGGCCGCGAGGTGCGGCCAGAGGTACAGCACCACCGCGTAGGCGGCGACCGCCAGGCCGAAGGTCCCGCCCCCGTCGCCGTTCACCGCGTCCAGCACCGCCAGGGCCACGCCCAGCAGGCCGAGGACGATGACGAACGGCGGCCGGAAGATGAGGCCCGACCGGCGCTTGCGCAGAATGAGCCGGACGGCGTCCACGAGGTCCGCGCGCCGGAGTTCGTACTCCAGCACGACGTCGGCCTCTCTCTTCTCCACGGCCTGCTCTGCGGTCTGTTCCGCGGCCTGTTCTGCGGTCACGACCCCTCCCCGGGTCATGTCATGGGTGACGAGCCGTGATCGTAGAGCAGGTACGGGCCGGGCGGCCTCGCGGCTATGCGCCGCCGTTCTCGGGGGCGGTGGGCTGCTCGTTGGGGATGGCGCCGCCGAAGCGGCGGTCGCGGGAGGCGAACTCCAGGCACGCCCGCCACAGGTCGCGGCGGTCGAAGTCCGGCCACAGCACGTCCTGGAAGACCATCTCGGCGTAAGCGCTCTGCCAGATCAGGTAGTTGGAGGTCCGCTGCTCTCCGCTCGGCCGCAGGAACAGGTCCACGTCCGGCATGTCCGGGTAGTAGAGGTACTTCGCGAGGGTCTTCTCGCTGACCTTCGACGGGTCGAGCCGGCCCGCCTTCACATCCTCGGCCAGGGCCTGCGCCGCGTCGGCGATCTCGGCACGGCCGCCGTAGTTCATGCAGAAGTACAGCGTGAGCCGGTCGTTGTCCTTGGTCTGCTCCTGGGCGATCTGGAGCTCCTTGGCCACCGACTTCCACAGCTTGGGCATACGGCCCACCCACCGCACCCGGATGCCGAGTGCGTCGAGCTGGTCGCGGGTCTTGCGGATGAAGTCGCGGTTGAAGTTCATCAGGAAGCGCACCTCGTCCGGCGAGCGCTTCCAGTTCTCGGTGGAGAAGGCGTACAGCGAGATGCTTCCGACGCCCATCTCGATCGCGCCCTGGAGCACGTCCAGCACCCGTTCGGCACCGACCTTGTGGCCCTCGGTGCGGGGCAGTCCGCGTTCCTTGGCCCAGCGGCCGTTGCCGTCCATCACGATCGCCACATGGGTCGGGACCAGTTCGCCCGGAAGCTTCGGCGGACGGGCCCCGGACGGGTGCGGCTCCGGCGTCATGTACTCGCGGCGCTGGCGCCCCAGAAACCCGCGTACGGCCATGTGCTTGTCGCTCCTCGATCTGCTGTGACTGTGCCTGTGCCTGTCTACTGTTCCACGTACCGGAGCGAGCGCAGTCCGCGCTCCAGGTGCCAGTGCAGATATGCCGACACCAGTCCGCTGCCCTCCCGGGCATGGCGCGGCTCGCACGCGTCCGCGGTCCCCCAGTCCCCGGTCAGCAGCGCGCCGAGCAGCTCCAGGGCCCCGGGCGAGGGTACGACACTGCCGGGCACCCGGCAGTCGCCGCACACCACACCGCCCGAGGCGACCGAGAAGAAGCGGTTCGGCCCGGGCATGCCGCACTTGGCGCAGGCGCCGAAGCTGGGCGCGTAGCCGTTGACGGCGAGGGAGCGCAGCAGGAAGGCGTCCAGGACCAGATGCGGGGCGTGCTCACCGCGGGCGAGCGTGCGCAGGCCGCCGACCAGCAGCAGGTACTGCTGGACCGCGGGCTCCCCCTCGTGGTCGGTGAACCGCTCCGCGGTCTCCAGCATGGCGGTCCCGGCGGTGTAGCGCGCGTAGTCGGTGACGATCCCGCCGCCGTACGGGGCGATGGTCTCGCTCTGGGTGCACAGCGGCAGCCCGCGCCCCACCAGCTCGCTGCCGCGAGCGAAGAACTGCACGTCGACATGGGAGAAGGGCTCCAGCCGGGCCCCGAACTTCGACTTGGTGCGGCGCACCCCGCGGGCCACGGCACGCACCCGCCCGTGTCCCCGGGTGAGCAGGGTGATGATCCGGTCCGCCTCGCCCAGCTTCTGGGTGCGCAGCACGATGCCGTCGTCGCGGAACAGACTCATGCCCCCCATTCTCGCCTACGGCACCCGCGCCCCGGGCCCGGGCGGCCCGCCCGGTGCCTGTCGCCACCCTCGGCCGAGGTCACCGGGCCCGGGTGCCGCGGCCTTCGGGGCTACGGGGGCCGGTGGTGCGGGGGCCGGTGCGGTCGTCTTCGGTGCGGCCGTCTTCGGGCGTACGGCCTCCCGTGCTGCGGGCCCAGGTGCCGCGGCCGCGGTCGCCCGAGGGGTCCGGGACCGGGCCCGGTGCAGCAGGATCAGGTGGGCCGTGGTGAGCAGGAGCAGGATCCCGGTGTTGAGGAGGGCCGCGGTGTGGAGTCCGGCGGTGAACGCGGTTCTGGCGGAGCCGAGGAGTTCGTCGCCGAGCCGCTCGGGAAGCCCGGCGGCCGCCTCGGCGGCTCCGGCCAGGGTCGTCCGGGCGGCCTCGCCGGGGCCGGGCGCCATGCCGTCCGGGAGCGGGACGCCGTCCAGCTTCGCGCGGTAGACGGCGGCGGCGACGGATCCGGCGACGGCCACGCCCAGCGCCTCGCCCAGGTTGGCGCCGGTCTCTCCGATGCCCGAGGCGTTTCCGGCGCGCTCGGGCGGGGCGCTACCGATGATCATGTCGTTGGTGAGGGCCAGCGCCGCCTGCACGCCGAAGGACAGGACGGCGAAACCGGCGACGGCGGGGAGCGGCCCGGACTGCGGCCCGGCCCGGGCGAGCAGCACCGGCCCCGGTACGGCCAGCAGGAAGCCGCCCGCCACCACCCGGAGCGGTCCCGTGCGGTGCGCCACGGCGGGGGCGAGCAGCGCGCCCGCCACACCCGCCCCCACCGCGGGCAACGCCCACAGTCCGGCCGCCCGCGGCGACAGCCCCAGGACGAGCTGGAAGTACTGGAGGAGCAGGAACTGCATCCCGGTCACCGCGAAGAGCCCCAGGGTCAGTCCGCCCAGCGAGACCCCGAACACCGGGCGGGCAAAGAGCCTGAGGTCGAGCAGGGGGTCGGGGAGCCTCAGCTGTCTGCGGACGAAGACGGCACCGAGGCAGAGCCCGGCGGCGACGCACAGCAGCGGCAGCGCCCGGAACCCGTGCTGGGCCGTCTCCTTGAAGCCGTAGACGACCGGCAGCACCGTGGTGACCGACAGCGCGACACTGACGGGGTCCGGGCGGCCCGCCCCCGGGTCGCGGTACTCGGGCAGCAGCAGCGGACCGGCGATCAGCAGGACGGCGCCCACGGGCACGCCGAGCAGGAAGACCGAGCCGTACCAGAAGTGCTCCAGGAGCATCCCGCCGACCAGCGGGCCGATCATGCCGCCGATGCTGAAGTTGGTCATCCAGACCGCGACCGCCAGCCGTCGCTGCCCCGGGTCGCGGAACATGTTGCTGATCAGGGAGAGGGTCGACGGCATCAGGGTCGCCCCCGCGATCCCCAGCAGCGCGCGCGAGGCGATGAGCGTTCCCGCTCCTGCCGAGGAGGCGGCGAGCAGTGAGGCCGCGGCGAAGGCGGCGGCTCCCGTCAGCAGGAGCCGGCGGCGGCCGATCCGGTCGCCGAGGGTGCCCATCGGCACGAGGAAACCGGCCACCATGAAACCGTAGATGTCGACGATCCAGAGCAGTTGCGTCCCGCTCGGGTGCAGTCGTTCGCCAAGCGCGGGCGCGGCCAGGTGCAGCACGCTCATGTCCAGGCCGATGAGCAGGGTCGGCAGCGCGAGGACCGCGAGCCCGGTCCACTCCCGTCGCCCGGCCCGCGCCGCAAGCCCGGGGGCGGGGCCGGGACGGATGCTCCGCCGGTTGTTCCGCCGGGTGCTCCCGGTGCGGCGGGCCATCGGGGTCAGCCGGTGGTGCGGGAAGGGGCCGGTGCGCCCCGGCAGGCGCCGAGCAGCTGGCGGACGGCGGGGGTCAGCGGGTGGTCCCGCGCCTCCTCGGGGGTGAGCCACAGCGCCGTGGTGCCCTCCGGGCCGAGTTCCACCGCGAGGTCCGCCTCCACCGCGTCCGCGGTGCGGTAGACGTGCCACAGATGGGCGTCGGCGCCGCGGCGGCAGCCGTCGCCGGGAACCGGGGTGCTGGCCAGCCGTTCCAGCCGGAGACCCGAGATGCCGGTCTCCTCCCGGAGTTCGCGCACCGCGGCCGCGTCGGGGTCCTCGCCGCTCTCGACGTGCCCGGCGGGGACGGTCAGGCCGAAGGGGAAGGCCGTGCGGTCGAAGAAGAGGAGGCGGCCGCGCACATCGCGGACGAAGACGCCCGCCGTCTCGTGCCAGTACTCGCCCTCGTCGTCCGTCCACCACCGCAGGGCGGGGTCCAGCACCAGCGCCCGGTCGGCGGTGTGGCCGCAGGCGCGGCAGACGCAGTCGCAGCGGGCACCCGCCGTACGCCACTCGACCGCTGCGCGGTGGCACCGCAGGCAGTAGTGGCGCACGGTGGTGTCCCGCAGCGCGCCGGGCGGAAGGAAGTCGAGTTTCATGCGGTGCTCCGGATCTGACGGCACCCCGTCCAAGGCGTCCCGGCCGCCGGGGCGCACCTCCGCGCGGCGGACAGCGAGGTGTCCGCCGCGCAGACCGGGTGTGCGGGACCTGGCGGAACGCTCAGGCGTCCAGGCCGTACCGGACGAACAGCTCCTTGTCGCCCGCGACATAGGAGGTGTCGGTGACCACCGTCTGGTCGGACGGGCCCCGGCTGCACATGCACATGTGCCGTCCGGTGGAGACCACGCGCACCGCGCGGGCGCCGCCCGAGGACATGATCTCCTCGGCGATGTCCTTCACCAGGTGCTCCTGGATCTGGAACCTGCGGCTGAACGCCTGTACCAGGCGGGGGAACTTGCCCAGGCCCAGGATCTTGCTGCCGGGCACGTAGGAGATCCCGACCTTCCCGTAGAAGGGGAGGAAGTGGTGCGCGCAGATGGAGTAGTAGTTGATGTCGTGCACGCGGACCACACCGGCGTGCTCGCCCGGGACCTCGACCGTGGTCTTGAGGATTGTCGACGTGTCGGTCTCGTAGCCGCTGAGCAGGTGGCGGTAGGCGCGGACGATACGGGGTTCGCACTCCGGTTCGCGGTACCAGTCGAGCGCGCGCTTGTCGGTGGTGACGTTGTCTTCGAGCCACTCGGCGATGGTGCTCATCAAACACCTCCTGATGGACGCTTGCCGCGCCCCGTCTGCTGCTGTCTCACACCCCGTCTGCGGCCGGTCCCGCGTCCGCGGCTGCCCGGGGCTCATGCCGCTCGGGGAGCCGCCCGGAATCCCGTCGCGGGATCCGCAAGCACGTACGTTCGTGCCGAGGTCAGCAGCTTCGTGTCGATGACGTCATGCTGCCCGCCGCCCGCCAGGGTGCGCAAATTGTCTGATATATACGAGTGATACGCCGTGCGGACCATGCCGACGGGTTCAGAAGCCGCCGGACGGCTCGCCGTACTCCCGGGCCGTGCGGTCCTCGATACCGCGGAAGTGGTCCGCCATCGCCCGCTCCGCCCCCTCGACGTCCCGCGCCCGCAGGGCCCTGACGATGTCGCGGTGGCGGCGCGCCGTGAGTTGCGGGGTCGCCCCGTCCGGCCAGTCGCGGGCCCGGGCCACCCGCCGGAAGACCATCCAGAAGGCGTTCAGCAGCTGCGGCACCAGCGCGTTGCCCAGTGAGCCGTAGAGCAACTCATGGAACTCGCGGTCCAGTTCGGCGAAGGAGCGCCCCTCCGCACCCGCCTCCTCCATCCGTGCGACCACCGACTCCAGCCGCTCCAGCTCCGGTTCGGAGAGCGTCAGGGCGGCCCGTCGGATCAGCCCCTCCTCCAGCACCTCGCGGACCTGGAGGATCTCGTTCAGGGCGTCCATCTCGTCGTCGGGCCGGGCGAGCGCCCGGAAGGTGAGGCCGTCGACGAAGGGGGTCAACGAGGCCTGCCCGACATAGGTGCCGTAACCGTGCCGGATCTCCACGATGTCCAGCGCCTGGAGCGCCTTGAGCGCCTCCCGTACGGAGTTGCGGCTCACCCCCAGGTCCTCCATCAACTCGGACTCCGTGGGGAGCGCCGCACCGGGCCGGAGTTTGCGATCGAGGATGAGTTGCATGACCTCGCGCTGAATCCGGCCGCTCAGGCGCCGCTCGGTCCTGCGCACGATCCCGGGGTCGTCGGACATGCGCCGCATCGTACGCGCGTACCCCTTCGGCGTCGCACCCCCCGGGAGCCGGGAAAACGTCAACTACCCGTATTTCTCGCCGTCATTGGTCGCACCTCTGGCGGCTGGGCCATTCGTGTGGGTCCCCTTGACCGCCCCCGTGCCCCCACTTATGGTCGCGCTGCCGCCCATGACGTAGGACGTCGTATCTCCTTGTCCTCTTGCCTCAGCCTTACGCCCCGCCCCGAACGCATTTGCTGGAGGAACCGTGCGCGACGTGACCACCGACGTACCGGCGCCGGGCCGCCGGGCGTTTCTGACGTACTCCGGCGCGCTCGGCGCGGCCGCCGCCCTGTCCTCCTCGCTGGCCGCCTGCTCCTCGGGCCCGGAGTCCACCAACGACACCGGCGGCGGGGGCGGCAGGGACCGGACCCTGACGGCGGTCATCGGCTACGGCAACGACGGCAGCTGGGATCCCACCCAGACCGCCTCGGCCTTCAGCATGGCCGCCAACCACCACATCTACGAGGGGCTCCTCGACACCGACCCCATCACCCGGGAGCCGTACGCGGCGCTCGCCACCGAGGTGCCCCGGGACCTCTCCGCCACCTCCTGGAGGTTCACCCTGCGGGAGGGGGCGACGTTCCACGACGGGCACCCGGTCACGGCCGATGATGTCGTTTTCGTGTTCGACCGGATCCTGGATCCGGGCACCCAGACCCTCGCCAAGGGGTTCTTCGCGAGCTGGCTGAGCCAGGTCCGCAAGGTCGACGCGCGCACCGTGGAGCTGGTCCTCAAGTTCCCCTTCCCGGACGGCGCCGCGCGGCTGACCCTGGCGAAGATCATGCCCCGCCACGTCTTCTCCCGGCCCGGCGCCTGGGACGACGCGATCAAGGGCCTGGCGGTGGGCTCGGGACCGTACCGCCAGACCGCCCACCACCCGAAGTCGAACACCACCTTCGAGGCCTTCGCGGGCTACAACGGGCCGCGCAGGCCCGCGTTCAAGAAGATGAACTGGCTGACGATCGTCGACGCCGCACCGCGGGTCGCCCGGATCTCCGGCACCGCCGCCGGGGCGCAGATCGCCGACAACATCCCCTACGCCAACATCCGGCAGCTCACCGGCGGCGGCCTCGCGGTGCGGGGCGGGGCCGGGATGAACAACCTGTTCCTGATGTTCAACACCCGGCACAAGCCCTTCGACGACGTCCGGGTGCGGCAGGCGCTCCACTACGCGATCGACACGGACAAGATGGTCGAGGTGGCCCTGAAGGGGCACGGGAAGCCTTCGTCCTCCTTCCTCAACGAGGCCAACCCCGCCTACCGCAGGGCGAAGACGGTCTACGGCCACGACCCCGAGAAGGCGAAGGCGCTGCTGAAGGAGGCCGGGGTCGGCGGACTGCGGATCGAGGTCCTCGCGGTCGACGTGAGCTGGATCGTGGACTGCCTGCCCACCCTCAAGGCCTCCTGGGACGCCATCGGTGTGCACACCACCCTGGCGCCGCAGGAGACCACGGCGGTCTTCACCAAGATGGACCAGAAGCAGGACTACCAGGTCGTCGCCGCCGCCTCGAACCCCAACCAGTTCGGTCTGGACGCCGATCTGATCATGCATTACAACTACGGCCCGCAGAACCTGTGGATGCAGTACGCCCGCTGGACCGACGACCCCGTGGCCAGAAAGCTCTTCGCGGACATGGACCGGGCGACCCGCGAGCCCGACCCGGACCGCAAGAAGGCGATGATCCAGGACTACATCGACGTCGTCGCCGAGCAGGCCGTGCTCTACCCGGTCGTCCACAACGAGCTGATGACCGCCTGGAATCCGCGGGAACTCACCGGGATAAGGGCGCAGCCCTACCCGGGCGTCAACCTCCTCCAGGCCAAGTGGGTCTAGCCGGAAGGGGAGTTGGCCCATGGTCGCCGTCGCCAGGATCCTGGCCCGCCGCCTGCTGCTGCTCGTGCCGCTGATGCTCGGCATCGTGCTCTTCGTGTTCCTGGTGATGCGCTTCTCGGACGTCGACCCGGCGTCCGCGTTCTTCCAGGGCGCGAACCCGACACCGCGGCAACTGCACGACTTCCGCGAACGCAACGGCCTGCTCGACCCGCTGCCGGTGCGCTACGTCCACTTCGTGGGCGCCCTGCTCCACGGGGACCTGGGCACCAGCGCCCTGACCCGGGCGCCGGTCGTCGACCAGGTCACCACCGCGCTGCCGCTCACCCTCCAGCTCACCTTCCTCGGGCTCGGCATCTCACTGGTGCTGGCCCTGGCCGGCGGGGTGACGGCCGCCGTCCACCGGGACCGGCTGCCGGACCAGGTCATCCGGGTGGTGTCCCTGACCGGGGTCGCGGCCCCCGGCTTCTGGCTGGCGCTGCTGCTGATCCAGTATCTGGCGGTCGGCCGGGGCTGGTTCCCCACCGGCGGCTACATCAACCCGGCGGACTCCCTCACCGGCTGGCTGAAGACGATGACACTGCCCGCCCTCGCGATGTCGCTGCCGGTGGCCGCGCAGCTGACCCGGATCGTGCGCACGGCCGTGGTGGAGGAACTGGACAAGGACTATGTGCGCACGGCGATCGGCAGCGGGCTGCCGCCCCGGGTCGTGGTCGGCCGGAACGTGCTGCGCAACGCACTCGTCAACCCGCTGACCGTGCTGGGCCTCCGGGTCGGCTATCTGCTGGGCGGCGCGGTCGTCATCGAGACCGTCTTCTCGCTGCCCGGGATGGGCAAGCTGATGATCGACGCCGTCCAGAACGGCGACCCGGCCGTCGTCCAGGGCGTCGTCCTGACCACGGCGACCGGTTTCGTCGTGGTCAACCTCGTCATCGACCTGCTGTATCTGCTGGTCAACCCGCGGCTGCGGGAGGCCGCCCGATGATCACCACACGCGGGGGCCTCGCCCGGGCCCTGTCCCGTCCCGGTGTCCGGCTGCGCGGCTGGCGGAGGCTGCCGCCGCTGTCGAGGGGCGCGCTGTGCTTCCTCGCGGCCGTCGTCCTGGCCGCGCTGCTCGCACCGCTCGTCGCCCCGCACGACCCACTGGACCAGCAGGAGCCGGTGGACGGCACCGGGCACCCCTCCACGGCCCACTGGATGGGGCAGGACAGCCTGGGCCGGGACATCCTCAGCCGACTGCTGTACGGGGCGCGCTGGTCGCTGGCGATCGGGCTCGGGGCGACCGCGCTGGCCCTGGTCGCGGGAGCCCTGCTCGGCGCGGTCGCGGCGACCTCCCGCAAGGCCGTCGACGAGACCCTCATGCGCTGTCTGGACGTGGTGATGGCGTTCCCCGGCATCGCGCTCGCGGCCGTCCTCGTCTCCGTCTTCGGCGGCGGCATCACGGTGCTGATCTGCGCGATCGCCTTTCTGTTCACCCCGCCGGTGGCCCGGGTCGTCCGGGCGAACGTACTGGACCAGTACGGCGAGGACTACGTCACCGCCGAGCGGGTGATCGGCGCGCGCACCCCCCACATCGTGCTGCGGCATGTGGCGGTCAACTGCGCCGCGCCGGTGCTGGTCTTCTGCACGGTGCAGGTCGCCGAGGCCATTGTCTTCGAGGCGTCGCTGTCCTTCATCGGGGCGGGTGTCCGGCCCCCGGACCCGTCCTGGGGCAGTGTCATCGCGGACGGCAAGAACATGGTGCTCACCGGCGGCTGGTGGGCCACGGTCTTCCCCGGGCTGCTGATGCTGGTCACGGTGCTGTCGCTGAACATCCTGTCCGAGGGCGTCTCGGACGCCTGGGCGGCCCCGGCTCCCCGCCCTGTCGAGGCGGGGGCCGGGAAGGACGCACGGGACGCGGCCGAGGGGCCCCGGGCGGCGGAGCCCGGCGGCGGGGAGGTGGTGGCGCTGCCGGGGCTGGCCGAGGCGGCACGGCGGCTGCGCGCCCGGGCCCGCCCCGTGCCGGACGGGCCGCCGGTGCTGGCGGTGGAGGACCTCGCGGTCGGCTTCCCCGGGCGGCACGGGGGCGTGGACATCGTCGACGGCATCAGCTTCGGGGTGCGCCCCGGGGAGGTCCTCGGGCTGGTGGGCGAGTCGGGCTGCGGGAAGTCGCTGACCGCGCTCACGGTCATGGGCTTGCAGCCCAGGGGCGCCCGGGTGCGCGGCCACATCCGCTTCGGGGACCGGGACCTGGCGGCCGAGCCGATGCGTCTGCGGCGCAGGCTGCTCGGCCATGAGATGGCGATGGTGTACCAGGACGCCCTGTCCTCCCTGAACCCGGCGATGACGATCCGGGCCCAACTGGCCCAGGTGGTACGGCGGGGCGGCCGCCGGAGCCCGGCGGAGCTGCTGTCCCTGGTCGGCCTGGATCCCGGGCGCACCCTGCGCAGCTACCCGCACGAGCTGTCCGGCGGCCAGCGCCAGCGGGTCCTGATCGCCCTGGCGCTCTCCCGCGACCCGCGGCTGGTCATCGCCGACGAGCCGACGACCGCGCTGGACGTGACCGTGCAGGCGCAGATCGTCCAACTGCTGCTGGGGCTGCGGGCGGAGCTGGGGTTCGCGCTGATCCTGGTCTCGCACGACCTGGCGCTGGTCGCGGACGTCACGGACCGGGTGGTGGTGATGTACGGCGGGCAGATCGTGGAGAGCGGGGTGACCGCCGATCTGGTGGCGGCGCCCGCCCACCACTACACCCGCGGACTGCTCGGCAGTGTGCTGTCGCTGGAGTCGGCGGCCGAGCGGATGACGCAGATCAGGGGCGTGGTCCCGGCGCCCGCCGACTTCCCGGCGGGCTGCCGCTTCGCGGACCGCTGCCCGCGGGCGAGCGGGCTGTGCCGGACGACGGCGCCCGCTCCGGCGGGCACCCCGGCGCACACGGCGGCCTGCCACCACCCGGCGGTCGACCTGGTCACCACGGAGGAGAGCGAGGCCGTGACATGAGTGCGACCGCCGAGCCGTCCGGGACCCCGGGCCCGCTCGTGGAGCTGCGCGACGCCCATGTCGTCCACCGGGATCGCAGCGGCGGCCTGTTCGCCCGGGACCGGGTGTACGCCCTGACCGGCGCCGCGCTGCGGGTGGCGCCCGGTGAGACGGTCGGTGTGGTCGGGGAGTCGGGCTGCGGCAAGTCGACGCTGGCGAAGGTGCTGGTGGGCGTGGAGCGGCCGACGTCCGGGAGCGTGCTCTTCCGGGGCCGCGACCTGTGGTCGATGCCCCCGGCCGAACGCCGGGCAGCCGTCGGCGGCAGCACCGGGATGGTCTTCCAGGACCCGTCGACGGCCCTGAACCGCAGGCTGACCGTGCGCCGGATCCTGCGGGACCCGCTGGATGTGCACCGGCGCGGGACACCCCGGGAGCGGGAGGAGCGGGTACGGGAACTGATGGGCCTGGTGGGCCTGCACCGGGCCCTCGCCGACGCCCTGCCCGGGCAGCTCTCCGGCGGCCAGCGGCAGCGGGTGGCCATCGCCCGGGCGCTCGCCCTGGATCCCGAGCTGGTGGTCGCCGACGAGCCGACCAGCGCGCTGGATGTGTCGGTCCGCGCACAGATCCTCAACCTGCTGCTGGATCTGCGGGAACGGCTGGGTCTGGCGCTGGTCTTCGTGTCGCACGACATCCAGACCGTGCGGCGGATGAGCGACCGGGTCGTCACCATGTATCTGGGGCGGATCGTCGAGGAGGCCCCGGCCGGGCGGGTCACCGCCCATGCCCGCCACCCCTACACCCGTGCCCTGTTCTCCGCCACGCCCGGCCTGCTGGATCCCATCGACCCGATCCCGCTGGCCGGTCCGGTGCCGTCGGCCACCCGGCCGCCGAGCGGCTGCCCGTTCCGCACCCGCTGCTGGAAGGCGGACGAGGTGTGTGCCGCGGCGATGCCGGACTTCTCGGGCGCGTCGGCCGCCGGACACCGCTTCCGCTGCCACCATCCTGTGCAGGAGGGCGAGCCGACCCGCGACCTGGTGCGCCGGGCGGCCGGCCCCTCCCCGGCCGCCGCCCCGGCCGGGGAACCGCCGCACCCCGTACTGCCCGACCAGAAACACGCCCGGGAGCCCTGAGATGACCCTGCCCGCCCCGCTCACCGGTGTGGTCCCGCCCGTCTGCACGCCCCTGACACCGGAGCGCGAGGTGGACGTCCGCTCGCTGCTCGCGCTCGTGGACCATCTGCTGTCGGCCGGGGTGGACGGGCTGTTCGTGCTCGGGTCGTCCTCGGAGGCGGCCTATCTGACGGATTCTCAGCGGCGGCTGGTGGTGGAGGCGGTGGCCGCCCATGTCTCGGGCCGGGTCCCGGTCCTGGCCGGGGCGATCGACATGACCACGCCCCGGGTGCTGGAGCATGTGGCGTACGCGGCCGGGGCCGGGGCGGACGCGGTGGTGGTGACGGCCCCCTTCTACACCCGCACCCATCCCGCGGAGACCGCCCGCCACTTCCGTCTGGTCGCCGAACGCTCCCCGGTGCCGGTCTTCGCCTACGACATCCCGGTCTCGGTCCCCGCCAGGCCGAGCCCCGGCCTGGTCCTGGAGCTGGCCGCGGAGGGCACCCTGGCCGGGCTGAAGGACTCCAGCGGTGATCTGGCCGCCTTCCGCACGGTGGTGACGGGCGCCCGGGCCCACCCCGGGATCAGCGGCTTCAGCGCGCTCACGGGGTCCGAGCTGGTCGTGGACTCGGCGCTGGCGCTGGGCGCGGACGGGGCGGTGCCCGGGCTGGCCAATGTGGACCCCGAGGGATATGTGCGCCTGGACCGCCTGTGCCGTGCGGGCGACTGGACCGCGGCGCGGGCGGAGCAGGAGCGGCTGTGCGCGCTGTTCGGTATGACCGGCGCCGGGGACCCCGCGCGGATGGGCGGCAGTTCCGCGGGGCTGGGCGCCTTCAAGGCGGCCCTGTGGCTGCGGGGGGTGATCGCCTGTCCGGCGACGGCCGAGCCGCAGGTGGCGCTGTCGGAGGCGGAGACGGAACGGGTGGGCAAGTATCTGGCGGCGGCGGGGCTGCTCTGAGGCCTCTCGTTCGGATCGGGCCGGGCCAGTGAGCCCTGATTTGGCTGATCCACACGGAAGACCCTGGCCGTCAGCCCGGGGAGCCGACCGGGAGCCGCCGGAACACGAGGGTGTCGTACATGCCCTTCGCCCCGGTCTCGTAGAGGATCGCGGCCCGTCCGTCGCGCAGTTGGACCAGGTCGCTGTAGGCCGCCGGGCGTGGGGACAGGGTGAGGATCCTGGTGAAGCTCGCCCCGCCGTCGGTGCTGCGCCACAGGGCCATCGCCCGGCGTGCGGTGGGCACCGAGGGTCCGGAGAAGAGCAGCGGGGCACGGTCGCCGCGCAGTTGGAGGACGCTGCCCTGGACCACGGGGACGTCGTCCAGGGTGTGCTGCACGGCGTAGGGGCGCTCCAGGGTCTCGCCTCCGTCGTCGGAGTAGCTGTCGAGGCGGTTGCCCGCGCTGGTGCCGTTCTGGTCGCGGGCGCTGACGTAGACGCTTCCGTCGGGGAGTTGGGCGGCGCTGCTCTCGTTGGAGTTGTCGTGGCCGTCCGGGGTGTCGTCGCTGTAGCCGAGGTGCCAGGTGCTGCCGCCGTCGTCGGAGTAGAGGGCGTGCGCGCCGTAGTACCGGGCCTCCCGTCCGGTGTCGCCGGAGCCGGGGCGGGGTGCGGCGGAGTGGTCGGCGGCCACCACGAGCCGCCCCGCGTACGGGCCCCGGGTGAGGGCGAGGGCGTGTCCCGGGCCGGTGGCGTACCAGCGCCAGCCGGGGCGCTTGACCGAGGAGGTGATCTCCCGGGGCGGCGAGAAGTGCCGTCCGTCGTCGCGGCTGGTCTGGACGAAGACCCGGCGGCCCTGACGCGACGTCACCTCGCCGCGCATGATCTGCGCCTCGCTCACCGTCCCGCCGTTGTAGCAGGTGACCAGGACGATCCGCCCGGTCCACGGGTCCACGACGGGCGCCGGGTTGCCCCGGGTGTCCCCCCGGCCCGCCGCGACCACGGCGAGTGGCCCCCAGGTGCAGCCCCCGTCCGGGGACCGCCGGAGCACGACGTCCACGGCCCCGCTGTCCCCGGACCCGTTGCGCCGCCCCTCGGCGAAGGCCAGCACGGTCCCCGCGCGGGTGACGACCGCCGCGGGGATCCGGTAGGTGTGGTAGCCGCCGCGTCCGGCCGTGTAGGGCACGGAGGAGACGCAGCCGTGGGCCGCGGAGGCGGGGGTGCCGGCGGCCGGTGCGGTGGCGGTGAGCGGGGCGAGGAGCACCGCGGCGCCGAGGACGGCGCGGCCCAGAAGTGTCATCCCTCTCCCTGGGGTGGCGTCCCGAGCGGGACGGTGACAGGTGACGGTCACAGACTCCCCAGAGCCGGGGCCGCTGATCCCTTGAGCGGCCGTCACTCACCGGTCCGAGTGACTACGAGGGGGTGCGTGCCGCCGCCAGCAGCCGGGTCACATCGTCCGAACAGATCGTCAGGGCCGCGCCCGCGGTGGCGAGTACCTCGCGTTCGGCGGGGGTGTAGGGGCCGTCCGCGAGGGCGATACGGGCACCCTGGAGGAGGATCGACTCGCGTCCGGCGGGTGCGAGATGGGGGGCCAGCGGGTCGAGGGCCTCGTGCAGCTCTATGGCGAGGCTCGCGCCGCCCGGTTCGCCGCAGACCCGGCCGGTGTCCGCGATCAGGGCCTCGACCAGGGCGCCGAGGCCCTCCACCGTGCAGTCGTCGAAGCCCGCGGAGCGGACGGCGGCTGCGGCCGTCTCCAGCGCCGTACGCGAACAGGTGCCGCCCGCGGCGAGGACCGCGAGGGCCACGGTGTGGACGGCGTCGCGGAGCATCGCGGAGAAGCGGGTGGTGGTGGGGTGGTCCAGGACGTCCATGCCGTAGCGGTGTCGGCAGGCGGCGCACTCCACGACCGGGCCGGTCTCGCCGCGCGGCAGGACCGGGACCCCGGCCAGGGCGATCCGGCGGCGTCCGGTGAGGCGCTGGTAGTTGCGGTCGCCCCCGCAGCCGGGACAGAAGAACTCGCCGTCGCCGACGGCGGTCCATGCGGTGCGGAGGCCAAGAAACTGCGAAACACGGGCCCCTCGGACCCCGCGGCCGTTGCGTCCCCGTCCTGGCAGCACGTCGCACCTCCTCAGCGCCACGGCAACATCGCCGCGCAGGCGTGATGTTAGCCACATTGTTGATGCCGAGTCAGTACCCCGGACGAGACCTCTCCGTGATCTTCGGCCGAATTGGCCGGTCCACGACGTGGCCCCGCCCGCCCAAGGGGCGGACGGGGCCGGGAAGATGCCGGTCAGCGGGTCAGCGGGCGGCGCGGTTGACCGCGGAGACAACCGCCTTCAGCGACGCACGTGTCGTATTCGCGTCGATGCCGATGCCCCACAGCACCTTGCCGTCGATCGCGCATTCGATGTACGAAGCCGCCTGCGCGGAGGCTCCCTCGCTCATCGTGTGCTCCTGGTAGTCCAGCAGGCGTACATCGACGCCCACGGACTGGAGTGCGTCGAAGAAGGCCGAGATCGGACCGTTGCCGGAGCCGGTGAGGACGGTGTCCTCGCCGTCGACCGTGGCGTCGGCGGTGAGGGTGTCGACGCCGTCCTGGTCGGTGGTCGTCTGGCCCGTCCTGATCTGGATGCGGCCCCAGGGGTTCTCCGGGTTCGGCAGGTACTCGTCCTGGAAGACGCTCCAGATCGCCGCCGGGGTGACCTCGCCGCCCTCGGCGTCCGTCTTCGCCTGGATGATCTTCGAGAACTCGATCTGCATCCGGCGCGGCAGGTCCAGCTTGTGGTCGTTCTTCAGGACGTAGGCGACACCGCCCTTGCCGGACTGCGAGTTCACCCGGATGACCGCCTCGTAGGAGCGGCCGACGTCCTTGGGGTCGATCGGCAGATAGGGCACCGCCCACTCGATGTCGTCGACCGTCCTGCCCTGGGCGGCCGCCTCGGCCTCCATGGCGTCGAAGCCCTTCTTGATGGCGTCCTGGTGGGAGCCGGAGAAGGAGGTGTAGACGAGGTCCCCGATGTACGGGTGGCGGGGGTGGACCTCCATCTGGTTGCAGTACTCCCAGGTGCGGCGGATCTCGTCGATGTGGGAGAAGTCGATCTGCGGGTCGACGCCCTGGGAGAAGAGGTTCATGCCCAGGGTGACCAGGTCGACGTTGCCGGTGCGCTCGCCCTGGCCGAACAGGCAGCCCTCGACGCGGTCGGCGCCGGCCATCACGGCCAGTTCGGCGGCGGCGACGGCGGTGCCGCGGTCGTTGTGCGGGTGGGCCGACAGGCAGACGTACTCACGGCGGGAGAGATTGCGGTGCATCCACTCGAAGCGGTCCGCGTGAGTGGAGGGGGTGGAGCGCTCCACGGTGGCGGGCAGGTTGAGGATGATCTCGCGGTCCGGGCCGGGCTGCCAGACGTCCATGACCGCCTCGCAGACCTCCAGGGCGAAGTCCAGCTCGGTGTCGGTGAAGATCTCCGGCGAGTACTGGTAGCCGAACTCGGTCTCGGGGCCGAGCAGTTTCTCCGCGTACTCGGTCACCAGCCGGGTGCCGTCCACGGCGATCTGCTTGATGTCGTCCCGGGAGCCCCGGAAGACGACCCGGCGGAAGACCGGGGCGGTCGCGTTGTAGAGGTGGACGTTCGCCCGCCGCGCGCCCTTCAGGGACTCCACGGTCCGCTCGATCAGGTCCTCGCGGGCCTGGGTCAGCACGGAGATGGTGACGTCGTCCGGGATCGCGTTCCCGTCCTCGACGATGGAGCGCACGAAGTCGAAGTCGGTCTGGCCGGAGGCCGGGAAGCCGATCTCGATCTCCTTGTAGCCCATCGCCACCAGCAGGTCGAACATGGCCCGCTTGCGCGCCGGTGACATCGGGTCGATCAGCGACTGGTTGCCGTCGCGCAGGTCGGTGGAGAGCCAGCGCGGGGCGCGCTCGATCCGCCGGTCCGGCCAGCTGCGGCCGGGCAGGTCGACCTGCTCGTACGGGCGGTACTTGTGGACCGGCATGGACGTGGGCTGCTGGCGGTTCGCCATGATGCGTGGGCTCCTCAGGGTGTCCGGGAGGACGGCCGACGGCGCAACGCCGAACTCCGCGGAGAGGGGGTCGGCCTCGACTACAGGCCCTCGCCGCGGCAGCTAAGGAGGAGCAGCCCGATACGCATGATGCTCCGCATCGTAGTCGAGCCGTGCCGGATACGAGGGTCCGTATCAGTATGCGGGACCGGCACGACAAACCGGACATAAAGTGCGCCACCTCACAGTCGGGCCCGCAATCGCCCAAGATCACCCCCATAGCACCCCATCCGGCACGGAAGATCCCTCCAGGTGGCTTTTCACCAATCATGGTTGCGGGTAGTGACATCTCTGTCACGGAGTGCGATGGTGCCCGACATGGACACCAACGGGGGCTTTGAGCCCGTCTTCTGCACGATCGTGCCGCCCCATGTCCTCGACAGACTCGCCCGTCACGAGGACTCCGCGCTCGCCACGCCCGCCCGCCGCACCCTGGAGCGGGACGCCCTGGAGCGCACCCGCCGCCGGCTGACCACCGTCATCGGCGCCGTCGCCGCGGCCCCGCCCGCGGCGGGCGCCGGCACCCCGCACCGCACCGTCTACGACGCCCGCCACCAGCAGGACCTGCCCGGCACCAAGGTGCGCGGCGAGGGCGACGCGGCGGGCGAGGACGCCTCGGTCAACCGTGCGTACGCGGGCCTCGGCGCCACCTTCGAGCTGTATCTGCGGGCGTACGGCCGCGACTCCATCGACGGCAGGGGCCTGCCGCTGGACGCCAGCGTGCACTTCGGCGAGAACTACGACAACGCCTTCTGGAACGGCGAGCAGATGGTCTTCGGCGACGGGGACGGAGAGGTCTTCGTCGACTTCACCAGCTCCGTCGACGTCATCGGCCATGAACTCACCCACGGCGTCACCCAGTACACCGCCAATCTCGCCTACTTCGGCCAGTCGGGCGCCCTCAACGAGTCGCTCTCGGACGTCTTCGGCTCGCTGATCAAGCAGTACTCGCTCGGCCAGACCGCCGCCGAGGCCGACTGGCTGATCGGGGCCGGACTGCTCGCCCCGCGCGTCCACGGCACGGCGCTGCGCTCGATGAAGGAACCGGGCAGCGCCTACGACGACGAGGCGCTCGGCAAGGACCCGCAGCCGGGGACGATGGACGGCTATGTGCACACCGGCCAGGACAACGGCGGGGTGCACATCAACTCCGGCATCCCCAACCACGCGTTCTACCTGGTCGCCGCCGAACTCGGCGGCCACGCCTGGGAGCGGGCCGGACAGATCTGGTACGACGTGCTGACCGGCGGCGAACTGGAGTCGCAGGCGGACTTCGCGGACTTCGCCCGGCTGACCGCGGCCGCGGCCCGCACCCGCTACCGCGAGGGCCCCGAACTGGAGGCCGTCCTCAAGGCCTGGGAACAGGTCGGGCTGGAGACCTCGTAGCCCCGGCACCCGTCCCCGTACTAGAACAGGTCCCATGCAGATTCGGGTGAGGCGAACAGGCGGTTTCGCGGGCATCGAGCGCCGGGCCGAGGTGGACACCTCGCTGCGGGCCGACGCCCCCGAGTGGCACGCCCTGGCCGAGCGGGTGCTCGCCGCCGGTCCGGGCGCGCCCCCGGCCGGGGTGCCGGACGGCTTCAGCTACGAGATCACGGTGGACGGCCGGACCGTGTACTGCGCGGATCCCCAGCTCACCGAGGACCAGCGGGAGCTGGTCTCCCGGGTGCTCAAGGAGGGTGCGTGAGACCCGAACCCGGGCGGTAACCGCCGTTCCCTGCGCGCCCGTTGACTCCCTTACCGGCGGTAAGGATGATCCGGCGCATGGTGACGAACCCGATATCCCCCTTCCCCGCGGACTTCCTGTGGGGCGTGTCCACCTCGGCGCACCAGATCGAGGGGGCGGCCGAGCTGCGGGAGCCCTCGGTGTGGGACGCCTTCACCTCCGTGCCGGGCCGGGTGAAGGACGGCTCGACGGCCGCGGTGGCCTGCGACCACTACCACCGCTACCGCGAGGACGTGGCGCTCCTCGCGGACCTCGGTGTGGACGCCTACCGCTTCTCCGTCTCCTGGCCCCGGGTGAACTCCCCCGGCGGCCTGGACTTCTACGACCGCCTGGTGGACGAGCTGTGCGCGGCGGGCGTGCGCCCGGTCGTGACCCTCTTCCACTGGGACCTGCCGGTCGCGCTCGACTGGCTGGAGCGGGACACCGCCTTCCGGTTCGCCGAGTACGTGTCGCTGGTCGCCGGGCGGCTCGGTGACCGGGTGGCCCGCTGGATCACCCTCAACGAGCCCGCCGAGCACACCCTGCTGGGCCATGCCCTCGGGGTCCACGCGCCCGGGCGGCGGCTGATGTTCGACGCGCTGCCGGTCGCCCACCACCAGCTGCTGGCCCACGGTCTGGCCGTACGCGCCCTGCGCGCGGCCGGGGCGGACGGCATCGGCATCGCCAACTCGCACGGGCCCGTCCGGGCCGCCTCCGAGGGGCAGCAGGACCGGGCCGCCGCGGACTTCTACGATCTGCTGCTCAACCGGCTCTTCGCCGATCCCCTGCTGCTCGGCCGCTACCCGGAGGGCATCGCCGAGCTGATGCCCGGCGACACCGGGGCCGATCTCGACGTGATCGCGGAACCCCTCGACTTCTACGGCGTCAACTACTACGCCCCGGCCCGGGTGGGCGCCCCGTCGGGCGAGGACACCGACATCGGCGGGCTCTCCCTTCCGGCCGAACTCCCCTTCTCCCTCAAGGAGATCGATGGGTACCCGGTCACCGACTTCGGCTGGCCGGTGGTCCCCGAGGCGCTGACGGACCTGCTGACCGGCTTCCGCGCACGCTACGGCGACCGGCTGCCGCCCCTGGTCGTCACCGAGAACGGCTGCTCCTACGAGGGCATCGACGACCAGGAGCGCATCGCCTATCTGGACGGCCACATCCGGGCCCTGCACCGGGCGGTGGCGGCGGGGGTGGACGTACGCGGCTACTTCGTGTGGTCGCTGCTGGACAACTTCGAGTGGGCGGAGGGGTATGCGCGCCGCTTCGGCCTGGTGCACGTGGACTACGCCACGCTGAAGCGCACCCCGAAGGCGTCCTACGGCTGGCTGCGGGAGCTGCTGCGGGCGCGGGGATGACCACCCCGGCGCCCGCGTCCGGGCGGCCCGCGGACCGGCCCGCGGCCGCCCTGGCCGAGCCCGCCGAACGGGTCGGCCGGGGCTGGACCGCGACCCTGTCGCTGGCCAACGGGGCGATCTGGGTGGGCTGGTACGGCCCGCTCCAGATCCTGCTGGCCGCGCAGGCGAAGGACCTCGCGCCCGGCTCCGGGCTGTCCAAGGAGACCCTGCTGGCCTGGGTCACGGGTGCGGGCGCCGGGGTCTCCCTGGTCGCCAACCCGCTCTTCGGCGCGCTCTCGGACCGCACCACCGGCCGCTGGGGGCGCCGTACCCCGTGGACCGCGACGGGCGCGGCGGGCGGGGCCCTGTCGCTGCTGCTCCTCGCCGGGGCGCGCGGCCCCCGGACCATGGCGCTGGGCTGGTGCCTGGTGCAGCTCACCCTCAACGCGGCCTTCGCGGCGGTGACGGCCGCGGTGCCGGACCGGGTGCCGCGGCTCCAGCGGGGCGCGGTGGGCGGCTGGCTGGGGGCGGCGCAGATCCTCGGGGTGGTCGGCGGGACGGGCCTGGCGACGGCGTCCGGGGGCATCGGGGCGGGCTATGCGGCGTGCGCGGGGTGCACCGCGCTGGGCGTGGTGCCGTATCTGCTGCGTCCCGCGGACCTCCGGCTGGCGGAGGCGGACCGGCCGCCCTGGTCCTGGCGGGGCTTTCTGGCCGGGTTCCGGCTGGACCTACGCCGCCATCCCGATCTGGGGTGGGCCTGGCTGACCCGCTTCCTGATCAATCTGAGCAACGCGCTGGTGCTGCTGTATCTCCTGTACTACCTGCGGGACCGCCTCCACCGCCCCGACCCGGAGCAGGGCGTCCTGGTGCTCACCGCGGTCAACGGCCTCACCCTGCTCGCGACGGTCGTGGCGGGCGGTGTCCTCTCCGACCGGATCGGGCGCCGCAAACCGTTCGTGGTCTGCTCGGGGGTGGTGATGGCGGCGGCCACGGCGGCCCTCGCGGCCCGGGCGACCTGGCCCGCCGCCGTCGCCGCGGCGGCGGTGCTCGGCGTGGGCTTCGGGGTGTTCACCTCGGTGGACTTCGCGCTGATGACGGACGTCCTGCCGACGGCCCTGGACCGCGGCCGGGACCTGGGCCTGATCAACATCGCCAACGCCCTCCCCCAGGTCGCCGCCCCCGCCCTGGCCGCCCCCGTCGTCACCCACCTGGGCGGCTACCGGGGCCTGTATCTGACGGCGGCGGTGATCGCGCTGGCCGGTGCGGTGCTGGTCGGACGCATCAAGGGGGTGGACTGAGCGGGGCCCGCGGCACCCCGGCGCGAGGCCGGTGTGCTCGTGCGAAAAGCCCTACGGCGTTGTCGGCGGTGCGTCGTACTCTTGAACCGCGAGGCCGCCATCGGCTGCGCGGCCGTACGGAGGAGGAATTGCAGGCCTACAGAGCCGGCCCATGACTCAGACACCCACAGCTGACACCCCCGCGCAGGGGCAGGCGCGCACGCAGATCACCGTCCCCGCCAAGCACCCCATGGTGATGGTGCTCGGTTCCGGCGACTCCCTGCTGCGCGTGATCGAGACGGCCTTCCCGGGGGTCGACATCCACGTCCGGGGCAATGAGATCAGCGCGGCCGGCGACCCGGCGGACGTCGCCCTGGTGCAGCGCCTGTTCGCAGAGATGATGCTCGTGCTCCGCACCGGGCAGCCGATGACGGAGGACGCAGTGGAACGCTCGATCGCCATGCTCCGGGCGACTGAGAACGGCGAGGGCGACGGCCCCGAGACCCCGGCCGAGGTGCTGACGCAGAACATCCTGTCCTCGCGCGGCCGGACGATCCGCCCCAAGACGCTCAACCAGAAGCGGTACGTGGACGCGATCGACCACCACACCATCGTCTTCGGCATCGGCCCCGCGGGCACCGGCAAGACCTATCTCGCCATGGCCAAGGCGGTCCAGGCCCTCCAGTCCAAGCAGGTCAACCGGATCATCCTGACCCGTCCGGCGGTCGAGGCGGGCGAGCGTCTCGGCTTCCTGCCCGGCACGCTGTACGAGAAGATCGACCCGTATCTGCGCCCGCTCTACGACGCCCTGCACGACATGCTCGACCCCGACTCCATCCCCCGGCTGATGGCCGCCGGGACGATCGAGGTGGCGCCGCTGGCCTATATGCGCGGCCGCACGCTGAACGACGCCTTCATCATCCTCGACGAGGCCCAGAACACGAGCCCCGAGCAGATGAAGATGTTCCTCACCCGCCTCGGCTTCGACTCCAAGATCGTGATCACGGGCGATGTCACCCAGGTGGACCTGCCGAACGGCACCAAGAGCGGTCTGCGCCAGGTGCAGGAGATCCTGGAGGGCGTCGAGGACGTCCACTTCTCCCGCCTGTCGTCCCAGGATGTCGTCCGGCACAAGCTCGTCGGCCGTATCGTCGACGCCTACGAGAAGTACGACAGCCAGAACGGCACCGAGAACGGCACGCACAAGCCCGGCCGGGGCACGTCCGGGCACGGGCACAAGGGGAAGTAGAACAGCAGCACCATGTCGATCGACGTCAACAACGAGTCCGGCACCGAGGTCGACGAGCAGGCGATCCTCGACATCGCCCGCTACGCCCTCGCGCGGATGCGCATCCACCCGCTGTCCGAACTGTCGGTGATCGTCGTCGACGCCGACGCCATGGAGCAGCTGCACGTGCAGTGGATGGACCTGCCGGGGCCGACGGATGTCATGTCCTTCCCGATGGACGAGCTGCGGCCCCCGGCCAAGGACGACGAGGAGCCCCCGCAGGGCCTGCTCGGCGACATCGTGCTGTGCCCGGAGGTCGCCGCCCGGCAGGGCGCGGAGGCACCGACGGAGCACTCCATGGACGAGGAACTCCAGCTCCTGACGGTGCACGGGGTGCTGCACCTGCTGGGCTACGACCACGAGGAGCCCGACGAGAAGGCCGAGATGTTCGGTCTTCAGGCCGCCATCGTGGACGGCTGGCGCGCGGAGAAGGGCCTCACCGGCCCGTCCCCGGCGCCGACCGTGTCATGAGTCCCCAGCTCGTCGTCGGCGCCGTCGCCCTGGTCGTGGTCGCCTGGCTCGCCGCCTGTGCGGAGGCGGGCCTCGCGCGTGTCTCCAGCTTCCGCGCCGAGGAGGCCGTGCGCAGCGGGCGGCGCGGCAGTGCCAAGCTCGCGCAGATCGCCGCGGACCCGACCCGCTATCTGAATGTGGCGCTGCTCGTCCGGGTCGCCTGCGAGATGGCCGCGGCCGCGCTCGTCACCTATGCCTGTCTGCGGGAGTTCGGCTCGACCGGCGAGGCCCTGCTCGTGGCCATCGCGGTCATGGTGCTGGTGTCGTATGTCGCGGTGGGTGTCTCCCCGCGCACCATCGGCCGACAGCACCCGCTGAACACGGCGACGGCGGCGGCGTACGTCCTGGTGCCGCTGGCCCGGATCATGGGCCCGATCCCGCCCCTGCTGATCCTCATCGGCAACGCCCTCACCCCCGGCAAGGGCTTCCGCCGGGGCCCCTTCGCCTCCGAGGCGGAGCTGCGGGCCCTGGTCGACCTGGCGGAGAAGGAGTCGCTGATCGAGGCCGAGGAGCGCCGCATGGTGCACTCGGTGTTCGAGCTGGGCGACACCCTGGTGCGGGAGGTGATGGTCCCGCGCACGGACCTGGTGGTCATCGAGCGCTACAAGACCATCCGCCAGGCGCTGACCCTGGCCCTGCGGTCCGGCTTCTCGCGCATCCCGGTCACCGGGGAGAGCGAGGACGACATCGTCGGGATCGTGTATCTGAAGGACCTGGCGCGCAAGACGCACATCAGCCGGGACGCCGAGGCGGAGCTGGTGTCCACCGCGATGCGCCCGGCCGCCTTCGTGCCCGACACCAAGAACGCGGGCGACCTGCTGCGGGAGATGCAGAAGGAGCGCAACCACGTCGCCGTCGTCATCGACGAGTACGGCGGCACGGCCGGGATCGTCACCATCGAGGACATCCTGGAGGAGATCGTCGGCGAGATCACCGACGAGTACGACCGTGAACTCCCGCCGGTGGAGAGCCTGGG
Source organism: Streptomyces sp. NPDC052040 (assembly GCF_044548405.1). NCBI lineage: Bacteria > Bacillati > Actinomycetota > Actinomycetes > Kitasatosporales > Streptomycetaceae > Streptomyces > Streptomyces sp. NPDC052040. The sequence continues at coordinate 419,034 of NZ_JBIUBV010000002.1, read as the reverse complement.
CGACGACCGCTACCGGGTCACCGCCCGCCTCGACATCGGCGACCTCGGCGAGCTGTACGGGCTGGAGGCGTACGACGACGAGGACGTGGAGACGGTCGGCGGACTGCTCGCCAAGGCGCTCGGCCGGGTGCCGATCGCGGGGGCGTCCTCGGTGGTCGAACTCCCCGACGGCCGGGAGCTGCGGCTGACCGCGGAGGCCGCCGCGGGCCGCCGCAACAAGATCGTGACCGTGCTGGCGGAGCCGGTGGGCGCGCCCGAGGAGGCTCCGGCGGATCCGGCGGCCGAGTAGGGGCCCCGTACCAGGCGGTCCCCAGGGGTGCGTGCCCCTGGGGACCGCCTTGTCGTTCCGGCTCCGTATGCTCGGCTCATGACCGACAGCAGCGCGCTCGACCCCGAGGACCGCAAGATCGTCACCCTGGCCCGCTCGGTGCGGGCCCGCAACGGTGTGCCCGAGGGGGCCGCCGTGCGCGACGAGACCGGGCGCACCTACGCCGCCGGGACCGTGGCCCTGGAGTCGCTGGGGCTGAGCGCCCTGCGGACGGCGGTGGCGATGGCGGTGGCGTCGGGCGCGACCTCGCTGGAGGCGGCTGCCGTGGTCACGGAGGCCTCCTCGGTGTCCGCGGAGGACCGGGCGGCGGTGCGGGACCTCGGCGGCCCCGGCACTCCGGTGCTGCTGGCAGGCCCGGACGGCACGGTCACCGGGACCGTGACGGCGGGCTGAGACCCGGCCGCGGCGCCCGCCGCGGGGGCCCGCGCGGGGTGCCGCCGACGCCCTCGGGGGCGGGAACGGCGGACAGCCGTGCGGTGGGGCTCCGTGGATCAGGGAGAATGGGCGCCATGAGCGTGCGCAGCCAGTCATCCGAGCCGACCGAGGCAGACCACCGGGCGGGATTCGCCTGTTTCGTGGGCCGCCCCAACGCCGGCAAGTCCACCCTCACCAACGCTCTGGTCGGGCAGAAGGTGGCGATCACCTCGAACCGGCCGCAGACGACCAGGCACACGGTGCGCGGCATCGTGCACCGGCCGGACGCGCAGCTGATCCTGGTGGACACCCCCGGTCTGCACAAGCCGCGGACGCTGCTCGGCGAGCGGCTCAACGACGTGGTGCGCACGACCTGGGCCGAGGTGGACGTGATCGGCTTCTGTCTGCCCGCCGACCAGAAGATCGGCCCCGGTGACCGCTTCATCGCCAAGGAGCTGGCCGGGATCCGGAAGACCCCGAAGGTCGCGATCGTCACCAAGACGGACCTGGTCGACCCCAAGACCCTGGCCGAGCAGCTGATCGCGATCGACCAGCTGGGCAAGGAGCTGGGGATCGAGTGGGCGGAGATCGTGCCCGTGTCGGCGGTCGGTGACAAGCAGGTGGAGCTGCTGGCCGATCTGCTGATCCCGCTGATGCCCGAGGGGCCCGCGCTCTATCCCGAGGGCGATCTGACGGACGAGCCGGAGCAGGTCATGGTGGCCGAGCTGATCCGGGAGGCCGCGCTGGAGGGCGTGCGGGACGAACTGCCGCACTCCATCGCCGTGGTGGTGGAGGAGATGCTGCCGCGCGAGGACCGTCCGGCCGACAAGCCGCTCCTGGACATCCACGCGAATGTCTACATCGAGCGGTCCAGCCAGAAGGGGATCATCATCGGCCCCAAGGGCAAGCGGCTGAAGGACGTCGGCATCAAGTCCCGCAAGCACATCGAGGCGCTGCTCGGGACCCCGGTGTTCCTGGACCTCCATGTGAAGGTGGCCAAGGACTGGCAGCGGGACCCCAAGCAGCTGCGCCGCCTGGGCTTCTGACCGGTCACCGCCGGGCGGCGGCGCTCACGCCGGTCCGCGGAAGCCGATCGTCGGTACGGCGCGCCGCCGCGGCCAGGGCTCCCCGCACTCCCCCGGCACCAGCCGGTCCAGGAAGGCGTACCGGCTGAGGGCCGCCGGGTCCTGGTCCTCGTAGGACTGGACCCGGCGCCACCAGGCCGCGACCTCGGACCAGCCGGGTGCCGACAGCGAGCCGCCGAACTCCTGTACGGAGAGGGCGGCCGTCAGCCCCGCGAAGGCCAGCCGGTCGGCCAGCGGCCACTCGGCCAGCGTGCCGGTCACGAACCCGGCGACGAAGACATCGCCCGCGCCCGTCGGATCCAGTGCCTCCACGGCGATCGCGGGCACGGCGGCGGTCTCCCCGGTGCGCCCGTCCACCGCGTAGGCGCCCTCCGCGCCGAGGGTGACCACGGCCAGCGGCACCCGCTCGCTCAGGGCGTGCGCGGCGGCGCGCGGGCAGTCGGTCCCCGTGTAGCGCATGGCCTCCTCGGCGTTGGGCAGGAACGCCTCGCAGTGTTCGAGGTCGGCGAGGCCCGCCAGATCCCAGGCGCCGGTGTCGTCCCAGCCCACGTCGGCGAAGATCCTGGTGCCCCGGCCCGCGGCCTCGGCGATCCAGGGCTCCGGGCGGCCGGGGGTCAGTGAGGCGACGGCGGCCCGGGCGCGCGGCGGGCGGATGGGCGCGGTCTCCTGCGGCGGCGGCTCATGGCCGTGGGAGACCATGGTCCGCTCGCCCTCGTAGGCCATGGAGACGGTGACCGGGGAGTGCCAGCCGGGGACCCGCCGGGAGGCTGAGAGGTCGATGCCCTCGCCCTGCTCCAGCTCGTCCCAGCAGTACTCGCCGTAGTGGTCGTCGCCGAAGGCCGCGGCCAGGGAGGTCTTCAGGCCGAGCCGGGCCAGCGCGGCGGCCATGTTGGCGACACCGCCGGGGCTCGATCCCATGCCGCGCGCCCAGGACTCGGTGCCCCGCACGGGGGCGGAGGCCAGTCCGGTGAAGATGATGTCGAGGAAGACCGTCCCGGTGAGGTACACGTCCCGGGGCGGGTCCCCCGGGGCGCGCAGGGCGGCCAGCGGGTCGACATGGGAGTGGTGGTACGCACCGTCCTCGAGGTGGGGGTGGGGATGCGGCTCCTGGGGCGTGCCGGGGCGGCGCTCTCGTCCCTCTCCGGTGGTGGCGGTCACGGTGGGCTCCCTGACGTGGTGCGGATCCAGTCAGTGTGCACCAGCGCCGTGGCCCACGGCGGTGGTGGCGGGGAGCCGTGCCCTACCAGCGGGGGACCGCCGGGGTGGTCCAGCCGGGGTCGGCGGCCCGCATCGCCGCCGCGTCGTCGCGGTCGCGCAGGGTACCGTCGTCGGCGAGCCAGCGGGCGTGGAGGGCGGCCAGCCGGTCGCGGTCCAGGGTGACCCCGAGTCCGGGCGCGTCCGGTACGGCGATCCGGCCGCCGCGGAAGGCGAGGCGCTCGGTGATGACGTCCTCGGACTGCCAGGGGTAGTGGGTGTCGCAGGCGTGCGTCAGGCCGGGCACGGTGGCGGCGGCATGGGTCATCGCGGCGAGGGAGACGCCGAGGTGGGTGTTGGAGTGCATGGAGAGCGCGACCCCGAAGGCACGGCAGACGGCGGCGAGTTCACGGGTGGCGCGCAGACCGCCCCAGTAGTGGTGGTCGGACAGCAGGACCTGGACCGCACCGCGGGTGAAGGCCTCCTGGATCTCCGGGAAGGTGGTCACGCACATATTGGTGGCGAGCGGCACCGCGCAGCCCGCGGCGACCTCGGCCATCGCGTCCGTCCCGAGGGCGGGGTCCTCCAGGTACTCCAGCAGGCCGTCCAGTTCCCGGGCCACCTCGAGCGAGGTCGCGACCGTCCAGGCGCCGTTGGGGTCCAGACGCAGCGGATGCCCGGGGAAGGCGTCGGCGAGCGCCCGGATCGCGGCGGTCTCCTCCTCGGGCGGGAAGACCCCGCCCTTGAGCTTGAAGGAGCCGAATCCGTACCGCTCCTTGAACGTCCGGGCCTGGGCGACCACGCCCGCCGGGTCCAGTGCGGCACCCCAGTCGTCGGGCTCGCAGGCGACGCCCTCGGGGTGGGCGGCCCATCGGTAGAACAGATAGGCGCTGTACTCGACCTCGTCCCGCACCTTGCCGCCGAGGAGGGCGTGCACGGGCAGGCCGAGCGCCTTGCCAAGGGCGTCGAGGCAGGCGACCTCGACGGCGGAGACGACGGAGAGCCGGAGCTTGTCGGCGGTCTGCACCCCGCGCAGCCCGCCCGTGTCCAGTCGGCCGCCGGTCGGCTGCGCCTCGACGGCCACCTGGTCGGCGAGGGCGAACAGGCCGCCGGTGTCCGCTACGTGACGATCAATCAGATACGGGACGAAGGATCGGGCGAAGTCGAGGTACCTGGTGTCGCCATAGGTCTCGCCGACCCCCGTGGTCCCGCCTGCGGTCACCACCTCCACGATCAGCCGGGGCGTGTACGGCTGGTGGACGCCCTGGGTGTTCAGCAGCGGCGGGTCGGCGACCAGGATCGGCGTCAGACGCACCTCGTCGATGGTGAGGTCCCGGCGGGTCGCGGCGGTCACAGGGCTGCTCCTACGAGGTCGGGCCCCCGGGGGGCGCTGTGGCGGGAACCTGGTCCAGTGAGGGACCTGTCTCTCCATGGAGACATCGTCCATATATGGAGACGAGGCTAGGCAGGCACCCGGGGCCCGTCAATGGCTCCGCGCGCACCGGTCGCGCACCCGTCGCACGCCGGGCCGCAACGGGAGCGCGAGAGTGCCGAACCGGGGCGCGGGGGTGCCGAACCGGGGCGCGAGGGTGCCGAACCGGCGCCAGAACCGGTTCCCGCCACCAAAAGGGCGCTCTTATACCCGGCTTCACCAGCAGCAAACTGAAGAGTGGCCCAGATCACAGTTCCTGCGCTTCTTATGGAAACCGCGTGCTTGATACAAATTGCCCGCGCGTTCCTGTCGTTCGACGGACGGCGCCCCTCCCCCTCTTTCTTTCCGCCGTCCTTTCGCACGCCCTGGAACGCCCGTGTCCTCGCGCACCGCCCCGCCCTGGCCCCTCGTCGCCCTTTTCACGGCCGGGTATCTCGCCTCGTATCTGCTGCCCACCATGGTGGGCAGACTCGACACCGGTCTGCCGCTGTCCGCCACCGAGGCGGGCTCCATCGGCAGTGCCCTGCTGCTGAGTTCGGCCGCCGCGGGCTTTCTGCTGGCCGCCCGGGTCCACCGCGTCGGCCCCCGGCGGCTGGCCCGGGCCGGACTGCTGCTCGCGGCCGCCGGGTACGGCGCCGCCGCCGTCAGCCACAGCATCCCCGTGGTGGTCGCCGGGGCGGTCGCCGGAGGCTTCGGCTCGGGGACGGCCACCACGGTCGCCGCGACCGGCATCGCCGCGCAGCCCGACCCGCACCGGGCGTCCACCCTGGGCCTGTTGAGCGTCTCCGCGCTCGCCGGGATCGTCTATCTGACGGTCCCCCAGCTGGGCCCGGGCCATGGCCTGCCGCTCGCCGCGATCGCCCTCACCGCCCTGCTGGCGTGGCCCGCGACCGGCCGCCTCGCCTCCCCCGCCCCCGTCACCACGGCCCCCGGCGGCACGGGCCGCCTGCCCCACCGCGCCCCCGGGCTCGTCCTGGCGGGCGGCATCCTGTGCTGGTCCCTCGCCCAGAACTCCCTCTGGGGCGTCAGCGGACGCATCGGCCTCGACCAGGCGCACCTCACCGAGGTCACCGTCGGCCTGGTCTTCGCGGTGGCGCTCGGCGCGGGACTGCTCGGTGTGATCGGCGCGGGCGTGCTCGGTCCCCGCCTCGGCCGGGCACTTCCGGTCGGCGGGGGCACCGTGCTCATCGCGGGCTGTATCGCGCTCAGCGCCTCCGCCACCGGGCCCACCACCTTCGCGACCGGTGAGATCGCCTGGAACGTGCTCTACCCGATCGTGCTGTCGTATCTGCTCGGGCTGGCCGCCTCCCTGGACCGGCGCGGCCGCTGGGCCGTCCTGGTCGGCTCGGCGTCCTCACTCGGCACCGCGGCGGGCCCCCTCACCGGCAGTGTGCTCGCCACGCGGGCGGGCTTCCCGGCGATGGGCGCCGTCCTCGCCGCCGGGCTTCTGGTGGTCGCCCTCCCGCTGGCCGCGGTCGCCCGGCACACCGGCGGCCGTCCGCTCCTGCCGGGCACGATGCGCCGCCGCAGGACCGGCCCTCTGCTGGAGGCCGCCGCGCTCGCCGTGTCCACGAGCGGCCCCGGCGGCACGGTCCCGGCCGCCGGGCTCCCCGAACAGCCCGTCGTGGAGATCCCCTTCGACACCCCGGCGCTCCCGGACCGCGCGGCCTACGGCACGGCCGGCCCCCGCCAGGCGACGGCCGCACCGGGCCCCGGAGCCCCATAGCGAGCGGCCCCGGCGGGTGTACGAACCCGCGGGGGCCTCACTCCGGGGACTACGCGAACTCGTAGGCCTCCACCTCCGCGAGGTAGCGGGCCCGCCGCTCCTCGTCGTGCTCCAGGAAGGAGGCGACGAAGGAGTTGCGGGCCAGCTCGCGCATCCGCTCCTTGGTCAGGCCGAGCGCCTCGCGCACCGCGTGGAAGTTGTCCGCCACATAGCCGCCGAAGTACGCCGGGTCGTCGGAGTTGACGGTGCACAGCAGCCCGGCGTCCAGCATCCTGGACAGCGGGTGGTCGGCCAGGACGTCGACCGCGCGCAGCCGGACGTTGGACAGCGGGCAGAGGGTGAGCGGCACCCGCTCCCGCACCAGCCGCTCCACCAGCGCCGGGTCCTCCAGGCAGCGCAGCCCGTGGTCGATGCGCTCGACCCCGAGCACGTCGAGGGCCTCGGTGATGTACTCCGGCGGCCCTTCCTCGCCCGCGTGCGCGACCCGGCGCAGCCCGAGGGCGGCGGCGGCCTCGTAGACCTCGCGGAATTTGGCCGGGGGATGGCCGACTTCGGCGGAGTCCAGGCCGACACCGACGATCCGGTCGAGGTGGGGTTCGGCGGCCCGCAGGGTCTCCAGGGCCGAGTCGGCGGACTCGTCCCGCAGGAAGCACATGATCAGCTGGGTGGAGACACCGTGGTTCTCCTCGCTGCGGCCGAGGGCGCGCCACAGCCCTTCGACGACCGTCCCCATGGGCACGCCCCGGGCGATATGGGCCTGCGGGTCGAAGAAGATCTCGGCATGGCGCACGCCCTGGGCCGCGGCCCGCTCCAGATAGGCGTTGGCGAGGTCCTCGAAGTCCCGCTCGGTCCGCAGGACGGCCATCAGCTCGTAGTACAGGTTCAGAAAGGACTGGAGGTCTTCGAAGGCGTAGGCGCTCCGCAGCTCCTCGGTGTCGGCGTAGGGCAGCTCGACACCGTTGCGTGCGGCGAGGGCGAAGGCCAGCTCCGGTTCCAGGGTGCCTTCGATGTGCAGGTGCAGTTCCGCTTTGGGGAGGGGCATCAAAGCATCGTAAGGCCCTGGTCACACCCGTTTCGGGACCGGCACCCTGAGCAGATCGTGGGCCACGGTCAGCTCCCCCTCGAAACCGGCGGCCCGCGCCTGCCGCTCGAACTCCTCCGGCTCCGGGTAGCGCTGGCTGAAGTGGGTGAGGACCAGATGCCGCACCCCGGCCTCGCGGGCCACCCGGGCCGCCTGCCCGGCGGTCAGATGCCCGTGGTCGACGGCGAGTTGTTCGTCCTCGTCGAGGAAGGTCGACTCGATGACCAGCAGGTCGCAGCCGTCCGCGAGGGCGTACACCCCCTCGCAGAGCCGGGTGTCCATGACGAAGGCGAAGCGCTGCCCGCGCCGCACCTCGCTCACCGCCTCCAGCGGGACCCCGCCGAGGGAGCCCTCGCGCTGGAGGCGGCCTACGTCCGCGCCCCTGATCCCGTGCTCGGCCAGCCGTCCGGGCAGCATCCGGCGGCCGTCCGGTTCGACGAGCCGGTAGCCGAAGGACTCCACGGGGTGGGAGAGCCTGTGCGCGTCGAGGGTGTAGGCGCCGGTCGTGGCGAGCACCCCGTCCTCGGCGACGGGCGCCTCGGTGAGCGCGACGGTCTCGCGGTAGGCGGTGGCATGACGCAGCCGTTCGAAGTACCGCTGCCCCGACGCCGGATAGTGCGCGGTGATCTCGTGCTCCACCCGGTCCAGGTTGATCCGCTGGATGACCCCGGCCAGCCCCAGGGAGTGGTCCCCGTGGAAGTGGGTGACACAGATCCGGTGCAGATCGTGGGCGGCGACCCCGGCGCGGAGCATCTGCCGCTGGGTGCCCTCGCCGGGGTCGAAGAGGATGCCCTCGCCGTCCCAGCGCAGCACATAGCCGTTGTGGTTGCGCTGGCGGGTCGGGACCTGGCTGGCGGTGCCGAGGACCACCAGTTCACGGACGGACACGGCGTCTCAGCCGGGGGGCCACTGGAGGCCGCGGCCGCCGAGCACATGGGCGTGCGCGTGCCAGACGGTCTGCCCGGCGCCGCTGCCGGTGTTGAAGACCACCCGGTAGCTCTCCAGCTTCTCCTTCGCGGCGACTTCCCCGGCCTCGCGGAGCACATCGGCCGCCACGGACGGCGCGGCGGCGGCGAGGGACGCGATGTCCCGGTGGTGCAGCCTGGGGATGACCAGGATGTGGCTGGGTGCCTGGGGGTTGATGTCCTGGAAGGCGACAGTGGTGTCGGTCTCCCGGACGATGGTCGCCGGAATGCTGCCCGCGGCGATCTTGCAGAACAGGCAGTCGTCCTGCGGCTCTCCCGCCATGTGCCGTGCCTCCTCACAGGAACTGATCACTACGACGGCATCGTATCGGCCCGGCCCGCCCGCCGGACCGGAAAGGTCAAGCGGGCGGGCACCGGCAACACCCCGCGCGGTGCGGGGATCACAGGGACGGCAGCTCCGGGGGCCGCTTCACCGGGTTCTCCTCCAGCGCGGCCAGCGCCAGCCGCACCGCCTCGTCGAGCTGGACGTCCCGTCCGGCGGCGTGGTCCTGCGGGGTCTGGACCACCTCGACATCGGGATCGACGCCGTGGTTCTCCACCCCCCATCCGTAACCCTCCAGCCAGAAGGCGTACTTGGGCTGGGTCACCAGGGTCCCGTCGACCAGCCGGTACTTGCTGTCGATCCCGATGACACCGCCCCAGGTCCGGGTGCCGACCACGGGCCCGATCCCGAGCGCCTTGATCGCCGCGTTGACGATGTCGCCGTCCGAACCGGAGAACTCGTTGGCGACGGCCACGACCGGGCCGCGCGGCGCGTCCTCCGGGTAGCTGTACGCCCGCAGCCCGCGCGGCAGGTCCCAGCCGACGATCCGCCGGGCGAGCTTCTCCACGACGAGCTGGGAGGTGTGGCCGCCCCGGTTCTCCCGGACGTCCACCACCAGCCCGTCCCGGGCCACCTCGACCCGCAGATCGCGGTGGAGCTGCGCCCAGCCCGCGCCCACCATGTCCGGCACGTGCAGATAGCCGAGCCGTCCGCCGGACTTCTCGTGCACATACGCCCGCCGGTCCGCGACCCAGGCGTGGTACCTGAGGGGCTCCTCGTCCGCGATCGGGACGACCACGGCATGGCGGGGGTCGCCGCCGCCCGCCGGGGAGACGGTCAGTTCCACCGGTGTGCCCGCGGTCCCGACCAGCAGCGGCCCCGGTCCGGCCACCGGATCGACCGGGCGTCCGCCGACCGCGACGATCGCGTCCCCGGCCCGTACCGCCACGCCGGGCGCGGCCAGCGGTGCCCGGGCGTCCGGGTCGGAGGTCTCCGAGGGCAGCACCCGGTCGATACGCCAACTGCCGTCCGGATGGCGGGAGATGTCTGCCCCGAGCAGCCCCTGCCGCCGGTCGGCACCGGGCCCGTGGCCGTACGGCGTGACATAGGCGTGCGAGGTGCCCAGCTCGCCGTGCACCTCCCACAGGAGGTCCACCAGGTCGTCATGGGTGGCGATCCGGTCCAGGAGGGGCCGGTAGCGGTCCAGCACCCCGTCCCAGTCGACCCCGCCGAGGTCGGCACGCCAGAAGTTGTCCCGCATGAGGCGGCCGGTCTCCTCGTACATCTGCCGCCACTCGGCCGCGGGGTCGACGGTCGCCCGGATCCTGGACAGGTCGACGGTGATGTTGGCGTCGCTGTCGTCGTCGTGGGGGGCGCGCCGGTCGCTCGGGACGACCTTCAGCCGGCCGTCGGTCCACAGCAGGATCCGCTTGCCGTCGCCGCTGACCGCGAACCGGTCGGCGTCCGGGGCGAGATGCTCGATCCGCTGCTGGACCAGGTCGTAGCGCTCCAGCTCGGACTTGGGGTCGGGGTCGTCGGGGGTGGCCCGCGAGGTGCCGAGGACACCCTGCACCGGGTGCCGCAGCCAGAGCACCCCGTCCTTGGCGGCCCGCAGCCCGGAGTAGCGGGCGGCCTCGACCGGGAAGGGCACGATCCGGTCGGCGAGCCCGTCCAGGTCGATACGGGTGGTGGGGGCGCCCTCGCTGTCGGGGGTCTCGTCCTTCTCCGGCGCCTCGAAGGGGCGGCCGTGCCGCTGGGGTCCGAAGGGGGACGGGGTGGTCGCCGCGAGCGTGATCAGATGCGGCCGGGAACCGCCGACGAAGGCCAGGTCGAAGACGTGCTCGTCGTAGACCGGGTCGAAGGAGCGGGCCGAGAGGAACGCCAGGTGCTTGCCGTCGAGGGTGAAGGCGGGCGCGTAGTCCCGGAAGCGCAGCGGGGTCGCCTCGGTCACCGACAGATCGGCCGTGTTGGCCAGCTTGAGCTGGCGCAGCGGGCGGGGGCCGGGGTGCGACCAGGCGAGCCATGCCGAGTCGGGCGAGAAGACGAGCCCGGTGGCCTCGCCGTCCTCGGCGCGGTCGACCTCGCGGACCTCGCCGCTGTCCCGCTCGACGAGCAGCACCCGTCCGTCGTGTGCGGCGACCGCGACCCGGCTGCCGTCGGGCGCGACCGCGAGGGACAGCACCCGGCCGAGGCCTCCGGCGGCGAGCCGCCGCGGGGTGGCGCCCGGGGCGAGCCCGGTGGCGGGCGCGAACTCCAGGGCGTCCTCGCCCTCGGCGTCCGTCACCCACACCACCCAGCTCTCGCCGTCCGCGCGGAAGGTGTGCGGCAGCCGGGCCCGGACGCCGGGTTCGGAGGCGAGGGCGCGGGCGGGGCCCGAGCGGTGGGTGATCCAGTGGACGGCGCCGCGCACCGCGACGGCGCTGCCGCGTCCGGTGTGGTCGGGCGAGGCGGCCCCGAACCAGCGGCTCGCGCTCACCGGGTAGGGGTGGAGGTCGGCCCGCTGCCCGCCGAGCCGCATGTCCAGCCGCCGGGGTTCGGCACCGTCCAGGTCCTCCAGCAGCCACAGCTCCCCGGCCGACGAGTACACGATCCGGGTTCCGTCACCGGAGGCGTGGCGGGCGTAGAAGCCGTCGAGCGGGGTGTGGCGGCGCAGGTCCGAGCCGTCGGCGAGCGAGGAGTAGAGCGCTCCGGTGCCCTCGTGGTCGGAGAGGAAGGCGATCCGGTCCCCCACCCACGACGGGTACTCGATGTTGCCGTCGAGGTCCTCGTGCAGCCGTACGAACTCCCCGGCCCCCTCGCCCTCGCCGCCGGACCGGTCGATCCACAGCTTGCCCGTCGTGCCGCCGCGGTACCGCTTCCACCAGGCGGCCTCACGGCCCATGGGCGCGGACAGCAGCACCGTGGCAGGGCCCTGGGCGACCTCGCCGACCGGCCCGTACGGGAGGGTGTCGGCGGGGCCGCCGTCGAGCGGGACGGCGCGCGCCCAGGTGCGGCGCAGCGAGGCCTGGCCGACCGTGCTGAGGGCGAGCACCCGTCCGTCCGGGGTCCAGCCGCGCACCTGGGTCTTCGCGCTGCCCCAGTGGGTCAGGCGCTGGGCGGGGCCGCCGTCGAGCGGGGCGGCGTACACCTCGCGGGCGCCGTCGCGGGTGGAGGTCCAGGCGACCGTCCGGCCGTCGGGGGATATACGGGGGTGGTCGACAGGGACGCTGTCGACGCTGACCCGCCAGGCACGGCCGCCGTCGAGCGGGGCGACCCAGACGTCGTCCTCGGCGGTGAAGGCGACCAACTCGCCGTGCAGATGCGGGTAACGGAGATACGCGGGCGATACGGACTGAGTCACCCGATCACCCTAAGCAGCAACGGCCCCCACGGACAGGGGTTTTGCCGGTTGACCGGTGTGTCGCGGAGGTCATTTGCCCTGGACCGGCCAGCAGGTGGGGTCGCCCTGGCACCAGATGGTCCGGGTCACGGTGACGGTGGGACCGGGCTCGCCGGGGGCCGGGCGGTAGGTGCCGGGCGGGCGGTAGGTCGGGGTGGGGGCGGCGTCGCAGTTGCCGAGGCCGGTCACATGGAAGCGCTCCCGGCCGCCCACCGTGGCCCGCAGGTCCCCGCGGACGCACCGCCCGTCGACGACCCGGGTGATCCTGCCCCTGACGGAAATGTCCTGGCCGCTGTCCGTCTTCCCCTGGCAGTCGACGGAGACGACGGTGGTCTCCGAGGGGGCGGGGGTGGCGCTGCTGCCGTAGCCGCCGGTGCAGCTGAGCCACTGGACGTTCACCTGGTGGCGCTGGAGTTCCCTGGTGGCGGTCTGGTCGGTGGTGTACGCCGCCGCCGCGCTGCTCATGTCTCCGGGCTGGCAGGCCGTGATCCCGCCGACGGCCAGGGCCAGCAGCCCGGTCGCCGCCACGGGGCGCCCGAGCCGCGGCCGCCGAATCCGTCTCAGAACCCGCATGGTGACAGCCTGCCACTTTCCCGCCACTCGCGGTAGAGCGCATACGGCCACCCCGGACGCACCCTGCACGCCCCTCCCGGCGCCGTCAGCCGTCTAGCAGCAGCCACTCCTGAAGCTCCACCAGATTGCCCTCGGGGTCCTTGAGATGGGCCACGCGCAACCGTTCGGTCAGCGGCGCCGGACCGTGCAGCAGGACGGCGCCGCGGGCGGTGATCCGCTCGCAGTACGCGTCCAGGTCGTCGACCCGCAGCACCACGAGCGAGCGGTGGCCCAGGGCCTCGTCGCCCAGTTCACCGAGGGTGCGGGCCATCGCCTCCCGGTCCTGGAGCGCGATTCCGGCCGAACCGGCGGCGGGGCTGAACTTCTCGTAGGGCCCCTGCTCCGCCTCCGACTGGGGCCTGAGGCCGAGGACGTCGGCGTAGAAGCGGTAGCAGGCGGCGAAGTCCGAGACCAGCAGCCTTACCTGGGCGAGTTCCATCGCGTGCTCCCGGAGGTCAGGACCAGCGTCCGGTGCGGCCGAGCAGCAGCGCGGCCGCCGCGGTGCCCGCGGTCGAGGTGCGCAGGACGGTGTGCCCCAGCCGGAAGGGCCGGGCGCCCGCCTGCTCGAAGAGGGCCAACTCCTCGGGCGCGACGCCCCCTTCGGGCCCGACGACGAGGACGATCCCGCCCTCGGCGGGGAGTTCCACGGTGGCGAGGGGTTCCTCGCCGCTCTCGTGCAGCACCGCGGCGAAGTCGGCCGCGGCGAGCAGTTCGGCGACCTGTTTGGTCGTCGCGGGCTCGGCCACCTCGGGGAAGCGCGTCCGGCGGGACTGCTTGCCCGCCTCACGGGCAGTGGCCCGCCACTTGCCGAGCGCCTTCAGCCCCCGCTCGCCCTTCCACTGGGTGATGCAGCGGGAGGCCGCCCAGGGCACGATCGCGTCGACGCCGACCTCGGTCATGGTCTCGACCGCCACTTCGCCCCGGTCGCCCTTGGGCAGGGCCTGGACGACGGTGATACGGGGCGTCCCCGGCGGCTCCTCACAGAGCGCGGCCACCCGGACGATCAGCCGGTCCTTGCCCTCGGTGGCGAGGACCTCGCACTCGGCGCGGTGTCCGGCGCCGTCGGTGAGCACCACGGCCTCCCCGGGCCGCAGCCGCTTCACCGAGACCGCGTGGCGCCCCTCGGGGCCGTCGAGCACGAACTCGGGCCCGGCGCCGTCGAGCCGGTCCACGACGAAGACGGGCGCGGTCACCGTCCGCCGCCCCGCGCGGCCAACGACCCGGCCGCCTCCGCGAGTTCCGCCGCCAGCACCTCCACCAGCCGCCCGGCGGGCAGCTCGCGGGCCAGGCGGTGGCCCTGGCCCGCCCACAGCGCCATGCCCTGCGGGTCGTTCGCCTTGGCGGCCGCCTTGCGCAGCGGCGAGGTGAGGTGGTTGATCTCGGGGTAGGCCACGGGCGCGTACGGGCCGTGCTCCCGCATGAACCGGTTGACCAGACCGCGCGCCGGGCGGCCGGAGAAGGCGCGGGTCAGCCCGGTCCGGACGAACAGGGGGTCGGTCAGGGCCCGCTTGTGCAGGGGGTGGGCGCCGGACTCGGGGGTGGCGAGGAACGCGGTGCCCAGCTGGGCGGCGCTGGCGCCCGCCGCGAGCACGGCGGCGATCTGGCTGCCGCGCATCAGACCGCCGGCCGCCACGATCGGGATCCGCACGGCCTCGCGGATCTGGGCGACCAGGGAGAGCACTCCGATGCCGGAGCCGTCGTTCTCGGCGCTGTCGCGGTGGGTGCCCTGGTGGCCCCCGGCCTCGACGCCCTGGGCGATCACCGCGTCGGCGCCCGCCTCCTGCACTGCGAGGGCTTCCTCTGCGGTGGTGGCGGTGACCAGGGTGAAGGTGCCCGCGCGGCGCAGCGAGTCGAGGACCGAGGGGGCGGGGATGCCGAAGTGGAAGGAGGCCGCCGGGACCGGGTCGTCCAGCAGGACGGCGAGCTTGGCGTCGTAGCCGTCGTCGCGACCGCTGTCGGGGTCGCCCAGCTCGGTCTTGTACCAGGCGGCCTCACCGGCGAGCTGCTCGGCGTAGACCTCGACGGAGGCCGGGTCGGCCTGGTCGTGCTGCGGCATGAACACATTCACACCGAAGGGGCGGCCGGTGAGGCCGCGGAGCTGTTTGATGTCCTGGTACATGCCGTCGGCGGTCTTGTACCCGGCGGCGAGGAAGCCCAGCCCGCCGGCCTCGGAGACGGCGGCGGCCAGCTGCGGCACGGCGACACCACCCGCCATGGGGGCCTGCACGATCGGATGGCGGAGGAGATCGGTCAGCACGGAGGACATGACGGCATGTTGTCACGTCCTTCGAACAAGTCCGAATCCGCCCTTCCCCTGGCATGTGCCAGAGGAATAGCCCGGATCGGGGGACGGCCGGTGTCCTCAGGGCCTCCCGGCCCCGGCCGCCCCGCCGTCCGCGTCAGCGTCCGTTGAACGCGTCCTTCAGCCGCGAGAACAGCCCCTGCTGGCCCGGCTGGAACTGGCCCTGGGGCCGCTCCTCGCCGCGCAGCTGGGCCAGCTCCCGCAACAGGCGCTCCTGCTCGGGGTCCAGCTTCGAGGGCGTCTGCACCTCGACATGGACGATCAGATCGCCCCGGCCGCCGCCGCGCAGATGGGTGACGCCCCGGCCGTGCAGCGGGATCGACTGCCCGGACTGGGTGCCGGGGCGGATGTCGACCTCCTCCATGCCGTCCAGCGTCTCCAGCGGCACCTTGGTGCCGAGGGCCGCGGCCGTCATCGGCAGAGTGACGGTGCAGTGCAGATCGTCGCCGCGGCGCTGGAAGGTCCGGTGCGGCAACTCGTGGATCTCCACGTACAGGTCACCGGCGGGACCGCCGCCGGGGCCGACCTCGCCCTCGCCCGCGAGCTGGATCCGGGTGCCGTTGTCGACACCGGCGGGGATCTTGACGGTGAGGGTCCGCCGGGAGCGCACCCGTCCGTCGCCCGCGCACTCCGGGCAGGGGTTGGGGACGATCGTCCCGAAGCCCTGGCACTGGGGGCAGGGCCGGGAGGTCATGACCTGGCCCAGGAAGGACCGGGTGACCTGGGAGACCTCACCGCGGCCGCGGCACATGTCACAGGTCTGCGCGGTGGTGCCGGGTGCAGCGCCCTCGCCGTTGCAGGTGTTGCAGACGATGGCCGTGTCGACCTGGATGTCCTTGGTGGTGCCGAAGGCCGCCTCGTCGAGTTCGATCTCCAGCCGGATCATGGCGTCCTGGCCCCGGCGGGTGCGCGAGCGCGGACCGCGCTGCGACGCCGTGCCGAAGAAGGCGTCCATGATGTCCGAGAAGTTCCCGAAGCCGCCTGCGCCGAAGCCGCCCGCGCCTCCGCCGCCCGCCTGGGACAGGGGGTCGCCGCCGAGGTCGTAGACCTGCTTCTTCTGCGGGTCCGAGAGCACCTCGTACGCCGCGTTGATCTCCTTGAACCGCTCCTGCGTCTTCGGATCGGGATTGACGTCCGGGTGCAGCTCGCGAGCGAGCCGGCGGAACGCCTTCTTGATCTCATCCTGCGACGCGTCGCGGCGCACGCCGAGTACGGCGTAGTAGTCCGTGGCCACTTAAGACTCCGCCAGGATCTGTCCGACGTACCGTGCCACCGCTCGTACCGCTCCCATCGTTCCCGGGTAATCCATGCGGGTCGGTCCGACCACGCCGAGTTTCGCTACTGCCTCGCCGCCCGAACCGTAGCCCACGGAGACCACCGACGTGGAGTTGAGTCCCTCGTGAGCGTTCTCATGGCCGATACGCACGCGCATGGCCGGATCCTGCGCCTCACCCAGCAACTTGAGGAGGACGACCTGCTCCTCCAGCGCCTCCAGGACGGGCCGGATGGTGAGAGGGAAGTCATGCACGAAGCGGGTCAGATTCGCGGTGCCGCCGATGATCAGGCGCTCCTCGGTCTCCTCCACCAGGGTCTCCAGCAGGGTGGAGAGCACGATGGAGACCGAGCCCCGGTCCTCCGGTTCGAAGACCTCGGGGAGGTCCTGCACCAGGGGCGGGACATCCGCGAAACGACGGCCCGCGACCCGGCTGTTGAGCCGGGCCCGCAGATCTGCGAGTGACGTTTCTCCAAACGGCGCGGGGCAGTCGATCACACGCTGCTCGACCCGGCCGGTGTCGGTGATCAGCACCAGCATCACCCGCGCGGGCGCCATCGACAGCAGCTCCACATGCCGCACCGTGGAACGGGTCAGCGACGGATACTGCACGACGGCGACCTGCCGGGTGAGCTGCGCCAGCAGCCGCACCGTGCGCGCCACGACGTCGTCGAGGTCGACGGCGCACTCCAGGAAGTTCTGGATGGCGCGGCGCTCGGGCGGGCTCATCGGCTTGACGGCCGCGAGCTTGTCGACGAAGAGGCGGTAGCCCTTGTCCGTGGGGATGCGTCCGGCGCTGGTGTGCGGCTGGGCGATGAAGCCCTCGTCCTCCAGCGCGGCCATGTCGTTGCGGACGGTGGCCGGGGAGACGCCCAGGTTGTGCCGTTCGGTCAGGGCCTTGGAGCCCACCGGCTCCTCGGTGCCCACATAGTCCTGGACGATGGCGCGCAGCACTTCGAGCCTGCGTTCACTGAGCATGCGCACACCTCCAGTGTCTGTCCCCTCGGCGCTTCCCCTGGCACTCTGCGCGGGTGAGTGCCAGCATCCCCGCGCCAAGTGTACGGCCGTGGGGTACGCCCGCGGCAAGGCCGGTGCCCCGTGCCGTGCCGACCTGTCCCGACCTGCCCCGGGGTGTCCCACCGGGGCAGGTCGGCAGCGGATAGCGTCGTGCCATGACGGTCAGGTGGGAAGAGTCGGGGTGGGAGGCGCTCGGCGCCCGGGCCGGGCGCACCCGGCTTCCGGGCTGGGACTGCACGGCGGGACTGGTGGTCGGCGAGCACGGCGCGCTGATGATCGACGCGGGGTCGGGCCCGGGCGAGGGCGCCCGGCTGTGCGCCGATGCGCGGCGGCTGCTCGCACCGCTCGGCGGGGACCGGCGTGTGACACATCTCGCGTTCACCCACCCGCACTTCGACCATGTCTTCGGGGCCGCGGCGTTCGCGGACGCGGAGGTGTTCGGGGCGGTCGGCGTGGACGCGGTGCTGGCCTGCGAGCGGGACGCGCTGGTCGCCGACGCGGTGCGGCACGGGCTGGATGCGGCCGAGGCGGCGCGGGCCGGGGAGGCGCTGGTCCGCCCGCGCCATCCGGTCTGCGGGGAACGGATGCTGGACCTGGGCGGGGTGCGGGTGCTGCTGGCGAATCTGGGCCCGGCCCATACCGCCCACGATCTGGCGGTCTTCGTCCCCGGCTCGGTCCCCGGTGAGCGGGAGGTGGTGTTCTGCGGCGACCTGGTGGAGGAGTCCGGGGAACCCCAGGCGGGCCCGGACGCGGTCCCCGCGCGCTGGCCCGCGGCCCTGGACCGGCTGCTCGCGCTGGGCGGCCCGGACGCGCTCTACGTACCGGGGCACGGCGCGGTGGTGGACGCGGCGTTCGTCCGGGCGCAGCGCGACGAACTGGCGGCCCGTTTCGGCGTGTCGTGACGCCTTCCGCGCCGCTCGCGGCCCCGCTTCTCCTATCGTCATCCGAATGCGCCAGTACTCGCCCGATCTGACCCCGCCGTGGAAGAAGTCCGGCCCGGTGCCGGAGATCCCGGCCGACCCCGGTCTGGTGGTCGAGGAGCCGGGCACCGGGTTCTGCGGTGCGGTGATCCGCTGCGAGGCGGGCACGGTGACCCTGGAGGACCGCTTCGGCAAGCACCGGGTGTTTCCGCTGGAGCCCCGGGGGTTCCTGCTGGAGGGCAGGGTGGTGACCCTGGTGCGCCCGTCGGCCGCGCCCGCGCGCCCCACCCGCACGGCATCGGGTTCGGTGGCGGTCCCGGGGGCGCGCGCGAGGGTGGCCCGCGCGGGCCGCATCTATGTGGAGGGCCGCCACGACGCAGAACTCGTGGAGAAGGTGTGGGGCGACGACCTGCGCATCGAGGGCGTGGTCGTGGAGTATCTGGAGGGCGTGGACGATCTGCCGTCGATCGTGGCCTCCTTCGCGCCGGGTCCGGACGCGCGGCTGGGCGTACTGGTGGACCACCTGGTGCCGGGTACGAAGGAGTGGCGCATCGCCCAGTCGGTGACCAGCGAGGACGCGCTGGTCGTCGGCCATCCGTACATCGACATCTGGGAGGCCGTGAAGCCGTCCTCCCTGGGGATCCCCGGCTGGCCCCGGATCCCGCGCGGCCAGGACTGGAAGAAGGGCGTGTGCCGGGCGCTGGGCTGGCCGGAGAACACGGGGGCGGCCTGGCAGGGGATCCTGGCCCGGGTGAACTCCTACAAGGATCTTGAGCCGGAGCTGCTGGGGCGGGTGGAGGAGCTGATCGACTTCGTCACTGCGCACCCGTGAGCGGCAGGACACCGAACCGGCTGGTGTCGAGCTCGATCCCCACGATCGGCAGCGGCACAGGGTCCCCGAACTTGCGCGTCCGCTCGGACCGGTAGTCCGCGGACATACCGCTGCCGGCCGGCTCCGTCAGCACGAGGCATTTGCCCTCGAAGGGGTCGATGATCAGGTACACCGGAACACCGCCTGCGGCGTAGAGCGAGCGCTTCTCCACATAGTCCCGGTGGACACTGGTCCTGGACACCACTTCCAGCAGCATCGTCACGGCGGGAGCGGGAACGAGCCGCCCCGGGCTGTCGTCGGCTCCGATTTCGATGACGACGAGATCGGGCTGGGGCTCACTGTCCTCACACGGGAAGGCCACGTCCTGCGTCTGGAGCCGTTCCCATCGGTGGGCGGGAATCTGGTCCTGCACGGACTGCACGATGCGGTTGTGGACCTTGTCGGGCCCGGCCATCATCACGATTTCCCCCCGGATGAGCTCAGCCTTGAAGCCCTCCGGAACCACGAGGTTCTCGAAGGCCTCATGCACCCGGCGATCATCCACAGCGGTCATCTCCGTGGCCCTCCGCTCTCCGCCGCCGCGTGTACGGCGGCAGCCTACGGAACCAGGTTAGGGACCCAACCGGCGTTCCGCGCCGATTCACTCGTCCGAGCGGTCAGTCCACCAGGTCCCGTACCACCGCGTCCGCCAGCAGCCGTCCCCGCAGCGTCAGCACCGCACGCCCCTCGCCGTAGGGCGCCTCCTCCAGGAGCCCGTCCGACAGGGCGCGCCGGGAGGCCGCGAGCCCCTCCTCGCGCAGCAGCGACAGCGGCACGCCCTCGCGCAGGCGCAGTTCCAGCAGGATCCGCTCCACCCGGCGGTCCTCCGCCGAGAGGATCTCCCGCCCGGCCCCCGGGGAGCGTCCGGCCGCGAGCGCCGCCGCGTACGCCCCCGGATGCTTGACGTTCCACCAGCGCACGCCGCCCACATGGCTGTGCGCGCCGGGGCCCGCGCCCCACCAGTCGGCGCCGCGCCAGTACAGCTCGTTGTGCAGACAGCGGCCGGCCCCCGAGGAGGCCCAGTTGGAGACCTCGTACCAGTCCAGGCCCGCCGCGGCGAACGCCTCGTCCGCGATCAGATAGCGGTCCGCGTGGACGTCGTCGTCCGTCATCGGCACCTCGCCCCGGCGGATACGGCGGGCGAGCCCGGTGCCCTCCTCGACGATCAGGGCGTACGCCGAGACATGGTCGGGACCGGCGCCGAGCGCCGCGTCCAGCGAGGCCCGCCAGTCGTCGTCCGACTCGCCCGGGGTGCCGTAGATCAGGTCCAGGTTCACATGCTCGAACCCGGCCGCCCGCGCCTCGGCAACGCACTCCTCGGGGCGGCCCGGGGTGTGGGTGCGGTCCAGGATGCTCAGCACATGGGGGCGGGCGCTCTGCATCCCGAAGGAGATCCGGTTGAAGCCGCCCTCCCTGAGGGTCGCGAGGTACTCGGGGCCGACCGAATCCGGGTTCGCCTCCGTCGTCACCTCGGCGTCGTCCGCGAGCCCGAACTCCTCCCGGACCGCCCCCAGCATCCGTACGAGGTCCCCGGCGGCGAGCAGCGTCGGGGTGCCGCCCCCGACGAAGACCGTGCGGACCGGGCGCGGGTCGTCGCCCAGCACCTTGCGGGACAGCCGGATCTCCTCGATCAGCGTTTCCGCGTAGTTGTCCCGGGAGGCCAGCACCCCGCCCGTGCCGCGCAGCTCCGTCGCCGTGTAGGTGTTGAAGTCGCAGTAGCCGCAGCGCGTCGCGCAGTACGGCACATGGAGATAGAACCCGAGGGGGCGCTCGGCGGCCCCGGCGAGCGCCTGCGCGGGCAGCGCGCCGTCGTCGGGGACGGGCTCGCCGTCGGGGAGTGCGGAAGGCATGTCCTCCATTGTCCAGCACGGCGGGCAAGACCGTTTTCCCGCGGTGTGCGCGCTCCTGAGCGGGCCCGCCATGGTGGGCACGCTCCTGCGCGCGGAGTGTCACTCCGCGCGCAGGACCAGCAGGGCGAGGTCGTCCTCCGGTGGAGTCCGGCCGAAGTCGTGCACCAGCGTCCGGATCCGCTCCGCGACCAGCTGGGCGCTCAGCCCGACGCAGCCCGCGAGGGCGGTGGCGAGGCCGTCCCCGTCGTCGAACTGACGGGAGCCGCTGCGCCGCTCGGTCACCCCGTCCGTGACGCACAGCAGCGTGTCGCCGGGGCGCAGCTCGAAGGTCCCGCACCCGTAGGTGACGTCCTCCACGACCCCGAGCAGGGTCTGCGGCTGTGCCACGACCTGCACGTCACCGTCCGGGCCCAGCAGCAGCGGCAGCGGATGCCCGGCGGAGGCGAGCGTGCAGCGCACCCCGCCGTCGAAGGGGACCAGCTCCCCGTAGAGCAGGGAGAGGAAACGCGCGTTCGGGCCGCCGTCGGCGACCGGCACGGGAGCGCCCGCCGCCACCAGCGCCCGGGCGGCCGCGTCCGACGCCTCCGTGGCGTCGTCCAGCAGGAGCTGGTTGAGACGGTCCAGGACGTCGGCGACCGCGTAGCCCTCGCGGGCCAGCAGGCGCAGCCAGGGGCGGGCCAGACCGATCACGACCGCCGCCTCCGGGCCCTTGCCCTGGACGTCGCCGAGCGCGAAGCACCACCGTCCGCGCCCGGCCGGGAAGAGGTCGTAGAAGTCGCCGCTGGGGCCGCCGCCCTTGTCGGAGGGCTCGTAGACGAGGGCGCTGCTCACCCCGGGGATCTCGGCGACGGCGCCCGGCAGCAGGCCCCGCTGGAGCACCCTGCTGATGGTGGCCTGGCGCGCGTACTGGCGGGCCGCGCCGATGGCGAGCGCCACCCGGCGGCTGAGGTCCTCGACGAGCCCGGTCACCTCGTCGGGGAAGCACGGCAGCCCCGCCCGCCCGATGACCAGGGTGCCGAGCGGGCGGCCACCGGCGATCAGCCGGTACGCCAGCGCCGCCCCGGTCGCGCCGCGCGGGCCGAGCGCCTCCCCCGGCCAGGGCACGGGCACCGCCCGGGACCGCACCGACTCCGGGAGCAGCGGCGGGTCCTTCTCCAGCACCCGGCGCAGCTCCTCGATGCAGTTCTCACTGCCGTGCCAGACCCGGGCGAGCCGCGGCCCGGTAGCGACGGCCGTCTCGGGTCCGTACCAGCCGGTCGCCTCGTCCTCCAGCCACACCGCGCACCAGTCGGCGAGCCGCGGCACCAGCAACTGCCCGGTGAGCGCGGCCACCAGGTCCTCGTCGAGCTGTCCGGCGAGCAGGTCGGACGCCTCGGCGAGGAAGGAGAGCGCGCCGCGGCCCCGCCAGTCCCGGTCGGGCACCCCGCGCCCCGGCTCGGTGAAGGCGGTGGGCTCGGGCCCGGGAAGCCCGTCCCCGCCCGCCCCGCCGTACCGGACGTCCTCCCCGTCGTACGCCTCGATGCCGTCCGCCACGGCCGTCGCGCCGTCCAGGGGCAGCTGCGCCCAGACGGTCTTGGTCGCGGTGCGGTAGGTGATCCCCCAGGCGGTGCAGAGCGCGGCGACCAGGCGCAGACCGCGGCCGTATTCGGGTATCCCGTAGACGCGCTCGCTGGTGTCGTCGCGCACCGGGCGCGAGGGGTGGTGGTCGGAGACCTCGACCAGCAGGCCCGGCGGTTCGTCGTCCGCCTCGCGCAGCCGGCAGACGAGGTCGACGTCCGTGCCCGCGTGCACCACCGCGTTGGTGACCAGTTCGCTGACCACGACCAGGGCGTCCTCGGCCAGCCGCTCGGTGAAGGTGCCGGGCTCGGCCTCCTCGGCCCAGGCGTCCAGGGCGGCACGCAGGAATCGGCGGGCGGCGCCCGGCGCGAGCGGGCCACCGGGCAGCGTCGTACGCACCACCGGGCAGGGGCTCGCGCCCTCGTGCGCGGGCGTGTCAGGGGCACGGGAGATGGTTTCCCGTTGGGTGGGAATGGCCCCCATGGACGGCTCCCCGAGCGGTTCCGACGAACTCCGAACGACCACGCCTCCGGCGCTGCGGACAGAGTGACAGACCGGACCCGTTCATGAGCACCGAGTTACCGAAGTGGGCCGTTAAGGGTGAGAACAGGGTCATGGATGCGTCCGAAGACGGACACTTTCGAACAACCACGCCCTGCTGTGGGCTCGTTGGGAGTCGTCGGCGCCGCCGGGCCGATTATCGACGGGCGGCGATGGCTCGCGAACGGCCGACGATCCCGGCCGCTCCCGCGCCTCCCGCGGGCCCGCGCACCTGTTCCCCCTACGCCTCCCGCGCGCCCGCGTACATCTCGTCGATCAGATGCTTGTACTCCCGCTCCACCACCGGCCGCTTCAGCTTCAGGCTCGGGGTGATCTCGCCGTGCTCCACGTCGAGGTCCCGCGGTAGCAGCCGGAACTTCTTGATGGTCTGCCACCGCTGGAGGCCGGTGTTGAGCTCCCGGACGTAGCCGTCGACCAGTTCCACCGTGGCGGGGGCGGCGACGACCTCGGCGTAGGAGCTGCCCTCCAGGCCGTTCTCCTTGGCCCACTCCAGGATGGCGTCCTCGTCCAGGGCGATGAGGGCGGTGCAGAAGTTCCGGTCGGCGCCGTGCACCAGGATGTTGGAGACGTAGGGGCACACCCCCTTGAACTGGCCCTCGACCTCCGCGGGCGCGATGTACTTGCCACCGGAGGTCTTGATGAGGTCCTTCTTGCGGTCGGTGATCCGCAGATAGCCGTCCGGGGACAGCTCGCCGATGTCGCCGGTGTGGAACCAGCCGTCCGCCTCCAGCACCTCGGCGGTCTTCTCCGGCAGCCGGTGGTAGCCCTGCATGATGCCGGGGCCGCGCAGCAGGATCTCCCCGTCGTCCGCGATCCGCACCTCGGTGCCGGGCAGCGGCTTGCCGACCGTGCCCGTACGGTAGGACTCGCCCGGGTTCACGAAGGAGGCCGCGGACGACTCGGTGAGGCCGTAGCCCTCCAGGATGTGGATACCGGCGCCCGCGAAGAAGTAGCCGATTTCGGGGGCGAGGGCGGCGGAGCCGGAGACACACGCCCGCAACTGCCCGCCGAAGGCCTCGCGGATCTTGGCGTAGACGAGGGTGTCGGCGACCTTGTGCTTGGCGGTGAGGGCGAAGGGCGCGGAGCGGGTGCCGGTGCGCCGGAAGGTGTCCTGGGTGACCTTGGCGTACTCGCGGGCGACCTCGGCGGCCCACTGGAAGATCCGGTACTTGGCCGCGCCGCCCGCGCGGGCCTTGGCGGCGACGCCGTTGTAGACCTTCTCGAAGATGCGCGGCACGGCCGCCATGTACGTCGGCCGCACCACCGGGAGGTTGTCGATGATCCTGTCGACGCGGCCGTCGACCGCGGTGACGTGCCCGACCTCGATCTGGCCGGAGGTGAGCACCTTGCCGAAAACATGCGCGAGCGGCAGCCACAGGTACTGGACGTCGTCCCCGTCGACCAGGCCGGTCGCGGCGATCGCCTTCGCCATGTACGACCAGTTGTCGTGCGGCAGCCGCACTCCCTTGGGGCGGCCGGTGGTGCCGGAGGTGTAGATGAGGGTGGCGAGCTGCTCGCCGGTGATCGCGCCGACCCGCTCCTTGATCAGCCCGGGGTGCTGCTCCAGATAGGCCGCACCGCGCTTCTCCAGTTCGGCGAGGGTGAGGACGAGGCCCCCGGGGACCGGACCGCCGGGGACGGAGTCCGCGGAGTCCGCGGAGTCCGCGGAGCCTTCGGAGCCTTCGGAGGCTGCGGAATCGGCGGAGGCTGCGGCATCGGCGGCATCGAGGTGCCCGGACTCCTCGATGCCCGCCGGGTCGATGACGACGACATGGTGGAGGTCGGGCAGGCCCGAGCGCTTCTCCAGGACCTTGGCCAGCTGACCGGCGTTCTCCGCGACGAGCACCTTGCTCTCGGAGTCGGAGAGGATGAACGCCGACTCCTCGGCGTTGGTCTGCGGATAGATGGTGGTCGTGGCCGCGCCGGCGCACATGATGCCCAGGTCGGCGAGGATCCACTCCAGCCGGGTGGAGGAGGCGAGAGCCACCCGCTCCTCGGGCCGTACGCCCAGCTCGATCAGTCCGGCCGCGATCGCGTGGACCCGCTCGGCGGCCTGCCCCCAGCTCAGCGACCGCCACTCGTCGGGACCCTCGCCCGAGGAGGGGGGCACCGGGTGGCGGTAGGCCTCGGCGTCCGGCGTGGCCTCGACGCGCTCCAGGAAGAGGGCCGCGACGGACGGCGGACGGTTCTCGATCAAAGTCCCTGTGTGGCTCACGTCATCCTCCGGGCCCGCGACGGTGCGGCTGGCTGATTTCTGCTGTTCCGACTCGCGGGCGCTGCTTAACTCACGAGTAACCATCGAGCAGGCATCAGAGTAGAGCCCGACCAGCCGGTTTGTAAGGGGCGAGCACTGTCGCCTCCTCCACAGTGCCACTCCGGACATGCGCCGGGGCCCGCCGCACTTCGTACGACGAGCCCCGTTCCGCCCGGTTTGTGCGGTGCGCGATGGCTACTTTTTGCCCTTGGCCGGCCCCGCGCCGTCATCGCTGGAGAGCACCGCGATGAAGGCCTCCTGCGGAACTTCCACGGAACCCACCATCTTCATCCGCTTCTTGCCTTCCTTCTGCTTCTCCAGCAGCTTCCGCTTACGGGAGATGTCACCGCCGTAGCACTTGGCGAGGACGTCCTTGCGGATGGCGCGGATGGTCTCGCGGGCGATCACCCGGGAACCGACGGCGGCCTGCACCGGCACCTCGAAGTTCTGCCGCGGGATCAGCTCCTTGAGCTTGGCGACGAGACGGACGCCGTACGCGTACGCCTGGTCCTTGTGCGTGATCGCCGAGAAGGCGTCGACCTTGTCGCCGTGCAGCAGGATGTCCACCTTGACCAGGGAGCTGCTCTGCTCGCCGGTGGGCTCGTAGTCCAGCGAGGCATAGCCGCGGGTCTTGGACTTCAGCTGGTCGAAGAAGTCGAACACGATCTCCGCGAGCGGCAGCGTGTAGCGGATCTCGACCCGGTCCTCGGACAGGTAGTCCATGCCGAGCAGCGTGCCGCGGCGGGTCTGGCACAGCTCCATGATCGCGCCGATGAACTCGGTGGGCGCCAGGATCGTGGCGCGCACCACCGGCTCGTAGACCTCGGCGATCTTCCCCTCGGGGAACTCGCTCGGGTTGGTGACCGTGATCTCCTCCCCGTCCTCCATGATCACGCGGTAGACCACGTTGGGCGCGGTGGCGATCAGGTCGAGCCCGAACTCGCGCTCCAGCCGCTCGCGGACCACATCGAGGTGCAGCAGACCGAGGAAGCCGACGCGGAAGCCGAAGCCGAGGGCGGCGGAGGTCTCCGGCTCGTAGACCAGCGCGGCGTCGTTGAGCTGGAGCTTGTCCAGGGCCTCGCGCAGGTCGGGGTAGTCGGAGCCGTCCAGCGGATACAGGCCCGAGAAGACCATCGGCTTCGGGTCCTTGTACCCGCCGAGCGCCTCCTCGGCGCCCTTGACCTGGCTGGTGATCGTGTCACCGACCTTGGACTGGCGGACGTCCTTCACACCGGTGATCAGATAGCCCACCTCGCCGACGCCGAGCCCGTCGGCCGGGAGCATCTCGGGCGAGCTGACGCCGATCTCCAGCAGCTCGTGGGTCGCGCCGGTCGACATCATCCTGATGCGCTCGCGCTTGTTGAGCTTTCCGTCGATGACACGGACATAGGTGACGACACCGCGGTACGAGTCGTACACCGAGTCGAAGATCATCGCGCGGGCGGGCGCGTCCGCGACACCGACCGGGGCCGGGATCCGCTCCACGACCCGGTCGAGCAGCGCCTCGACGCCGAGCCCGGTCTTCGCGGAGACCTTGAGCACGTCGTCGGGGTCGCAGCCGATGAGGTTGGCCAGCTCCTCGGCGAACTTCTCGGGCTGCGCGGCGGGCAGGTCGATCTTGTTCAGCACGGGGATGATCGTGAGGTCGTTCTCCATCGCCAGGTAGAGGTTGGCGAGGGTCTGGGCCTCGATGCCCTGGGCGGCGTCCACGAGGAGGACGGTCCCCTCGCAGGCGGCGAGCGACCGGGAGACCTCGTAGGTGAAGTCGACGTGCCCCGGGGTGTCGATCATGTTCAGGATGTGCGTGTTGCCCGCATCGTGGGTCGGGGCCCAGGGCAGACGCACCGCCTGGGACTTGATGGTGATGCCGCGCTCGCGCTCGATGTCCATGCGGTCGAGGTACTGAGCGCGCATCTGCCGCTGCTCGACGACGCCGGTCAGCTGGAGCATCCGGTCGGCGAGCGTGGACTTGCCGTGGTCGATGTGCGCGATGATGCAGAAATTGCGGATCAGCGCGGGGTCGGTACGGCTCGGCTCGGGCACATGGCTAGGGATCGCGGGCACGCAGGGTCCTGATTCTTGAGGCGTCCGCAGTGTCTGCGGTCTCGGGTCGGATCGATACGTAGCCTCCATGGTCCCACGCGCAGGAGGCTGCGACCGGTGTGGGCCGCACCGGAACGGGGCGAGGCGCCGCATACGGGGGTGCGGGGGGTGGGCCGGGGCGCGTATACGGGGTTGCGCGGGGGCGGGGTGGAGTCCGGTGCAGGGGTGCGCGGACGGGGGCCGGGGGTACGGGACGGGGGGCGGCGGGTGCGCGGGGCACGGGTGCGCGGCGGGCGGTTTGGGTGGGCCGGAGGGCGGCTGGTAGCCTGGGTGGCTGTGTCTCCTGCCCTCTCAGCTGCGAGGCACGTCTTCAAGAAATCATCGGCGCGCGGGACCATCCGTTTCGCGTGCCTGAACCTGAAAAGGCTCATTCGTGGCGAACATCAAGTCCCAGATCAAGCGGAACAAGACGAACGAGAAGGCGCGCCTGCGCAACAAGGCCGTCAAGTCCTCGCTTCGCACCGCGATCCGCAAGGCCCGTGAGGCTGCCGCCGCGGGTGACGTCGAGAAGGCCACCGAGTTCCAGCGCGCCGCCGCGCGCCAGCTCGACAAGGCTGTCTCGAAGGGCGTCATCCACAAGAACGCGGCCGCCAACAAGAAGTCGGCTCTGGCCTCCAAGGTCGTTGCCCTCAAGGGCTGAAACGTGATGTGACGCCGGTGGAACCGAGCGGGCCCTCTCTCATCCGCTCCCACCCGGCACCCCGGGCTTACACGCGGCCTGCGTTCGCCACGCGGGTGTAAGCCCACAAGCTTTATCCAAAGACCCCGCCTCTCGTCCTTCCCCGGACGAGAGGCGGGGTCTTTGGTGTGGATGACGAGGGACGGGGGACGGCCTCGGCGGGCGCCCTCGGGCTCCGCCCACCCCCGGTGATCTTGGGCCTGTGGCGTGCTCCGGCGCCCTTGGGCCTACGCCCGTCCCCGGGACCGGGCTGCTCTGGCGATGGTGACGACCGCCTTCTCCAACGCGTACTCGGGGTCGTCGCCGCCGCCCTTCACGCCCGCGTCCGCCTCGGCCACCGCGCGCAGCGCGACCGCCACCCCGTCGGGTGTCCAGCCCCGCATCTGCTGCCGCACGCGATCGATCTTCCACGGCGGCATGCCCAGCTCCCGGGCGAGGTCGGCGGGGCGTCCGCCGCGCGCCGACGACAGCTTGCCGATCGCCCGCACCCCCTGCGCGAGCGCACTCGTGATCATCACCGGGGCCACCCCCGTGGCCAGCGACCAGCGCAGTGCCTCCAGGGCCTCCGCCGCGCGCCCCTCGACCGCGCGGTCCGCGACCGTGAAGCTCGACGCCTCGGCACGCCCCGTGTAGTACCGCCCGACCACGGCCTCGTCGATCGTGCCCTCGATGTCGGCGACGAGCTGCGACACCGCGGAGGCCAGCTCCCGCAGATCGCTGCCGATCGCGTCGACCAGCGCCTGGCACGCCTCGGGCGTGGCCGAACGCCCCTGGGTCCGGAACTCCCCCCGTACGAAGGACAGCCGGTCCGCCGGCTTCGTCATCTTCGGGCAGGCGACCTCCCGTGCTCCGGCCTTGCGGGCGGCGTCCAGCAGGCCCTTGCCCTTGGCGCCGCCCGCGTGCAGCAGCACGAGGGTGATCTCCTCGGCGGGCGCACCGAAGTACCCCTTCAACTCCTTGATCGTGTCGGCCGACAGGTCGTGCGCATTGCGCACGACCACGACCTTGCGCTCGGCGAAGAGCGACGGGCTCGTCAGCTCGGCGAGCGTGCCCGGCTGCAACTGGTCCGAGGTCAGATCCCGTACGTCCGTGTCGGCGTCGGCGGCCCGGGCAGCGGCCACCACCTCCTGCACGGCACGGTCGAGAAGGAGGTCCTCCTGCCCCACGGCGAGGGTGACAGGGGCGAGCAGGTCGTCATGCGCGGTCTTCTTGGCCATCACGGACAGCATCGCATGCGCCACTGACACCGCGGTGCCGCATCCGCCGGGCCGGGCGGACGCGGCAGCGGGCTACGGCTCCTCCCGCCAGCCGTCCCACTCCTGCGCGAAGGTGTCCAGCGCCGCCGGGTCGAGCCGGTCCTCCTCGTCCCGCAGCACCACCAGCCACTGGGCGTCCTCGGCGTCGTCCTCACCGGCCAGCGCGTCCCGCACGATCCGCGGTTCCTCGTCCAGGGCGAACCGCTCCCCGAGCGCCTCCACCGCCTCCTCCGCCGCGTCACGGTCGGGCAGCACCAGCACATGTCTCACATCACTCACGACCCCATCTTCCGCGACCCGCACCACCGCCCACACGGGGGTACTCCCCCGGTGCCTCCGGCCGTCAGTCGTTCCCGGTGGTCCGGCGTACTGTCGGGACGTGGGCCAGGGTGATCCCGAACTGTTGGCGGTACAGGTCCAGCACCTCCTGGTCGCTTTCCAGGTCCGACACCTCCTTGGTGCCGTCCGGGGTCGTCGTGGTGAGGCGGTGGCCGCTGAGGGTGAGCCGGCCTCCGTCGTCCGTGACCCGTGAGCACACCAGTGAGCGCGTGAAGTGCGAGGCCGGTGACGTGGTGTTCCACCAGACGCCTCCCACGAAGTCCTGAAGCACTCGCGGGCGCACCTCCAGCCGGTACTGGGGTTCGCCGTCCCGCAGTACGTCGAGGTCTCCGAAGTCCTCCCCTCCCCCGCGCCCCCCGGCCTCGATCACCCGGAACGCGCCGCCCGGGTCCCGCTGCTCGCCCCGGTCCCCGAACGCCAGCGGGAAGTGGCTGTGCGCCCCGAACCCGACATCGACCAGCCAGTCGCCCCCGTCCACCGTCCGCACCCGCAGTGCGAGGTGGTCGAAGGGCACCCCGAGCCGCTTCCCCTCTCCGTACACCCGCGCCGCGAGCAGCGTGACGTCGAAGCCCAGACCGGCCAGCAAGGCCGCGAACGCGCCGTTGAGTTCGTAGCAGAAACCGCCCCGGCGAGCCCCGACAATCTTGTCGAACAGCTGCTTCTCCTCCAGCAGGATCTCCTCGCCGAGGTGGATCGACAGGTTCTCGAACGGGACGGCCCGCAGATGACGGAGGTGGAGCTCGCGCAGCACATCGATGGTGGGCCACGCGGGGTGCTCGGCCCCGATCCTGTCGAGGTACGCCTCAACCTGTGCAGAATTCATGACCTCAGTCTCTCGCGACCCTCAGGTCATCGCCCCCTCCTACGACAGCGATCGCTCCGTCCCGGTCCGTCCGCAGCACCAGCGCGCCCTCGCTCCGCAGGGCCGCGACCGTGCTCGGCGCCGGATGGCCGTACGGGTTGTCCCTGCCGCACGAGATCAACGCCAGTCGCGGCGCGACCCTGCGTATCAGCCCGGGCGCCTGGTACGCCGACCCGTGATGCGCGACCTTGAGCACGTCCACGGGCCCCAGCCCGGCTCCCTCGGGGGATCTCAACAAGGCTTCCTGAGACGGTGGTTCGAGGTCGCCGAGCAGAAGCAGGGTGAGTCCCGCCGCCCGTACGAGCAGGGCCACGCTCGCGTCGTTCGGACCGTCCGGGGAGGGCGCCGGGTCCGGCGGGGGCCACAGCACCCGCCAGTCGAGCCCCGCCAGACGGCGGCGCTCCCCGGCCAGGGCACGCACGACCGGGATGTGCCGGGCGGCGGCCCGGGCGCGGACGAACGCCGCCTGTTCCACGGGCTCCTGGAACCCGGTCGTCTCGATCTCCCCCACCGACCGGCCGCGCAGCACCCCCGGCAGCCCCGCCACATGGTCGGCGTGGAAGTGGGTCAGCACCAGCAGCGGGATCCGGGTGACACCGAGTGCGGTCAGGCACCGGTCCACCAGCGCCGGATCGGGACCCGCGTCCACGACCACGGCCGTGCCGTGGCCCGCCGCGAGCACGGTGGCGTCTCCCTGCCCCACGTCGCACATCGCGAACCGCCAGCCCGGCGGGGGCCATCCGGTGATCACCCGGATCAGCGGAGGCGGCCGCACCACCACGAGCAGCAGCACCGCGGCGCAGGCCCAGGCCAGCCAGGGGCGCCGCAGCAGCCTCGGGCCGAGAAGGAGCACGACCGCCGTCAGGGCTGCCAGCAACGCCGCCCCGGCCCAACTGCCCGGCCAGTCCACCGCACCGCCCGGCAGCGAGGCACCGTTGCGGGCGATTCCGGCGATCCATCCCGTCGGCCAACTCGCGCACCAGGCGGCGGCCTTGGCGAACGGCATCGACAGCGGCGCCACCGCCAGCGCGGCGGACCCCAGCACGGTGGCCGGTGCCACGGCGGCCTCCGCGAGCAGATTGCAGGGCACCGCGACCAGGCTCACCCGCGCCGAGAGCACCGCGACGACCGGCGCGCACACGGCCTGGGCGGCCCCCGCGGCGGCGAGTGCCTCGGCCAGTCGCGGCGGCACCCGGCGGCGTCGCAAGGCCTCGCTCCAGCGCGGGGCGACCGTGAGCAGGGCACCGGTCGCAAGGACCGAGAGCAGAAATCCGTAACTCCGGGCCAGCCAGGGGTCCCAGAGCACCAGCAGCAGCACCGCGGTGGCCAGGGCGGGCAGCAGGGATCTGCGCCGCCCGGTCGCGAGGGCGAGCAGCGTGACCGCCCCGCAGGCCGCGGCCCGCAGCACACTCGGGTCCGGTCGGCACACCACGACGAGCCCGGTCGTGAGCGCACCGCCGAGCAGTGCCGTCCCGCGCAGCGGGAGGCCGATCCGGGGCGCCAGACCGCGCCGCTCCGCGCGCTGCGCCAGACCGGCCGGACCGACGAGCAGGGCGAGCAGGATCGTGAAGTTGCCTCCGCTCACCGCCAGCAGATGGGCGAGATCCGTGCGCTTGAAGGCGTCGTCCAGTTCGGGCGCGATCCGCGAGGTGTCCCCGACGACCAGTCCGGGCAGCAGCGCCCTCGCGTCCGGATCGAGCCCGTCGGCCGCCTCGCGCAGCCCGGCCCGCATCCGTCCCGCCCACCGCTGCACCGCGGAGGGGCTGCCCACGACCAGGGGCGGCCCTCCCCTCAGGCGCACCACGGCGGCGACGCGGTCGCCTCCCGTCAGCGGGGGAGCCAGCCGGGCGGTGACCCGCACCCGGGTGGAGGGCAGCAGAGCCATCCAGGGCGACCGTACGTCCCGCCGGGCGGCGTCCGCGGAACCGGGGCCGGGACCGGGACCGGAACCGGGACCGCGGGAGGGGGCCGGGCGGTGGTCCAGGGCGACGACGATGAGTACCGGTGTCCTGGTCGCCTCCACGGTTCCGTCCGGCCTTGTCAGCCGCTGGACCTCCCCGTCGAGCAGCACGGCGGTCGGTGCCGGGTGGTCCCCGGTGATCCGGGGCCGGGTGAGCCGTGGATCGGAGGTGATCTCGATGTCCGCGGTGACCTCGGTGCGCCGGTGCGCGAGAGCGGGCACCGGCCCCCGCCGCAGGTCCGCCGCCTGTAGTCCGGCGGATGCCACCGCTGCCGCGACGCAGAGCAGTGCCGCGCCGACGGACACCGTCGGCCATGGGCCGCGTGCACGGCGGCCGCTCCCGGCCCCAGCTCTGCGCCCCGCCAGCAGTCCTGCGGCCGCCAGCAGCGCGACGAGCACCGCACCCATGACCCAACCGGCCGGGGCGTCCAGGGCCCAGGCGGCTCCCGCCCAGGCCGCCAACGCGGGCCCCACCAGCCGCAGATCCACCGGCCCTTCGCCCCCGGGCCCCGCGGCTTCCTCCCCCTCGCCCCCGGGTTCCGCAGGCGCCGTCGTCGACCTCGTGGACGGACAGGGCTCCCCCGGCGTCCTCATGGCCGCACGAGATTCCGTAGGTCGGCGAAGCGGTGCTCGCCGATGCCGTTGACTTCGCGGAGTTCGTCGACCGAGCGGAATCCGCCGTGCTGGGAGCCGTAGTCGACGATGTGCTGCGCCAGCACCGGCCCCACCCCGGGCAGCGCGTCGAGCTGGTCCACGGTCGCCGTGCTGAGCGAGACCGGAGCGGCAGGGGCCGCGTGGCCGGATGCGGGGGCCGCCGGTCCCGCACCCGGCGCCGGTGCGGGAGCGCCCACCACGATCTGCTCGCCGTCCACCAGCAGGCGGGCGCGGTTGAGGCTGTCGGTGTCCGTACCCGGGCGCACTCCACCGGCGGCGCGCAGGGCGTCCGCGACCCGGGATCCGCCCGGGAGTCTCAGCAGGCCGGGCCTGCGCACCTTGCCGGTGACATCCACGACGACCGCCCCGCCCCCGGGCCCCGTACCTCCGGTGGGCCCGGGGCCGGACGGATCCCCGGGCTCCGGTGACCGCTCGGCGCGCAGGGACTCCGCGGTTCCGTACGACGCCGCCGCGCGCACCACCTGGGGCGCCCGCACCTGCTGCGTGCGGCCGGACCAGAAGTGCTGCGCCGCGAAGACCACGGCCACCACGAGCAGCACGCCCAGCGCGGCCACGCTCCTGCGTTCCAGACCGCATCTCGACTGGATCCACAGCGGCATCCGCTCACGCAGAGCCGCTCCGACCCGCTCCCGCCGGGTCAGGTCGGCCGCCCCCGGACCCGGTGCGGTCGGGGTGCGCCACGGCAGCCGTAACCGCTGCACTTCACCGGCGGGTGCGGGGAGAGGCCCGGCCCCGGCGGGTGCGGGGAGAGGCCCGGCCCCGGCGGGTGTCGTGGACGCAGGCGGCCTCTCCGGCCGGTCCACCGCCCCCAGCGGCCCACTCCCGCTCCGATACCCGTCCACAGCCCGCGCCCGGCCGTCCACAGCCCGCGCCCGGCCGTCCATCATTCCCGGCGCATCCGATACCCCCGGCGCCCCCACTGCCCCCGGCATGAAAAGTGCCTCCGCGCGCAGCCGCAGGGCGTCGGCCGAGGGGCCCGTGTGCGGTCGTCGCGGGCGTCCCCTCGCGTGGGGCGGCCGGTGGCGTGTGCGGCTGTCGGAAGCGGGGCCGCGGCCCGGGCCGCTGGTGGGGACGGCCATGCGTGAACGTGATCGAAGTGCCATGCGCCGAGGATCGGGCAGAACGCCACCCTCGCGATGATCTTGGTCAATTCCCGGGGAAAACCGCCCGGTTGTGGATATCTCCGTCACTCACACGAGCACCACAGCACACAGCACCCCACGCGGAGCCCGCCAGCCCCGGCGGAGCCCGCCAGCCCCGTGGAACGCCCCCTCAGCGCGGCGACACGACCGCCCCCAGCAGCCCCGGCCCCGTATGCGCCCCGATCACCGCGCCGACCTCGCTCACATGCAGCTCGGCCAGTCCGGGGACCCGTGCGCTCAGGCGGTCCGCGAGGGCCGATGCCCGTTCCGGGGCGGCGAGATGGTGGACCGCGAGGTCGACCTGGCCGCCGCCCGCCCGCTCGGCCACGATCTCCTCCAGGCGGGCGATCGCCTTGGACGCCGTGCGCACCTTCTCCAGCAGTTCGATGCGGCCGCCGCTCAGCTGGAGCAGCGGCTTGACCGCGAGGGCGGAGCCCAGCAGCGCCTGGGCGGCTCCGATCCGGCCGCCGCGCCGCAGATAGTCCAGGGTGTCGACGTAGAAGTAGGCGGAGGTGTCCGCGGCCCGCTTCTGCGCGGCGGTGACCGCCTCGTCGGCCGTGCCCCCGGCCTCCGCGGTCTCGGCGGCGGCCAACGCGCAGAAGCCCAGGGCCATCGCGACCATCCCGGTGTCCACCACCCGCACCGGGACCGGGGCGTTGCGCCCGGCCAATACGGCGGCGTCGTAGGTGCCGGAGAGCTCGGAGGACAGATGGAGGGAGACGATGTCGGTCGCGCCGGACTCGGCGACCTTGCGGTAGGTCTCGGCGAACAGCTCGGGGC
Organism: Streptomyces sp. NPDC052040; assembly: GCF_044548405.1. Lineage (NCBI taxonomy): Bacteria > Bacillati > Actinomycetota > Actinomycetes > Kitasatosporales > Streptomycetaceae > Streptomyces > Streptomyces sp. NPDC052040. Next base: position 384,134 of record NZ_JBIUBV010000002.1, on the reverse strand, counting down.
TGGGCCGGGAGGTGGTGACGGAACGCCGCTTCTGGAGGGCCTCGGCGAGGGAGCGGGCCGAGATCTCGGTCCCCTCCTCCAGCGCCCGGTCGCCCAGGACCACGGTGAGCGGCACCGTGGTGATGCCGTGGCGCTCCATCGTCCGCGGCGGCAGGTAGGCCGTTGAATCGGTGACGACAGCGACATGGCGGGACATGTGCTGGAGGTTACCCGCCGAAACGCGCCGGGGGCAGTCCGCCCCCTCCGACCTGGTCGTACCTTGGCGGAATCATGTGGTGCTCTCGGGTCGGGGCTTCCGCTGCCAGGGGTGGGCGGCCCGCGGTCCGGGCGGGGCGAGCGAGGGCCGGGGCCCCGGCTCGTGGGCCGCGCGGGATTCCGGTGTCTCCGGCCAGATCTGCTCGCCGTCGGCCGGGGCCCCGGGCGCCGGAGCCTCGGGCCAGGGCGCGGCGGTGGGCGCGGGCCGCTCCTTGGTCCAGTGGCGCAACGCGCCCGCCTCCAAGTCGATCTGCGCACTGAGGCTGTCGAGGTCGTCCTCCGCGAACCGGCGGGCCCGGTCGTGCGCGGCCCAGCGCAGCGCGTCCGCGGACCGGGTGATCCGCTCGGTGCGCTCGCGCAGATCGGGCAGCCGGGCGGCGAGCACGCTCCGGTCCGGCGCGGTCTCCAGGCGCCGCAGCTCCGCGTCCAGTTCCCGTCCGTGCACGCTGAGGCGCTCGAAGAGGCCCAACGACTCCTTCAGTGACTCGTCCTCGGCGGCTCCCGCGTGCAGCGCCTCCTGGGCGGCCCGCATCGAGGTGCGCAGCGCCAGGCGGAGCTGCGCCAGTTCACCGGCGGGGCCCGGCTGGGCGTAGGTCCTGGCGCGCAGGGTCGTGTCCTCGACCGTGCGGCGGGCCTGGGCGATCGTGCGGTCCACGCCCCGTTTGGCCGCGCCGAACGCCTTCGCCGTGACATACACGCCGAACACCAGGCAGAGCACGAACAGGAGCGCGATGACGGTCAAAACGGTTTCCACGACGCTCCTCCTACGAGGCCGGCCATGACGGTGGCTGCACCGCTCTCCCACGGTAAACGCACAGGGCAGGTCCAGGGTTCCGCCAGAACCCCGAACCTGCCCTCGGACACGCCCCGGGAGGTCCCCCGGGTCCCGCGTGTTCCTTACGCGGTCACGATGTTGACCAGCTTCGGTGCGCGCACGATCACCTTGCGGATCGCGGCTCCGCCCAGCGCGGCGACGACCTTCTCGTCGGCCAGGGCCACCTTCTCCAGCTCCTCCTGGGAGATCGAGGGTGACACCTCAAGACGCGCCTTGACCTTGCCCTTGATCTGGACCACGCAGGTCACGGTCTCGTCCACGACATACGCCGGGTCGGCGACCGGGAAGTCCCGGTGCACGACCGAGTCGGTGTGGCCCAGCCTGCCCCACAGCTCCTCGGCGATGTGCGGGGCCAGCGGGGCGACCAGCAGCACCAGGGCCTCGGCGACCGGGCGCGCCACCGGGCCGCCCGTCTTGGTCAGCTGGTTGTTCAGCTCGGTGATCTTGGCGATGGCGGTGTTGAACCGCAGGGCCTCCAGGTCCTGGCGCACACCGTCGATCGCCTTGTGCAGCGCCCGCAGGGTCTCCTCGTCGGGCTCGGCGTCGGTGACAGTGGCCTCGCCGGTCGTCTCGTCGACGACATTGCGCCACAGCCGCTGGAGCAGCCGGAACTGGCCCACCACCGCGCGGGTGTCCCACGGCCGCGACACGTCCAGCGGGCCCATCGCCATCTCGTACAGGCGCAGGGTGTCCGCGCCGTACTCGGCGGCGATCTCGTCCGGAGTGACCGCGTTCTTCAGGGACTTGCCCATCTTGCCCAGCAGGCGGCCGACCTGCTCGCCCTGGTAGAAGTACGCGCCGTCGCGCTCCTCCACCTCGGCGGCCGGGACCGCGATGCCGCGGCTGTCGCGATAGACGTAGGCCTGGATCATGCCCTGGTTGAACAGCTTGTGGAACGGCTCGGGCGAGGAGATGTGGCCCAGGTCGAAGAGGACCTTGGACCAGAAGCGCGCGTACAGCAGGTGCAGTACGGCGTGCTCGGCGCCGCCGACGTAGAGGTCGACCCCACCGTGCGGCATGCCCTCGCGCGGGCCCATCCAGTAGCGCTCGATCTCCGGGTCGACCAGCTTCTCGCTGTTGTGCGGGTCCAGGTAGCGCAGCTCGTACCAGCAGGAACCGGCCCAGTTGGGCATGGTGTTGGTCTCGCGGCGGTACTTCTTCGGGCCGTCGCCCAGGTCCAGGGTGACGTTGACCCAGTCCTCGTTGCGCGAGAGCGGGGTCTCGGGCCGGGTGTCGGCGTCGTCCGGGTCGAAGGTGCGCGGGGAGTAGTCCTCGACCTCGGGCAGCTCCAGCGGCAGCATCGACTCGGGCAGCGCATGGGCGACGCCGTCCTCGTCGTAGACGATCGGGAAGGGCTCGCCCCAGTAGCGCTGGCGGCTGAACAGCCAGTCGCGCAGCCGGAAGTTGACGGTGCCCTGGCCGATGCCCGTGCGCTCCAGCCACTCGGTGATGCGCGCCTTGGCGTCGGTCACGCCCAGGCCGTCCAGCGAGACCGACTCCCCGGTGGAGTTCACGATCTTCGCGTCGTAGGAGGCGAAGGCGTCGTCCCAGGCGGAGGTGTCGGTGCCGCGGCCGTCGGTGGGCTCGACCACGCAGCGCACGGGCAGCTCGAAGGCGCGGGCGAAGGCGAAGTCGCGGCCGTCGTGCGCGGGGACGGCCATGATCGCGCCGGTGCCGTAGCCCATCAGCACATAGTCGGCGATGAAGACGGGGACCTGCTCGCCGCTGACCGGGTTGACGGCGTAGGCGCCGGTGAAGACGCCGGTCTTGTCCTTGGCCTCGGCCTGCCGTTCGACGTCGGACTTGGAGGCGGCCTGGGCGCGGTAGGCGGCGACGGCCTCGGCGGGGGTGGCGTGGCCGCCGGTCCACAGCTCGTGGGTGCCCTCGGGCCAGGCCGCGGGGGTGAACTTCTCGACCAGCGGGTGCTCCGGCGCCAGCACCATGTAGGTGGCGCCGAACAGGGTGTCCGGACGGGTGGTGAAGACCGTGACGGCCTCGCCGTCGATCGGGAAGTCGACGCGGGCGCCCTCGGAGCGGCCGATCCAGTTGCGCTGCTGGAGCTTGATGGCCTCGGGCCAGTCCAGCCCGTCCAGGTCTTCGAGCAGCCGGTCGCCGTAGGCGGTGATGCGCATGTTCCACTGGCGCAGCTTGGCCTTGAAGACGGGGAAGTTGCCGCGCTCGGAGCGGCCGTCGGCGGTGACCTCCTCGTTGGCCAGGACCGTGCCCAGGCCGGGGCACCAGTTGACGGGGGCGTCGGAGGCGTAGGCCAGGCGGTACTGGCCGAGCACGTCGGCGCGCTCGGCGCCGCTCAGCTCGTTCCAGGCGCGGGTGGTGCCGGGAACCGCGCGCTCACCCGACTCGAACTGGGCGATCAGCACGGAGACCGGGCGGGCCCGGCGGGCCTCCTCGTCGTACCAGGAGTTGAAGATCTGGAGGAAGATCCACTGGGTCCACTTGTAGTAGTCCGGGTCGATCGTGGCGAACGACCGGCGCCTGTCGTGGCCCAGGCCCAGCCGGCGCAGCTGGGACTTCATGTTCTCCATGTTGGCCTCGGTGGACACGCGCGGGTGCGTGCCGGTCTGCACGGCGTACTGCTCGGCGGGCAGGCCGAAGGCGTCGAAGCCCAGGGTGTGCAGGACGTTGTGGCCGGTCATGCGCTGGAACCGGGCGTAGACATCGGTGGAGATGTAGCCGAGGGGGTGGCCGACGTGCAGGCCCGCACCGGAGGGGTAGGGGAACATGTCCATGATGAACTTCTTGGGCCGGGCGACCAGCTCCGGGTCGCCCGCCAGGTCACCGGTGGGGTTCGGCGCCTCGTAGGTGCCCCGGGCGTCCCACAGGTCCTGCCAGCGTGCCTCGATCTCGGCCGCCATGGCGGCCGTGTAGCGGTGCGGCGCGGCCTCCGCCGACGCGGCTGCGGTGGCGGCGGGGTTCGTCTCGCTCATGATCCTCAAAGCTCCATCGATCGTCTCTGCCGGCGGCTGCGACATCCAAGAAACGAAAAATCCCCTCGCACAGGAGGGGACGCCGCGCCGATGCCGACCATCCGGTGCACCGGGGGGTCGGGACTGATCAGCGCGGCCCGCTAAGCAGAAGGCGTACGGCACGCATGGCGCCAGGGTACCCCAGCGCCCCAGGAGGCCGCGAGGGAGCTCAAATCGGCACGCCCCGGATGCGAAAGTGACTGAACCCAACGCGGGGCGGAACCGTACTCACTCACCGACGGTCCAGTTGTGAAGGTCTCGAAAAGCTGAACAAGGTTCAAGTGTTACTCCGCGTAACGGCTGCTTGTCGGACATCGCCGCCGCCCCGTCGCCTCTTGATAACAACGCAATAACTCAAACCTCGTACCGCCCGGTTTGGAGCCCCTCTAGAGTGCGGCAGCGGGACCGCCTTCCCGAAACTGTTCGGAGTTGCCCCCATGAACCCTCCCCGTAGTAACAGCTCGCTACCCCGGCCGGGCCGCTCGGCCTACGGTGTGGCGTCGGCTGTCGTACTGCTGCTCATACCCGTCGTCGTGTTCGCGGGCGGGAACGCAGTCCGGGACTTCCTCAACTTCGGAGCGGGCGTCCTCGCGCTCGTCTCCCTCAGCTGCTCGGTGATCTGGGGACTCATCGCCCAGGACCGGATCTTCCTCAACATCCGCCAGCGGATCGTGGCGCAGGCCGTGCACCGGACCACCGCCGTGGCCTCCATCGCCTTCCTGCTGGTGCACATCACGGTCAAGCTGGCGCTCGACCACACCGTGCTGATCGCCGCACTGATCCCCTTCAGCCTGGGCATCAGCGGCTCGGCCGGACTCATCGGCCTCGGCTCCCTCGCCGGACTGCTCATGATCTTCGTGGGCGTCACCGGCGCCCTGCGCAGCAACTTCGCCTCCCCCGCCCCGGTCGCTGCGCGCTGGCGGGCGATGCACATGCTGGCCTATCCGTCCTGGTGCGCCGCGCTGGTCCACGGCCTGTTCGCGGGACGCGCGGCGAAACCGTTCTTCATGGTGTCCTACGAGCTGTGCCTGCTCGGCGTCATGGCAGCCCTGGCCCTGCGGGCCGCGCCGCGCCCGTTCAAGCGCAAGGTGGCCGACCGGGTCTTCGCGGTCATCGGGGCCGGCGACCGGGCGGGGCGCGAGGAGCTGGACGCCAGCCGGGCCCGCAACGCGGAGGCGGCCGCCGCGCCGGGCGGCTTCGGGGCGCGCGCGGCGGGCCGCGGTGCCACCGAGGGGGGCCTGATCCCTCCGCAGCCCTCCTCGCCGTTCTACGAGACCCCTGCGGCCCGCGCCATGGCCCAGGAGCCCGCGGGCGGCTTCGCGGCCGCCTACCGGGCCGTGTCCACGCCGCCGGGCGTCCAGATGCCGATGACTCCGGACCCGACCCTGGGCATGGCGATGCCCGGTCTGCCCCCGGACGACCGGATGCCCCGGGCCGACGGGCCGAACAGCACCTCCGGCAGCTGGCCGATCCCCTCGCCGCCGCCCGTCGGGGAGGCCCCGCCCTCCGCCTACGACCCGCTTCAGGACACCGGCTACACCATCCCCGCCTATGGCAATCCGGAATACCCGGGACACAACGCGTACGGCGCGAGTGAGATGTACGACACGGGTGAGACGAACGCGGCCTACGACACGTACAACTCGAACAACACGTACAACAGCGGCCCCGCGACCCAGACGCGCCCCGGCGCCTACGGCACGCCGGGAGCCGGCGAACCCTGGAACGCGCCTTCCGGAGGTTTTTAAGTGAACGAGGCCCTGCCCGACGTCCCAGAGGTCCGTGTGGTCGGACTTCCGCAGCTCACGTCGGGCTTCGACCTTGTCGAGAGACTCGACCTGCCGATGCATCTCAAGGTGCACGGTCCGCTCGAGCCGGTGGGCGGCGAGCAGCTCGCACAGCTGGCCGAGCAGATCTCGCTGAAGGGGCGCGGCGGCGCCGGTTTCCCCTTCCACCGCAAGCTGCGGTCGGTCGCCGAGTCGGCGATCCGCCGGGGCATCCGGCCGGTGGTGGTCGTCAACGGAAGCGAGGACGAGCCCGCCTGCCGCAAGGACACGGTGCTGATCAACCGTGCCCCGCATCTGATCCTGGACGGCGCGCTGCTGGTGGCGGAGGCCCTCGGGGCCCGGCAGCTGGTGATCGGGGTGACCCGCGCCTCCACCGAGCGCTCGATGGAGCAGGCGCTGGCCGAGCGGGGCCTGAGCGACCGGCGCGGCGCGCCGATCAGGGCGCGGGTGCAGCGCAACCCGGTGCGCATGGTCACCGGTGCCGCGGCGTCGCTGGTCCGCTCCATCGACGGCGGCCCGCCGATCCCGCCCGGGCGCAAGACCAGTGCGTCGCAGAGCGGGGTGGGCGGGGCACCCACCCTGCTGTCGAACGCCGAGACCTTCGCCCAGCTGGCGATCGCCGCGCGCATCGGCGCGGAGCGCTACTGCAACACCGGGCTCTACGACGAGCCCGGCACCGTCATGCTCACGGTGTCCGGCGCGGTCAGCCGACCCATGGTGATCGAGGTCCCCACGGGTGTGCCGCTGCGGTACGTGCTCCAGCTGGCGGGCGCCCCGCCGGTGCCGCAGGGCGTGCTGACCGGCGGCTACCACGGCAAGTGGATCGACGCGGCGACGGTCGGCGAGGCGATCGTCTCGCGCAACTCCCTGGACGCCGTCGGCGGCTCGCTCGGCGCCGGGGCGATCCTGCCGATCAGCCAGGAGACGTGCCCGCTCGGCGAGTCGCTCCAGGTGGCCAAGTGGCTGGCCGAGGAGAGCGCGGGCCAGTGCGGCCCCTGCTATCTCGGGCTGCCCGCCGCGGCACGCGGCATGGAGGACATCCTGAGCGGCGGCGGTCCGGCCGCCCTGGAGGCCCTCAAGCAGGTCGCCAAGGCCGTGAAGCGGCGGGGGGCCTGCTCGCACCCGGACGGGTCGGCGATGTTCCTGGAGTCGACCATCAAGGCCTTCACGGACGACCTGGCGGCCCATGTGCTGGGCAACGGCTGCGGCAGGCCGGTGGAGGGCGTGCTGCCGCTCTTCGAGGGCGGCCGGGCCCCCTCGGGGATCCCGGGCGGCGGCCAGGCAGAGCCGGAGGCGGGGGCGAGCCGGCAGAAGATCCACGTCGACTGGACGCTGTGCCGGGGCCACGGCCTGTGCGCGGACATCCTCCCCGAGGTCTTCGAACTGGGCGCCGACGGCTTCCCGACGGTCGCCCAGGCGGCGGTGCCGCGGTATGCGGAGGCCAAGGCGCTGCGGGCGGTGCGCCGCTGTCCCGCGCTCGCGCTGCGCATCGAGGAGGACACCCGCTCCGCACCGGCCCGGAACAACCTTCCGGTGCTGTCCCAGGGCCGCGGCCGCCGCGCCCTGGGCCGCTGAGCCGTCCCGTCCGCCCGCACGCGGAAAAAGGCCGTCGGGGGGGGGGGGCCCCCCCGCGGGGGCCCCCCCCCCGCCCGGGGCGGCCGGGGCCCGGCGGCCCCCCCCCCCCCCCCCCCGCCGGCCCCCCGGGCGGGCG